>NZ_CP150256.1:0-32500 GCF_037975455.1 Bacillus sp. FSL M8-0071
ATGGAAAATATATTAGACCTGTGGAACCAAGCCCTTGCTCAAATCGAAAAAAAGTTGAGCAAACCGAGTTTTGAGACTTGGATGAAGTCAACCAAAGCCCACTCACTGCAAGGCGATACATTAACAATCACGGCTCCCAATGAATTTGCCAGAGACTGGCTGGAGTCCAGATACTTGCATCTGATTGCAGATACTATATATGAATTAACCGGGGAAGAATTGAGCATTAAGTTTGTCATTCCTCAAAATCAAGATGTTGAGGACTTTATGCCGAAACCGCAAGTCAAAAAAGCGGTCAAAGAAGATACATCTGATTTTCCTCAAAATATGCTCAATCCAAAATATACTTTTGATACTTTTGTCATCGGATCTGGAAACCGATTCGCACACGCTGCTTCCCTCGCAGTAGCGGAAGCACCCGCGAAAGCTTACAACCCTTTATTTATCTATGGGGGCGTCGGCTTAGGGAAAACGCACTTAATGCATGCGATCGGCCATTATGTAATAGATCATAATCCTTCTGCCAAAGTGGTTTATCTGTCTTCTGAGAAATTTACAAACGAATTCATCAACTCTATCCGAGATAATAAAGCCGTCGACTTCCGCAATCGCTATCGAAATGTTGATGTGCTTTTGATAGATGATATTCAATTTTTAGCGGGGAAAGAACAAACCCAGGAAGAATTTTTCCATACATTTAACACATTGCACGAAGAAAGCAAACAAATCGTCATTTCAAGTGACCGACCGCCAAAGGAAATTCCGACACTTGAGGACAGATTGCGCTCACGTTTTGAATGGGGACTTATTACAGATATCACACCGCCTGATCTAGAAACGAGAATTGCAATTTTAAGAAAAAAAGCCAAAGCAGAAGGCCTCGATATTCCGAACGAGGTTATGCTTTACATCGCGAATCAAATCGACAGCAATATTCGGGAACTCGAAGGAGCATTAATCAGAGTTGTCGCTTATTCATCTTTAATTAATAAAGATATTAATGCTGATCTGGCCGCTGAGGCGTTGAAAGATATTATTCCTTCCTCAAAACCGAAAGTCATTACGATAAAAGAAATTCAGAGGGTAGTAGGCCAGCAATTTAATATTAAACTCGAGGATTTCAAAGCAAAAAAACGGACAAAGTCAGTAGCTTTTCCGCGTCAAATCGCCATGTACTTATCAAGGGAAATGACTGATTCCTCTCTTCCTAAAATCGGTGAAGAGTTTGGAGGACGTGATCATACGACCGTTATTCATGCGCATGAAAAAATTTCAAAACTGCTGGCAGATGATGAACAGCTTCAGCAGCATGTAAAAGAAATTAAAGAACAGCTTAAATAGCAGGACCGGGGATCAATCGGGGAAATTGTGAATAACTTTTCGGAAGTCATACACAGTCTGTCCACATGTGGATAGGCTGTGTTTCCTGTCTTTTTCACAACTTATCCACAAATCCACAGGCCCTACTATTACTTCTACTATTTTTTTATAAATATATATATTAATACATTATCCGTTAGGAGGATAAAAATGAAATTCACGATTCAAAAAGATCGTCTTGTTGAAAGTGTCCAAGATGTATTAAAAGCAGTTTCATCCAGAACCACGATTCCCATTCTGACTGGTATTAAAATTGTTGCATCAGATGATGGAGTATCCTTTACAGGAAGTGACTCAGATATTTCTATTGAATCCTTCATTCCAAAAGAAGAAGGAGATAAAGAAATCGTCACTATTGAACAGCCCGGAAGCATTGTTTTACAGGCTCGCTTTTTTAGTGAAATTGTAAAAAAATTGCCGATGGCAACTGTAGAAATCGAAGTCCAAAATCAGTATTTGACAATTATCCGTTCTGGTAAAGCTGAATTCAATCTAAACGGATTGGATGCTGATGAGTATCCGCACTTGCCGCAGATTGAAGAGCATCATGCGATTCAGATCCCAACTGATTTGTTAAAAAATCTAATCAGACAAACAGTATTTGCAGTGTCCACCTCAGAAACACGCCCTATCTTGACAGGTGTAAACTGGAAAGTGGAGCAAAGTGAATTATTATGCACTGCAACGGATAGCCACCGTCTTGCATTAAGAAAGGCGAAACTTGATATTCCAGAAGACAGATCTTATAACGTCGTGATTCCGGGAAAAAGTTTAACTGAACTCAGCAAGATTTTAGATGACAACCAGGAACTTGTAGATATCGTCATCACAGAAACCCAAGTTCTGTTTAAAGCGAAAAACGTCTTATTCTTCTCACGGCTTCTGGACGGGAATTATCCAGACACAACCAGCCTGATTCCGCAAGACAGCAAAACAGAAATCATTGTGAACACAAAAGAATTCCTTCAGGCCATTGATCGTGCATCTCTTTTAGCCAGAGAGGGACGCAACAACGTTGTAAAACTGTCTGCAAAACCGGCTGAATCCATTGAAATTTCTTCCAACTCGCCGGAAATCGGTAAAGTTGTGGAAGCAATTGCTGCGGATCAAATTGAAGGTGAGGAATTAAATATCTCTTTTAGTCCAAAATATATGCTGGATGCACTAAAGGTGCTTGAAGGAGCAGAAATACGCGTAAGCTTTACAGGCGCAATGAGACCTTTCTTAATTCGCACGCCGAATGATGAAACGATTGTACAGCTTATCCTTCCTGTCAGAACCTATTAATCCGATACACTGCTGCCGACCTGTCGGCAGCTTTTCTATTCGGTATCTGCTCCGACAAGTTTTCCCTTTCCCTAATTCGTTTTTTTTTAGTACAATTAGATATTAGTGATATTTGAAAGAGGTCGATATAATGGCAAATCCGATTTCAATTGATACAGAGATGATTACACTCGGACAATTCTTAAAATTAGCCGATGTGATTCAGTCTGGCGGTATGGCGAAGTGGTTTTTAAGCGAGCATGAAGTGCTTGTGAACGATGAGCCGGACAACCGCCGGGGCAGAAAGCTGTATGTTGGAGATGTGGTAGAGATTGAAGGATTTGGTTCATTTCAAGTCGTCAATTAAAGCGGGTGACACTGATTGTATATCCAGAACTTAGAACTGACATCTTACCGCAACTACGACCATGCTGAACTTCAATTTGAAAATAAAGTAAATGTGATCATCGGAGAAAACGCCCAGGGGAAGACAAACCTCATGGAGGCGATCTATGTCTTGTCCATGGCGAAATCGCACCGGACATCAAATGACAAAGAACTTATACGGTGGGACAAAGACTATGCTAAAATAGAGGGAAGAGTGATGAAGCAAAACGGGGCGATCCCGATGCAGCTCGTCATCTCCAAAAAGGGTAAAAAGGGCAAGGTCAATCATATTGAACAGCAAAAGCTCAGCCAGTATGTCGGGGCCCTCAACACCATTATGTTCGCGCCGGAAGATTTAAATCTTGTAAAGGGAAGCCCTCAAGTGAGAAGGCGGTTTCTTGACATGGAAATCGGACAGGTTTCTCTCGTCTACCTTCATGATCTTTCTCTTTACCAGAAAATCCTTTCCCAGCGGAATCATTTTTTGAAACAGCTGCAAACAAGAAAACAAACTGACCGGACGATGCTCGATGTTCTGACCGATCAGCTTGTAGAAGTTGCAGCAAAAGTCGTCGTAAAACGCCTGCAGTTTACAGCACAGCTCGAGAAATGGGCGCAGCCCATCCATGCAGGCATTTCAAGAGGGCTTGAAGAACTGACCCTGAAATACCATACAGCTCTTGAGGTATCAGATCCCCTAGATTTGTCGAAAATAGGAGATAGCTATCAAGAAGCGTTTTCTAAATTAAGAGAAAAAGAAATTGAGCGTGGTGTGACGCTGTCAGGGCCTCATCGCGATGATGTTCTTTTCTATGTGAACGGACGCGATGTGCAGACGTATGGTTCTCAAGGACAGCAGCGAACGACGGCGTTGTCCCTTAAGCTGGCGGAGATTGACCTGATCCATGAAGAAATCGGAGAATATCCCATTTTACTATTGGATGATGTACTGAGTGAACTGGATGATTATCGCCAGTCACACTTGCTTCATACGATCCAAGGCCGTGTACAAACGTTTGTCACAACGACAAGCGTTGATGGCATTGATCACGAAACCTTACGTCAAGCAGGAATGTTCCGTGTGCAAAATGGTGCGTTAGTGAAGTGAAGAAATGAGGTGAGCAATTGTATATTCATTTAGGTGATGACTTTGTGGTTTCAACACGAGATATTGTCGGCATTTTTGACTTTAAAGCCAACATGTCGCCTATTGTTGAAGAATTTCTGAAAAAACAGAAACACAAGGTGGTGCCTTCCGTAAACGGCACGCCCAAATCTATCGTAGTCACGGTTCAGAATATATATTACTCTCCCTTATCTTCCAGCACATTAAAAAAACGTGCGCAATTTATGTTTGAAATAGATTCTTAGAAATTTTTTATCACGAATATATCGTTTAGAAAAGTGTAGGTGAATGACGTGGCTATGGAACAGCAGCAAAACAGTTATGATGAAAATCAGATACAGGTACTAGAAGGATTGGAAGCTGTTCGTAAAAGACCGGGGATGTATATCGGTTCGACAAACAGCAAAGGCCTTCACCACCTGGTATGGGAAATTGTCGACAATAGTATTGACGAAGCCCTCGCCGGTTATTGTACGGATATCAATATCCAAATCGAAAAAGACAACAGTATCACGGTTGTAGATAATGGCCGCGGTATTCCAGTCGGTATTCATGAAAAAATGGGCCGTCCTGCGGTAGAAGTCATTATGACGGTACTTCATGCCGGAGGAAAATTTGACGGAAGCGGCTATAAAGTATCCGGAGGATTACACGGTGTAGGTGCGTCTGTCGTAAACGCACTATCAACAGAGCTTGATGTGACGGTTCACCGTGACGGTAAAATTCACCGCCAAACTTATAAACGCGGAGTTCCGGTTACAGACCTTGAAATCATTGGCGAAACGGATCATACAGGAACGACGACACATTTTGTCCCGGACCCTGAAATTTTCTCAGAAACAACCGAGTATGATTATGATCTGCTTGCCAACCGCGTACGTGAATTAGCCTTTTTAACAAAGGGCGTAAACATCACGATTGAGGATAAACGTGAAGGACAAGAGCGCAAAAATGAATACCATTACGAAGGCGGAATTAAAAGTTATGTAGAGTATTTAAACCGCTCTAAAGAGGTTGTCCATGAAGAGCCGATTTACATTGAAGGCGAAAAGGACGGCATTACGGTTGAAGTGGCTTTGCAATACAATGACAGCTACACAAGCAACATTTACTCGTTTACAAACAACATTAACACGTACGAAGGCGGTACCCATGAAGCTGGCTTCAAAACGGGCCTGACTCGTGTTATCAACGATTACGCCAGAAAAAAAGGGCTTATTAAAGAAAATGATCCAAACCTAAGCGGAGATGACGTAAGGGAAGGGCTGACAGCGATTATTTCAATCAAACACCCTGATCCGCAGTTTGAGGGCCAAACGAAAACAAAGCTGGGCAACTCAGAAGCACGGACGATCACCGATACGTTATTTTCTACGGCGATGGAAACATTTATGCTGGAAAATCCAGATGCAGCCAAAAAAATTGTCGATAAAGGCTTAATGGCGGCAAGAGCAAGAATGGCTGCGAAAAAAGCCCGTGAACTAACACGTCGTAAGAGTGCTTTGGAAATTTCAAACCTGCCCGGTAAGTTAGCGGACTGCTCTTCAAAAGATCCGAGCATCTCCGAGTTATATATCGTAGAGGGTGACTCTGCCGGAGGATCTGCTAAACAAGGACGCGACAGACATTTCCAAGCCATTTTGCCGCTTAGAGGTAAAATCCTAAACGTTGAAAAGGCCAGACTGGATAAAATCCTTTCTAACAACGAAGTTCGCTCTATGATCACAGCGCTCGGCACAGGTATTGGGGAAGACTTCAACCTTGAGAAAGCCCGTTACCACAAAGTTGTCATTATGACAGATGCCGATGTTGACGGCGCGCACATCAGAACACTGCTGTTAACGTTCTTTTACAGATATATGCGCCAAATTATCGAAAATGGCTACGTGTACATTGCGCAGCCGCCGCTCTACAAGGTTCAACAGGGGAAACGCGTTGAATATGCGTACAATGACAAGGAGCTGGAAGAGCTGTTAAAAACTCTTCCTCAAACGCCTAAGCCTGGACTGCAGCGTTACAAAGGTCTTGGTGAAATGAATGCCACCCAGCTATGGGAGACAACCATGGATCCTAGCTCCAGAACACTTCTTCAGGTAACTCTTGAAGATGCAATGGATGCGGACGAGACTTTTGAAATGCTTATGGGCGACAAGGTAGAACCGCGCCGAAACTTCATAGAAGCGAATGCGAGATACGTTAAAAATCTTGACATCTAATCATAAAAAGCCTTATTTCCAATAAGAAATAAGGCTTTTTTCTGAACAAGATCAGATGCAGCAATGCTTGCAGTACCTATATATTCTAGCAATTTAATGTGTATAATCATAAGTTTATTGATATAATGGAGAATAGTGAAATCGTATTGAAGGTCATAATGGACAATCTACTCCCACATATTTCATGTGATACTTCAGGGAGGTTTTTTAATGAGTGAACAAAACACACCACAAGTTCGTGAAATAAATATCAGTCAGGAAATGCGTACGTCCTTCTTGGATTATGCAATGAGCGTTATCGTGTCCCGTGCTCTTCCGGATGTTCGAGACGGTTTAAAACCGGTTCATAGACGGATTTTGTATGCAATGAATGATTTAGGCATGACAAGTGACAAGCCTTATAAAAAATCAGCGCGTATCGTTGGAGAAGTTATCGGGAAATACCACCCGCACGGTGATTCAGCGGTATATGAATCCATGGTCAGAATGGCTCAGGATTTCAACTACCGTTATATGCTCGTTGACGGTCATGGAAACTTCGGTTCTGTTGACGGAGACTCAGCGGCGGCCATGCGTTATACAGAAGCAAGAATGTCTAAAATCTCAATGGAGATTCTTCGTGACATCACAAAAGACACAATCGATTACCAGGATAACTATGACGGGTCAGAAAGAGAACCTGTCGTTATGCCTTCAAGGTTCCCGAATCTGCTCGTGAACGGTGCTGCCGGCATTGCGGTAGGTATGGCAACAAACATTCCTCCGCACCAGCTGGGAGAAATCATTGACGGTGTACTTGCTGTCAGTGAGAATCCGGACATTACCATTCCAGAGCTTATGGAAGTCATTCCAGGGCCTGATTTCCCGACCGCGGGTCAAATCTTGGGACGCAGCGGTATCCGGAAAGCATACGAATCAGGCCGAGGCTCTATCACGATCCGGGCAAAAGCTGAGATCGAACAAACATCTTCGGGTAAAGAAAGAATTATCGTTACAGAGTTACCTTACCAAGTAAATAAGGCGAAATTAATTGAGAAAATTGCAGATCTCGTAAGGGACAAAAAGATAGAGGGTATCACAGATCTGCGTGATGAGTCAGATCGTACAGGTATGAGAATTGTCATTGAAATCAGACGCGACGCCAATGCAAATGTCATCTTAAACAATCTGTACAAACAAACTGCTCTACAAACATCTTTTGGCATCAACCTGCTTGCACTTGTTGATGGCCAGCCGAAAGTTTTAACTCTTAAGCAATGCCTGGAGCATTACCTCGACCATCAAAAAGTTGTCATTAGACGCCGTACTGCTTATGAATTGCGTAAAGCGGAAGCGAGAGCTCATATCCTGGAAGGATTGAGAGTTGCACTGGATCATCTCGATGCAGTTATCTCCCTTATCCGTAATTCTCAAACGGCTGAAATTGCGAGAACAGGTTTAATTGAACAATTCTCACTGACAGAGAAGCAAGCACAAGCGATCCTTGATATGAGGCTCCAGCGTTTAACGGGACTGGAACGTGAAAAGATAGAAGAAGAATACCAATCTCTTGTTAAATTAATTGCAGAGCTAAAAGACATCTTGGCAAATGAATATAAAGTGCTTGAGATCATTCGTGAAGAACTCACGGAAATCAAAGAGCGTTTTAACGATGAAAGACGCACTGAGATCGTCACTTCTGGACTGGAGACAATTGAAGATGAAGATCTCATCGAGAGAGAAAATATCGTAGTTACTCTGACGCACAACGGATACGTCAAACGTCTTCCTGCATCAACTTACCGCAGTCAAAAACGAGGCGGAAAAGGTGTACAAGGTATGGGAACAAACGAAGATGATTTCGTTGAGCATTTGATCTCTACGTCAACTCATGACACGATTCTCTTCTTCTCGAACAAGGGGAAAGTGTATCGTGCAAAAGGGTATGAAATCCCTGAATACGGCAGAACGGCAAAAGGAATCCCGATTATTAACCTGCTGGAGGTAGAAAAGGGTGAGTGGATCAACGCGATTATTCCAGTCACGGAATTCAATGCGGAGCTTTACCTTTTCTTCACTACAAAGCATGGGGTTTCAAAACGAACATCGCTATCTCAATTCGCTAATATCCGCAACAATGGTCTAATCGCTCTGAGTCTTCGTGAAGATGATGAACTGATGGGTGTACGTCTGACTGACGGCACAAAACAAATCATCATTGGAACGAAAAACGGTTTACTGATCCGTTTCCCTGAAACAGATGTCCGGGAGATGGGAAGAACTGCGGCGGGCGTAAAAGGCATCACTCTGACGGATGACGACGTTGTTGTCGGCATGGAGATATTAGAGGAAGAATCACACGTCCTTATCGTAACTGAAAAAGGGTACGGAAAACGAACTCCGGCTGAAGAGTACAGAACCCAAAGTCGGGGCGGAAAAGGACTCAAAACAGCGAAAATCACCGAGAACAACGGCCAACTAGTAGCAGTGAAAGCTACTAAAGGTGAAGAGGATCTAATGATTATTACAGCTAGCGGCGTACTCATCAGAATGGACATCAATGATATCTCCATCACCGGACGTGTCACTCAAGGTGTGCGTCTCATCAGAATGGCAGAAGAAGAGCATGTTGCTACAGTAGCTTTAGTAGAGAAAAACGAAGAAGATGAGAATGAAGAAGAACAAGAAGAAGTGTGAGAAAAAGCGCAGCTGAAATAGCTGCGCTTTTTTGTGTCATAACCCTTTACAGTCATAAAAATTATGGTATAATCATTTCTGTTGTCTTTTAAAAGACACAAACATGACCATTATGACTAGTAAAAACTTTTTCAAAAAAGTATTGACCTAGTTAACTGAAAATGTTATTATTAAGTAGTCGCTTCGAGAGAAGCGCACAAAGTTCTTTGAAAACTAAACAAGACAAAACGTACCTGTTAATTCAGTTTTTAAAAATCGCACAGCGATGTGCGTAGTCAGTCAAACTAGGGCCTGCACGACGCAGGTCACACAGGTGTCGCCGCAGGATGCGGTGAACTTAACCTGTGATCCATTTATCGGAGAGTTTGATCCTGGCTCAGGACGAACGCTGGCGGCGTGCCTAATACATGCAAGTCGAGCGGACAGATGGGAGCTTGCTCCCTGATGTTAGCGGCGGACGGGTGAGTAACACGTGGGTAACCTGCCTGTAAGACTGGGATAACTCCGGGAAACCGGGGCTAATACCGGATGGTTGTTTGAACCGCATGGTTCAAACATAAAAGGTGGCTTCGGCTACCACTTACAGATGGACCCGCGGCGCATTAGCTAGTTGGTGAGGTAACGGCTCACCAAGGCAACGATGCGTAGCCGACCTGAGAGGGTGATCGGCCACACTGGGACTGAGACACGGCCCAGACTCCTACGGGAGGCAGCAGTAGGGAATCTTCCGCAATGGACGAAAGTCTGACGGAGCAACGCCGCGTGAGTGATGAAGGTTTTCGGATCGTAAAGCTCTGTTGTTAGGGAAGAACAAGTACCGTTCGAATAGGGCGGTACCTTGACGGTACCTAACCAGAAAGCCACGGCTAACTACGTGCCAGCAGCCGCGGTAATACGTAGGTGGCAAGCGTTGTCCGGAATTATTGGGCGTAAAGGGCTCGCAGGCGGTTTCTTAAGTCTGATGTGAAAGCCCCCGGCTCAACCGGGGAGGGTCATTGGAAACTGGGGAACTTGAGTGCAGAAGAGGAGAGTGGAATTCCACGTGTAGCGGTGAAATGCGTAGAGATGTGGAGGAACACCAGTGGCGAAGGCGACTCTCTGGTCTGTAACTGACGCTGAGGAGCGAAAGCGTGGGGAGCGAACAGGATTAGATACCCTGGTAGTCCACGCCGTAAACGATGAGTGCTAAGTGTTAGGGGGTTTCCGCCCCTTAGTGCTGCAGCTAACGCATTAAGCACTCCGCCTGGGGAGTACGGTCGCAAGACTGAAACTCAAAGGAATTGACGGGGGCCCGCACAAGCGGTGGAGCATGTGGTTTAATTCGAAGCAACGCGAAGAACCTTACCAGGTCTTGACATCCTCTGACAATCCTAGAGATAGGACGTCCCCTTCGGGGGCAGAGTGACAGGTGGTGCATGGTTGTCGTCAGCTCGTGTCGTGAGATGTTGGGTTAAGTCCCGCAACGAGCGCAACCCTTGATCTTAGTTGCCAGCATTCAGTTGGGCACTCTAAGGTGACTGCCGGTGACAAACCGGAGGAAGGTGGGGATGACGTCAAATCATCATGCCCCTTATGACCTGGGCTACACACGTGCTACAATGGACAGAACAAAGGGCAGCGAAACCGCGAGGTTAAGCCAATCCCACAAATCTGTTCTCAGTTCGGATCGCAGTCTGCAACTCGACTGCGTGAAGCTGGAATCGCTAGTAATCGCGGATCAGCATGCCGCGGTGAATACGTTCCCGGGCCTTGTACACACCGCCCGTCACACCACGAGAGTTTGTAACACCCGAAGTCGGTGAGGTAACCTTTTAGGAGCCAGCCGCCGAAGGTGGGACAGATGATTGGGGTGAAGTCGTAACAAGGTAGCCGTATCGGAAGGTGCGGCTGGATCACCTCCTTTCTAAGGATATTTTACGGAATATAAGACCTTGAGTCTTATAAACAGAACGTTCCCTGTCTTGTTTAGTTTTGAAGGAACTTTGTTCCTTGAATAAGTTAAGATGGGCCTGTAGCTCAGCTGGTTAGAGCGCACGCCTGATAAGCGTGAGGTCGGTGGTTCGAGTCCACTCAGGCCCACCATCTTATATAACGGGGCCTTAGCTCAGCTGGGAGAGCGCCTGCTTTGCACGCAGGAGGTCAGCGGTTCGATCCCGCTAGGCTCCACCAACGTGTTCTTTGAAAACTAGATAACAGTAGACATCACATTCAATTAGTAATACAAGATATCACATAGTGATTCTTTTTAACGGTTAAGTTAGAAAGGGCGCACGGTGGATGCCTTGGCACTAGGAGCCGATGAAGGACGGGACGAACACCGATATGCTTCGGGGAGCTGTAAGCAAGCTTTGATCCGGAGATTTCCGAATGGGGAAACCCACCACTCGTAATGGAGTGGTATCCATATCTGAATTCATAGGATATGAGAAGGCAGACCCGGGGAACTGAAACATCTAAGTACCCGGAGGAAGAGAAAGCAAATGCGATTCCCTGAGTAGCGGCGAGCGAAACGGGATTAGCCCAAACCAAGAGGCTTGCCTCTTGGGGTTGTAGGACACTCTGTACGGAGTTACAAAGGAACGAGGTAGATGAAGAGGTCTGGAAAGGCCCGCCATAGGAGGTAACAGCCCTGTAGTCAAAACTTCGTTCTCTCCTGAGTGGATCCTGAGTACGGCGGAACACGTGAAATTCCGTCGGAATCCGGGAGGACCATCTCCCAAGGCTAAATACTCCCTAGTGACCGATAGTGAACCAGTACCGTGAGGGAAAGGTGAAAAGCACCCCGGAAGGGGAGTGAAAGAGATCCTGAAACCGTGTGCCTACAAGTAGTCAGAGCCCGTTAACGGGTGATGGCGTGCCTTTTGTAGAATGAACCGGCGAGTTACGATCCCGTGCAAGGTTAAGCAGAAGATGCGGAGCCGCAGCGAAAGCGAGTCTGAATAGGGCGCATGAGTACGTGGTCGTAGACCCGAAACCAGGTGATCTACCCATGTCCAGGGTGAAGTTCAGGTAACACTGAATGGAGGCCCGAACCCACGCACGTTGAAAAGTGCGGGGATGAGGTGTGGGTAGGGGTGAAATGCCAATCGAACCTGGAGATAGCTGGTTCTCTCCGAAATAGCTTTAGGGCTAGCCTCAAGGTAAGAGTCTTGGAGGTAGAGCACTGATTGGACTAGGGGCCCCTACCGGGTTACCGAATTCAGTCAAACTCCGAATGCCAATGACTTATCCTTGGGAGTCAGACTGCGAGTGATAAGATCCGTAGTCGAAAGGGAAACAGCCCAGACCGCCAGCTAAGGTCCCAAAGTATACGTTAAGTGGAAAAGGATGTGGAGTTGCTTAGACAACCAGGATGTTGGCTTAGAAGCAGCCACCATTTAAAGAGTGCGTAATAGCTCACTGGTCGAGTGACTCTGCGCCGAAAATGTACCGGGGCTAAACGTATCACCGAAGCTGCGGACTGTTCTTCGAACAGTGGTAGGAGAGCGTTCTAAGGGCTGTGAAGCCAGACCGGAAGGACTGGTGGAGCGCTTAGAAGTGAGAATGCCGGTATGAGTAGCGAAAGAGGGGTGAGAATCCCCTCCACCGAATGCCTAAGGTTTCCTGAGGAAGGCTCGTCCGCTCAGGGTTAGTCGGGACCTAAGCCGAGGCCGAAAGGCGTAGGCGATGGACAACAGGTTGATATTCCTGTACCACCTCCTCACCATTTGAGCAATGGGGGGACGCAGGAGGATAGGGTAAGCGCGGTATTGGATATCCGCGTCCAAGCAGTTAGGCTGGGAAATAGGCAAATCCGTTTCCCATAAGGCTGAGCTGTGATGGCGAGCGAAATATAGTAGCGAAGTTCCTGATTCCACACTGCCAAGAAAAGCCTCTAGCGAGGTGAGAGGTGCCCGTACCGCAAACCGACACAGGTAGGCGAGGAGAGAATCCTAAGGTGATCGAGAGAACTCTCGTTAAGGAACTCGGCAAAATGACCCCGTAACTTCGGGAGAAGGGGTGCTCTGTTAGGGTGCAAGCCCGAGAGAGCCGCAGTGAATAGGCCCAGGCGACTGTTTAGCAAAAACACAGGTCTCTGCGAAGCCGTAAGGCGAAGTATAGGGGCTGACGCCTGCCCGGTGCTGGAAGGTTAAGAGGAGCGCTTAGCGTAAGCGAAGGTGCGAATTGAAGCCCCAGTAAACGGCGGCCGTAACTATAACGGTCCTAAGGTAGCGAAATTCCTTGTCGGGTAAGTTCCGACCCGCACGAAAGGCGCAACGATCTGGGCACTGTCTCAACGAGAGACTCGGTGAAATTATAGTACCTGTGAAGATGCAGGTTACCCGCGACAGGACGGAAAGACCCCGTGGAGCTTTACTGCAGCCTGATATTGAATGTTGGTACAGCTTGTACAGGATAGGTAGGAGCCTTGGAAACCGGAGCGCCAGCTTCGGTGGAGGCATCGGTGGGATACTACCCTGGCTGTATTGACCTTCTAACCCGCCGCCCTTATCGGGCGGGGAGACAGTGTCAGGTGGGCAGTTTGACTGGGGCGGTCGCCTCCTAAAAGGTAACGGAGGCGCCCAAAGGTTCCCTCAGAATGGTTGGAAATCATTCGCAGAGTGTAAAGGCACAAGGGAGCTTGACTGCGAGACCTACAAGTCGAGCAGGGACGAAAGTCGGGCTTAGTGATCCGGTGGTTCCGCATGGAAGGGCCATCGCTCAACGGATAAAAGCTACCCCGGGGATAACAGGCTTATCTCCCCCAAGAGTCCACATCGACGGGGAGGTTTGGCACCTCGATGTCGGCTCATCGCATCCTGGGGCTGTAGTCGGTCCCAAGGGTTGGGCTGTTCGCCCATTAAAGCGGTACGCGAGCTGGGTTCAGAACGTCGTGAGACAGTTCGGTCCCTATCCGTCGCGGGCGCAGGAAATTTGAGAGGAGCTGTCCTTAGTACGAGAGGACCGGGATGGACGCACCGCTGGTGTACCAGTTGTTCTGCCAAGGGCATCGCTGGGTAGCTATGTGCGGACGGGATAAGTGCTGAAAGCATCTAAGCATGAAGCCCCCCTCAAGATGAGATTTCCCATTCCGCAAGGAAGTAAGATCCCTGAAAGATGATCAGGTTGATAGGTCTGAGGTGGAAGTGTGGCGACACATGGAGCTGACAGATACTAATCGATCGAGGACTTAACCATATTTTTGAATGATGTCACACCTGTTATCTAGTTTTGAGAGAACACTCTCAATTTGTTTGGTGGCGATAGCGAAGAGGTCACACCCGTTCCCATACCGAACACGGAAGTTAAGCTCTTCAGCGCCGATGGTAGTCGGGGGTTTCCCCCTGTGAGAGTAGGACGCCGCCAAGCAAGCTTAAACCCAGCTCATTGAGCTGGGTTTTTTGTTTGTTAAAAATGAAGAAGAAACTGTGAAGCGTATTTAGGGAATTTCTTTTCTGATACTAATAAAAACTGCTGAATTAACACGTAGTCATCACTTATATGCTGTGTTAATAACTCATACCACCATTCTGTTTCATACCTTGCAATCATCCCAACGTTGTACAAAATCAAATAATGAATTGTCATTTCGGGAAGCCTCAGAAATTGCTCCCTTTGAGAAGGGATATAATATTGGTTCTTTTTCATGTCAAACAATAAGCTGGTCGATGTCCATGGCTCCTTGTCTTGTGGTGAAATTTCGAACAGCAGCCCGTGTTCATTTTTTTTTGTAAAAGACCATTGATAATGATGGGACATGTATTCAGCAAACCTTGAATCAGACATTTTGTAATTGATTACTACTTCCTCCGGTACAAAAATTTCGTTCTTATCCTTCTCAACTTTTGTCATAAATCGTTCTTTCTGCTGAAAGTAGAAAATATCGCTAAGTTCTGGAATGGCCATTAATAATTTTTTCATGGTATACCGTTCATCTACTATATCCGATTGTCCGAATAAATGTTTCATAAAATGTACGCATAGGCCATTCCGTTGTATTTTCACTTCATCGTCGCTAAAACAATAATTTTGTTTCTTTCGTTTTCTTGTTGTTACGCCATGTGCCAGTACTGATGTATGGCTTGGATAATGAGGATCACGTGTAATTAAGCATGCTTTGATAAGCTGTGCCATTCCATAAAATAAAAGAATCGGTTTGATTTCTAAGGGAGAATATGCGGCTTGTTTATAAAACGATTCGGCATGCTTTAAGAAATAAATAAACCGTTCACTGTTTTTAAAAGAGTTTTTTTTCGCATCGTCAATACCGTTTAAGATATAAACCTTTTCTAGAAATTTCTGGGTTGATTCAACGGAGTAAAATAGCGCTAAGTCTTTCCACTCATGATATGTCATGTATATTTCTTAATCCTTTCCGTTATCTAAATATTTCAACTCTTTCCCGCTTCCTTGACATGCTCTTGGCTAGTTGATAATCTACATATAATATTTTGCCGAAAAGAGGGGGATTTACTAATGTGGGAAAGTAAATTTTCAAAAGAAGGCTTAACGTTCGACGATGTGCTGCTTGTACCAGCAAAGTCTGAGGTACTTCCGCGTGATGTGGATTTATCTGTAGAACTTACAAAAACGTTAAAGCTAAATATTCCTGTCATCAGCGCAGGTATGGACACTGTAACAGAATCAGCAATGGCAATTGCAATGGCAAGACAGGGCGGCTTGGGCATCATTCACAAAAATATGTCCATTGAACAGCAGGCTGAACAAGTTGATAAAGTAAAGCGTTCTGAGCGCGGCGTTATCACAAATCCCTTCTTTTTAACTCCTGATCACCAAGTATTTGATGCGGAGCATTTGATGGGGAAATACAGAATTTCCGGTGTTCCGATTGTAAATAACGAAGAAGACCAGAAGCTTGTTGGAATTATTACAAACCGTGACCTTCGTTTTATTTCTGACTACTCAATGAAAATCAGCGACGTCATGACGAAAGAAGAGCTAGTTACTGCATCTGTAGGAACTACTCTGGATGAAGCTGAAAAGATTTTGCAGAAACATAAAATTGAAAAGCTTCCTCTCGTAGATGACCAGAATAAATTAAAAGGTCTTATCACAATTAAAGACATTGAAAAAGTCATTGAGTTCCCGAACTCATCTAAAGACATTCACGGCCGCCTGATCGTTGGCGCGGCAGTTGGTGTAACTGGCGATACAATGACTCGCGTCAAAAAGCTTGTTGAAGCCAATGTTGATGTGATTGTTATAGATACAGCTCACGGACACTCTCAAGGCGTTTTAAACACAGTCACAAAAATCCGTGAAACGTATCCCGAATTAAACATTATTGCTGGAAACGTGGCAACAGCTGAAGCGACAAGAGCGCTTATCGAAGCTGGAGCAGACGTTGTCAAAGTTGGAATAGGACCTGGTTCAATTTGTACTACACGTGTTGTAGCCGGCGTCGGTGTTCCGCAAATAACAGCAATTTATGATTGTGCGACTGAAGCAAGAAAACACGGCAAAACAATCATAGCCGATGGTGGGATTAAATTCTCTGGCGATATCACTAAAGCGTTGGCAGCCGGCGGACATGCTGTTATGCTCGGAAGCTTGCTTGCAGGCACATCAGAAAGCCCTGGTGAAACTGAAATCTACCAAGGCAGAAGATTTAAGGTATACCGCGGCATGGGATCAGTTGCTGCAATGGAAAAAGGAAGTAAAGACCGTTACTTCCAAGAAGAAAACAAAAAATTTGTTCCTGAAGGAATTGAAGGACGCACACCTTACAAAGGGCCAGTTGAAGAAACCGTTTATCAGCTAGTCGGAGGCCTTCGTTCTGGTATGGGGTATTGCGGGTCCAAAGATCTGCGTGCGCTAAGAGAAGAAGCTCAGTTCATTCGCATGACTGGCGCAGGACTTCGCGAAAGCCATCCGCATGACGTACAGATTACAAAAGAATCACCTAACTATACAATTTCATAATAAATTGTTACAAATTAAAAACATTTGACAGGGTCTCTGACTCTGTCTATTTTTTTTATACTGATTATGATAAAATTTATACTGTTGTGCATTGAAAATGTCCTTAACGGCTTAATTATAGATGAAGAAAATGAAATACGGAGGTCGTACGATTGAACATCAAGAAATGTAAACAGCTACTGATGTCATTGGTTGTGTTAACTCTAGCTGTCACGTGTCTGGCTCCAATGTCAAAAGCAAAAGCAGCCAGCGATCCAATTGATATCAATGCATCTGCTGCTATTATGATCGAAGCTTCTTCAGGTAAAATTCTTTACAGTAAAAATGCAGATAAGAGACTGCCAATTGCGAGTATGACAAAAATGATGACAGAGTATCTGTTATTGGAAGCAATTGATCAAGGTAAAGTGAAATGGGACCAAACCTATACGCCTGATGACTATGTGTATGAAATTTCCCAAGATAACAGCTTATCAAACGTTCCTCTTCGGAAAGACGGGAAATACACAGTAAAAGAATTATATCAAGCTACAGCAATTTATTCTGCAAATGCTGCTGCTATTGCGATTGCAGAAATCGTTGCCGGTTCTGAAACTAAGTTTGTTGAAAAAATGAATGCAAAAGCAAAAGAACTAGGCTTAACAGATTACAAATTTGTTAACGCAACAGGTCTTGAAAACAAAGATCTTCACGGGCATCAGCCTGAGGGGACAAGAGTAAATGAAGAAAGTGAAGTTTCTGCAAAGGATATGGCGGTTCTTGCGGATCACTTGATTACTGACTACCCTGAGATACTGGAGACTTCCAGTATCGCCAAAACGAAATTCAGAGAAGGCACCGATGATGAAATGGACATGCCGAACTGGAATTTTATGCTGAAGGGACTTGTCAGCGAGTATAAAAAAGCGACTGTAGACGGACTGAAAACAGGTTCTACTGACTCTGCGGGTTCATGCTTTACAGGAACAGCTGAACGCAACGGTATGCGTGTCATCACTGTTGTTTTAAACGCAAAGGGCAACCTTCATACAGGCCGTTTCGATGAAACGAAGAAAATGTTTGATTATGCTTTCGACAATTTCTCCATGAAAGAAATTTATGCTGAAGGCGATCAAGTAAAAGGCCATAAAACAATTTCAGTTGATAAGGGTAAAGAGAAAGAAGTAGGCATTGTGACAAACAAGGCGTTCTCTCTTCCTGTCAAAAATGGTGAAGAAAAGAATTACAAAGCGAAGGTCACACTGAATAAAGATAACTTAACTGCTCCTGTGAAAAAAGGAACCAAGGTTGGGAAGCTGACTGCGGAATACACAGGTGATGAAAAGGATTACGGATTCATTAACAGCGATCTGGCTGGCGTAGACCTTGTTACAAAAGAAAATGTAGAAAAAGCAAACTGGTTTGTTTTGACAATGCGCAGTATCGGCGGATTTTTTGCCGGAATTTGGGGAAGCATTGTTGATACGGTAACCGGCTGGTTTTAATCAATTGAAAGAGCTCTGATGGATGTTAGGGCTCTTTCGCGTAATATACTGAAAAAACCCAATTTTTAATAAAAAATGATTTTCAAAGCGCTAAAAACCGAATAAAATAGTATATATCCATATGAATTATTGGATTTCTAAGATACAATAAGAATTAGAAATCATATAACTATACCTTGATTAGGGGGACCAAGAAATGGCTCAAACAGGTACTGAACGTGTAAAACGCGGAATGGCAGAAATGCAAAAAGGCGGCGTCATCATGGACGTCATCAATGCGGAACAAGCGAAAATCGCTGAAGAAGCTGGAGCTGTCGCTGTAATGGCGCTAGAACGTGTGCCAGCAGATATTCGCGCGGCTGGAGGAGTTGCCCGTATGGCTGACCCTACAATCGTGGAAGAAGTAATGAATGCAGTATCTATCCCGGTAATGGCAAAAGCGCGTATCGGACATATTGTTGAAGCGCGTGTGCTTGAAGCTATGGGTGTTGACTATATTGATGAAAGTGAAGTTCTGACGCCGGCTGACGAAGAATTTCATTTAAATAAAAATGAATATACAGTTCCTTTTGTCTGTGGCTGCCGTGATCTTGGTGAAGCAACACGCCGTATTGCGGAAGGTGCTTCTATGCTTCGCACAAAAGGTGAGCCTGGAACAGGTAATATTGTTGAGGCTGTTCGCCATATGCGCAAAGTTAACGCTCAAGTGCGCAAAGTAGTTGCGATGAGTGAGGATGAGCTAATGACAGAAGCGAAAAACCTAGGTGCTCCTTACGAGCTTCTTCTTCAAATTAAAAAAGACGGCAAGCTTCCTGTCGTTAACTTTGCCGCTGGCGGCGTAGCAACTCCAGCTGATGCTGCTCTCATGATGCAGCTCGGTGCTGACGGAGTATTTGTTGGTTCTGGTATTTTCAAATCAGACAACCCTGCTAAATTTGCGAAAGCAATTGTGGAAGCAACAACTCACTTTACTGATTACAAATTGATCGCTGAGCTATCAAAAGAGCTTGGTACTGCAATGAAAGGGATTGAAATCTCAAACTTACTTCCAGAACAGCGTATGCAAGAACGCGGCTGGTAAGAACATAGGAGCGCTGCTGACATGTTAACAATAGGTGTACTAGGACTTCAAGGAGCAGTTAGAGAGCACATCCATGCGATTGAAGCATGCGGCGCGGCTGGTCTTGTCGTAAAACGTCCGGAGCAGCTGAACGAAGTTGACGGGTTGATTTTGCCGGGCGGTGAGAGCACGACGATGCGCCGTTTGATCGATACGTATCAATTCATGGAGCCGCTTCGTGAATTCGCTGCTCAGGGCAAACCGATGTTTGGAACATGTGCCGGATTAATTATATTAGCAAAAGAAATTGCCGGTTCAGATAATCCTCATTTAGGTCTTCTGAATGTGGTTGTAGAACGTAATTCATTTGGCCGGCAGGTTGACAGCTTTGAAGCTGATTTAACAATTAAAGGCTTGGACGAGCCTTTTACAGGGGTATTCATCCGTGCTCCGCATATTTTAGAAGCTGGTGAAAATGTTGAAGTTCTATCGGAGCATAATGGTCGTATTGTAGCCGCGAAACAGGGGCAATTCCTTGGCTGCTCATTCCATCCGGAGCTGACAGAAGATCACCGAGTGACACAGCTGTTTGTTGAAATGGTTGAGGAATATAAGCAAAAGGCACTTGTATAAAACAGTTGAAAGCTGTGGAAACTTATAGTACATTATAAGCACAAATAAAGATCGAAAAGCGTTGATAGGAACTAGTAGGGAGCCTCTCTTTCTAAGAGAGCCGATGGTTGGTGCGAATCGGTGAAAGATGCTGTCTGAATCCATCCTTGAGCGAAATGCTGAAACAAGTAGGCATTTACGGGATAACCGTTATGTTTGAAAGTGGAAAACGAGTCTTTGATTTGTTTTCAATCAGGGTGGCAACGCGAGAGCTCTCGTCCCTTTATGGGGATGAGGGCTCTTTTTATTTTCGACAAATCAATAAAAAAAGGAGTGTTTCGCATGCTTGATACGAAAATGCTGAGAGCAAATTTTCAAGAAATTAAAGCAAAGCTTGTACACAAAGGCGAAGACTTAACTGATTTTGATAAGTTTGAGGCGCTGGATGATAGACGAAGAGAGCTTATCGGCAAGGTTGAAGAGTTAAAAGGAAAACGAAATGAAGTTTCTCAGCAGGTTGCTGTGCTGAAGCGTGAGAAAAAAGACGCGGATCACATTATTAAAGAAATGCGTGAAGTCGGCGAGGAAATTAAAAAGCTTGATGAAGAATTGCGAACAGTGGAAGCTGAGCTTGATACAATCCTTCTCTCAATCCCGAATATTCCGCATGAGTCTGTACCTGTCGGTGAAACAGAAGACGACAACGTAGAAGTGCGTAAATGGGGTGAAAAGCCTTCATTTGCTTATGAGCCGAAGCCGCACTGGGATATTGCGGATGAGCTGGGTATTCTGGATTTTGAACGTGCTGCCAAAGTAACAGGAAGCCGTTTCGTGTTCTATAAAGGCTTAGGTGCTCGTCTGGAGCGTGCGCTTTATAACTTTATGCTTGATCTGCATGTGGATGAGTATAACTACACTGAAGTGATCCCGCCATATATGGTAAACCGCGCAAGCATGACGGGAACGGGGCAGCTTCCTAAATTTGAAGAGGATGCATTTAAAATCAGAGAAGAAGATTATTTCTTAATTCCAACGGCGGAAGTGCCGATTACAAACATGCATCGCGATGAAATCCTTTCAGGTGACAGCCTGCCGATCAACTATGCGGCATTCAGTGCTTGCTTCCGTTCTGAAGCTGGTTCAGCAGGACGTGACACACGCGGATTAATTCGTCAGCACCAATTTAATAAAGTTGAGCTTGTAAAGTTTGTGAAGCCTGAAGATTCTTATGAAGAATTAGAGAAGCTTACAAACCAAGCAGAACGGGTTCTTCAACTGCTTGAGCTTCCATACCGTGTCATGAGCATGTGTACGGGTGACTTAGGCTTTACGGCTGCGAAAAAATACGATATCGAAGTTTGGATTCCAAGCCAAGACACATATCGAGAAATCTCTTCTTGCAGCAACTTCGAAGCGTTCCAGGCGAGACGTGCGAATATTCGTTTCAGACGTGAAGCGAAAGGCAAGCCTGAGCATGTACACACACTGAACGGTTCAGGACTGGCGGTTGGAAGAACAGTTGCCGCTATCTTAGAAAATTATCAGCAGGAAGACGGAAGTGTTGTGATTCCGAAAGTACTTCGTCCTTATATGGGGAATAGAGAAGTAATGAAACCGTAAATTATGGAAAGGCGTGCCTGACAAGGTGCGCCTTTTTGCTTATGTAAAAACGGCATTTTCATAAAAACAAAAAAAGTTTTTAAAAATGCTTGACCACACGAGAACATACGTGATATAGTAAGTCTTGTCGATACGGAGGAATACCCAAGTCCGGCTGAAGGGATCGGTCTTGAAAACCGACAGGGGTGTCAAAGCCCGCGGGGGTTCGAATCCCTCTTCCTCCGCCATATTGATTTTAATTCTAATGAAACACAAGCATATATTGGAGATTGTTTTGTCCGTTGCATTCGGTGCGGCGGATTTTTTATTTTAAAGAAAAAGTGAATCTAGACTGAGATTCACTTTTTTTGATTATCATGAATAACTGAAGCAATTTGATCTACAATATTTTCAATCGAGTTTTCGTCGTTCAGAAGATCATAATCTTCAATGCGAAGTTTTAAAACAGGGCAGGCATTAAAACCGCTTATCCAGTTCTCGTAGCGTGTATGCATTTCTTCCCAATAAGACCGGCTTGTCTGAAGCTCCATCTCACGGCCGCGTTGTTCAATCCGGTTTAAAATGTTCTCCAGATCTCCTTCTAAATAGATCAACACATCTGGGTGTGGGAAATACGGTGTCATTACCATTGCTTCGAAAAGGCTTGTGTAAGTCTTATAATCAACCTTTGACATTGTCCCTTTATCAGCATGCATTTTTGCGAAAATTCCTGTATCTTCATAAATCGAACGATCCTGTACAAAACCTCCGCCGGCTTCAAAAATTGTTTTCTGTTCTTTGAAGCGTTCAGCTAAGAAGTAAATTTGAAGGTGAAAGCTCCAACGTTCAAAATCATGATAGAACTTTTCCAAGTATGGATTATGATCGACTTCCTCCAAAGATGTTTTAAATCCAAGCCGTTTAGCTAAAGTTTTTGTTAAAGTCGATTTTCCGACACCTACTGTTCCTGCTACTGTAATAATTGAATTCTTAGGGATATGATGTTCCTTCATACGATAAGCTCCTTTACATGGGCGGCAATGCGTTCAAAGTCGCTCTTATTCAAAACGAAATCCTTTGAATCACCATCTACGGTTAACACTGTAAGTTCAGGGTCTGCTTCCTGCAGCTGCTTGATGGCGACTTCATAATCTGAAATCAGCTGCTCCAAATAGCTAGTTTCAATTTTTTTCTCAAAGGGGCGCCCGCGTTTTTCAATGCGGTGTAGCAATGTAGGCAGACTGGCCTTTATGTAAATGATGAAATTCGGCTTTGGCAGATCATCCGTTAGCAGGTGATATATCTTTTTGTATTTTTCCAGCTGATGTGGAGACAAGGTGCGTTCCGCAAAAATCACATTTTTATAAATATGATAATCAGCTATTACAGGCTGTCCCTTTTTTAAAAAGTGATCACTGGTGTCTTCAAGCTGTTTGTATCTGTGACAAAGAAAAAACATCTCGAGCTGGAAGCTCCATTCCTCTATATTGTCATAAAACTTATCAAGGTACGGGTTATCCTCTACAATCTCATTGATCATAGGGAATCCGAACTCTTGTGAGAGCATCGTTGCGAGAGTTGTTTTTCCTGCCCCGATAGGACCTTCTATTGCAATAAAAGGGGCTGTATTCATCGGAATCCTCCTTATATCTGAAAAACGTGCGTCAGTTACCGACCTTCATATTGTATCACAACCCTTGGGTGCCCCCATGAAAAAAAGACGTTTCCAAATTATCGAAACGTCTTTTTGACAACATTAAATTGATCAGACAGCAGCAGCCAGTTTTGTGGAAAGGAAAGACCCAGCTTCCAATAGCTGATGCCTCTTAAATTCAGCTCTTTAATCAGATTGAATTTTGCTTGAATCGAGCGGGCATCCTCGAACCATACCTCGTGCCTTCTGTTTTCTGCATCAGTATAGCGGAAGAAAGGAGCTTGAGCGGTTTGGTCATACTGAATGGAAGCATTGTTCTGATCAGCTATGACAATGGCTTGCTGAGGGCTTACTGCTCTTGCTGGAGTTCCCCCTGCTGTATATGGCAGCGTCCAGTCATATCCATATAAATTCTGGCCCATGACAATTTTGTTCGCAGGCATTTCAGTCAAAGCATATTCTATGACATCACGGACAGGTCCAATTGGAGAAACCGCTTGAGGCGGCCCGCCGCTATAGCCCCATTCATATGTCATGAGAACAACAAAGTCGACAATTTGGCCATGTGCCCTGTAATCATGAGCTTCATACCATCTGCCCTGCTGTGTTGCACTTGTTTTAGGAGCAAGAGCCGTAGAAATTTCTAAGCCCTCTCGATGAAAAAGATCCCTTGCTTCGCGGAGAAATTGATTATAGGCCTCTCTATCCTGGGGCCGCAAATATTCAAAGTCGAAATGAATGTCACGGAAGCCATATCTCTTGGCATTCTCCACTATTTCATTTAGAAGCCGTCTTTTTACAGTTTCGTCGTTCAAAAGGATCCGGCCAAGTTCATCACTAAATGCCTGGTTTTCTAGGTTCGTTATAATCATCATCAATGTTGTATTTTGACTTTCTGTAATGCTCCTTAAATTCGTTAAAGGCGGTGCGACTAAGGTTCCGTTCCGCTGTGCCTGGAAGCTGAATGCGCCAAGGTACGTTAAGTAGGGCGACGCTTCTCTGGCCGCCTGCTGGAGATTTTCGCTGACTTGATTTCCTCGGGGCTCCAAATAAGCATTTGATTCGATGTCTCGTTTAGGAGCTGGAGGGATGTATAAACGGAAACCAATCTGAAGCACGGTATTTAACTGGATGCGGTTAACCCTTGCGAGCTCGGCTGCTGTTGTATTGAACTGCCGGGCGATGGATGTCAGGGTATCACCTCGCTTCACATCATAGAACTGGCCGGCTATTGGAATGACAATGGTTTGTCCGACAACAAGGCTGTCGGGATTCGGTATTTCATTCGTTTCAGTGATCTCACTTACGGTTGTTCTGTATTGTGAAGCGATAGCAGAAAGAGTGTCGCCTTGTTTTACCACATAAATTTGAATGAAAAACGCCTCCTTTCATATCGATATCAATGTATGAAAGAAAAGCGCTGATCATGTTTATTTTTCTGTAATTTGTTCTTCCGTCGTAATTTCTGCGAAAAGAACATTCTCCATCATAGTTAAGGCGAATTCGTTATCTTCGTCACTGTTTGACGCGATACAGTCCTTAGGAATCGTGATGCTGTATTCCCTCATATAAGCGTCATTAGCGGTAAACAGCACACATATATTGCCGGCTATACCTGTTAAGATAATATGTCTCACCTGCAACTCAGTAAGAAGGGTGTGAAGTGCAGTTTCGTAGAAAGCGGAATGTTTTGGTTTGATTAAAAAATAATCAGCATCTTCCGGGGCTATCTTTGTGATGATATCCTTGCTTCTTTCATTTGTGCATTCTTGCTGAATGTTTTTAATGTCAGCTTGCCAAAGTCCATAATGATCATTGATGTAAATAATCGGCCATTCATTTTGTCTCGCGTGCTCCTTTAATGATAAAATATGAGGAACGATTTTTTCTGTTTTTTTAGCGAGGGTTTCTCCCATATCGAATTCAAAATTATTGATCATGTCTACAATGAGAAGGGCTGTATCTGCTTTGGACAATCGACAGTCTCCTTTCCGTTTCAGTTATAGTTAATATGTAGCCTTTTTAGGCAATGAAAAAACTTTGAAAAGAGAGCTTATCCTTATGACACAAGATGAACTTTATATGAAAGAAGCAATTAAAGAAGCGAAAAAGGCTGAAGAGAAAGGTGAAGTGCCAATAGGTGCGGTGCTTGTCGTTAATGATGAAATTATAGCGCGTGCACATAATTTAAGAGAGACTGAGCAACGATCTATTGCCCATGCAGAAATGCTTGTGATTGATGAAGCGTGTAAGGCACTGGGAACATGGCGGCTGGAAGGTGCGACTCTTTATGTGACGCTTGAGCCTTGTCCAATGTGTGCTGGTGCAGTCGTACTTTCTCGAGTGGAAAAAGTGGTTTTTGGCGCATTTGATCCGAAAGGCGGCTGTTCAGGCACGCTAATGAACCTTCTTCAGGAGGAACGCTTTAATCATCAGGCTGAAGTGGTGAGCGGTGTGCTTGAGGAAGAATGCGGCGGAATGCTCAGTGCGTTTTTCAGAGAACTAAGAAAAAAGAAGAAAGCCGCCAGGAAAAACTTGTCTGAATAGTACGGTTGCAATTTTTAGGGGAAACAGATATACTTAAATGTGCATCGTAATAGATGCAACATAAAATTTGATATTTATTTTGCCGTGCTAAGCGGGGAGGTAGCGGTGCCCTGTACCTGCAATCCGCTCTAGCAGGGCCGAATCCCTTCTCGAGGTTCGTTTACTTTAAGGCCTGCCTTAAGTAAGTGGTGTTGACGTTTGGGTCCTGCGCAATGGGAATTCATGAACCATGTCAGGTCCGGAAGGAAGCAGCATTAAGTGAAACCTCTCATGTGCCGCAGGGTTGCCTGGGCCGAGCTAACTGCTTAAGTAACGCTTAGGGTAGCGAATCGACAGAAGGTGCACGGTAAATCAATCATCAAATTTTCAGACTCACCTAATATTAGGTGAGTTTTTTGTTATGTAAAAAGAGCTTTTGGAATCGAAACAAGGTTCATGTATAATGGGAATGATGAATAACGGAGGAGGGCAAACCCGTGAGTTACCAAGCTTTATATCGAGTATTCAGGCCTCAGCGCTTTGAAGATGTGGTCGGACAAGAACACATTACAAAAACGCTGCAAAATGCCCTTTTGCAAAAAAAGTTTTCTCACGCTTATCTGTTTTCCGGGCCTAGAGGAACCGGAAAAACCAGTGCAGCCAAAATATTTGCTAAGGCTGTCAACTGTGAACATGCTCCTGTTGATGAGCCATGCAACGAATGTGCGGCCTGTAAAGGGATAACAAACGGGTCAATATCCGATGTCATAGAAATTGACGCCGCTTCTAATAACGGTGTTGATGAGATTCGTGACATTCGCGATAAAGTGAAGTTTGCCCCATCGGCCGTCACATATAAGGTATATATCATAGATGAGGTGCATATGCTTTCTATCGGCGCTTTTAATGCATTACTAAAAACATTAGAAGAGCCGCCTGAGCATTGTATTTTCATATTAGCAACAACTGAACCGCACAAAATTCCTTTAACCATTATCTCTAGATGTCAGCGTTTTGACTTTAAACGAATTACCTCCCAAGCGATTGTAGGCCGCATGAATAAAATTGTTGATGCTGAACAGCTGCAAGTGGAGGAAGGATCGCTGGATATCATCGCGAGTGCTGCAGACGGAGGGATGAGGGATGCCCTGAGCCTTCTTGATCAGGCCATATCATTCAGCGGCGATATCCTGAAAGTCGAAGATGCGCTTTTAATTACGGGTGCTGTTTCTCAATTATATATCGGGAAGCTTGCAAAATCCCTGCATGATAAAAACGTTTCTGACGCACTGGAAACATTAAATGAATTGCTTCAGCAAGGAAAAGATCCAGCTAAGCTGATAGAAGATATGATTTTCTATTTCAGGGACATGCTGCTGTACAAAACAGCCCCTGGCTTAGAGGGAGTGCTTGAGAAAGTAAAAGTCGATGAAACGTTCCGGGAACTAAGTGAACAAATTCCGGCTCAGGCCCTATATGAAATGATTGATATTCTGAACAAGAGCCATCAGGAAATGAAATGGACAAATCATCCGCGTATCTTTTTCGAAGTGGCCGTTGTGAAGATTTGCCAAACCTCACATCAATCTGCTGCTGATCTCCCGGAAGTGGATATGCTGATGAAAAAAATCCAGCAGCTCGAACAGGAAGTAGAGCGGCTCAAAACAACGGGCATAAAAGCAGCTGCGGAAAGCCCGAAAAAAGAAGCGCCGCGTGTGCCAAAGGGCGGGAAATCCAATTACAAAGCGCCAGTAGGCAGAATTCATGAGATTTTGAAGGAAGCCACAAGACCGGATCTTGATCTGCTCAGAAACAGTTGGGGCAAGCTTCTTGCTCATCTCAAACAGCAAAACAAAGTATCACATGCCGCTTTGCTGAATGACAGTGAACCTGTGGCTGCCGGATCGGCGGCATTTGTTCTGAAGTTCAAATATGAAATTCATTGTAAAATGGTCGCTGAGGATAACAACGGAGTCCGGACTAATCTTGAGCAGATTTTAGAATCGATGCTCGGAAAAAGAATGGATTTGATTGGCGTTCCAGAAGCACAATGGGGTAAAATAAGAGAAGAATTTTTAGAAGATCATCAGCAGGAAAATGAAGGATCAAATGAACCGGCTGAAGAAGACCCGCTTATTGCCGAAGCGAAAAAGCTTGTTGGAGCGGATTTAATTGAAATAAAAGACTAACAAAATGAAAGAGAGTGAATGCTATGCGTGGCGGAATGGGTAATATGCAAAAAATGATGAAACAAATGCAAAAAATGCAAAAGGATATGGCGAAGGCTCAAGAAGAGCTTGCAGAAAAGGTTGTTGAAGGAACTGCAGGCGGCGGTATGGTAACAGTAAAAGCAAACGGCCAAAAAGAAATCCTGGATGTTATCATCAAAGAAGAAGTCGTTGATCCTGAAGATATTGATATGCTTCAAGATTTAGTGCTTGCTGCAACGAATGAAGCTTTGAAAAAAGTTGACGAAATCACAAACGAAACAATGGGTCAATTTACAAAGGGAATGAACATGCCAGGTTTATTCTAGGGGGATAAAAGAACATGCAATATCCTGAACCAATATCAAAGCTGATT
This sequence comes from Bacillus sp. FSL M8-0071, assembly GCF_037975455.1. NCBI lineage: Bacteria > Bacillati > Bacillota > Bacilli > Caryophanales > Bacillaceae > Bacillus > Bacillus sp. FSL M8-0071. The sequence continues at coordinate 28,493 of NZ_CP150256.1, forward strand.
GACAGCTTTATGAAATTGCCAGGGATCGGACCGAAAACAGCGGTTCGTCTGGCTTTTTTTGTTCTAGGTATGAAAGAAGATGTAGTATTAGATTTTGCGAAAGCATTAGTAAATGCGAAACGCAACCTGACATATTGTTCAGTTTGCGGGCATATTACAGATCAGGACCCTTGCTATATATGTGAAGATACGCGCAGGGATAAGTCTGTTATCTGTGTTGTGCAAGACCCTAAGGATGTTATCGCTATGGAGAAAATGAAGGAATACAACGGACAGTATCACGTTCTTCACGGCGCTATTTCTCCAATGGACGGCATCGGACCGGAGGATATTAAAATACCAGAATTGTTAAAACGATTACAGGATGATCAAGTGACAGAAGTGATCCTCGCAACAAACCCTAATATAGAAGGGGAAGCAACGGCGATGTATATATCAAGGCTCCTCAAGCCGTCTGGTATTAAGCTCTCCCGTATTGCCCACGGACTGCCCGTCGGCGGTGACTTGGAATATGCTGACGAGGTCACTCTTTCTAAAGCACTTGAAGGAAGACGTGAATTGTAAGGAGGAAAAAGCGATCCATGGGTTTTCTTCGCAAGAAAACATTAAGAAGAGAGTTTGATGAAAAACTAACCGAGCAGCTTTTTAAGCAAAAGGAAGAGTGGAACAGGCAAAAAAAGCTGGTTGAAAAAAGCTTAGAACCGTCTGCTGAAGTGTTATACGAACTGAAAGTAGCTGAAGCGAAGTATTTTTTTTACTTAAGGGAAGCGAAGCAGCGAAATTTAAAAATCAGCCGGTGGAAGTAAGTGGTCTAAACTCCTGGATCTTCTCATAAGCTTGTACTAGAACAAGCGAAGGAGATGAGAAGATTCATGGAGCCTATTTTTATTATTGGGATTATTTTAGGACTGGTTATTCTTCTTTTTTTATCAGGTTCAGCTGCGAAGCCTTTAAAGTGGATTGGCATCACAGCTGTTAAATTTGTGGCAGGTGCTTTGCTGCTGGTTTGTGTAAATATGTTTGGCGGCAGTCTTGGCATTCATGTGCCGATTAATCTGGTTACAACAGCTATCAGCGGAATTTTAGGGATACCCGGAATAGCTGCGTTAGTCGTTATTAAGCAATTTATCATTTAATTGATGTTATGTATTGACTTAGACAACCGAAGGTGTTATTCTAGTATACGTCGCTGATGACGAACAGCTTTTTCGAAAAGAAAATGTTAAAAAGTTGTTGACAGTAGCGACGGTAAATGTTATGATAATAAAGTCGCTTAAACGAGCGGTAAACAAAGTTCTTTGAAAACTAAACAAGACAAAACGTACCTGTTAATTCAGTTTTTTAAAATCGCACAGCGATGTGCGTAGTCAGTCAAACTACTTTATCGGAGAGTTTGATCCTGGCTCAGGACGAACGCTGGCGGCGTGCCTAATACATGCAAGTCGAGCGGACAGATGGGAGCTTGCTCCCTGATGTTAGCGGCGGACGGGTGAGTAACACGTGGGTAACCTGCCTGTAAGACTGGGATAACTCCGGGAAACCGGGGCTAATACCGGATGGTTGTTTGAACCGCATGGTTCAAACATAAAAGGTGGCTTCGGCTACCACTTACAGATGGACCCGCGGCGCATTAGCTAGTTGGTGAGGTAACGGCTCACCAAGGCAACGATGCGTAGCCGACCTGAGAGGGTGATCGGCCACACTGGGACTGAGACACGGCCCAGACTCCTACGGGAGGCAGCAGTAGGGAATCTTCCGCAATGGACGAAAGTCTGACGGAGCAACGCCGCGTGAGTGATGAAGGTTTTCGGATCGTAAAGCTCTGTTGTTAGGGAAGAACAAGTACCGTTCGAATAGGGCGGTACCTTGACGGTACCTAACCAGAAAGCCACGGCTAACTACGTGCCAGCAGCCGCGGTAATACGTAGGTGGCAAGCGTTGTCCGGAATTATTGGGCGTAAAGGGCTCGCAGGCGGTTTCTTAAGTCTGATGTGAAAGCCCCCGGCTCAACCGGGGAGGGTCATTGGAAACTGGGGAACTTGAGTGCAGAAGAGGAGAGTGGAATTCCACGTGTAGCGGTGAAATGCGTAGAGATGTGGAGGAACACCAGTGGCGAAGGCGACTCTCTGGTCTGTAACTGACGCTGAGGAGCGAAAGCGTGGGGAGCGAACAGGATTAGATACCCTGGTAGTCCACGCCGTAAACGATGAGTGCTAAGTGTTAGGGGGTTTCCGCCCCTTAGTGCTGCAGCTAACGCATTAAGCACTCCGCCTGGGGAGTACGGTCGCAAGACTGAAACTCAAAGGAATTGACGGGGGCCCGCACAAGCGGTGGAGCATGTGGTTTAATTCGAAGCAACGCGAAGAACCTTACCAGGTCTTGACATCCTCTGACAATCCTAGAGATAGGACGTCCCCTTCGGGGGCAGAGTGACAGGTGGTGCATGGTTGTCGTCAGCTCGTGTCGTGAGATGTTGGGTTAAGTCCCGCAACGAGCGCAACCCTTGATCTTAGTTGCCAGCATTCAGTTGGGCACTCTAAGGTGACTGCCGGTGACAAACCGGAGGAAGGTGGGGATGACGTCAAATCATCATGCCCCTTATGACCTGGGCTACACACGTGCTACAATGGACAGAACAAAGGGCAGCGAAACCGCGAGGTTAAGCCAATCCCACAAATCTGTTCTCAGTTCGGATCGCAGTCTGCAACTCGACTGCGTGAAGCTGGAATCGCTAGTAATCGCGGATCAGCATGCCGCGGTGAATACGTTCCCGGGCCTTGTACACACCGCCCGTCACACCACGAGAGTTTGTAACACCCGAAGTCGGTGAGGTAACCTTTTAGGAGCCAGCCGCCGAAGGTGGGACAGATGATTGGGGTGAAGTCGTAACAAGGTAGCCGTATCGGAAGGTGCGGCTGGATCACCTCCTTTCTAAGGATATTTTACGGAATATAAGACCTTGGGTCTTATAAACAGAACGTTCCCTGTCTTGTTTAGTTTTGAAGGAACTTTGTTCCTTGAATAAGTTAAGATGGGCCTGTAGCTCAGCTGGTTAGAGCGCACGCCTGATAAGCGTGAGGTCGGTGGTTCGAGTCCACTCAGGCCCACCATCTTATATAACGGGGCCTTAGCTCAGCTGGGAGAGCGCCTGCTTTGCACGCAGGAGGTCAGCGGTTCGATCCCGCTAGGCTCCACCAACGTGTTCTTTGAAAACTAGATAACAGTAGACATCACATTCAATTAGTAACACAAGATATCACATAGTGATTCTTTTTAACGGTTAAGTTAGAAAGGGCGCACGGTGGATGCCTTGGCACTAGGAGCCGATGAAGGACGGGACGAACACCGATATGCTTCGGGGAGCTGTAAGCAAGCTTTGATCCGGAGATTTCCGAATGGGGAAACCCACCACTCGTAATGGAGTGGTATCCATATCTGAATTCATAGGATATGAGAAGGCAGACCCGGGGAACTGAAACATCTAAGTACCCGGAGGAAGAGAAAGCAAATGCGATTCCCTGAGTAGCGGCGAGCGAAACGGGATTAGCCCAAACCAAGAGGCTTGCCTCTTGGGGTTGTAGGACACTCTGTACGGAGTTACAAAAGAACGAGGTAGATGAAGAGGTCTGGAAAGGCCCGCCATAGGAGGTAACAGCCCTGTAGTCAAAACTTCGTTCTCTCCTGAGTGGATCCTGAGTACGGCGGAACACGTGAAATTCCGTCGGAATCCGGGAGGACCATCTCCCAAGGCTAAATACTCCCTAGTGACCGATAGTGAACCAGTACCGTGAGGGAAAGGTGAAAAGCACCCCGGAAGGGGAGTGAAAGAGATCCTGAAACCGTGTGCCTACAAGTAGTCAGAGCCCGTTAACGGGTGATGGCGTGCCTTTTGTAGAATGAACCGGCGAGTTACGATCCCGTGCAAGGTTAAGCAGAAGATGCGGAGCCGCAGCGAAAGCGAGTCTGAATAGGGCGCATGAGTACGTGGTCGTAGACCCGAAACCAGGT
>NZ_CP150256.1:35000-162500 GCF_037975455.1 Bacillus sp. FSL M8-0071
TACAATATCCGTTTTAAGGGGAGGCTAACTGTACGGAGGTGGAGAAGATGGACGAAACAGTTAAACTTAATCATACATGTGTGATTTGTGATCAAGAGAAGAATAGAGGCATTCATCTTTATACGAAATTCATATGCTTAGATTGTGAGAGAAAAGTAATTTCTACATCAACTTCTGATCCTGACTATGCGTTTTACGTAAAAAAACTAAAGAGCATTCATACACCGCCATTATATTCATAGACCTGAAAAGGTCTTTTTTTGTACTCTTAATAATAAAAAGAAGATGAAACTTGTTTAAGGATTGAACGTAGTAGATAATAATATTAAAACTGAGTATAGACACAGGAGTCGATTATCTCATGCAGAGATTTTTTCACTTTTTGATGTGGAGTTTAACTAGCAGTGCGACTTTTGTTTTCATTGGAATATTGAGCTTTTTTGGTTTAAACCAGTCGCTTTTTTTATCTATTGTTTATGGGCTTGCTTCTGGAGCAGCCGTATATATAGCTGGCATCTGGAATGCAAGACGGTTATTTCTTAAAAAGCATGAATTGACAGGAAGAGAGTATGCTTATATTAAGAAAAATTTAGAGGAAGCAAGGCAGAAAATGATCCGTCTTAGGAAAGCCTTGTTTCAGGCTAAAAGCATTCAAATGTTTAAGCAAAATGCAGAAATGCTAAGGATTGTGAGAAGGATTTATCTCCTCACCAAAAAAGAGCCAAAGCGGTTTTATCAGGCAGAACGATTTTTTTATCAAACTCTCGATTCGGTTGTTGAATTGACAGAGAAGTATGCTTTTCTATCATCTCACCCAAAAAAAAGCAAAGAACTGTCGATGTCGTTAAGTGAGACACGCATCACTCTTACTGAATTGACCAAGCGTTTAGAGGAAGATTTAACTCAAGTAATGGGTGATGAAATTGACGAGTTGCAGTTTGAATTAGACGCAGCAAAACATTCATTAAAGAAATAAGGGAAGAGGGTAAGAGCGATGAACCGAGACCAAAGCGACCTTCATATAGATGAATTATTGGCAGATCCTTTTGGTGGTAACATAGAGATACCAGGTTCGGAGGCTGTAAAAGCAGAGAAAGAGCAAGTACGGCTTGTTGATGTTCTTCCTGAGGAAAACAAGGAAAAAGCAATTCAGCTTGCTGGACAGATTGATCATAAAAATATGCAAAGCATTGTCTTATACGGTTCACAAGCTCAATCTAAACTGCTGAACTTTTCTCATGATATGATTAATCATGTTCAAAAGAAGGATGTCGGGGAGATTGGCGAAATACTTGGAGAGCTGATGAAAAAGCTGGAGCAAGTAAATCCTGATGATCTCCAATCTAAGAAAAAGGGTTTTTTGGCACGCATGTTTGGAAGAGTATCAAGTTCTCTTCAAGAGGTGCTGTCTAAATACCAAAAGACCAGTGTGCAGATAGACAAAATCAGCTTGAAGCTGGAGCACTCTAAAAATGCTTTAATCAGTGACAACAAGCTGTTAGAGCAGTTATATGAAAAAAATAAAGAATATTTTGCCGCGCTGAATGTTTATATTGCTGCAGGAGAACTGAAGCTGGAGGAATTAAAAACAAAAACGATTCCTGAACTGAAGCAACAGGCTGAATCGAGTGATCATAACCAAATGGCCGTTCAAGAGGTGAATGATTTAATTCAATTTGCTGACCGGTTAGATAAAAGGGTGCATGATTTGCTGCTGAGCAGGCAAATTACAATCCAAAGTGCACCGCAAATCAGGCTGATTCAAAATACAAACCAAGCGTTAGCTGAAAAGATTCAGTCATCCATTGTGACAGCGATTCCGTTATGGAAAAATCAAGTTGCCATTGCACTGACGCTTTTAAGGCAGCGCAATGCAGTGGATGCACAGCAGAAAGTATCTGATACAACCAATGAGCTTTTGCTGAAAAATGCGGAGCTTTTAAAAACCAATACAATTGAAACTGTACGAGCAAATGAACGAGGCCTTGTTGATATAGATACCTTAAAAAAGGTGCAGGAAAGCTTAATAAGCACGCTTGAAGAAACACTGACTATACAAGAAGAAGGACGAATCAAACGCCGTCAGGCAGAAGAAGAGCTGATGATGATGGAAGGCGACCTAAAGCAAAAGCTGCTTACAATAAAGGAAAGATAGTTACCAGTAAGTCTGGCTTTAAGTTCTGTCAGAGGCACGATATAATAAGGTGTAAGAAGACACATTCAAAGGATTGTTTTCATGAACACACCTTTATATAAAGCATTAATTCAACATGCGAGAAGAAATTCTCATTCATTTCATGTTCCGGGACATCACAATGGAGATGTCTTTTTTGATGACGCTAAGTCAATATTCGATCCGCTTCTCACCATTGATGTAACTGAACTGGCAGGACTGGATGATCTCCATCATCCTTCTGGGGTGATTAAGGAAGCTCAGGAGCTTGCCAGTCAATTATATGGATCGGCGGAAAGTTTTTTTCTGGTAAATGGTACGACTGTCGGAAACTTAGCGATGATTTTATCTGTTTGTGAACCTGGTGATACAATTCTGGTTCAAAGAAACTGTCATAAATCTGTATTTCATGCTGTTGATTTGTCCGGTGCTGAGCCGGTTTATCTTGCACCTGACGTTGATTCAGCGATGCATGTGCCTACGCATGTTCCGCTTGGAACAATTAAAGAGGCCCTGGAAGCATATCCAGATGCGAAAGGCTTGGTACTTACCAATCCGACATATTACGGACATAGTGCTGATTTGACTGAGATCATTACTGAAGCCCATCATTACGGGATTCCTGTTTTGGTCGATGAAGCGCATGGCGCACATTTTATTTTAGGTGAGCCTTTTCCGGTCTCAGCTTTAAAAATGGGGGCAGATATTGTTGTTCAGTCGGCCCACAAAACGTTGCCTGCCATGACGATGGGTTCTTATTTGCATCTCAACAGCAGCTGCAGGATTAACAGGGATCGGGTGGCAGAGTATTTAAACCGATTACAAAGCAGCAGCCCGTCTTATCCGATTATGGCTTCGTTAGATATTGCCCGCGCTTATGTACAGCATATTATAGAAGAACAAAAGCTTTCTGACATTCTGCAGCGGATACAAACACTTAAACAAACGTTTGATTCACTTACAAATGCTGAAGCTGTTAACCCTGCTAATCCACTGATCATCACGGACCCGCTGAAGCTCACAATTCGTTCAAAACGCGGGCATTCTGGCTATACGCTGCAAAGCATTTTAGAGCGTGCTAACATATTCACTGAGCTTGCTGATGAAAATCAAGTTCTGCTCGTTCTCCCATTGGGGGGAAAACGGAGAATAAATGCTGAAACCATTAGAAGCATTGATGAAGAGATTGAGAAAACGCCTCCGGATCAGGCGTTTGTTTCTGCAGAATGGGGAGTGCAGCCTGTTACTGTCTTGCCTTATCCAAAAAAGGTCTTACATTCGTTTAAGAAAGAATATGTGGACTTTGAGGAAGCAGCTGGCCGGCTGAATGCAGAAGATATCATCCCTTATCCTCCGGGTATCCCGATGATTATGGCGGGAGAAAGAATAACAAAAGAAAGTGTGCAAAAGCTCAGCCGCTTGATCAGCATGAAAACGCATGTTCAAGGGAATATGAAAATCAAAGAGAAACAACTACTTGTTTATATAGAAGAGGAGAAATCATGAGCGGTTTATTTATTACATTCGAAGGTCCTGAAGGTGCAGGAAAAACGACTGTTCTGCAGGAGATCAAAAACATACTGACAGCAGAAGGCCTTCAGGTTATGGCAACTCGAGAGCCAGGCGGAATAGATATTGCAGAACAAATTCGAGAGGTTATTCTGAATGAGAACAATACATTAATGGACCCAAAAACAGAAGCTCTCTTATATGCGGCTGCAAGACGCCAGCATTTAGTTGAAAAAGTAAAACCTGCTTTAGAACAGGGGTTTATCGTTCTTTGCGACAGATTCATAGACAGTTCTCTTGCGTATCAAGGATATGCAAGAGGACTTGGAATTGATGAGGTTCTGTCCATTAATGAATTTGCCATTGGAGATATGATGCCCCATGTAACGGTTTATTTTTCAATTGATCCGGAAGAAGGACTGAAGCGTATTTACGCAAACGGCTCACGGGAGAAAAACAGGCTCGATTTAGAAAAACTGGACTTTCATACAAAAGTACAAGAAGGTTATCAAGAGCTGATGAAGCGATTTCCGGAAAGATATCATTCAGTTGATGCCGGTCAATCCAAAGACCTCGTCGTTCAGGATGTTCTAAAGGTAATCGATGAAGCGTTGAAAAAAATTCAATTGTGACCTGTTTCCCAATAGTTGATATAATAATGTAAACGAGATCACGTTGTTTCCAATCTAAAGGAGGCCTTCACAGATGAAATTGATAGTGGCAGTTGTACAAGATCAGGACAGCAACAGACTTTTGAAAACCTTAACGGATCACAACTTCAGAGTCACAAAGCTTGCGACGACAGGAGGATTTCTTAAATCAGGCAATACAACGTTTATGATCGGTGTCGAGGATATACGCGTCAATAAAGCGTTGAGTCTCATTAAAGAAAACGGGCAGAAACGTGATCAGATGATTGCCCCTGTATCTCCAATGGGCGGAAATGCTGATTCCTATGTCCCTTATCCAGTCGAAGTTGAAGTTGGCGGAGCGACAGTATTTGTCCTTCCAGTCGATGAATTTCATCAATTTTAAGGATCTGAAACTGTGAAAATTAATAAAGATATACGTACATTTATAGATAATAAGCAGATTCCCTCTGTGAAAACATCTGAGATCACAGCATCGTTTAAAACATCAATGGAAAACCAAAGCAGCAAAATGAAGCTTGATCAGCTTACCAGGCTGTTATCTGATATAGAAGCATTCGGAAAAAGGCTAACGAAATCTCGGAATTTTAAAGACTTAGCGAGATTTAAAGGACTTGTGAAACGTTTTGTCAAAGAAGCTGTGGACAGCGGCCTTTCACATGAAACATCGAAAAGCTTTGACCTTTACGGGAACAGCAGAACGCTGGGACTTGTGAAAGAAATAGATGACAAATTGATACAGCTTACGGAAGAGATGATGGATCAGGAAAAACCGGCAATTGATTTGCTGGAGCGTATTGGCGAAATAAAAGGTTTATTAATTAACCTTTACACATAGAGAGTGATACAATGGCAATATCCTGGAAGGAAATGAACGAGCTTCAGCCCAGAGTGATGAAGCTTTTATATAATAGTATTGAGAAGGACAGACTATCACACGCTTATTTGTTTGAGGGGAAAAAAGGAACAGGCAAGCTTGACGCCGCGCTGCTTCTTGCAAAAAGCTTCTTTTGTCTGGAGGGTGGCGCGGAGCCTTGTGAGAGCTGCCGAAACTGTAAACGGATAGAGTCAGGGAACCATCCTGATCTCCATCTTGTTCAGCCTGATGGCTTATCAATCAAAAAGGCGCAAATTCAAGCGCTCCAAGAAGAGTTTTCTAAGACAGGACTTGAATCGCATAAAAAGCTGTATATTATTTCGCACGCAGATCAAATGACAGCAAATGCGGCGAACAGCCTGCTGAAATTTTTAGAAGAACCGAACAAAGACACAATGGCCGTCCTCATCACTGAGCAGCCCCAAAGGTTATTGGATACCATCATTTCAAGATGCCAAACCCTTCCTTTTCAGCCTTTGCAGCCGAAAGCAATTGAAGACAGACTGATCGAACAGGACGTCTCGCCTCATATGGCAAGGCTTCTGGCCAACATGACTAATAATGTAGCAGAAGCAGTCGAATTAAGTCGAAATGATGAGTTTGCAGAGTCTAGAGCGAAAGTGATAAAATTGTATGAAGTCCTACACCAGCGGAAAGGACATGCTTTTTTCTTTATTCAAGATCAATGGATGCCCTTTTTCAAAGAAAAAACCCATCAAGAAATGGGTCTTGATATGCTCTTATTGATATATCGTGATGTGTTGTCCATCCAAATAGGAAATGAAGATAAATTGATTTATCAAGACTTATTCCAATCAATAAAACAGCATGCGCTACAATCAACACAACAAAGCGTTACGAATCAGATACTTGCTGTTTTAGAAGCAAAGAAACGGCTTCATTCCAATGTGAATGTACAAGGATTAATGGAGCACTTGGTGTTAATGTTGCAGGAGGGATAAGCTTGTACAATGTAATTGGTGTCCGCTTTAAGAAAGCGGGTAAAATATATTATTTTGATCCGAATGGATTTCATATAGAACATGACAGCTGCGTAATTGTAGAAACTGTCAGAGGCGTTGAGTACGGCCAGGTCGTAATTGCAAATAAACAGGTGGATGAGCATGATGTGGTGCTTCCCCTTCGAAAAGTGATACGTGTGGCAGACGAGCGCGATCTTCTCATTGTAGAAGAAAATAAACAGGAAGCACTATCAGCATTTGATATCTGCCAAAAGAAAGTGATTGATCATGGCTTGGATATGAAGCTGGTCGATGTTGAATTCACGTTTGATCGCAATAAAGTCATTTTTTACTTCACTGCTGACGGCCGAGTCGACTTTAGAGAGCTTGTAAAGGATTTGGCTTCTATCTTTAAGACAAGAATTGAGCTGCGCCAAATCGGAGTAAGGGATGAGGCAAAAATGCTCGGAGGAATCGGTCCTTGCGGAAGAATGCTTTGCTGTTCAACGTTCCTTGGAGATTTTGAACCCGTTTCCATTAAAATGGCCAAGGATCAGAACTTGTCTTTAAATCCTACGAAGATTTCGGGTCTTTGCGGACGATTGATGTGCTGTCTAAAATATGAGAACGATGAGTATGAGACGGCAAAAGAACAGCTTCCGGATATAGGAGAAATGATTACGACAGCAAACGGTCCCGCGAAGGTCGTCGGACTAAATATTCTGGAACGGGTGCTTCAGGTGGAACTGATAAACCGTGAAAAAGTGATAGAATATACTTGGGAAGAGCTCTTGGAAGAGGGCGTCGTATCCGCACAAACCACAGATTAACGAGGTGTGGAACCTTGGATAAAAAAGAGTTATTTGATACAGTCATTAACTTAGAAGAACAAATTGGCTCACTGTACCGGCAGCTGGGGGATTTGAAGCAGCATATCGGTGAGATGATTGAGGAAAATCATCATTTACAGCTTGAAAACAAGCATTTGCGCAAACGGCTGGACGATACGACGCAGCAGATTGAAAAGTTCAAAGCTGATAAAAAAGAATCAAAAACACAGAAGACAGAGCAAACTGATATAGGGGAAGGATATGATAATCTGGCACGTCTGTATCAAGAAGGATTTCATATCTGCAATGTCCACTATGGAAGTGTTCGAAAAGAGGATTGTCTTTTCTGTCTGTCATTCTTAAATAAAAAATAGGGAAAAGGCTTCCGCATAAGACGGGAGCCTTTTTCAAAGGTACTGAAAGGATAAGAAGATGGTTTCATTACATGATGATGAAAGATTAGATTATTTGCTGGCAGAGGACATGAAAATCATACAAAGCCCAACAGTGTTTGCTTTTTCGTTGGACGCTGTGCTTCTGTCCAAATTTGCGTACGTTCCGATTCAAAAAGGGAAAATTGTTGATTTATGCACCGGCAATGGTATTGTGCCGCTGCTGCTCAGTACAAGATCAAAAGCAGACATTCTGGGAGTCGAAATTCAAGAACGGCTGCATGATATGGCTGTTCGCAGCGTGGAGTATAATAAGCTGGACGATCAGATCCAGATCATACATGATGACCTGAAAAACATGCCGGAGAAACTTGGACATAATCGATATGATGTTGTCACCTGCAATCCGCCGTATTTTAAAACGCCGAAACAAACTGAACAAAACATGAACGAGCATCTCCGAATCGCAAGACATGAAATCCACTGCACGCTGGAGGATGTCATTTCAGTCAGCAGCAAGCTGCTCAAGCAAGGGGGAAAAGCAGCTCTTGTTCACCGGCCGGGAAGGCTTCTGGAGATTTTTGAACTGATGAAGGCTTATCAAATCGAGCCGAAACGTGTACAATTTGTCTATCCGAAGCAAGGGAAAGAAGCCAATACCATTCTGGTTGAAGGTATCAAAGGCGGGCGCCCAGATTTGAAAATTCTTCCTCCCTTATTCGTTTATGATGAACAAAATGAATATACAAAAGAAATCAGGACCATTTTATATGGAGACAAATAACCATTTCTTCTACGTCGTGAAATGTAAGGACAATAGCTGGTATGCCGGATATACCAACGATCTGCATAAACGAGTGAAAACGCACAATGATGGAAAGGGCGCAAAGTACACAAAAGTAAGACGTCCGGTTGAATTAATTTTTGCCGAGAGCTTTTCAACAAAGCGGGAAGCTATGCAGGCGGAATATTATTTCAAAAAACTAACTCGGAAGAAAAAAGAGCTTTATATAGAAGAAAAGCGGAACAGCAAGGAGGCTGTATATGTTAAGGCGCCAAAAGAGCTTTAATGGAAAGTCGGACATGGGGATTCTTTACTTGGTCCCAACCCCAATCGGAAATCTAGAGGATATGACATTCCGGGCGATCGACACGCTGAAATCGGTGGATGCGATTGCTGCGGAAGATACGAGGCAAACGAAAAAGCTTTGTCATGTATATGAAATTGAAACACCGCTCGTCAGCTATCACGAACACAATAAAGAAAGCAGTGGGCACAAAATTATTGAATGGCTGAAGTCGGGAAAAAACATTGCTCTTGTCAGTGATGCTGGTCTGCCGACGATTTCTGATCCCGGAGCGGAAATTGTAAAGGATTTTACGGATATAGGCGGTTATGTTGTTCCGTTGCCGGGAGCAAATGCCGCATTAACAGCTCTTATTGCTTCAGGTATTGTACCGCAGCCTTTTTTCTTTTACGGTTTTCTCAACAGACAGAAAAAAGAAAAGAAGAAGGAGCTTGAAGCCCTTAAAAAACGGCGGGAAACGATCATTTTTTATGAAGCGCCTCACAGATTGAAGGAAACCTTGTCAGCGATGGCAGAGATATTAGGAGATCGGGAAATTGCTGTAACGCGTGAACTCACTAAGAAATATGAAGAGTTTATCCGAGGAACGATATCCGAGGTCATTGGATGGGCAAACGAAGATCAGATACGCGGCGAGTTTTGTCTTGTCGTAGAAGGAAGTAATAATGAAGAGGTAGATGAGGAAGAACAATGGTGGGAAACCCTCACTGCGAAAGAACATGTCGAGCATTACATCTCGAAAGGCGCTACGTCTAAAGAAGCCATTAAAAAAGCAGCAGTCGATCGCAATGTACCAAAGCGTGAAGTGTACGATGCTTACCATATTAACCAATAAAAAAACGTTCTTGTGTCATAACAAGAACGTTTTTTGTACAAGAAATGATTATTTAAGGTTTTGAAGCTGGTTTTGGATTTCGCTGATGATTTGCTCAGCGCCTTCTTTACTAAGAACCAATTTACCGCCTGCAAGTTTAAGGTTATCATCAGAAACTTCACCAGTTACTTGGCAAGTCATGTTTGGTTTATATTTTTTAAGGATGATTTTTTCATCATCAACATAGATTTCAAGAGCATCTTTTTCTGCGATTCCAAGAGTACGACGCAGTTCGATAGGAATAACTACACGTCCTAATTCATCAACTTTACGTACAATACCAGTAGATTTCATAAACATTCTCCTCCCAAGAGATACTTATTTGTTTAAATTATATTTTTCTTCGTCATTATTCGACAAAATCCTTACCTTCATAGCATAACAAGGTTTCCAATAATCGTCAATCATTTTGTTTACTATTGATTGTAAGAATTAGTTCTTATAGTCAGTAATGTCTTAGAAACTACCGAAATAACAGCATTTTATAAATATTTAATAAAGCTATTATCCTACTAAAAATCCTTTTAAATCAAGACTTTCGAACCAAAGTTTTTTATTTCATTTGATTATATACGACAAAATTCGACACGAACAGACTTTTTTTATTTTCATTAAAGATTTTTAATTTTAATTATTCTTTTTCAGGGTGTATGTATATATTCTTGATCTTAAAGGCTAAGATGGTATCATAGATAAAGGATAAATATAAATAATATTCATATATGATTTGCACTTATCGCCGCTCTCGTCCTTTGGGCGGGAGCTTTTTGACATTCTGATTAGGAGGTTTCAAGATGCCGCAAGAAAACAATACATTTTACATTACAACACCGATTTATTATCCGAGCGGAAAATTACATATCGGCCATGCATATACGACAGTCGCAGGAGATGCAATGGCACGTTACAAAAGATTAAAAGGGTTCGATGTTCGCTATTTAACGGGAACGGACGAGCATGGACAAAAGATCCAGCAAAAAGCTGAACAGGAAAACATTACACCTCAGGAGTATGTGGATCGCGCAGCGGCAGATATTCAAAAACTGTGGAAGCAGCTTGAAATCTCAAACGACGACTTTATCCGCACGACAGAAAAACGGCATAAAGTTGTCATTGAAAAGGTGTTTCAAAAGCTTCTTGATAACGGGGACATCTATCTTGATGAGTATGAAGGCTGGTACAGCATCCCTGATGAAACGTTCTACACGGAAACTCAGCTCGTTGATATTGAGCGGAATGAAAAGGGAGAGGTCATCGGCGGAAAAAGCCCTGACAGCGGTCACCCAGTTGAATTGATCAAAGAGGAATCTTATTTCTTCCGCATGGGGAAATACGCGGATCGACTTCTGAAATACTATGAAGAAAACCCGACATTCATTCAGCCAGAATCACGCAAAAACGAAATGATTAATAACTTTATCAAACCTGGACTTGAGGATTTGGCAGTATCACGTACCACTTTTGATTGGGGCGTGAAGGTGCCGGAAAATCCAAAGCATGTTGTATATGTTTGGATTGACGCACTATTTAACTATTTAACGGCACTCGGTTATGATACAGAAAATGATGAGCTTTATCAAAAATATTGGCCTGCCGATGTTCATTTAGTCGGTAAGGAGATTGTACGATTCCATACTATTTACTGGCCAATTATGCTGATGGCGCTGGATCTTCCGCTGCCAAAGCAAGTATTCGCGCATGGATGGCTTTTGATGAAAGACGGAAAAATGTCGAAATCAAAAGGAAACGTTGTAGATCCGGTTACATTAATTGAACGCTATGGTTTAGACGAACTTCGCTATTACTTGCTTCGCGAAGTGCCGTTCGGATCAGACGGTGTTTTCACGCCGGAAGGATTTGTTGAGCGAATCAACTATGATTTAGCGAATGATTTAGGAAATCTATTGAATCGTACTGTTGCGATGATCAATAAGTATTTTGACGGACAAATTGGTTCTTACAAAGGTGCTGTTACGGAATTTGACCAAACGCTCACTTCTGTTGCTGAAGAAACAGTGAAAGCTTATGAGAAAGCAATGGAAAATATGGAGTTCTCGGTAGCACTTTCGACTTTATGGCAGCTCATCAGCCGCACAAACAAATACATTGACGAGACAGCTCCATGGGTGCTTGCGAAAGATCCGGCAAAAGAAGAAGAATTGCGATCAGTTATGTATCATCTCGCTGAATCATTGCGTATTTCAGCGGTACTGCTTCAGCCATTCTTAACAAAAACACCTGAAAAAATGTTCGAGCAGCTGGGCATTACTGATGAATCTTTAAAAGCTTGGGACAGCATTACAACTTTCGGCCAGCTGAAAGATACAAAAGTACAAAAAGGCGATCCATTGTTCCCTCGTTTAGAGGCAGAAGAAGAAATTGCTTACATCAAAGAGAAAATGCAAGGTTCGGCACCAGCGAAAGAAGAAACAAAAGAAGAAGAGCCGCAAGAGGTCGATCGTTTACCTGAAATTACGATTGATCAATTTATGGATGTAGAGCTTCGCGTAGCTGAGGTCATTGAGGCAGAACCAGTGAAAAAAGCAGACCGTTTATTGAAGCTGCAGCTTGATCTTGGTTTTGAAAAGCGCCAAGTGGTATCCGGCATTGCGAAGCATTATACGCCTGAAGAGCTTGTTGGAAAAAAACTCGTTTGTGTAACAAATCTAAAACCGGTTAAACTCAGAGGAGAGCTTTCTCAAGGTATGATCCTTGCAGGAGAAGCAGACGGCGTTTTAAAGGTCGTATCTATCGATCAGTCGTTACCAAAAGGCACAAGAATTAAATAATGATAAACAAAAGGTGTTTCACGTGTAACAATTCGTCGAACACCTTTTGTGTTTCGACAAGAAAGGAGTTTTTCACTTATGTTGTTTGACACTCACGCGCATTTAAATGCAGAACAATATGATACTGATCTTGAAGAGGTTATTGAACGGGCAAAAGCTGAAAAAGTTGAACGAATTGTCGTAGTTGGTTTTGACCGTCCGACGATTACCCGTGCGATGGAAATGATTGAGGAATATGATTTTATTTATGCAGCCATTGGCTGGCACCCTGTTGACGCTATTGACATGACAGAGGAAGACTTAGCGTGGATTAAAGAGCTTTCTGCTCATGAGAAAGTGGTAGCGATAGGGGAAATGGGACTGGATTATCATTGGGATAAATCACCTAAAGATATTCAAAAAGAGGTGTTTAGAAAACAAATCGCCTTAGCGAAAGAGGTCAATTTGCCTATTATAATTCATAACCGTGATGCAACGGAGGATGTCGTGACCATTTTGAAAGAGGAAGGCGCAGAAGCTGTGGGCGGAATCATGCACTGCTTTACAGGAAGTACGGAAGTGGCAAGAGAATGCATGAAAATGAATTTTTATTTATCATTTGGGGGACCGGTGACATTTAAAAATGCGAAGAAACCGAAGGAAGTAGTGAAGGAAATTCCCAATGACCGGCTGCTGATTGAAACGGACTGCCCGTTTCTCACACCGCACCCTTTCCGCGGGAAAAGAAATGAGCCAAGCTATGTGAAATATGTGGCAGAACAAATCGCCGAATTAAAAGAAATGACCTTTGAAGAGATTGCTTCCATCACGACTGAAAATGCGAAAAGACTTTTCCGTATAAACTGACAAAAAACGCTAGCGGGTTTTGTAAGAGCTTGTCCCTTACAGCGTTTTTCTATAAAAGTTCTACATGCTTTCTTCTCCTCATAGGATAGGTTTGTCGACAAGTCTTTCTTCCGTTTCTCAGTGTATTTCAGGATAATGAAGAGGACACTGAGCTTTTGGGAGAAAGAGAAGGGAGGGTTGACAGCCTTTTAGATACTCTATATAATCTCTCCGAGGAGAAGGAGGCGTTTTTCATCACACAAAAAATGAAAAAGCTGTTTTCCGTAAAGCTTAGCAAAAGCAAAGTCATTCTGGTTGCTGCTTGTTTGCTTTTGGCAGGAAGCGGGACTGCGTACGCGGCTCATGAGCTGACGAAACAATCAGTCTCAGTTTCTATCAATGGCAAAAAGAAACATATACGCACACATGAAAATACAGTCGGTGATCTTTTGGAGACGCTTGATATAAAGACAAGAGACGAAGACAAGATCACACCTGCTAAACAGACAAAGATAACAGCAGACATGGACGTTGTGTATGAGGCTGCAAAACCTGTGAAGCTTACAATAAACGGGGAAGAAAAGACGTTATGGTCAACAGCAAAAACGGTCGGTGCATTACTGGACGAACATGATGTTGATGTGAAAGAACAAGATCAAATTGATCCCGCAATAGATACAGATATTTCGAAAGACATGAAGATTAACATAGAGCCCGCATTTCAGGTTACTGTGAATGATGCAGGGAAACAAAAGAAGATCTGGACGACTTCGACTACGGTCGCTGACTTTTTAAAACAGCAAAAGATGAACATAAAAGACGAAGATAAAATCAAGCCTGCGTTAGATGCAAAGCTGACGAAAGGAAAGGCTGATATTACAATTACTCGTATCGAAAAGGTCACCGATGTAGTTGAAGAGAAGATTGCGTTCGATGTGAAAAAGCAAGAAGACGCTTCTCTTGAAAAAGGGAAAGAAATGGTCGTCCAAAAAGGAAAAGAAGGCAAGCTAAAAAAACATTTCGAAGTCGTTAAAGAAAACGGTAAAGAAGTGTCCAGAGAGCTTGTAAAAGAAGAAACAGCTGAACAAAGCAAAGATAAAGTGATTGCTGTCGGCACAAAGCAAAGCAGTCCAAAAGTTGAAACGGTCAGTGCTTCAGGTGATTCAAAAACAGTTGTGTCCCGCAGCAATGAATCAACAGGCAAAGTCATGACTGTATCATCTACGGCTTATACGGCAAGCTGCAGCGGTTGTTCAGGACATACAGCGACAGGCGTCAATTTAAAAAATAATCCGAATGCCAAAGTCATCGCTGTGGATCCAAATGTCATTCCGCTAGGCTCCAAAGTCCACGTGGAAGGCTATGGATATGCCATTGCTGCAGATACCGGTTCAGCGATTAAAGGGAACAAGATAGACGTCTTTTTCCCAGAGAAATCATCGGCGTACCGATGGGGAAATAAAACAGTCAAAATTAAAATCTTAAATTAGTATATAATTATGTATTCAGAGGGTTTTGCGCCCTCTGTTTTTTTCGTTATAATAGACAAAGTGCATTTTCTGCTTATTAGACGCTCGACATAAGAAAAAGTTTCATGAATATACAAAAGTTTTTATTTTGTCTTGGAGGAAATAATGAAAATTAAAGAGATCATTGTGGTCGAGGGGCGTGACGATACGGCCCGCATCAAATTGGCTGTTGATGCAGACACAATTGAAACAAATGGTTCAGCCATCGATGATCATGTGATTGACCAAATCCGTTTGGCCCAGAAGACCAGAGGCGTCATTATTTTAACGGATCCGGACTTTCCGGGAGAGAAGATTCGCAAAACCATCTCAGAGGCTGTACCCGGCTGTAAGCATGCATTTTTGCCAAAACATCTTGCCAAACCTAAAAACAAGCGGGGAATTGGTGTGGAGCATGCATCGGTTGAAAGCATTAGGGCATGTTTAGAAAATGTGCATGAGGAGATGGAAGCGCAGCCGAGTGACATTTCAGCTGAGGATTTGATTCATGCCGGACTAATAGGCGGACCTGCGGCCAAACGCCGCCGGGAACGACTGGGTGATCTGTTGAAAATCGGCTATACAAATGGTAAACAGCTTCAAAAACGGCTGCAAATGTTTCAAATTAAAAAAAGTGATTTTATGAGTGCGCTCGATACCGTTATGCGGGAGGAACAGAATGAATAAAGATATTGCGACACCGATTAGAACGAAAGAGATACTGAAGAAATACGGTTTTTCTTTTAAAAAGAGCTTAGGACAGAATTTCTTAATTGATACGAACATTTTAAACAGAATTGTCGATCACGCGGAAGTGACGGAGAAAACAGGTGTCATTGAAATCGGCCCGGGAATCGGGGCTTTAACCGAACAGCTTGCCAAGCGGGCGAAAAAGGTCGTGGCATTTGAGATTGACCAGCGACTATTGCCGATTCTGAAGGATACACTGTCACCTTACGACAATGTCACTGTCATTCATCAGGACGTGTTAAAGGCTGATGTCAAATCGGTCATTGAAGAACAATTTCAAGATTGTGATGAGATTATGGTAGTTGCCAACCTTCCTTATTACGTAACAACACCGATTATCATGAAACTGCTTGAAGAACATCTTCCGCTGAAAGGAATTGTGGTCATGTTGCAAAAAGAAGTGGCTGAGCGCATGGCGGCTGATCCTTCATCTAAGGAGTACGGCTCGCTTTCAATCGCGGTGCAGTTTTATACAGAAGCCAAAACGGTGATGATCGTTCCGAAAACCGTATTTGTTCCTCAGCCTAATGTCGATTCCGCAGTCATCCGTCTGGTTCTCCGAGACGGCCCGGCAGTGGACGTGGAAAACGAATCCTTTTTCTTTCAGCTCATCAAGGCAAGCTTTGCACAGCGCCGTAAAACGCTGCTCAATAACTTAGTTAACAATCTGCCTGAAGGAAAAGCACAAAAATCAACGATTGAGCAAGTGCTCAAAGAAACAAATATTGACGGTAAGCGCCGAGGTGAATCCCTGTCTATTGAGGAGTTCGCAGCGCTGTCTAACGGATTGTATAAAGCCCTTTTCTAAAAGGGCTTTTTGTTTTGCGCACCACATGGACTGCCGCTACATAGGCTAGAGAAGGACCTTTCATTCAATGATAAGAAAAAACTTGGACTCAGCGAAAAAAGGCGCTTTCTCAAGGCTCTTTCTTTCATGATGAGGCTTAGTCTATGTGTGGAGTGAGGAACGTGCAATTTCAAATAGGGGATATGGTAGCCAGAAAATCCTATCAGATGGATGTTTTGTTTCGAATTATAGGAATAGAGCAAACAAGCAAAGGAAATTCAATTGCCATTTTGCATGGAGATGAAGTCAGGCTGATTGCTGATTCGGATTTTTCTGATCTGGTAGCAGTGAAAAAAGATGAGCAGATGATGCGGAAAAAGAAAGATGAGAGCAGAATGAATGAGTCGCTCGAATTGCTCCGCCAGGATTATAAGCTGCTCAGAGAAAAACAGGAGTACTATGCGACAAGCCAATATCAGCATCAGGAGCATTATTTCCATATGCCGGGCAAAGTGCTTCATCTGGATGGCGATGAAGCATATCTGAAAAAATGCCTGAATGTCTATAAAAAAATTGGAGTGCCGGTCTATGGCATCCATTGCCATGAAAAGAAAATGTCTGCTTCTATTGAAGAATTGCTCGACAAATATCGACCTGACATCCTGGTGATCACAGGGCATGATGCTTACTCAAAGCAAAAGGGCGGTATTGATGATTTGAATGCGTACAGACATTCTAAGCACTTTGTTGAAACAGTTCAAACAGCCCGAAAAAAGATCCCTCACTTAGATCAGCTTGTTATTTTTGCGGGGGCTTGCCAATCCCATTTTGAATCACTCATCAGAGCGGGTGCGAATTTTGCGAGTTCGCCATCAAGAGTCAATATTCATGCGCTTGATCCGGTATATATCGTCGCGAAGATCAGCTTTACGCCGTTTATGGAACGGATCAATGTATGGGAAGTGCTCCGTAATACGCTGACACGAGAGAAAGGGCTTGGAGGTATTGAAACAAGAGGAGTACTGAGAATTGGCATGCCTTATAAATCCAATTAACAGTTGAAAACCTGCATAGTAGGTCTATGCGGGTTTTTTATTTTGCATAATGATACATAATTTACCGAAACTTGCGGAACATAATTGAGGAATCATAGAATTTTGTCAAAATAATTTTATTGACAACGTCTTATTAACGTTGATATAATTTAAATTTTATTTGACAAAAATGGGCTCGTGTTGTACAATAAATGTAGTGAGGTGGATGCAATGGCGAAGACGTTGTCCGATATTAAAAGATCGCTTGATGGGAATTTAGGTAAAAGGCTGACGTTAAAAGCAAACGGTGGCCGCCGAAAAACGATTGAGCGTTCGGGCATTTTAGCTGAGACGTACCCTTCTGTTTTTGTGATACAACTAGATCAAGACGAGAACTCGTTTGAAAGAGTTTCATACAGTTATGCTGATATTTTGACTGAGACTGTTGAGCTGACATTTAATGATGACGCCGCAAGCTCAGTGGCATTTTAACGGGCAGTGAACCTTTTGTTTACTGCTTTTTGTTTTGCCCTTTTTTGGTTTCCAATAATTTTAACGAAAGTTCCATCTGATTTAACAAAAGATAAAACAGTCACATATTATCGTGACGTGCACGAATGGCTATCACTTCTAAAAAAGGGGTTGTTTCGTTTGGGCAGACGTCGTGGAGTTATGTCAGATGAGTTTAAATATGAGCTGGCTAAAGACCTTGGTTTTTATGACACAGTAAAAAATGGCGGCTGGGGCGAAATTCGGGCCCGCGATGCCGGTAACATGGTGAAGCGTGCCATTGAAATCGCCGAACAGCAAATGGCTCAGAATCAGAATAACCGATAAGGATGTGACCCGGGGGACGTGCTGTTCCCTGGTTTTTTTATTTTGGATATAAATACATAATGGGCTGAATATGGATATGTTCATCCTGTACTTCAAATGTGATACAATGTTCATACTTATGTTTAGATGGAGAAGTAGGTGAAAGCTATGCGTATTTTAGAAAAAGCGCCAGCTAAGATCAATCTGTCACTTGACGTCACCCGAAAACGCCCGGATGGCTATCATGAAGTCGAAATGATCATGACGACAATTGATTTAGCTGATCGAATTGAATTGACGGAGCTTGCAGAGGATGAAGTGAGGGTTTCCTCCCACAACCGATTTGTGCCTGATGACCAAAGAAACTTAGCTTATCAGGCTGCCAAGCTGATCAAGGACAGATACAACGTGAAAAAGGGAGTTTCCATCATGATTACGAAGGTAATTCCGGTGGCTGCCGGTCTTGCCGGCGGAAGCAGTGATGCGGCGGCGACGCTCAGAGGGCTGAACAGACTGTGGAATTTAAATCTGTCTGCGGAAACGCTTGCTGAGCTTGGAGCGGAAATTGGCTCTGACGTTTCATTTTGTGTCTATGGCGGAACTGCATTAGCAACAGGGCGCGGCGAGAAAATTAAACATATCAGCACGCCTCCGCACTGCTGGGTCATTTTAGCGAAGCCGACAATTGGTGTTTCAACTGCTGAAGTGTACAGAGCGCTGAAACTGGATGGTATAGAGCATCCCGATGTACAAGGCATGATCGAGGCGATAGAAGAAAAGAGTTTTCAGAAGATGTGCAGCCGTTTAGGCAATGTGCTTGAATCTGTTACACTCGATATGCATCCTGAAGTTGCGATGATCAAAAACCAGATGAAACGCTTTGGTGCAGATGCCGTGTTAATGAGCGGGAGCGGCCCGACAGTGTTTGGACTGGTTCAGTATGAGTCGAAGGTGCAGAGAATTTATAACGGGTTAAGAGGCTTCTGCGATCAAGTTTATGCGGTGAGAATGATCGGCGAACAGAACGCTCTTGATTAAATCCGTATGTTAAGTTATATTGATCTTAAAATATTCGGATTTTGGGGGTAAGTTCATGAAGTTTCGTCGCAGCGGCAGATTGGTGGACTTAACAAATTATTTGTTAACCCATCCGCACGAGTTAATACCGCTAACCTTTTTCTCTGAGCGGTATGAATCTGCAAAATCATCCATCAGTGAAGATTTAACAATTATTAAACAAACCTTTGAACAGCAGGGGATTGGTACTTTGCTTACTGTTCCCGGAGCTGCCGGAGGCGTTAAATATATTCCGAAAATGAAGCAGGCTGAAGCTGAAGAGTTTGTGCAGACACTTGGACAGTCGCTGGCAAATCCTGAGCGTATCCTTCCGGGCGGTTATGTATATTTAACGGATATCTTAGGAAAGCCATCTGTACTCTCCAAGGTAGGGAAGCTGTTTGCTTCCGTGTTTGCAGAGCGCGAAATTGATGTTGTCATGACCGTTGCCACGAAAGGCATCCCTCTTGCGTACGCAGCTGCAAGCTATTTGAATGTGCCTGTTGTGATCGTTCGTAAAGACAATAAGGTAACAGAGGGCTCCACAGTCAGCATTAATTACGTTTCAGGCTCCTCAAACCGCATTCAAACAATGTCACTTGCGAAAAGAAGCATGAAAACGGGTTCAAACGTACTCATTATTGATGACTTTATGAAAGCAGGCGGCACAATTAATGGTATGATTAACCTGTTGGATGAGTTTAACGCAAATGTGGCGGGAATCGGCGTCTTAGTTGAAGCCGAAGGAGTAGATGAACGTCTTGTTGATGAATATATGTCACTTCTTACTCTTTCAACCATCAACATGAAAGAGAAGTCCATTGAAATTCAGAATGGCAATTTTCTGCGTTTTTTTAAAGACAATCTTTTAAAGAATGGAGAGACAGAATCATGACAAAAGCAGTCCACACAAAACATGCCCCAGCGGCAATCGGGCCTTATTCACAAGGGATTATCGTCAACAATATGTTTTACAGCTCAGGCCAAATCCCTTTGACTCCTTCAGGCGAAATGGTGAACGGCGATATTAAGGAGCAGACTCATCAAGTATTCAGCAATTTAAAGGCGGTTCTGGAAGAAGCGGGTGCTTCTTTTGAAACAGTTGTCAAAGCAACTGTATTTATCGCGGATATGGAACAGTTTGCGGAAGTAAACGAAGTGTACGGACAATACTTTGACACTCACAAACCGGCGAGATCTTGTGTTGAAGTCGCGAGACTCCCGAAGGATGCGTTAGTCGAGATTGAAGTTATTGCACTGGTGAAATAATAAGAAAAGTGATTCTGGGAGAGCCCGGGATCACTTTTTTATTTACCTTATGCCCGAAATGAAAGCTTTATGACCTAATTGTGTAACTATATCCTATTTTTTCAAAAAATATTTTAAAAACGAGCAGGATTTCAGAAAAAATCGTGGAATTGATACACTAATGCTTTTATATAGGGAAAAGGTGGTGAACTACTGTGGAAGTTACTGACGTAAGATTACGCCGCGTGAATACCGATGGTCGCATGAGAGCGATTGCATCCATCACGCTGGATCACGAATTTGTTGTACATGATATTCGTGTGATTGATGGAAACAATGGTCTTTTCGTTGCGATGCCGAGTAAACGCACCCCTGATGGAGAGTTCCGCGATATTGCTCATCCTATTAATTCAAGCACGCGAGGAAAGATTCAAGATGCCGTGTTAAATGAGTATCATCGTCTGGGTGACACTGAAGCATTAGAATTCGAAGAAGCTGGAGCTTCTTAAAAAATAACCAAAAAGCAAGGACTGCTGAAAGGGCTGACATAAGCCTTTTGCCGGCGGTCCTTTTTTTAATTCTGATTTTTCAAACTTAGTTGCACTCAATAGAAAATTCTTGCACTTCATGAAGTCTCCTTGAAATCAGAAGATATTTAGGATATATTTTTCTATGGATAAAAGGGATATTGGAGGCCAATAAATGGATAAGCGGTTTGCAGTTGTTTTAGCGGCTGGACAAGGAACGAGAATGAAATCGAAGCTTTATAAAGTCCTTCATCCAGTTTGCGGTAAGCCTATGGTAGAGCACGTCGTGGACGAAGCCTTAAAATTATCTTTATCGAAGCTTGTCACGATTGTCGGACATGGTGCGGAAGAAGTGAAAAAGCAGCTTGGTGATAAAAGCGAGTACGCGCTTCAAGCAGAACAGCTTGGCACTGCTCATGCTGTAAAACAGGCACAGCCATTTCTTGCTGACGAAAAAGGCGTCACGATTGTCATTTGCGGAGATACGCCGCTTTTGACAGCAGAGACGATGGAACAGATGCTGAAAGAACATACACAAAGAGAAGCGAAAGCTACGATTTTAACTGCGGTTGCAGAAGATCCAACCGGATACGGCCGCATTATTCGCAGCGAAAACGGAGCGGTTCAAAAAATCGTTGAGCATAAGGACGCCTCTGAAGAAGAACGTCTTGTAACTGAGATCAACACCGGTACGTATTGTTTTGACAATGAAGCGCTATTTCGGGCTATTGATCTGGTGTCTAATGATAATGCCCAAGGCGAGTATTATTTGCCGGATGTCATAGAGATTCTTAAAAATGAAGGCGAAACTGTTGCCGCTTACCAGACTGGTAATTTCCAAGAAACGCTCGGAGTTAATGATAGAGTTGCTCTCTCTCAGGCAGAACAATTTATGAAAGAGCGCATTAATAAACGGCATATGCAAAATGGCGTGACGTTGATCGACCCGATGAATACGTATATTTCTCCTGACGCTGTTATCGGAAGCGATACTGTGATTTACCCTGGAACTGTGATTAAAGGTGAGGTGCAAATCGGAGAAGATACGATTATTGGCCCTCATACGGAGATTATGAATAGTGCCATTGGCAGCCGTACGGTTATTAAACAATCGGTAGTCAATCACAGTAAAGTGGGGAATGATGTAAACATAGGACCTTTTGCTCACATCAGACCTGATTCTGTCATCGGAAATGAAGTGAAGATCGGGAATTTTGTAGAAATTAAAAAGACTCAATTCGGAGACCGAAGCAAGGCATCTCATCTAAGCTATGTCGGCGATGCTGAGGTAGGCACTGATGTAAACCTGGGCTGCGGTTCAATTACTGTCAATTATGATGGAAAGAATAAGTATTTGACAAAAATTGAAGATGGCGCGTTTATCGGCTGCAATTCCAACTTGGTTGCCCCTGTCACAGTCGGAGAAGGCGCTTATGTGGCGGCAGGTTCAACTGTTACGGAAGATGTACCTGGAAAAGCACTTGCTATTGCCAGAGCGAGACAAGTAAATAAAGACGATTATGTGAAAAATATTCATAAAAAATAATCCTAAATTCGGAGGTTTATCCATGTCTAATCAATACGGAGATAAGAATTTAAAGATTTTTTCTTTGAATTCGAATCCAGAGCTTGCAAAAGAAATCGCAGATATAGTTGGAGTTCAATTAGGGAAATGTTCTGTCACAAGATTTAGTGACGGGGAAGTCCAAATTAATATCGAAGAAAGTATTCGCGGATGTGATTGTTACATCATCCAGTCTACAAGTGACCCCGTTAACGAGCATATTATGGAACTGCTGATTATGGTAGATGCGTTAAAACGCGCTTCTGCAAAAACGATTAACATTGTTATTCCTTATTACGGTTATGCGCGTCAAGACAGAAAAGCAAGATCCCGTGAGCCAATCACAGCTAAACTTTTCGCTAACCTGCTTGAAACAGCCGGTGCGACTCGTGTGATTGCACTTGACCTGCATGCGCCGCAAATTCAAGGATTCTTTGATATACCGATTGACCACTTAATGGGTGTTCCGATTTTAGGAGAATATTTTGAAGGCAAAAATCTTGAAGATATCGTCATTGTTTCACCAGACCATGGCGGTGTGACACGTGCCCGCAAACTGGCTGACCGACTAAAAGCGCCAATTGCGATTATCGATAAACGCCGTCCGCGTCCAAACGTGGCGGAAGTCATGAATATTGTAGGTAACATCGAAGGGAAGACTGCTATCCTCATCGATGACATTATTGATACTGCAGGTACGATTACACTTGCTGCTAATGCGCTCGTTGAAAACGGAGCGAAAGAAGTATATGCATGCTGTACACACCCTGTACTATCAGGCCCTGCGGTAGAACGGATTAATAATTCAACAATTAAAGAGCTTGTTGTGACAAACAGCATCAAGCTTCCTGAAGAAAAGAAAATTGAACGCTTTAAGCAGCTTTCAGTCGGACCGCTTCTGGCCGAAGCGATTATTCGCGTTCATGAGCAGCAATCAGTCAGCTATCTGTTCAGCTAAACCATTTTTCGAGGTTTAAATCCTTATCGTTATGGGTATTGTTTGTAATAGGACAACTAAAACGACAATAGGATGGTGCTGAATATGGCAACTTTAACGGCAAAAGAAAGAACGGACTTTACTCGTTCGTCTCTTCGAAATATCCGTACTTCAGGACATGTTCCAGGTATCATATATGGGAAGGATACGGGTAACAAACCTGTGTCATTAGACAGTGTGGAGCTCATCAAAACGCTGAGGGACGAAGGCAAAAATGCAGTCATTACGCTTGAGGTCAGCGGAGAAAAACACTCAGTCATGGTAACAGACCTGCAGACGGACCCGCTGAAAAATGAAATCACTCATGCTGATTTTCAAGTAGTTAATATGAGTGAGGACATTGAAGTGGAAGTTCCGATTCATCTGACCGGAGAAGCCATTGGAGTGAAAAACGGAGGCGTACTGCAGCAGCCGTTATATGCACTTACTGTAAAGGCCAAGCCAAAAGCCATTCCGCAAACGATTGAGGCTGATATTTCAAGCCTCGATGTAAATGAAGTACTGACGATTGCGGATTTGCCTGCTGGCGGTGACTACTCCTTTAATCATGAATCAGATGAGGTTGTGGCTTCAATCCTTCCTCCGCAGCAGCAGGAAGCAGCTGAGGTCGATGAAGAGGAATCTGCCGATGCTCAGCCTGAAGGTGAAAACGAACAATAATAGCTTAAGGCGTAACCCTCCCGCGGTTACGTCTTTTGTGCTAGAATGAGAAGAATTATAGCCCGTTTATGAAGACGGGAGTTATGTGACTAAGGGAGGATTCGCCATGCTTGTGATTGCCGGTCTCGGAAACCCGGGGAAGAACTATGAAAATACACGGCATAATGTCGGATTTATGGTGATAGATCAGCTTGCAAAGGAATGGAATATAGAGCTGAATCAAAATAAATTTAACGGATTATACGGAACCGGATTTGTTTCCGGCAAAAAGGTTCTACTTGTTAAACCGCTTACATATATGAATTTATCAGGAGAATGTTTGCGGCCTTTAATGGACTACTATGATGTCGATAACGAAGATTTGACAGTCATTTACGACGACCTTGACCTTCCGACTGGTAAGATCCGTTTAAGAACGAAAGGAAGCGCCGGAGGGCACAATGGCATCAAATCACTGATCCAGCATCTTGGAACATCCGAGTTTGACCGTATCCGCATCGGAATCGGCCGGCCTGTAAACGGCATGAAGGTCGTTGATTATGTGTTAGGCTCCTTTACCATGGAGGAGGCACCTGAGATCGAAGAAGCGGTTGATAAATCTGTGAAGGCTTGTGAGGCTTCTTTGAGTAAACCGTTTTTAGAAGTCATGAACGAATTTAACGCAAAGGTATAAAATGTAACAACAAAGTCCATACTACACCAAAATGACTTTTTCATCAGGAGGTCCCTTGTATGGCTTTGCATTATTATTGTCGTCATTGCGGAGTGAAAGTAGGCAGTCTCGAATCTTCAATGGTATCGACAGACTCACTTGGATTTCAGCACTTAACAAATGAGGAAAGAAACGATATGATTTCTTATAAAGAAAATGGAGATGTCCATGTTTTGACGATATGTGAAGACTGCCAAGAGGCGCTTGACCGAAATCCGCATTACCACGAATATCACACATTTATTCAATAAAAAGCTTTGGTGTAGACACTAGACCAAAGCGTTTTTCTGTTCTCGCAGGAAACAGAGAGGAGGGGCCATATGGACAACATTCAAACCTTTATAAAAGAAAGCGATGACTTTAAATCCATCATCAACGGTTTACACGAGGGCCTGAAGGAACAGCTGCTCGCGGGTCTGTCGGGTTCCGCGCGTTCTGTTTTTACTTCTGCTCTGGCTAATGAAACGAATAAGCCTATCTTTCTCATCACCCATAACTTATATCAAGCCCAGAAAGTAACAGATGATCTGACTTCACTTCTAGAGGATCGGTCTGTCCTTTTGTACCCCGTCAATGAACTCATTTCATCAGAAATCGCAGTTGCAAGCCCTGAATTGCGGGCGCAGCGATTAGATGTCATTAATAGACTAACGAATGGAGAAGCGCCAATTGTCGTTGCTCCGGTAGCGGCAATCAGAAGAATGCTGCCGCCTGTTGAGGTGTGGAAAAGCAGCCAGATGCTCATTCAAGTAGGCCATGATATCGAACCTGACCAGCTTGCCTCACGGCTGGTAGAGGTAGGGTATGAGCGGTCTGATATGGTTTCTGCGCCCGGGGAATTCAGTATTCGCGGGGGAATCATTGACATTTATCCGCTGACTTCAGAGAATCCGGTGAGAATTGAACTTTTTGACACCGAGGTGGATTCAATCCGCAGCTTTAATTCAGATGATCAGCGGTCAATTGAGACCCTTACCTCGATCAATATCGGTCCCGCGAAGGAATTAATTATCAGACCGGAAGAAAAAGCGCGGGCGATGGAGAAAATCGATAGTGGTCTTGCCGCGAGCTTGAAAAAATTAAAGGCTGACAAACAAAAAGAAATACTTCATGCGAATATTTCTCACGATAAAGAACGCTTGTCTGAAGGCCAGACAGATCAGGAGCTCGTGAAGTATCTCTCATATTTCTATGAAAAGCCTGCTAGTTTACTAGATTATACACCTGATAATACACTTCTGATTTTGGATGAAGTCAGTCGGATTCATGAGATGGAAGAACAGCTTCAAAAAGAAGAAGCGGAGTTTATAACAAATCTTCTTGAGGAAGGGAAGATTTTGCATGACATTCGTTTGTCATTCAGCTTCCAAAAAATAGTGGCTGAGCAAAAACGGCCTCTGCTGTACTACTCTTTATTTTTGCGGCATGTACACCATACGAGCCCGCAAAATATCGTCAATGTGTCAGGCCGGCAAATGCAGAGTTTCCATGGCCAAATGAACGTGCTTGCGGGCGAAATGGAGCGTTTTAAAAAATCAAATTTCACTGTTGTGTTCTTAGGAGCAAACAAGGAACGTACACAGAAATTGTCATCTGTTTTGGCTGATTATGATATCGAGGCCGCCGTGACAGACAGCAAAAAAGCGCTTGTTCAGGGACAGGTCTATATCATGGAAGGCGAGCTTCAATCAGGATTTGAGCTGCCGTTAATGAAGCTTGCCGTTATTACGGAAGAAGAACTGTTCAAAAACCGTGTAAAGAAGAAGCCGCGAAAACAGAAGCTTACCAATGCAGAACGCATCAAAAGCTATTCTGAGCTTCAAATTGGAGATTATGTCGTTCATATTAATCACGGGATCGGAAAATACCTGGGGATCGAAACTCTTGAAATCAACGGCATTCATAAAGACTATTTAAATATACATTATCAGGGCAGTGACAAGCTTTACGTCCCTGTAGAACAAATTGATCAGGTCCAAAAATATGTCGGCTCCGAAGGAAAAGAGCCAAAGCTGTATAAATTAGGTGGAAGTGAATGGAAGCGGGTCAAGAAAAAAGTAGAGACATCCGTTCAGGATATTGCTGACGACTTAATTAAGCTGTATGCCGAAAGAGAAGCGAGCAAGGGCTATGCGTTTTCTCCTGACCATGAGATGCAGCGTGAATTCGAATCGGCTTTCCCTTATCAAGAGACTGAGGATCAGCTCCGTTCGATTCACGAAATCAAAAAAGACATGGAAAGAGAACGTCCGATGGACCGCTTGCTGTGCGGAGATGTGGGCTACGGTAAAACAGAGGTTGCCATACGTGCCGCGTTTAAGGCGATCGGTGACGGAAAGCAGGTAGCTCTGCTCGTTCCGACAACCATTTTGGCACAGCAGCACTATGAAACCATAAAAGAGCGCTTCCAGGACTATCCGATTAATATCGGCCTTCTCAGCAGGTTCAGAACGAGAAAAGAAGCAAACGAAACAATCAAAGGGCTGAAAAACGGAACGGTTGATATCGTCATCGGGACGCATCGGCTGCTATCAAAGGATGTCGTGTATAAAGACTTAGGGCTCCTCATCATTGATGAAGAGCAGCGTTTCGGTGTAACCCATAAAGAAAAGATCAAGCAAATAAAAGCCAATGTTGATGTATTAACGTTAACAGCAACGCCGATTCCGCGTACGCTGCATATGTCTATGCTTGGCGTAAGGGACCTTTCAGTCATCGAGACTCCGCCGGAAAATCGCTTCCCCGTACAGACGTATGTTGTGGAATATAACGGCGCTCTTGTCAGAGAGGCGATTGAACGTGAGCTTGCACGCGGAGGCCAGGTCTATTTCTTGTACAACCGGGTAGAGGACATTGAGCGGAAAGCGGATGAAATTTCAATGCTAGTCCCTGACGCGAAGGTAGCATATGCGCATGGGAAAATGACAGAAAATGAATTAGAAACCGTTATGCTAAGTTTCCTTGAAGGAGAATCAGACGTTCTCGTCAGCACAACCATTATCGAAACTGGCGTGGACATCCCGAACGTCAATACGCTGATCGTATTTGACGCCGACAAGATGGGACTTTCTCAGCTTTACCAGCTGCGGGGGCGTGTCGGCCGTTCTAACCGTGTGGCGTATGCGTACTTCACGTATCGCCGGGATAAAGTGCTGACAGAAGTGGCTGAAAAAAGGCTGCAGGCTATTAAAGAATTCACAGAGTTAGGTTCCGGTTTTAAAATCGCAATGCGTGACTTAACGATTCGCGGAGCTGGGAATCTTCTTGGTGCCCAGCAGCATGGCTTCATCGATTCGGTCGGATTTGACCTCTATTCACAAATGCTGAAGGAGGCCATTGAGGAGCGTAAAGGAGACACAGCGAAGACAGAGCAGTTTGAAACAGAAATTGATGTCGAGCTTGATGCGTATATTCCGGAAACTTATATTCAAGACGGCAAACAGAAAATTGATATGTATAAACGCTTCAGGTCTGTGGCGACAATCGAAGAGAAGAATGAGCTTCAAGATGAAATGATCGACCGCTTTGGAAACTATCCAAAAGAAGTCGAATACTTGTTTACTGTTGCAGAAATGAAAGTCTATGCGAGACAGGAACGTGTCGAGCTGATTAAGCAGGATAAAGATGCTGTCAGATTGACGATTTCTGAAGAAGCAAGTGCTGAAATTGACGGACAGAAGCTGTTTGAGCTTGGCAATAAATATGGCAGACAAATCGGACTGGGAATGGAAGGGAAAAAACTCAAAATCTCCATACAGACGAAAGGCCGTAGTGCTGATGAATGGCTCGACACCGTGCTGGGCATGCTGAAGGGCTTAAAAGATGTGAAAAAACAAACCATTTCATCAACGTAAATTTTGTTACTCTCTGGTGTATATTACATTTGATGTGACGGATACTAATTTCAAGCGAGGCGGAAGGTACATAAAGTAACTGCTTTAGGTCTTTCCCACATGTATATACCATCAAATGAAAGAGAGGCACCAGAGATGAAAGCAACCGGTATCGTACGTCGTATTGATGACTTAGGTCGGGTCGTGATTCCTAAAGAAATTCGAAGAACTCTGAGAATCAGGGAAGGCGATCCGCTTGAGATTTTTGTAGATCGTGACGGAGAAGTGATTTTGAAAAAGTACTCTCCGATCAGTGAGCTTGGAGACTTTGCAAAGGAGTATGCAGACGCGCTTTACGACAGCCTCGGCCATTCAGTGCTGATTTGTGATCGTGATGTATATATTGCCGTGTCCGGCAGCTCCAAAAAAGATTACTTAAACAAGTCAATCAGTGAAATGCTGGAAAGAACAATGGATCAGCGCAGCTCCGTGCTTGAGAGTGATGCGAAATCAGTACAGCTTGTGAATGGAATTGATGAGGACATGAATTCTTATACTGTCGGCCCAATTGTGGCGAACGGTGATCCGATAGGTGCTGTGGTGATCTTTTCAAAAGACCAGACAATGGGCGAAGTAGAGCATAAAGCTGTTGAAACAGCAGCTGGATTTTTGGCTCGTCAAATGGAACAGTAGGTCTTATTCCTTTCTTCGAAAATAGGTATGTAAAGAACAGCTCTCCTTGGGACGCTGTTCTTTTTCATGCGTGCCGAAAAAGGAATCCAAGGGTTGGGATGTGGTATAATAACCTCGTTTTTATTTGTGCCGCGGTAATACGTGAACCGTATTGCCCCTGACGTTGGGAAGGAGCTTTTGGATGGACGATTCAATAGGCGTTAAACGGCATTGGATTTGGCAGGGGGCTTTTGTTTTAATTCTGGCAGGCATCATCACAAAAATTTTAAGCGCTGTTTACAGAGTCCCGTTTCAAAACATTGTCGGCGATGTTGGATTTTATATATATCAGCAGGTATATCCCTTTCTTGGTATTGCGGTCATGCTGTCCACATCAGGATTTCCAGTCATTATTTCAAAACTGATGAATGATTATAGTGAAAAAAATCATCACACCATATTAAAAATATCAGCGTTATTTTTGTCTTTAATCGGTATTTTATTATTTCTTTGTTTATATCTGGGTGCTGTTCCTATTGCACTCTTTATGGGAGATTCGCATCTAGCCGTGTTAATTCAAGTGGCCGCATGCGCGTTTCTGCTGTTCCCATTTGTCGCGTTGCTTAGAGGCGGTTTTCAGGGGCGGCACGAAATGCTCCCTTCAGCCTTATCACAGATGACAGAGCAGTTTCTGCGTGTTGCAGTGCTCTTGGGTTTATCATTTTGGCTCGTGAAAAAGGGAGCCTCGCTTTATACTGCGGGAGCGGCAGCCGCTTCAGGCTCTCTTGCCGGAAGTTTGGTTGCATTGATAATACTGGGGTTTTTTTGGTTCAAAACGAAAAGAGACAACCAAACGGATAGGCAAAACGAAAATGTCATCACAACAAAAGAATTGACGAAAAAACTGCTTTTATATTCGGTTACAATTTGTGTAAGCAGTTTGCTGCTTTTGTTTATCCAGCTTGTTGATGCTTTGAATTTATATGCATTACTTTCGGGTGGTGAGGCAAGCGAAGAAGCAAAACGCCTAAAGGGGATCTATGATCGGGGACAACCCTTGTTGCAGCTCGGTTCAGTTTTTGCCGTAAGCATTGCGACGTCACTCGTTCCGTATATTTCTATGGCTGTAAAAAACAAAGAGCTGAAGATCATGAAAGAAAAAATCACGTCATCTTTGAAACTATGCCTTGTGCTCGGTACAGGCGCATCGGCTGGGTTGATTTGCATTCTTAAGCCGGTTAATATCATGCTGTTTCAAAATGGAGAAGGGACAGGTGCGTTACAAGTATTTAGCTGCTCCATTTTGTTTGCATCCTTGGCGGTAACGGCAGCGGCAGTCTTACAGGGAGCGGGGTACACAGTTTTTCCTGCGATAGCGGTGGGCGCGGGTGTTGCGGTGAAATGGGTGTTAAACACACTTTTGGTTCCGCGCTATGGGATTGAAGGCGCATCGCTTGCGACAGCGGCTTCCTTTGCGGCTGTCGCCGGCCTTAACTTGTATCAGCTTCGGCAAAAGGAATGGCTCGATAAGCTTAGAGGCGTTTTGATTCCGATTATTGGATCTGCTCTTTTGATGTCAGCTGTCTTGCTTGCGTATATCCGTTTCTGGACTTTTTTGTTTCCTGCTACAGGAAGAGGAGCGGCTGTGATTGAGAGTCTTTCTGCTGTTGCCATTGGTGGCGCGGTGTTTATTTATTGTATGATGAGATTGGGAATATTTACAGATGAAGAGCTGAACAGTGTGCCATTCGGCAGCAAGTTAAGCAAATTCATGAGAAGGAGAGAACAAAATGGCGGGTAAAATTACAGTCGTGGGACTTGGTGCCGGAGACATGGACCAGTTGACAATTGGTATACACAAGCTGTTGACGAAGGCAGATACGCTGTATGTCAGAACCAAGGATCATCCTTTAATTGAGGAGCTTGAAAAAGAAACGAAGAACATCCGTTTCTTTGATGATATATATGAGAAACATGATCAGTTCGAGGCGGTATATGAAGAAATTGCAGATATCCTCTTTGAAGCGGCGCGACGTGAGGACGTGGTTTATGCTGTGCCGGGACACCCTTTTGTCGCAGAAAAAACAGTTCAGCTGCTGACGGAGCGGCAGGAAAAGGAAAATGTTCAAGTGAAAGTCGCGGGAGGACAAAGTTTCCTTGATGCCACATTCAATGCCTTGCAAATTGACCCGATTGAAGGTTTTCAATTTGTGGATGCCGGCACATTGTCCGCGGATGAGCTTGAGCTCAGACATCATCTGATCATATGTCAGGTTTACGACCAAATGACGGCTTCTGAAGTCAAGCTGACATTGATGGAGAAGCTGCCTGATGATTATGAGGTCGTCATTGTGACTGCAGCAGGCAGCCGTGGCGAGGAGATCAGGACAGTGC
This sequence comes from Bacillus sp. FSL M8-0071, assembly GCF_037975455.1. Taxonomy (NCBI): domain Bacteria; kingdom Bacillati; phylum Bacillota; class Bacilli; order Caryophanales; family Bacillaceae; genus Bacillus; species Bacillus sp. FSL M8-0071. The sequence goes on from NZ_CP150256.1 coordinate 66,528, forward strand.
CATTATTTGAGCTGGACCGCAATGTCGCTTTGAACAACTTAACAAGTGTGTATATTCCGCCGATTAAAGAAGAGAAGCTGCTTTATCACGAATTCTCCACGTTCCGAAGCATCATCAGAGAGCTTCGCGGACCTAATGGATGTCCGTGGGATAAAAAGCAGACGCATCAGTCATTAAAGCAGTACATGATTGAAGAATGTTATGAGCTTCTCGAAGCTATTGACGAAGAAGACACAGACCATATGATCGAAGAGCTTGGCGACGTTTTGCTTCAGGTCTTGCTTCACGCGCAAATTGGTGAAGATGAAGGTTATTTCACAATTGATGATGTCATAAAAGGAATCAGTGAAAAAATGGTCCGAAGACATCCCCATGTGTTTAAAGATGTTAAGGTTCAGGATGAAAACGTTGTTTTAGCCAATTGGGAAGATATAAAAAAGGCCGAAAAAAATACATCTGAATCATCATTACTAGACAGCGTACCGAAAACCCTTCCAGCTCTTTCGAAAGCAGCTAAATTGCAGAAAAAAGCAGCGAAGGTCGGTTTTGACTGGGAAGACGTCAGCGATATTTGGGAAAAGGTAAGTGAGGAAATGAAGGAATTTTCTTCTGAGGTTTCTGAAGCTCCTCACGAACACAATCTTAAAGCTGAGTTTGGCGACATTTTGTTCGCGCTGGTGAATGTAGCCCGCTTCTACAAAATAGAGCCAGAGGAAGCGCTGACCATGACTAATGACAAATTCCGGAGACGGTTCTCGTACATTGAGGAAACAGCGAAGGAAGAGGGAGTCGAGTTGGCTGATATGTCCCTTGAGGACATGGACAAACTGTGGAATGAAGCAAAAGAAACTGAGAGGAGATCATAGATATGAGATTAGATAAATTTTTGAAAGTATCACGGCTGATCAAACGGCGTACACTAGCGAAGGAAGTAGCTGACCAAGGACGAATCTCTATTAACGGAAACCAAGCTAAAGCTAGCTCTGACGTAAAACCGGGAGATGAACTAACGGTCCGCTTCGGCCAAAAGCTTGTAACGGTTCAGGTTAATGAATTGAAAGACACGACGAAAAAAGAAGAAGCTGCAAACATGTACACGATTCTAAAAGAAGAAAAACTCGGCGAATAGGCTTGTTCTAAAAAAACCCCCCACCTCATACAATGCAGTAATAATGCTAAAAGTATCGAGGATATGGGGGCTGAATAGATGAATTCATATTATGATCAAAAAGGTTCTTCGTCTGTTCCGGAACAGCATGATGTGACAATGAAAGGCCGGAAGCATTTAGATATTTCTGGGGTTAAGCATGTGGAGAGTTTTGATAACGAAGAATTCCTGCTGGAAACGGTGATGGGAATGCTCTCCGTCAGAGGCCAAAACCTGCAGATGAAAAATCTTGATGTGGAAAAAGGGATTGTTTCGATTAAAGGCAGGGTATTTGATTTAGTGTACTTAGACGAACAACAAGGGGATAAAGCTAAAGGGTTTTTTAGCAAGTTGTTTAAATGACGCTGACGACACAATTCTATACAATGCTGGCGATGTCCGGTATGGGTCTCTGGCTTGGTGCTTCGCTTGATACATACCGGCTCTTTGTCATTCGTGCCAAAACAGCCAGATGGCTATTATTTATTCATGATATTCTTTTCTGGATTATGCAAGGGCTGCTTTTCTTTTATGTCTTGCTTCATGTAAATGAGGGAGAATTCAGGATTTACATCTTTTTAGCGGTTCTGCTGGGCGTTGCGACGTATCAGAGCCTTTGCAAACGAATCTATATAAAAATACTGAAATTCGTCATTTACCTTGTTGTTTCTGTTTATCAATTCTTCAAAAAACTCATTCAGCACGTGTTATTTCGTCCTATTGTGTGGACATGCGGAGCGATCATCTGGCTGGCGGCATTTTTATTCAAGAAAACATACAGCCTGATAGGTTTTCTCCTGCTGTGTCTATATAAAATAGTCATGGTTCTGTGTTTTCCGATCCGTTTTATCGCGAAACAATGTTTGAAACTTCTTCCTGTGAAAATGCGTCTAACTTTTAGACGTTATTTTGAAAAAGGTGCAGGATTTCTCAAAAAGAAGAAGAAACTATTGATAACCATAAGAACGACCATCACACGGTTTTTGAAGAGATGAAAGGAGGACCGTCTGGTTTGAATTTTTCCAGGGAACGAACGATAACTGAAATACAAAACGACTATAAAGAACAAGTAGAACGGCAAAATCAGCTGAAGAAACGAAGACGCAAAGGGCTGTACAGACGGTTAACTGTATTCGGCGCCCTAGTATTCCTGACGGCAATTGTGCTGGCAAGCTCTGTATGGTCCCAAACATCTTCCCTTAGTGCAAAAGAAGAAAAGAAAGAACAGCTTGAAAAAGAACTGAAAAGTTTAAAGACAAAACAAACGGATTTAAAAGAAGAAATATCCAAATTGAAGGATGAGGATTACGTCACAGAGCTTGCCAGAAGGGACTTATTCATGTCTGGAGACGGAGAAATTATCTTCAATGTGGAGAAGAAGAGCAAGTAGCCTTGTTGACACTTAAATTTTTATTTAGGTATAATTAAGCAAACGATCTTTTTATAAGCCTAAGGAGGAGCACTTTTTTTATGTCGATTGAAGTTGGCAGCAAGTTGCAAGGGAAAATTACAGGTATTACAAATTTTGGAGCATTTGTTGAATTGCCTGGAGGCTCAACCGGTCTCGTTCACATTAGTGAGGTAGCTGATAATTATGTCAAAGACATTAACGACCACTTAAAAGTCGGCGACCAAGTTGAAGTGAAAGTCATCAACGTTGAAAAAGACGGGAAAATTGGTTTATCTATTAAAAAAGCTAAAGACCGTCCGCAAGCCAGACCTAGAAATGATTTCCGTCCGAAAGAATCTTTTGAACAGAAAATGAATAAGTTTTTAAAAGACAGCGAAGATCGCTTGTCATCTTTAAAACGCAATACGGAATCAAAACGTGGAGGGCGCGGAGCAAGAAGAGGATAACTTGCTGCTTTCTATAAAATAAATGAAGCATCCGTTCATCCCGACGGATGCTTTTTTATTATCCTCATTCTCTTTAAGAGTCAGAAAATTACAACATTAAAGTTTCTGTTGACGAAAGAGACAAACCTTTGTATTATATAACTTGTGCTTAGAAGCACAAAACAATATGGCGGTGTAGCTCAGCTGGCTAGAGCGTACGGTTCATACCCGTGAGGTCGGGGGTTCGATCCCCTCCGCCGCTACCATATTTGTTTGGCCCGTTGGTCAAGCGGTTAAGACACCGCCCTTTCACGGCGGTAACACGGGTTCGAATCCCGTACGGGTCATCCTAACAAATCGGTTTCTCTTGCAGAAGCCGATTTTTTTCATTTTTAGACAACATTCCGGAAATTCTTTTCATAAACGAATATCAAGGCAGAAACCGTCGAAGATTTCTTTGGTATTGTTACCTTCTTTTGACAAAATCCTATCTGTGCTTTCGCTATAATGACAGGCAACGAATATAACAGGTGGGAGATGAGAGGAATGGAAAAAGCAGAAAGAAGAGTGAACGGGCCAATGGCGGGACAAGCTTTGGAAAAACTCCAATCGTTTTTTAACAGGGGCACGAAGCTGGTGACTCATCATTTGCATTCACTGTTTTTCTATAAAGGATTCATTTATGTTGTCATCGGATTTTTGCTTGGACGGGCTTTCATATTATCCGAGGTGCTTCCTTTCGCACTTCCTTTCTTTGGAGCGATGCTTCTTATCAGAAGAGACAAAGCGTTTTATGCGGTTTTGGCTGTGCTTGCAGGTGCGCTGACCATATCTCCAAAGCACTCATTGCTCATACTGGCGGCATTGCTGGCATTCTTCGTATTTTCTAAAGTGGCTGCCTTCATTACCGACGATCGTGTTAAAGCGCTCCCGATTGTCGTGTTCTTCTCCATGGCTGCAGCAAGAGCCGGGTTTGTTTATGCCCAAAATGGCGTATTTACAACCTATGATTATGTAATGGCTATCGTTGAGGCTGGACTATCGTTTATCTTAACACTGATTTTCCTTCAGAGCCTTCCGATTTTTACTGTGAAAAAAGTGAAACAATCATTAAAAATAGAGGAAATCATTTGCTTTATGATTCTTATTGCCTCTGTTTTAACGGGGCTGGCTGGCTTGTCCTACCAAGGGATGCAGGCAGAACATATATTGGCTCGTTATGTTGTGTTGAGTTTTTCCTTTATTGGCGGAGCAAGCATCGGCTGTACGGTTGGTGTTGTGACCGGCCTGATTCTTGGCTTGGCGAATATCGGAAACCTATATCAAATGAGTCTGCTTGCTTTTTCCGGTTTATTGGGCGGTTTGCTGAAGGAAGGGAAAAAAGCAGGTGCAGCAATCGGTCTTATCGTTGGTTCACTTCTTATATCTTTATATGGTGAAGGCTCTGCCGGTCTGATGACAACGCTCTATGAGTCATTAATCGCAGTCGGCCTGTTTTTGCTCACACCTCAATCTATTACAAGGAAAGTGGCGAGATATATTCCGGGAACTGTCGAGCATCTTCAAGAGCAACAGCAATACGCTAGAAAAATCCGTGATGTCACTGCTCAGAAGGTAGACCAGTTCTCCAATGTATTTCACGCGCTGTCTGAAAGCTTTGCAACCTTTTACCAAGCGTCAGACGAACAGACAGATGACAGCGAAGTTGATCTGTTCTTAAGCAAAATCACGGAGCATTCCTGTCAGACGTGCTACAAGAAAAACAGGTGCTGGGTACAGAACTTTGATAAAACATATGATTTAATGAAACAAGTTATGCTTGAAACAGAGGAAAAAGAATATGCATCAAACCGAAGGCTGAAAAAAGAGTTTCAACAGCATTGTTCTAAATCCAAGCAGGTTGAAGAGCTGATTGAGGATGAGCTCGCACATCATCATGCCCATTTGACACTCAAGAAAAAAGTCCAAGACAGCAGGCGCCTTGTTGCTGAACAGCTTTTAGGTGTTTCTGAGGTTATGGCCGACTTTTCTCGGGAAATAAAAAGAGAGCGAGAACAGCACTTTCTGCAGGAAGAGCAAATCATAGAAGCGCTTCAGCATTTCGGAATTGAGATTCAGCATGTCGAGATCTATAGTCTTGAACAAGGAAATATCGATATTGAAATGACCATTCCGTTCAGCGGACATGGAGAAAGTGAAAAAATCATTGCTCCTATGCTGTCTGACATTCTGGAAGAACAAATTCTTGTGAAAGCCGAACAGCACTCTCCGCATCCGAATGGATACAGCCATGTTGCCTTTGGATCAACAAAATCATACAGGGTGTCCACGGGAGCTGCTCACGCTGCGAAGGGCGGCGGCCTTGTCTCCGGCGACAGCTACAGCATGATGGAGCTTGGAGCCAGAAAATATGCTGCAGCAATCAGTGACGGAATGGGCAATGGCGCAAGAGCGCACTTTGAAAGCAATGAAACGATCAAGCTTCTTGAAAAAATCCTTGAATCGGGAATTGATGAAAAAATAGCAATTAAAACGATCAACAGCATACTGTCTCTAAGGACAACTGACGAAATATATTCCACGCTTGACCTATCTATTATCGATCTTCAAGATGCCAGCTGTAAATTTTTGAAGGTTGGATCGACGCCTAGCTTTATCAAACGGGGTGACCAGGTCATGAAAGTTCAAGCGAGCAATCTGCCAATCGGTATTATTAATGAATTTGATGTGGAGGTTGTGAGTGAACAGCTGAAAGCGGGTGACCTCTTAATTATGATGAGTGATGGCATTTTTGAGGGGCCTAAGCATGTGGAAAATCACGACTTATGGATGAAGCGTAAAATGAAAGGGTTGAAAACAAATGACCCGCAGGAGATTGCCGATTTGCTTATGGAAGAAGTCATCCGCACAAGATCCGGCCAAATTGAGGACGATATGACTGTTGTTGTCGTCCGGATTGATCACAATACACCGAAGTGGGCATCCATTCCTGTTCCGGCAATCTTTCAAAACAAACAAGAAATTTCATAACGCTTCCGTATAAATCAAATTTCTTCTGGCGAAGATGGGAATATATGAATCTGAGAATCCTCGTATTCTCCAGGAGGAATGAATGTGAACAACGGACATTTAAATCAAATTTTGCTGATAACGGATGGCTGCTCAAACCATGGGGAAGACCCGCTTGCAATGGCTGCTTTTGCTAAAGAGCAGGGGATTACGGTAAATGTCATTGGTATAATGGAAGAAAATCAAATTGACCCTGAGGCAATGAAGGAAGTCGAAGGGATTGCACTTGCCGGAGGAGGCGTGCACCAAGTCGTTTATGCATCTCAGCTTTCACAAACTGTTCAAATGGTAACAAAGAAAGCGATGACGCAAACCTTACAAGGTGTAGTCAATCAAGAACTGAAACAGATTCTCGGAAAGAATGTGGAAATGGAAGAGCTTTCTCCGGAAAAACGCGGCGAAGTCATGGAAGTGGTAGACGAGCTTGGAGAAACGGTGCATCTTCAGGTTTTGGTTCTTGTTGATACAAGTGCAAGTATGGCGCCAAAGCTTCCAACAGTAAAAGAGGCCCTGATTGATTTGTCTGTAAGCCTCAATTCCCGAATTGGGAATAACGAATTTGCGATGTGTATATTTCCCGGGAAAAAACAAGAGGTCGAGCTTGTGCTGAACTGGACACCGAAGCTGCAATCTCTTTCCACACTCTTTGCAAAGCTTTCGACAGGCGGCATCACGCCGACAGGTCCGGCGATTCGTGAAGCGACACTGCAGTTTGAAAAAATACGCTCAAGAAGGGGCATGCTGGCAGATGATGAACGACGCTTTGACGAGTTTGGCATGTAGCCTCAAGCCGGGTACGACAATCAAAGGCAAGTGGAATGGAAACACTTATACATTGCGTAAACAGCTTGGTAAAGGGGCCAATGGAATTGTGTATTTGGCAGAAGCATCAGATGGACATGTTGCCTTAAAGGTGAGTGATGACAGCCTGTCTATTACTTCTGAAGTGAATGTCTTGAAATCTTTCTCAAAGGCCCAGTCCGTTACGATGGGGCCTTCTTTTTTTGATACGGATGATGCTTATATTCCCGGTACCAATACGAAAGTTTCATTTTATGCAATGGAATACATAAAAGGGCCGCTGCTTTTGAAGTATGTCAGTGATAAAGGAGCAGAGTGGATACCTGTATTAATGATTCAGCTGTTATCCAGCTTATCGGTGCTTCACCAGCAAGGATGGATATTCGGCGATCTTAAACCTGATAATCTGATCGTAACTGGTCCGCCCGCAAGGATCCGCTGCATTGATGTGGGCGGCACGACAAAGGAAGGCCGGGCGATAAAAGAGTATACGGAGTTTTATGACAGAGGCTATTGGGGGTATGGAACAAGGAAGGCAGAGCCATCCTATGATCTGTTCGCAGTTGCCATGATTATGATCAACAGTGTGCATAAAAAAGAATTTAAGAAAACGAGCCAGCCCAAAGAACAGCTTAGGTCTCTCATCGAAGGAAACTCGCTGCTTCAAAAGTATAAAAAAGTGCTTTTTTCAGCCTTGAACGGAGATTATCAATCCGCAGATGAAATGAAAAAGGATATGCTAGACGCGGGGCAAAAAGCAGCACAAAGAAAACAGCCTATAAAAGCATCACCGCAGCCTGCCACACGACAAAGACAGCAAAAACCGCGCCAAGGAAAAATAACGAAGACGCGATATACCCCAAAACAGAAACCGGCTAAGTCGGGGGGGTTATTTGAAACAACGCTGATCGTGATCAGTGTTTTAGCGCTTTATTTCGCCTATATTATCTTTTTCTTAATCTGAATGGTGCAAACTGCAGAGCCTATGCTTCTTCTTTGCTTGGAGGGGTTGAAAGTGTTAGGATATGAATATCTTTAAAATACCTGCTCATTGTGAGGAGGACATTGTGAAAAGTGTCAAAGATTTTTTAAACAAACACAATCTTACGTTAAAAGGGGCGACAATCATTGTAGGCGTTTCCGGCGGTCCGGACTCAATGGCTCTTCTTCACGCGTTGCATACGTTATGCGGCCGTTCAGCGAATGTTATTGCAGCTCACGTTGACCATCGGTTCAGAGGTGCGGAATCCGAGGAGGACATGCGTTTTGTCCAAGCTTATTGTAAAGCTGAACAGCTCGTGTGCGAAACGGCTCAAATCAATGTAACCGCATATGCACAGGAAAAAGGACTCAATAAGCAGGCTGCAGCACGCGATTGCCGCTACCAGTTTTTTGAGGAAATCATGTCGAAGCACCAAGCGGACTATCTAGCTCTTGCGCATCATGGTGATGATCAGGTTGAAACAATGCTTATGAAACTGGCTAAGGGTACGCTTGGAACGGGACTTGCGGGAATGCAGCCGGTTAGACGTTTTGGCACGGGGCGGATCATCAGGCCGTTCTTAACCATTACAAAGGAAGAGATCCTTCACTATTGCCGTGAAAACGGCTTGAGCTACCGGACGGATGAAAGCAACGCCAAAGATGACTACACAAGAAACAGATTCAGAAAAACAGTGCTCCCGTTTTTGAAGCAGGAATCTCCGGATGTGCATAAAAGGTTTCAGAAAGTGAGTGAAGCACTGACGGAAGATGAGCAATTCTTACAGTCATTAACGAAAGATGAAATGAATAAAGTAATCACAAGCCAGTCTAATACATCAGTTGAAATCAATTCCTCTCAATTGCTTGCCCTCCCGATGCCTTTACAAAGAAGAGGAGTTCAACTAATATTAAACTATCTTTATGAAAACGTTCCATCATCCTTTTCAGCCCATCACATTCAGCAGTTTCTCGATTGGGCGGAAAATGGCAGTCCTTCAGGAGTACTGGACTTTCCGAAAGGGCTGAAGGTGGTCAAATCATATCAGACATGTTTGTTTACATTTGAACAATGGCAGTGCAAAAATGTTCCCTTTGAATACCAAATTAGCGGAGCTTCTGATGAAACGGCAGTGCTCCCTAATGGATATCTGATAGAGGCAAGGCATTATGCGGACTCGCCTGAAGAACATGGGAATGCTGTTTTTATCACAAGTGAAAAAAAGGTGCGATTTCCCTTAACAATCCGGACGAGAAAAGCTGGAGACCGGATCAAACTAAAAGGGATGAACGGCTCAAAAAAGGTAAAGGATATATTTATTGATAAGAAACTGCCTCTCCAAGAAAGAGACAACTGGCCGATTGTGACGGACGCAAGCGGTGAAATTATCTGGATACCTGGCTTGAAAAAATCAATTTTTGAAGATCTTGTGATTCCAAACAGCGACCGCATTGTATTACAATATAGACAGCATGAAAAGTGTAGGGGGCAAGCAAAATCATGATGAAACATGATATCGAGAAAGTACTGATCTCAGAGGAAGAGATACAAAAGAAAGTAAAAGAGTTAGGTGCAGAATTAACGAGCGAGTATCAAGATACATTTCCGTTGGCAATCGGTGTGTTAAAAGGAGCACTTCCTTTTATGGCGGATCTTATCAAGCATATTGATACATATTTGGAAATGGATTTCATGGATGTATCAAGCTACGGAAATTCTACGGTTTCTTCTGGAGAAGTAAAAATCATTAAAGATTTGGATACATCTGTAGAGGGCCGGGACATCTTAATTATTGAAGATATCATCGACAGTGGGTTAACCTTAAGTTATCTCGTAGAGCTCTTCCGATACCGTAAAGCAAAATCAATTAAGATTGTTACCCTTTTGGATAAACCGAGCGGAAGAAAAGCGGACATCAAAGCAGACTTTGTCGGTTTTGAAGTTCCTGACGCGTTTGTAGTGGGTTACGGACTTGATTATGCTGAGCGCTATCGCAATCTGCCTTATATCGGAGTGTTAAAACCGGCAGTTTATGAAAGCTGATCGGCAGCCTGCTTCCGAGATGGTTATTGTTTGTATTGGAATGATTTTCTATGGTACTATTGAACATAGTTGTGCTTACTGTGGGAGGAGGTAAGGAATGAATCGGGTCTTCCGTAATACCATTTTTTATTTACTTATTTTATTAGTAGTAATCGGGGTTGTGAGCTACTTCCAGACCTCAAATCCGAAAACAGAAAATATGTCGTACAGTACGTTCATCAAAAACCTGGATGACGGGAAAGTTGATAGCGTATCGGTTCAGCCTGTCAGAGGTGTTTATGAGGTAAAAGGGCAGCTGAAAAACTACGACAAAGATCAATACTTTTTGACTCATGTTCCTGAAGGAAAGGGAGCAGACCAGATATTTAACGCTTTGAAAAAGACAGACGTAAAGGTTGAGCCCGCGCAAGAAACAAGCGGATGGGTGACGTTCCTGACGACCATCATCCCATTTGTCATTATCTTTATTCTGTTTTTCTTCCTGCTCAATCAGGCTCAAGGCGGCGGCAGCCGTGTCATGAACTTTGGCAAGAGTAAAGCGAAGCTGTATACAGAGGAAAAGAAACGCGTCAAATTTAAAGACGTTGCAGGGGCTGACGAAGAAAAGCAAGAACTTGTTGAAGTTGTTGAGTTTCTGAAAGATCCCCGCAAGTTTGCCGAGCTCGGCGCCAGAATACCGAAAGGCGTGCTTTTAGTCGGACCTCCGGGTACCGGTAAAACATTGCTTGCCAAGGCTTGTGCAGGAGAAGCCGGCGTACCTTTCTTCAGCATCAGCGGATCTGATTTCGTTGAAATGTTTGTAGGGGTCGGTGCTTCCCGTGTGCGTGACTTGTTTGAAAATGCGAAAAAGAATGCGCCTTGTTTGATCTTCATTGATGAAATTGACGCAGTCGGACGCCAGCGTGGCGCTGGTCTCGGCGGTGGACACGATGAACGTGAACAGACGCTAAACCAATTGCTTGTTGAAATGGACGGATTCAGCGCTAATGAAGGAATTATCATCATTGCTGCGACGAACCGTGCGGACATCTTGGACCCAGCCTTACTTCGTCCGGGACGTTTTGACCGTCAAATCACAGTGGACCGCCCAGATGTCATTGGCCGTGAAGCTGTATTGAAAGTCCATGCGAGAAACAAACCGCTGGATGAAACGGTTAACCTAAAATCAATTGCCATGAGAACACCAGGCTTCTCAGGCGCTGACTTAGAAAACCTCTTGAATGAAGCTGCTCTTGTAGCGGCTCGTCAAAACAAGAAAAAAATCGATGCGCGTGATATTGACGAAGCGACGGACCGTGTAATTGCCGGACCCGCTAAGAAGAGCCGCGTTATCTCCAAGAAAGAACGCAATATCGTGGCTTATCACGAAGGCGGACACACCGTTATCGGTCTCGTTTTAGATGAGGCAGATATGGTGCATAAAGTAACGATTGTTCCTCGGGGCCAGGCTGGCGGTTATGCTGTTATGCTGCCAAGAGAAGACCGTTATTTCCAAACAAAGCCGGAGCTGCTTGATAAAATTGTCGGCCTCTTGGGCGGACGTGTTGCTGAAGAGATTATCTTCGGTGAAGTCAGCACAGGGGCGCACAATGACTTCCAGCGTGCGACGAATATTGCAAGACGAATGGTTACGGAATTCGGTATGTCAGAAAAACTGGGACCGTTGCAATTTGGACAGTCTCAGGGCGGTCAGGTATTCTTAGGCCGTGATTTCAACAACGAACAGAACTACAGTGATCAAATCGCTTACGAAATTGATCAGGAAATTCAGCGCATCATCAAAGAATGTTATGAGCGTGCGAAACAAATCCTGACTGAAAATCGTGACAAGCTTGAATTGATTGCCCAAACGCTTCTGAAAGTTGAAACGCTTGACGCTGAACAAATCAAACACCTTATCGATCATGGAACATTACCTGAGCGTAATTTCTCAGATGATGAAAAGAACGATGATGTGAAAGTAAACATTCTGACAAAAACAGAAGAAAAGAAAGACGATACGAAGGAGTAATTCGCTTTCTTTCTAAAAAAACTGCCGGCTGACGCTGGCAGTTTTTTTATGTAAATGATGGGCTCAGCTGCGGCTTTTACAATCATCCAATTCTGGTATCGATTTGTTTACAAATGAGCCGCTGATCGTGTATGGTATTGTAGAATGTTTGTAAAAAGTAAAGTAGAGAAACTATTCAAAAGTGGTGATAGAGGTTGTTACTGGTTATCGATGTGGGGAACACCAATACTGTACTTGGTGTATATCATGATGGAAAATTAGAATATCACTGGCGTATAGAAACAAGCAGGCATAAAACAGAAGATGAGTTTGGGATGATTTTGCGCTCCTTATTTGATCACTCCGGGCTTATGTTTGAACAGATAGATGGCATTATTATTTCGTCAGTAGTGCCGCCAATCATGTTTGCGTTAGAAAGAATGTGCACAAAATACTTTCATATCGAGCCTCAAATTGTTGGTCCAGGTATGAAAACCGGTTTAAATATAAAATATGACAATCCGAAAGAAGTGGGGGCAGACAGAATCGTAAATGCTGTCGCTGCGATACACTTGTACGGCAATCCATTAATTGTTGTCGATTTCGGAACCGCTACAACGTACTGCTATATTGATGAAAACAAACAATACATGGGCGGGGCGATTGCCCCTGGGATTACAATTTCGACAGAGGCGCTTTACTCGCGTGCAGCAAAGCTTCCGCGTATCGAAATCACCCGGCCCGACAATATTATCGGAAAAAACACTGTTAGCGCGATGCAATCTGGGATTTTATTTGGCTATGTCGGCCAAGTGGAAGGAATCGTTAAGCGAATGAAATGGCAGGCAAAACAGGAACCAAAGGTCATTGCGACAGGAGGCCTGGCGCCGCTCATTGCGAACGAATCAGATTGTATAGACATCGTTGATCCATTCTTAACCCTAAAAGGGCTGGAATTGATTTATGAAAGAAACCGCGTAGGAAGTGTATAGGAGGTTTAGTAATGGATTATTTAGTAAAAGCACTTGCGTATGACGGAAAAGTTCGGGCTTATGCGGCGAGAACGACTGATATGGTAAATGAGGGGCAGAGACGCCATGGTACGTGGCCGACAGCATCCGCTGCATTGGGACGCACAATGACAGCTTCACTCATGCTCGGCGCTATGCTGAAGGGCGATGATAAGCTGACCGTGAAAATCGAGGGCGGAGGTCCGATCGGAGCTATTGTAGCTGATGCCAATGCCAAAGGAGAAGTCAGAGCCTATGTCTCTAACCCGCAAGTTCATTTTGATTTAAATGAACAAGGCAAGCTTGATGTCAGACGTGCGGTTGGAACAAACGGAACGTTAAGTGTCGTAAAAGATTTAGGTTTGCGCGAGTTCTTCACAGGACAAGTAGAAATCGTTTCAGGAGAATTAGGAGATGATTTCACTTACTATCTTGTATCATCTGAGCAGGTTCCTTCATCAGTGGGCGTAGGTGTGCTCGTGAATCCTGACAATACCATTCTTGCGGCAGGGGGCTTTATTATTCAGCTGATGCCGGGAACAGATGATGAAACAATCACAAAAATTGAACAGCGTCTATCTCAAGTAGAGCCGATTTCTAAGCTCATCCAGAAAGGGCTGACACCAGAAGAAATTTTAGAAGAAGTCCTAGGCGAGAAACCTGAGATTTTGGAAACGATGCCTGTCAGATTCCATTGCCCTTGTTCAAAAGAACGGTTCGAAACAGCCATTTTAGGACTAGGCAAAAAAGAAATTCAAGATATGATAGAAGAAGATGGACAAGCCGAAGCAGTATGCCATTTTTGTAATGAAAAGTACTTATTTACAAAAGAAGAGCTGGAAGGGCTTCGTGACCAAACTACCCGCTAAGCTCTTTAGCGGGTTTTTAATTTGAGAAAAGGGGCTGAAAGCAGGTTTGAAATCAAGAACAATCTGGACCATTATTTTAGGGGCGCTGTTGGTTTGCTGTATTGCTGTTGCATATACGCTGACGAAATCCCAAGCCGGCGCATCGTCATCCGGTGAGTCTATTGCGACTATCGGGGGCAAGAGTGTGACAAGAGAAGAATGGCTGAAAGAAATGGAAGATCAGTATGGTAAGTCAACGCTTGAAGATATGATCAATGTCCGAGTTGTTGAGCAGCTGGCTAAAAAGAACAACCTTAAAATATCCAAAAGCGAAGTTGATCGTGAGTTTTTGCTGATTAAAGCGGTCAATAATTCCTTTTACGAAGATGAACATACGACGGAGAAAGAGTGGAAAGACCAAATTCGTTATAATATCCTCCTTGAGGAATTGTTAACAAGGGATATCGATATCTCAAACAAAGAATTGGAATCATTCTATCATAAAAATAAGGAACTATATCAGTTTGATGATTCGTATCGAATTCGGCACATTGTTGTAAAAGATGAAGAAGAAGCGAGAGAAGTCCTGAAAGAACTGAAAGGCGGATCAAGCTTTGAAGCTGTCGCTGCCGAAAGATCCACTGACAGATATACATCACCATACGGCGGAGATTTAGGTTTTGTCACAGAGGCATCAGACAACATTCCATCAGCATACATTGAAGAGGCGAAAACACTCAAAGAGGATGAATGGTCTCAGGAACCAATAAAGGTCAGCAACGGATATGCCATTATCCAGCTGAAAGAAAAACTAAAGGCAAGAACGTTCTCATTTGATGAAGTAAAGGACCAGATCAGACGGCAAATCGCAATGGATCAGCTAGGCGATAAAGCGACAGTTAAGACACTTTGGAAAGAAGCCGATGTATCTTGGTTTTATGGGGAAAAAAGTACTAAGTGATTGACAAAAAATTTTGAAATTGATAGATTATATACATAATACCAATACAAATAGTCGGAAATTGAGGTGTCGAGAATGGTACGTGTAGCAAACTCCATTACTGAATTAATTGGGAATACGCCAATCGTTAAATTAAATCGCCTTGCAGATGAAAACAGTGCGGATGTATATCTAAAACTTGAATACATGAACCCTGGAAGCAGTGTAAAAGACCGTATCGGTTTAGCCATGATTGAAGCGGCTGAAAAAGAAGGAAAATTAAAAGCCGGTGATACAATCATTGAACCGACAAGCGGAAATACTGGAATCGGGCTTGCAATGGTTGCTGCTGCTAAAGGATTAAAAGCCATTTTGGTTATGCCTGATACAATGAGCATGGAGCGCCGCAACCTTCTTCGCGCATACGGTGCTGAACTTGTGCTGACTCCTGGTGCGGAAGGCATGAAAGGTGCCATTAAGAAAGCTGAAGAGCTTGCTGAAAAGCACGGATACTTTGTGCCGCAGCAGTTTAACAACCCTTCTAACCCAGAAATTCACCGCCAAACAACGGGTAAAGAAATCGTTGAGCAATTCGGTGATGACCCGCTTGACGCATTTGTAGCCGGAATCGGAACGGGCGGAACGATTACGGGAGCGGGCGAAGTGCTGAAGGAAGCATACCCTTCCATCAAGATTTATGCTGTTGAACCGTCAGATTCCCCAGTGCTTTCAGGAGGAAAACCAGGCCCCCACAAAATTCAGGGAATAGGAGCTGGATTCGTGCCGGACATCTTAAACACTGAAGTATATGATGAAATCTTCCCTGTGAAGAATGAAGAAGCATTCGAATATGCCCGCAGAGCTGCACGTGAAGAAGGAATTCTCGGAGGCATCTCATCAGGTGCGGCAATTTATGCTGCTCTTCAAGTAGCAAAAAAACTCGGAAAAGGCAAAAAAGTATTGGCCATCATTCCAAGTAACGGCGAACGTTATCTAAGCACGCCGCTGTATCAATTCGATTAAAAAAAGCCAAAACTCCCGGTCTGCCGGGAGTTTTTTTATATTTCGTGCATCAAATATGCCATGTCTGCGACGAATGTTATTCTTGGAAGAGAAATTCACTTTTTTCACTAACCACATTGCTTTACAATTAAAAACAAGTAAAAAAGAAAATAGAGGAATGATACAAATGGCACAACGCAGACCGGCAGGCAAAAAAATACCTTTTCAAAAAGACTCATTCTTACAACAATTTGAGAAACTTGCGCAATCCCGGAAACATCATGTACTTCTCGAAAGTGCAAGAGGCGGCAGATATAGTATAGCCGGTCTTGATCCAATTGCAACTGTGAAAGGAAAAGACGGAATAACTACAATTAAGCATGGTGATGAGATGCTGTTTAAAGAAGGTGATCCATTAAGGGCCTTCCACAGCTGGTTTAAAACGCTGGAAACAGAAACGAATCATGAGTTCCCTGACTTTCAAGGCGGGGCAATCGGGTTTCTCAGCTATGATTACGCACGGTACATTGAAAATTTTAAAATGCTCTCGTTAGATGATCTAGAAACACCAGATATTTATTTTCTTGTTTTTGATGATATAGCAGTTTATGACCATCAAGAAGAGTCTCTATGGCTGATTACTCATGTTAATGGTTCTGATCAGGAAACAGCGGATGTGAAGCTATCTGAGTTAGAGCAGATGTGGTTGACTGAGCTTCCCGCTGTCTCTTCGCGAGAGATGAAGCCTGAAACAGATGGTTCCTTCGCGGCGCCATTTACCGAGGATGGGTTCTCACAAGCTGTAGAGAAAATCAAACAATACATTGCCAGCGGAGATGTGTTTCAAGTCAATCTATCAATAAGGCAGTCACAGTCACTGTCTGCCCACCCATATCAAATTTACAAAACCTTGAGAGAAGTAAATCCTTCTCCTTATATGGCGTATTTAGAAACACCTGATTTCCAAATCATTTGCGGATCGCCTGAACTGCTTGTCAGCAAAAAGGGCAAGCTATTAGAGACGAGACCGATTGCGGGCACCCGTTCCAGAGGGAAAACAAATGAAGAAGACGAGGCGCTTGCAAACGAATTGATACACAATGAAAAAGAACGCGCGGAACATGTCATGCTGGTTGATCTTGAGCGAAATGATCTGGGAAGAGTATCACGTTACGGGTCTGTTCGCGTAAATGAATTCATGGCAATTGAAAAATACTCGCATGTGATGCACATTGTGTCTAATGTCCAAGGTGAACTGCAGGATGGGTATGATGCTGTAGATATTATTCATGCTGTGTTTCCCGGAGGAACCATTACTGGTGCACCGAAAGTAAGAACGATGGAAATTATAGAAGAACTTGAGCCGACACGCCGAGGGCTTTATACTGGATCTATAGGATGGTTTGGATATAATCACGATCTGCAGTTTAATATCGTCATTCGAACCATTTATGCAACCGGAGGGCAGGCATTTATGCAGTCCGGCGCAGGAGTTGTGATTGATTCTGTTCCGAAGCACGAATACAAGGAATCATTCAAAAAAGCTTTTGCGATGCAAAGAGCATTAGAGCTGAGCGAAGAAGAGACAAAAATTAGATGAGGTGAGCGGAGAAATGATTTTAATGATTGATAACTACGATTCATTCACGTACAACTTGGTACAGTATTTGGGCGAGCTTGGGGAAGAGCTGGTTGTGAAACGCAATGACAGCATCACAATCGATGAAATTGAAGAACTGTCTCCGGACTTTCTGATGATATCTCCCGGACCGTGCAGCCCTGATGAGGCGGGAATCAGCCTCGAAGCAATTAAACATTTCGCAGGGAAAATTCCTATTTTCGGTGTATGTCTCGGACATCAGTCCATCGCACAAGTGTTCGGTGGTGATGTTGTTAGGGCAGAACGGCTTATGCACGGGAAAACCTCGGATATCGAGCATGACGGCAAAACCATTTTTGAAGGGTTGAAAAATCCCCTTGTTGCGACGCGATACCACTCGCTGATCGTAAAACCTGAGACGCTGCCAAGCTGTTTTACAGTAACAGCACAAACGAAAGAAGGAGAAATCATGGCTATTCGCCACAATGACCTCCCGATAGAGGGCGTGCAATTTCACCCAGAGTCTATTATGACCTCCTTTGGGAAAGAAATGCTCAGAAATTTTATTGAGACATATCGCAAGGAAGTTTTTGCGTGATGATATATGTGAACGGCCGGTATATGGAGGAGAAAGATGCAGTTCTTTCTCCTTTTGACCATGGGTTTTTATATGGGATCGGTGTTTTCGAAACCTTCAGGCTCTACGAAGGCTGCCCGTTTTTGCTTGATTGGCATATAGAAAGGCTTGAACGCGCGCTTAAGGATCTGCAAATCGAATATACTGTTTCAAAGCATGAGATCCTTGAGATGCTGGACAAGCTGCTTAAGCTAAATGATATCAAGGATGGCAATGCCCGCGTCAGACTGAACATATCAGCGGGGATCAGCGATAAAGGCTTTGTCGCCCAGACGTACGATAAGCCGACCGTTTTATGCTTTGTGAATCAGCTGAATCCAGAAAGCCTTCCTTTGCAAAAAGAAGGGAAGGTTTTATCGATACGGAGAAACACTCCTGAGGGATCGTTCCGGTTAAAATCTCATCATTATCTAAATAATATGTATGCGAAACGGGAAATTGGAAATGATCCGCGTGTCGAGGGAATTTTCCTAACGGAGGATGGAGCTGTTGCAGAGGGTATCATATCTAATGTCTTTTGGAGAAAAGGTCGTTGTATCTATACGCCATCGCTTGATACTGGTATTCTGGACGGCGTCACGAGACGTTTTATCATAGAAAATGCAAAGGATATCGGCCTGGAGCTCAAAACGGGCCGATATGAGCTAGAAGCTCTCTTGACAGCTGACGAAGCGTGGATGACGAACTCGGTTCTTGAAATCATCCCGTTTACTAAAATAGAAGAAGTAAACTATGGAAGCCAAAGCGGAGAAGCAACCTCCGCTCTTCAATTGTTATACAAAAAAGAAATAAAGAACATGATTCATGAAAAGGGAGGAAGAGCATGGCGCAGCACACAATAGATCAAACACAAGTAATCCACACTAAGCCCAGCGCTTTATCATATAAAGAGAAGACGCTGGTGATGGGAATTTTAAACGTAACGCCTGACTCTTTCTCGGACGGCGGAAAATATGACAGCTTGGACAAGGCGCTGCTGCACGCGAAAGAGATGATCGATGATGGTGCCCATATCATTGATATTGGAGGGGAATCGACAAGGCCTGGCGCTGAGTGCGTATCTGAGGATGAGGAGATGTCCAGAGTCATTCCGGTGATTGAGCGGATTACGAAAGAGCTTGGTGTTCCTATTTCTGTAGACACGTACAAGGCTTCTGTCGCGGATGAAGCAGTGAAAGCCGGTGCATCCATTATCAATGATATTTGGGGAGCCAAACATGATCCGAAGATGGCTTCCGTTGCAGCTGAACATAATGTTCCAATTGTACTCATGCATAACCGCCCTGAAAGAAACTACAATGACTTATTGCCGGATATGCTGTCGGACTTAATGGAGAGTGTAAAAATTGCTGTTGAGGCCGGAGTAGACGAGAAGAACATTATTCTTGATCCCGGTATCGGTTTCGCGAAAACCTATCACGATAACTTGGCAGTGATGAACAAACTAGAGATTTTCAGCGGGCTGGGGTATCCGGTTCTTCTGGCAACCTCCCGAAAAAGATTCATCGGACGTGTTCTGGATCTTCCGCCTGAGGAGCGGGCTGAGGGCACAGGCGCGACTGTGTGTCTCGGCATTCAAAAAGGCTGTGACATTGTCAGGGTCCATGATGTAAAGCAAATTGCCAGAATGGCGAAAATGATGGACGCGATGCTGAATAAGGGAGGGGTGCACCATGGATAAAGTTTATGTAGAAGGTATGGAGTTTTACGGATATCACGGTGTGTTCAAAGAAGAAAACAAACTTGGCCAGCGGTTTAAAGTCGATTTAACCGCTGAGCTGGATTTAAGCAAAGCCGGACAAACAGACGACCTTGAGCAAACGATCAACTATGCTGAGCTCTATCACGTATGTAAAGATATCGTGGAAGGGGAGCCTGTAAAATTGGTAGAAACGCTGGCGGAACGTATTGCTGGCACTGTTCTCGAAAAATTTCAGCCTGTTCAGCAATGTACGGTGAAAGTGATTAAGCCAGACCCGCCAATTCCCGGACACTATAAATCAGTAGCAATTGAAATTACGAGAAAAAAGTCATGAACAACATAGCTTATATTGCACTTGGATCTAATATTGGAGATAGAGAAACGTATTTAAGGCAAGCAGTGGCTTTACTGCATCAGCATGCTGCGGTGACAGTCACTAAAGTGTCGTCTATTTACGAAACTGACCCGGTCGGATACGAAGATCAAGCTCAATTTTTGAATATGGCTGTTGAAATCAAGACATCACTGAACCCTTTTGAACTCCTTGAACTGACGCAGCAGATAGAAAATGAATTAGGCAGAACAAGGGAAGTAAGATGGGGGCCGCGGACGGCAGACCTTGACATTTTGTTATTTAATCGTGAAAATATTGAAACAGAGCAACTAATTGTTCCGCATCCGAGAATGTATGAGCGTTTGTTTGTCCTTGCGCCGCTTGCGGAAATTTGCCAGCAGGTTGAAAAAGAGGCTACAAGCGCCGAAACAGACCAAGAAGGTGTAAGAGTATGGAAGCAGAAATCTGGGGTAGACGAATTCGTGCATTCAGAAAGCTGAAAGGTTATACTCAAGAAGGATTTGCAAAAGCATTAGGTATATCAGTTTCTATTCTCGGCGAAATTGAACGCGGAAACCGATTGCCGTCAGCTGCCATCATTCAAGATGCAGCAGATGTTTTAAATATAAGTGCGGACGAATTGGCGCCGCCAGAAAAATAGAACAAATGAAAGGAGGAGAAAAATTGTTCAAAATCGGAGATATTCAATTGAAAAACCGGGTTGTGCTCGCACCTATGGCTGGTGTCTGCAACTCTGCGTTCAGATTGACTGTAAAGGAATTCGGAGCCGGATTGGTATGCGCTGAAATGGTCAGTGACAAAGCGATCCTTTACAACAATGCAAGAACAATGGGTATGCTTTATATTGATGAACGTGAGAAACCACTGAGCCTTCAAATTTTCGGAGGAAAAAAGGAAACCCTTGTGGAAGCGGCGAAGTTTGTAGACCAAAACACAACTGCTGATATCATTGATATTAACATGGGATGTCCCGTGCCGAAGATTACAAAATGCGATGCGGGAGCCAAATGGCTTCTCGATCCTGATAAGATTTACGAAATGGTTTCTGCAGTAGTGGATGCTGTTAATAAACCAGTTACAGTGAAAATGAGAATGGGCTGGGATGAAGACCACATTTTCGCAGTGAAAAATGCACAGGCTGTAGAACGTGCGGGCGGTAAAGCAGTTGCGCTTCACGGCCGTACGAGAGTGCAGATGTACGAAGGAACGGCAAACTGGGATATCATCAAAGAAGTAAAACAATCAGTATCGATTCCGGTTATCGGAAACGGCGATGTTAAGACACCGCAGGATGCTAAGCGTATGCTCGATGAGACAGGAGTAGACGGGGTTATGATCGGACGCGCTGCATTGGGCAACCCGTGGATGATTTACCGTACGGTTCAGTATCTTGAAACAGGTGAATTAAAAGAAGAGCCGCAAGTACGCGAAAAAATGGCCGTATGCAAACTGCATCTTGACCGCCTGATTGACTTAAAAGGTGAAAACGTAGCGGTAAGAGAAATGAGAAAGCACGCTGCATGGTATCTGAAAGGCGTGAAAGGCAATGCGAACGTTCGTAATGAAATCAATCATTGCGAGACGAGAGAAGAGTTTGTACAGCTTTTAGATGCATTTACGGTTGAAGTTGAGGCAAAAGAGCTTCAAAATGCAAAAGTAGGATAATACTCACCTCTATTTGCTGCTCACTGCTAGTTTTACGCTGGCAGTTTTTCTGCTTTTTTCATGAAACAATATCTGTAATGGAGTGATAACAATGAGTCAAGAAGAGCATAACCATGAAGAATTGAATGATCAGCTGCAAGTCAGACGCGATAAAATGAATCAGCTGAGAGATAACGGCATCGATCCATTCGGCGCACGTTTTGAAAGAACTCATCAGTCTCAAGAAGTTATTTCGGCATATCAAGATCTAACCAAAGAAGAGTTGGAAGAAAAAGCGATTGAAGTTACAATCGCAGGCCGCATGATGACAAAACGCGGCAAAGGAAAAGCCGGCTTTGCCCATCTTCAGGATTTAGAAGGCCAAATCCAAATCTACGTAAGAAAAGACAGTGTCGGTGACGACCAATATGAAATCTTCAAGTCTTCTGACCTCGGTGATCTTATCGGCGTAACCGGAAAAGTCTTCAAAACAAATGTAGGCGAATTGTCTGTTAAAGCAACTTCCTTTGAATTGCTGACAAAAGCGCTTCGTCCGCTTCCTGACAAATACCATGGTTTAAAAGACGTTGAGCAGCGCTACCGTCAGCGCTACCTGGATCTTATCGTAAACCCAGACAGCAAACATACGTTTATTACACGAAGCAAGATCATTCAAGCTATGAGAAGATACCTTGATGATCATGGATACTTAGAAGTAGAAACACCTACAATGCACAGCATTCCTGGGGGAGCTTCTGCACGTCCGTTTATCACTCACCACAACGCGTTAGACATTCCACTCTATATGCGTATTGCTATCGAACTGCACCTAAAACGTCTAATTGTCGGCGGTTTAGAAAAAGTATATGAAATCGGCCGTGTTTTCCGTAACGAAGGTGTCTCTACACGCCATAACCCTGAATTTACAATGATTGAGTTATATGAAGCATATGCGGACTATAAAGATATCATGAGCTTAACTGAAAACCTTGTCGCTCATATCGCCCAAGAAGTGCTTGGCACAACTACGATTCAATACGGGGAAGAGCAAATCGACCTTAAACCGGAGTGGAAAAGAATCCATATGGTTGACGCAGTCAAAGAAGCGACCGGCGTTGATTTCTGGGAAGAGGTTACTGTTGAACAGGCGCGTGAATATGCAAAAGAACATGGAGTAGAAATTAAAGACTCTATGACAGTAGGCCATATCATCAACGAATTCTTCGAACAAAAAATTGAAGAAACGCTTATTCAGCCAACGTTTATTTACGGGCATCCTGTAGAAATTTCTCCTCTTGCTAAGAAAAACCCTGAGGACCCGCGTTTTACAGACCGTTTTGAGCTGTTTATCGTTGGCCGTGAACATGCCAACGCGTTTACAGAGCTGAATGATCCTATTGATCAAAGAGAACGCTTTGAAGCGCAATTAAAAGAGCGTGAAGCCGGTAATGATGAAGCTCATCTAATGGATGAAGACTTTGTTGAAGCTCTGGAATACGGTATGCCGCCAACAGGAGGTTTAGGCATCGGTATCGACCGTCTGGTTATGCTGCTGACGAATGCCCCTTCTATTCGCGATGTGCTGTTATTCCCGCAAATGAGACAACGCTAATAAAGAAGAGCGGTATCCTCCATAGGGAAAGGATGCCGCTCTTTTTAAATTCCTTAGTATTTCTTCAAAAAAACTATTGCACTATTATTTACTAGGTGGTATATTATTATTCGTTGCCGCTAAACAAGGCGATAACGAAAAAAAGAACTTCAAAAAAAGTTATTGACTTCACTGAGTCAACGAGTTATAATAATAAAGTCGCTTGAACGAAGTGAACAAAATGATCTTTGAAAACTAAACAAGACAAAACGTACCTGTTAATTCAGTTTTTAAAAATCGCACAGCGATGTGCGTAGTCAGTCAAACTACTTTATCGGAGAGTTTGATCCTGGCTCAGGACGAACGCTGGCGGCGTGCCTAATACATGCAAGTCGAGCGGACAGATGGGAGCTTGCTCCCTGATGTTAGCGGCGGACGGGTGAGTAACACGTGGGTAACCTGCCTGTAAGACTGGGATAACTCCGGGAAACCGGGGCTAATACCGGATGGTTGTTTGAACCGCATGGTTCAAACATAAAAGGTGGCTTCGGCTACCACTTACAGATGGACCCGCGGCGCATTAGCTAGTTGGTGAGGTAACGGCTCACCAAGGCAACGATGCGTAGCCGACCTGAGAGGGTGATCGGCCACACTGGGACTGAGACACGGCCCAGACTCCTACGGGAGGCAGCAGTAGGGAATCTTCCGCAATGGACGAAAGTCTGACGGAGCAACGCCGCGTGAGTGATGAAGGTTTTCGGATCGTAAAGCTCTGTTGTTAGGGAAGAACAAGTACCGTTCGAATAGGGCGGTACCTTGACGGTACCTAACCAGAAAGCCACGGCTAACTACGTGCCAGCAGCCGCGGTAATACGTAGGTGGCAAGCGTTGTCCGGAATTATTGGGCGTAAAGGGCTCGCAGGCGGTTTCTTAAGTCTGATGTGAAAGCCCCCGGCTCAACCGGGGAGGGTCATTGGAAACTGGGGAACTTGAGTGCAGAAGAGGAGAGTGGAATTCCACGTGTAGCGGTGAAATGCGTAGAGATGTGGAGGAACACCAGTGGCGAAGGCGACTCTCTGGTCTGTAACTGACGCTGAGGAGCGAAAGCGTGGGGAGCGAACAGGATTAGATACCCTGGTAGTCCACGCCGTAAACGATGAGTGCTAAGTGTTAGGGGGTTTCCGCCCCTTAGTGCTGCAGCTAACGCATTAAGCACTCCGCCTGGGGAGTACGGTCGCAAGACTGAAACTCAAAGGAATTGACGGGGGCCCGCACAAGCGGTGGAGCATGTGGTTTAATTCGAAGCAACGCGAAGAACCTTACCAGGTCTTGACATCCTCTGACAATCCTAGAGATAGGACGTCCCCTTCGGGGGCAGAGTGACAGGTGGTGCATGGTTGTCGTCAGCTCGTGTCGTGAGATGTTGGGTTAAGTCCCGCAACGAGCGCAACCCTTGATCTTAGTTGCCAGCATTCAGTTGGGCACTCTAAGGTGACTGCCGGTGACAAACCGGAGGAAGGTGGGGATGACGTCAAATCATCATGCCCCTTATGACCTGGGCTACACACGTGCTACAATGGACAGAACAAAGGGCAGCGAAACCGCGAGGTTAAGCCAATCCCACAAATCTGTTCTCAGTTCGGATCGCAGTCTGCAACTCGACTGCGTGAAGCTGGAATCGCTAGTAATCGCGGATCAGCATGCCGCGGTGAATACGTTCCCGGGCCTTGTACACACCGCCCGTCACACCACGAGAGTTTGTAACACCCGAAGTCGGTGAGGTAACCTTTTAGGAGCCAGCCGCCGAAGGTGGGACAGATGATTGGGGTGAAGTCGTAACAAGGTAGCCGTATCGGAAGGTGCGGCTGGATCACCTCCTTTCTAAGGATATTATACGGAATATAAGACCTTGGGTCTTATAAACAGAACGTTCCCTGTCTTGTTTAGTTTTGAAGGATCATTCCTTCGAAACGTGTTCTTTGAAAACTAGATAACAGTAGACATCACATTCAATTAGTAACACAAGATATCACATAGTGATTCTTTTTAACGGTTAAGTTAGAAAGGGCGCACGGTGGATGCCTTGGCACTAGGAGCCGATGAAGGACGGGACGAACACCGATATGCTTCGGGGAGCTGTAAGCAAGCTTTGATCCGGAGATTTCCGAATGGGGAAACCCACCACTCGTAATGGAGTGGTATCCATATCTGAATTCATAGGATATGAGAAGGCAGACCCGGGGAACTGAAACATCTAAGTACCCGGAGGAAGAGAAAGCAAATGCGATTCCCTGAGTAGCGGCGAGCGAAACGGGATTAGCCCAAACCAAGAGGCTTGCCTCTTGGGGTTGTAGGACACTCTGTACGGAGTTACAAAAGAACGAGGTAGATGAAGAGGTCTGGAAAGGCCCGCCATAGGAGGTAACAGCCCTGTAGTCAAAACTTCGTTCTCTCCTGAGTGGATCCTGAGTACGGCGGAACACGTGAAATTCCGTCGGAATCCGGGAGGACCATCTCCCAAGGCTAAATACTCCCTAGTGACCGATAGTGAACCAGTACCGTGAGGGAAAGGTGAAAAGCACCCCGGAAGGGGAGTGAAAGAGATCCTGAAACCGTGTGCCTACAAGTAGTCAGAGCCCGTTAACGGGTGATGGCGTGCCTTTTGTAGAATGAACCGGCGAGTTACGATCCCGTGCAAGGTTAAGCAGAAGATGCGGAGCCGCAGCGAAAGCGAGTCTGAATAGGGCGCATGAGTACGTGGTCGTAGACCCGAAACCAGGTGATCTACCCATGTCCAGGGTGAAGTTCAGGTAACACTGAATGGAGGCCCGAACCCACGCACGTTGAAAAGTGCGGGGATGAGGTGTGGGTAGGGGTGAAATGCCAATCGAACCTGGAGATAGCTGGTTCTCTCCGAAATAGCTTTAGGGCTAGCCTCAAGGTAAGAGTCTTGGAGGTAGAGCACTGATTGGACTAGGGGCCCCTACCGGGTTACCGAATTCAGTCAAACTCCGAATGCCAATGACTTATCCTTGGGAGTCAGACTGCGAGTGATAAGATCCGTAGTCGAAAGGGAAACAGCCCAGACCGCCAGCTAAGGTCCCAAAGTATACGTTAAGTGGAAAAGGATGTGGAGTTGCTTAGACAACCAGGATGTTGGCTTAGAAGCAGCCACCATTTAAAGAGTGCGTAATAGCTCACTGGTCGAGTGACTCTGCGCCGAAAATGTACCGGGGCTAAACGTATCACCGAAGCTGCGGACTGTTCTTCGAACAGTGGTAGGAGAGCGTTCTAAGGGCTGTGAAGCCAGACCGGAAGGACTGGTGGAGCGCTTAGAAGTGAGAATGCCGGTATGAGTAGCGAAAGAGGGGTGAGAATCCCCTCCACCGAATGCCTAAGGTTTCCTGAGGAAGGCTCGTCCGCTCAGGGTTAGTCGGGACCTAAGCCGAGGCCGAAAGGCGTAGGCGATGGACAACAGGTTGATATTCCTGTACCACCTCCTCACCATTTGAGCAATGGGGGGACGCAGGAGGATAGGGTAAGCGCGGTATTGGATATCCGCGTCCAAGCAGTTAGGCTGGGAAATAGGCAAATCCGTTTCCCATAAGGCTGAGCTGTGATGGCGAGCGAAATATAGTAGCGAAGTTCCTGATTCCACACTGCCAAGAAAAGCCTCTAGCGAGGTGAGAGGTGCCCGTACCGCAAACCGACACAGGTAGGCGAGGAGAGAATCCTAAGGTGATCGAGAGAACTCTCGTTAAGGAACTCGGCAAAATGACCCCGTAACTTCGGGAGAAGGGGTGCTCTGTTAGGGTGCAAGCCCGAGAGAGCCGCAGTGAATAGGCCCAGGCGACTGTTTAGCAAAAACACAGGTCTCTGCGAAGCCGTAAGGCGAAGTATAGGGGCTGACGCCTGCCCGGTGCTGGAAGGTTAAGAGGAGCGCTTAGCGTAAGCGAAGGTGCGAATTGAAGCCCCAGTAAACGGCGGCCGTAACTATAACGGTCCTAAGGTAGCGAAATTCCTTGTCGGGTAAGTTCCGACCCGCACGAAAGGCGCAACGATCTGGGCACTGTCTCAACGAGAGACTCGGTGAAATTATAGTACCTGTGAAGATGCAGGTTACCCGCGACAGGACGGAAAGACCCCGTGGAGCTTTACTGCAGCCTGATATTGAATGTTGGTACAGCTTGTACAGGATAGGTAGGAGCCTTGGAAACCGGAGCGCCAGCTTCGGTGGAGGCATCGGTGGGATACTACCCTGGCTGTATTGACCTTCTAACCCGCCGCCCTTATCGGGCGGGGAGACAGTGTCAGGTGGGCAGTTTGACTGGGGCGGTCGCCTCCTAAAAGGTAACGGAGGCGCCCAAAGGTTCCCTCAGAATGGTTGGAAATCATTCGCAGAGTGTAAAGGCACAAGGGAGCTTGACTGCGAGACCTACAAGTCGAGCAGGGACGAAAGTCGGGCTTAGTGATCCGGTGGTTCCGCATGGAAGGGCCATCGCTCAACGGATAAAAGCTACCCCGGGGATAACAGGCTTATCTCCCCCAAGAGTCCACATCGACGGGGAGGTTTGGCACCTCGATGTCGGCTCATCGCATCCTGGGGCTGTAGTCGGTCCCAAGGGTTGGGCTGTTCGCCCATTAAAGCGGTACGCGAGCTGGGTTCAGAACGTCGTGAGACAGTTCGGTCCCTATCCGTCGCGGGCGCAGGAAATTTGAGAGGAGCTGTCCTTAGTACGAGAGGACCGGGATGGACGCACCGCTGGTGTACCAGTTGTTCTGCCAAGGGCATCGCTGGGTAGCTATGTGCGGACGGGATAAGTGCTGAAAGCATCTAAGCATGAAGCCCCCCTCAAGATGAGATTTCCCATTCCGCAAGGAAGTAAGATCCCTGAAAGATGATCAGGTTGATAGGTCTGAGGTGGAAGTGTGGCGACACATGGAGCTGACAGATACTAATCGATCGAGGACTTAACCATATTTTTGAATGATGTCACACCTGTTATCTAGTTTTGAGAGAACACTCTCAATTTGTTTGGTGGCGATAGCGAAGAGGTCACACCCGTTCCCATACCGAACACGGAAGTTAAGCTCTTCAGCGCCGATGGTAGTCGGGGGTTTCCCCCTGTGAGAGTAGGACGCCGCCAAGCAATTGCACGTTAGTGCAATTATGGAGGATTAGCTCAGCTGGGAGAGCATCTGCCTTACAAGCAGAGGGTCGGCGGTTCGAGCCCGTCATCCTCCACCATTATGCCGGTGTAGCTCAATTGGTAGAGCAACTGACTTGTAATCAGTAGGTTGGGGGTTCAAGTCCTCTTGCCGGCACCACTTTTATATGATATAATACTCAAGTCTCTTGTAGAAGAGCCATTAGCTCAGTTGGTAGAGCATCTGACTTTTAATCAGAGGGTCGAAGGTTCGAGTCCTTCATGGCTCACCATTTTACGCGGGTGTGGCGGAATTGGCAGACGCGCTAGACTTAGGATCTAGTGTCTTTATGACGTGGGGGTTCAAGTCCCTTCACCCGCATTATATAGGATAACAGTTAGAAAAACTGGACATCCTGTCTGCGGAAGTAGTTCAGTGGTAGAACACCACCTTGCCAAGGTGGGGGTCGCGGGTTCGAATCCCGTCTTCCGCTCCAACTATACCATCCACGCCGGGGTGGTGGAATTGGCAGACACACAGGACTTAAAATCCTGCGGTAGGTGACTACCGTGCCGGTTCAAGTCCGGCCCTCGGCATTATGTTTTGCGCCCGTAGCTCAATTGGATAGAGCGTTTGACTACGGATCAAAAGGTTAGGGGTTCGACTCCTCTCGGGCGCGCCATATCTTTTAATAGAATAGATGGGAAATCGGGAAGTAGCTCAGCTTGGTAGAGCACATGGTTTGGGACCATGGGGTCGCAGGTTCGAATCCTGTCTTCCCGACCATTTTTTATGGGGCCTTAGCTCAGCTGGGAGAGCGCCTGCTTTGCACGCAGGAGGTCAGCGGTTCGAGCCCGCTAGGCTCCACCAAAAGTTTTTAAAAAGTTGTTGACTTTGAAGAATTGACGTTGTATACTAATAAAGTTGCTTTAACAAAGCAAGCAAACAAAATGATCTTTGAAAACTAAACAAGACAAAACGTACCTGTTAATTCATTTTTTTATAAATCGCACAGCGATGTGCGTAGTCAGTCAAACTACTTTATCGGAGAGTTTGATCCTGGCTCAGGACGAACGCTGGCGGCGTGCCTAATACATGCAAGTCGAGCGGACAGATGGGAGCTTGCTCCCTGATGTTAGCGGCGGACGGGTGAGTAACACGTGGGTAACCTGCCTGTAAGACTGGGATAACTCCGGGAAACCGGGGCTAATACCGGATGGTTGTTTGAACCGCATGGTTCAAACATAAAAGGTGGCTTCGGCTACCACTTACAGATGGACCCGCGGCGCATTAGCTAGTTGGTGAGGTAACGGCTCACCAAGGCAACGATGCGTAGCCGACCTGAGAGGGTGATCGGCCACACTGGGACTGAGACACGGCCCAGACTCCTACGGGAGGCAGCAGTAGGGAATCTTCCGCAATGGACGAAAGTCTGACGGAGCAACGCCGCGTGAGTGATGAAGGTTTTCGGATCGTAAAGCTCTGTTGTTAGGGAAGAACAAGTACCGTTCGAATAGGGCGGTACCTTGACGGTACCTAACCAGAAAGCCACGGCTA
Source organism: Bacillus sp. FSL M8-0071 (assembly GCF_037975455.1). Taxonomy (NCBI): domain Bacteria; kingdom Bacillati; phylum Bacillota; class Bacilli; order Caryophanales; family Bacillaceae; genus Bacillus; species Bacillus sp. FSL M8-0071. Next base: position 96,430 of record NZ_CP150256.1, read on the forward strand.
ACTACGTGCCAGCAGCCGCGGTAATACGTAGGTGGCAAGCGTTGTCCGGAATTATTGGGCGTAAAGGGCTCGCAGGCGGTTTCTTAAGTCTGATGTGAAAGCCCCCGGCTCAACCGGGGAGGGTCATTGGAAACTGGGGAACTTGAGTGCAGAAGAGGAGAGTGGAATTCCACGTGTAGCGGTGAAATGCGTAGAGATGTGGAGGAACACCAGTGGCGAAGGCGACTCTCTGGTCTGTAACTGACGCTGAGGAGCGAAAGCGTGGGGAGCGAACAGGATTAGATACCCTGGTAGTCCACGCCGTAAACGATGAGTGCTAAGTGTTAGGGGGTTTCCGCCCCTTAGTGCTGCAGCTAACGCATTAAGCACTCCGCCTGGGGAGTACGGTCGCAAGACTGAAACTCAAAGGAATTGACGGGGGCCCGCACAAGCGGTGGAGCATGTGGTTTAATTCGAAGCAACGCGAAGAACCTTACCAGGTCTTGACATCCTCTGACAATCCTAGAGATAGGACGTCCCCTTCGGGGGCAGAGTGACAGGTGGTGCATGGTTGTCGTCAGCTCGTGTCGTGAGATGTTGGGTTAAGTCCCGCAACGAGCGCAACCCTTGATCTTAGTTGCCAGCATTCAGTTGGGCACTCTAAGGTGACTGCCGGTGACAAACCGGAGGAAGGTGGGGATGACGTCAAATCATCATGCCCCTTATGACCTGGGCTACACACGTGCTACAATGGACAGAACAAAGGGCAGCGAAACCGCGAGGTTAAGCCAATCCCACAAATCTGTTCTCAGTTCGGATCGCAGTCTGCAACTCGACTGCGTGAAGCTGGAATCGCTAGTAATCGCGGATCAGCATGCCGCGGTGAATACGTTCCCGGGCCTTGTACACACCGCCCGTCACACCACGAGAGTTTGTAACACCCGAAGTCGGTGAGGTAACCTTTTAGGAGCCAGCCGCCGAAGGTGGGACAGATGATTGGGGTGAAGTCGTAACAAGGTAGCCGTATCGGAAGGTGCGGCTGGATCACCTCCTTTCTAAGGATATTATACGGAATATAAGACCTTGGGTCTTATAAACAGAACGTTCCCTGTCTTGTTTAGTTTTGAAGGATCATTCCTTCGAAACGTGTTCTTTGAAAACTAGATAACAGTAGACATCACATTCAATTAAATTAGTAACACAAGATATCACATAGTGATTCTTTTTAACGGTTAAGTTAGAAAGGGCGCACGGTGGATGCCTTGGCACTAGGAGCCGATGAAGGACGGGACGAACACCGATATGCTTCGGGGAGCTGTAAGCAAGCTTTGATCCGGAGATTTCCGAATGGGGAAACCCACCACTCGTAATGGAGTGGTATCCATATCTGAATTCATAGGATATGAGAAGGCAGACCCGGGGAACTGAAACATCTAAGTACCCGGAGGAAGAGAAAGCAAATGCGATTCCCTGAGTAGCGGCGAGCGAAACGGGATTAGCCCAAACCAAGAGGCTTGCCTCTTGGGGTTGTAGGACACTCTGTACGGAGTTACAAAGGAACGAGGTAGATGAAGAGGTCTGGAAAGGCCCGCCATAGGAGGTAACAGCCCTGTAGTCAAAACTTCGTTCTCTCCTGAGTGGATCCTGAGTACGGCGGAACACGTGAAATTCCGTCGGAATCCGGGAGGACCATCTCCCAAGGCTAAATACTCCCTAGTGACCGATAGTGAACCAGTACCGTGAGGGAAAGGTGAAAAGCACCCCGGAAGGGGAGTGAAAGAGATCCTGAAACCGTGTGCCTACAAGTAGTCAGAGCCCGTTAACGGGTGATGGCGTGCCTTTTGTAGAATGAACCGGCGAGTTACGATCTCGTGCAAGGTTAAGCAGAAGATGCGGAGCCGCAGCGAAAGCGAGTCTGAATAGGGCGCATGAGTACGTGGTCGTAGACCCGAAACCAGGTGATCTACCCATGTCCAGGGTGAAGTTCAGGTAACACTGAATGGAGGCCCGAACCCACGCACGTTGAAAAGTGCGGGGATGAGGTGTGGGTAGGGGTGAAATGCCAATCGAACCTGGAGATAGCTGGTTCTCTCCGAAATAGCTTTAGGGCTAGCCTCAAGGTAAGAGTCTTGGAGGTAGAGCACTGATTGGACTAGGGGCCCCTACCGGGTTACCGAATTCAGTCAAACTCCGAATGCCAATGACTTATCCTTGGGAGTCAGACTGCGAGTGATAAGATCCGTAGTCGAAAGGGAAACAGCCCAGACCGCCAGCTAAGGTCCCAAAGTATACGTTAAGTGGAAAAGGATGTGGAGTTGCTTAGACAACCAGGATGTTGGCTTAGAAGCAGCCACCATTTAAAGAGTGCGTAATAGCTCACTGGTCGAGTGACTCTGCGCCGAAAATGTACCGGGGCTAAACGTATCACCGAAGCTGCGGACTGTTCTTCGAACAGTGGTAGGAGAGCGTTCTAAGGGCTGTGAAGCCAGACCGGAAGGACTGGTGGAGCGCTTAGAAGTGAGAATGCCGGTATGAGTAGCGAAAGAGGGGTGAGAATCCCCTCCACCGAATGCCTAAGGTTTCCTGAGGAAGGCTCGTCCGCTCAGGGTTAGTCGGGACCTAAGCCGAGGCCGAAAGGCGTAGGCGATGGACAACAGGTTGATATTCCTGTACCACCTCCTCACCATTTGAGCAATGGGGGGACGCAGGAGGATAGGGTAAGCGCGGTATTGGATATCCGCGTCCAAGCAGTTAGGCTGGGAAATAGGCAAATCCGTTTCCCATAAGGCTGAGCTGTGATGGCGAGCGAAATATAGTAGCGAAGTTCCTGATTCCACACTGCCAAGAAAAGCCTCTAGCGAGGTGAGAGGTGCCCGTACCGCAAACCGACACAGGTAGGCGAGGAGAGAATCCTAAGGTGATCGAGAGAACTCTCGTTAAGGAACTCGGCAAAATGACCCCGTAACTTCGGGAGAAGGGGTGCTCTGTTAGGGTGCAAGCCCGAGAGAGCCGCAGTGAATAGGCCCAGGCGACTGTTTAGCAAAAACACAGGTCTCTGCGAAGCCGTAAGGCGAAGTATAGGGGCTGACGCCTGCCCGGTGCTGGAAGGTTAAGAGGAGCGCTTAGCGTAAGCGAAGGTGCGAATTGAAGCCCCAGTAAACGGCGGCCGTAACTATAACGGTCCTAAGGTAGCGAAATTCCTTGTCGGGTAAGTTCCGACCCGCACGAAAGGCGCAACGATCTGGGCACTGTCTCAACGAGAGACTCGGTGAAATTATAGTACCTGTGAAGATGCAGGTTACCCGCGACAGGACGGAAAGACCCCGTGGAGCTTTACTGCAGCCTGATATTGAATGTTGGTACAGCTTGTACAGGATAGGTAGGAGCCTTGGAAACCGGAGCGCCAGCTTCGGTGGAGGCATCGGTGGGATACTACCCTGGCTGTATTGACCTTCTAACCCGCCGCCCTTATCGGGCGGGGAGACAGTGTCAGGTGGGCAGTTTGACTGGGGCGGTCGCCTCCTAAAAGGTAACGGAGGCGCCCAAAGGTTCCCTCAGAATGGTTGGAAATCATTCGCAGAGTGTAAAGGCACAAGGGAGCTTGACTGCGAGACCTACAAGTCGAGCAGGGACGAAAGTCGGGCTTAGTGATCCGGTGGTTCCGCATGGAAGGGCCATCGCTCAACGGATAAAAGCTACCCCGGGGATAACAGGCTTATCTCCCCCAAGAGTCCACATCGACGGGGAGGTTTGGCACCTCGATGTCGGCTCATCGCATCCTGGGGCTGTAGTCGGTCCCAAGGGTTGGGCTGTTCGCCCATTAAAGCGGTACGCGAGCTGGGTTCAGAACGTCGTGAGACAGTTCGGTCCCTATCCGTCGCGGGCGCAGGAAATTTGAGAGGAGCTGTCCTTAGTACGAGAGGACCGGGATGGACGCACCGCTGGTGTACCAGTTGTTCTGCCAAGGGCATCGCTGGGTAGCTATGTGCGGACGGGATAAGTGCTGAAAGCATCTAAGCATGAAGCCCCCCTCAAGATGAGATTTCCCATTCCGCAAGGAAGTAAGATCCCTGAAAGATGATCAGGTTGATAGGTCTGAGGTGGAAGTGTGGCGACACATGGAGCTGACAGATACTAATCGATCGAGGACTTAACCATATTTTTGAATGATGTCACACCTGTTATCTAGTTTTGAGAGAACACTCTCAATTTGTTTGGTGGCGATAGCGAAGAGGTCACACCCGTTCCCATACCGAACACGGAAGTTAAGCTCTTCAGCGCCGATGGTAGTCGGGGGTTTCCCCCTGTGAGAGTAGGACGCCGCCAAGCAAGTTTAAACCCAGCTCATTGAGCTGGGTTTTTTGTATTTTGGTTTATTGGTATCATAAAATTCCACTTAACTGTATAATATAATAACTTTATACCGAATTTTAAATCAGCAATCAGGTTTTGTGGACCGAGAAAATGGAAATAATAAAGGATAGAGCGAGAAAGTTGAAAATTCTCGAGAAACGGCTTATAGTAAGATTATAGTCAAATATAGTCAAAGTCAGTAAAGGAGGGGGTTGAGTGGGACATAATATTTCTGACATCATTGAACAATATTTAAAACGAGTGTTAGATCAAAATGGCAAGGAAATTTTAGAGATTAAACGAAGTGAAATTGCAGATAAATTTCAATGCGTTCCTTCCCAAATAAATTATGTCATCAACACCAGATTTACAAGCGAAAGAGGATATATTGTTGAGAGCAAACGCGGGGGCGGCGGTTACATCAGAATCATTAAAATTAAAATGAACAATGAAGTTGTCCTGATCAATAATATAATTTCTCAAATTAATACCCATTTGTCTCAAGCAGCCTCTGATGACATTATTTTAAGGCTATTAGAAGACAAGGTAATTTCAGAAAGAGAAGCAAAAATGATGGTCAGCGTAATGGACCGCTCAGTTTTACACATTGACTTGCCTGAACGTGATGAATTAAGAGCGAGAATGATGAAGGCAATGCTGACTTCTTTAAAATTAAAATAAGCGGGTGAAAAGATTGATTTGTCAAGAGTGCCACGAGAGACCAGCCACTTTTCACTTTACAAAGGTTGTTAACGGAGAAAAAATAGAAGTTCATATTTGTGAACAATGTGCCAAAGAAAATAGTGATTCATATGGTATAAGTGCAAATCAGGGTTTCTCTATTCATAATTTACTTTCGGGTTTACTGAACATGGATTCTTCATTTCAAAATACAGGAACTCAAATGTTCAGTCACTCGGAGCAAATATCTGCTTGTCCGAAATGTGGAATGACTTTTCAGCAATTCAGAAAAATTGGCCGTTTTGGATGTTCTGAATGTTACAAAACATTTCATAGCAACATTACACCAATCCTACGTAAAGTGCACAGCGGAAACACTGTGCATGCAGGTAAGATACCGAAACGAATAGGCGGCAATCTTCATGTCAGACGGCAGATTGATATGCTAAAAAAGGAATTAGAATCCTTAATCCATCAAGAAGAATTTGAAAATGCAGCTCATGTAAGAGATCAAATTCGTTCATTAGAACAATCACTCAAAAGTACAGATAGTGAGGAGGAACAGGGGTAATGTCGCTAAAGCATTTTATTCAGGACGCACTAAGCAGTTGGATGAAGCAGAAAGGACCTGAAAGTGACATTGTACTCAGCAGCCGCATACGTTTAGCAAGGAACTTTGAGCATATTCGGTTCCCTACGCGGTATTCCAATGAAGAAGCCTCATCCATCATACAGCAATTTGAAGATCAGTTTTCAGAGCAAGAAATTCCCGGAATCGGCAAATTTGTTTTGATTAGAATGAATGATGCACAGCCTTTAGAAAAGCGTGTACTTGTTGAAAAACATCTAATCAGTCCTAATCTGACAGAGTCTCCTTTTGGCGGCTGTTTGCTTTCTGAAAATGAGGAAGTAAGCGTCATGCTAAATGAAGAGGACCATATTAGAATTCAGTGTCTTTTCCCTGGATTTCAGCTTTTAGAAGCAATGAAAGCCGCAAACCAGGTCGACGACTGGATTGAAGAAAAAGTTGATTATGCATTCAATGAGCAAAGAGGATACTTAACCAGCTGTCCTACAAACGTAGGTACAGGTTTAAGGGCTTCGGTCATGATGCATCTGCCGGCACTGGTTTTAACTAGGCAAATAAATCGAATTATACCGGCAATTAATCAATTAGGCTTAGTTGTTAGAGGAATTTATGGGGAAGGCAGCGAAGCAGTAGGGAATATCTTTCAAATTTCAAATCAGATCACGCTTGGTAAGTCAGAGCAGGATATTGTAGAGGATCTTAACAGTGTTGCTGCTCAGTTGATTGAACAAGAACGATCTGCCCGAGAAGCGATTTATCAAACTTCTAAAATCGAACTTGAGGATCGGGTATATCGGTCTTATGGGGTCTTGTCTAATTGCCGGATGATAGAATCGAAAGAAACTGCAAAGTGCCTTTCAGATGTTCGGTTAGGCATAGACTTAGGCATAATAAAAGGACTTTCAAGCAACATACTTAACGAACTTATGATTTTGACGCAGCCAGGGTTTTTACAGCAATACTCGGGAGGCGCTTTGCGTCCGAACGAAAGGGACATTCGAAGAGCGGCTCTCATCAGAGAACGGCTTCACTTAGAAATGAATGGGAAAAGACAGGAGGATGAATCGATATGATGTTTGGAAGATTTACAGAACGAGCTCAAAAAGTACTGGCGCTAGCACAGGAAGAAGCACTTCGGTTAGGTCATAATAACATTGGCACTGAGCATATTTTATTAGGACTGGTAAGAGAAGGAGAGGGCATTGCTGCTAAAGCTCTTCAAGCGCTTGGACTCGGTTCAGATAAAATTCAGAAAGAAGTAGAAAGTTTGATCGGGCGCGGGCAGGAAATGTCTCAAACGATTCATTATACTCCTAGAGCTAAAAAAGTCATTGAGCTTTCAATGGATGAGGCAAGAAAACTCGGTCATTCTTATGTTGGAACAGAACATATTCTTCTTGGTCTGATTCGTGAAGGAGAAGGTGTTGCTGCGAGAGTTCTGAATAATCTCGGTGTCAGCTTAAATAAAGCAAGACAGCAGGTGCTCCAGCTTCTAGGAAGTAATGAAACAGGATCATCAGCGGCAGGAACAAACAGCAATGCGAATACGCCTACGCTTGACAGCTTGGCAAGAGACTTAACTGCTATTGCGAAGGAAGACAGCCTTGACCCTGTAATCGGCAGAAGCAAGGAGATCCAGCGTGTCATTGAAGTGTTAAGCCGCAGAACGAAAAACAACCCTGTTCTCATTGGGGAACCAGGTGTAGGTAAAACGGCTATCGCAGAAGGTTTGGCACAGCAAATTATCAATAATGAAGTACCCGAAATTTTGCGTGATAAACGTGTGATGACATTAGACATGGGAACAGTTGTTGCCGGCACAAAATACCGCGGAGAATTTGAGGATCGCCTGAAGAAGGTCATGGATGAAATTCGCCAGGCAGGAAATATCATTCTATTCATCGATGAGCTCCATACATTAATCGGGGCAGGCGGAGCAGAAGGTGCTATTGATGCATCTAATATTTTAAAACCTTCACTTGCTCGCGGCGAACTCCAATGTATTGGTGCAACGACTCTTGATGAGTACCGTAAATATATTGAAAAAGATGCAGCACTGGAACGCCGTTTTCAGCCGATTCAGGTTGATCAGCCATCTGTAGATGAAAGTATTCAAATTTTACAAGGTCTGCGTGACAGATACGAAGCCCACCACCGCGTTTCTATCACTGATGATGCCATTGAAGCTGCGGTTAAGCTTTCTGACAGATATATTTCTGACCGCTTCCTTCCGGATAAAGCAATTGACTTGATCGATGAAGCAGGTTCAAAGGTGAGACTGCGCTCATTTACAACGCCTCCTAACTTAAAAGAGCTTGAGCAGAAGCTTGATGAGGTTCGTAAAGAGAAGGATGCGGCAGTGCAAAGCCAAGAGTTTGAAAAAGCTGCTTCCTTGCGTGATACTGAACAACGCCTGCGCGAGCAAGTAGAGGATACGAAGAAATCATGGAAAGAGAAGCAAGGGCAGGAAAACTCAGAGGTTACTGTGGATGATATTGCGATGGTTGTATCCAGCTGGACCGGTGTGCCTGTATCTAAAATCGCCCAAACTGAAACTGATAAGCTTCTCAATATGGAAAACATTCTTCATTCCCGCGTCATCGGCCAGGATGAGGCAGTTGTAGCTGTTGCAAAAGCCGTCAGACGTGCGAGAGCAGGATTGAAAGATCCTAAACGCCCAATCGGCTCATTCATTTTCTTAGGCCCTACAGGTGTAGGTAAAACAGAGCTTGCACGAGCACTCGCTGAATCCATTTTTGGCGATGAAGAATCCATGATCAGAATTGATATGTCTGAATACATGGAAAAACACTCAACCTCAAGACTTGTTGGTTCACCTCCGGGATATGTGGGATATGATGAAGGCGGTCAATTGACAGAGAAAGTCAGAAGAAAACCTTACTCTGTCGTGCTTCTTGATGAGATCGAGAAAGCGCACCCTGATGTCTTCAATATCCTTCTGCAAGTTCTTGAAGACGGACGATTGACAGATTCTAAAGGACGCACAGTCGATTTCCGCAATACCATTCTGATCATGACATCAAACGTCGGAGCAAGTGAGCTGAAACGCAATAAATATGTCGGCTTTAACGTTCAGGATGAAACTCAAAATCATAAAGACATGAAAGATAAAGTGATGGGTGAATTGAAACGAGCGTTTAGACCTGAGTTCATCAACCGTATTGATGAAATCATTGTCTTCCATTCACTTGAGAAAAAACATCTTACTGAAATTGTGTCATTAATGTCTGATCAATTAACGAAACGCTTGAAAGAACAAGATCTTTCTATCGAATTGACAGATGCTGCAAAAGCGAAAGTCGCGGAAGAGGGCGTTGACCTGGAATACGGTGCCCGTCCGTTAAGAAGAGCGATCCAAAAACATGTCGAGGATCGTTTATCTGAAGAACTCCTCAGAGGAAATATTCATAAAGGACAGCATATTGTTCTTGATGTAGAAGATGGCGAATTTGTCGTAAAAACGACTGCTAAAACGAATTAATATAGAAGACGGAAATGAGGCATACAGCATGTAAGTGTATGCCTCACTTTCATATCAAGAAATAGAACAAGGGAGAGGTCTTACACTATATATGGCTAAAACAAAATCGAAATTCATCTGCCAATCCTGCGGCTACGAGTCTCCAAAATGGATGGGGAAATGTCCAGGCTGCGGTGCTTGGAATACAATGGTGGAAGAAATGATTAAAAAAGCACCGGCCAATCGGAGAGCGGCTTTTTCTCATTCTGTTCAAACTGTACAGAAACCTTCACCTATTACATCAATCGAAACATCAGAAGAACCCCGCGTTAAAACCCAGCTTGGCGAGTTTAACAGAGTACTCGGCGGAGGTGTCGTTAAAGGCTCCCTCGTTTTAATTGGCGGTGATCCTGGTATCGGAAAGTCAACGCTATTACTGCAGGTTTCCGCTCAATTATCAGGCTCATCAAACAGTGTCCTGTATATTTCGGGAGAAGAATCTGTAAAGCAAACGAAGCTGCGAGCAGACCGTCTCGGCATTAATAATCCGTCACTGCATGTTTTATCTGAAACCGATATGGAGTATATTTCGTCTGCTATACAAGAGATGAATCCAGCGTTTGTCGTTGTTGACTCTATTCAAACGGTTTACCAAAGCGATATTACATCGGCTCCAGGCAGTGTGTCACAGGTCAGAGAGTGTACCGCTGAGCTGATGAAAATTGCAAAAACAAAAGGTATTCCGATTTTTATCGTTGGGCACGTGACGAAAGAAGGGTCTATTGCAGGTCCGAGACTGTTGGAGCATATGGTTGACACTGTTTTATATTTTGAAGGAGAACGCCACCATACTTTCCGTATTTTGCGGGCTGTAAAAAACCGTTTCGGATCTACAAACGAAATGGGCATTTTCGAAATGCGGGAAGAGGGGCTCACTGAGGTTTTGAATCCTTCGGAAATTTTCTTAGAAGAACGCTCTGCTGGTTCCGCAGGTTCGAGTATCACTGCCTCTATGGAGGGCACTAGACCGATTCTCGTTGAAATTCAGGCGCTCATCTCGCCAACAAGCTTTGGCAACCCAAGGCGTATGGCAACGGGAATAGACCATAACAGGGTCTCTCTGTTAATGGCTGTGTTAGAAAAAAGAGTTGGACTGCTGCTGCAAAATCAGGATGCTTATTTGAAAGTGGCTGGCGGCGTTAAGCTTGATGAACCGGCAATTGATCTTGCGATTGTGATTAGTATTGCATCAAGCTTTAGAGACACACCTCCAAATCCTGCAGATTGTTTTATTGGAGAAGTGGGATTAACCGGAGAAGTCCGGCGGGTTTCAAGAATTGAACAGCGTGTGAAAGAAGCGGCAAAGCTTGGTTTTAAACGCATGATCATACCCGCGGCAAATCTGGACGGATGGACAAAACCAAAAGGGATTGAGGTTATCGGAGTAGCAAATGTTGCAGAAGCGCTTCGTACTTCATTAGGAGGATAATAGATGGAAAAAGAGAAAAAAGGGGCGAAACACGAGTTAGACCTGTCATCTATATTGCAGTTTGTTGCTCCGGGTACACCGCTCAGAGCGGGGATGGAAAACGTCTTGAGAGCAAATACAGGCGGTCTGATTGTTGTTGGATATAATGATAAAGTAAAAGAAGTGGTGGACGGCGGCTTTCACATAAACACGGCTTTTTCTCCGGCGCATTTATATGAGCTGGCTAAAATGGATGGAGCGATCATTTTAAGTGATTCTGGTCAAAAGATTCTATACGCGAATACTCAGCTGATGCCGGATGCCACAATTTCTTCATCAGAAACAGGAATGCGGCACAGAACTGCCGAAAGAGTAGCTAAGCAAACTGGCTGTCTTGTAATCGCCATTTCTGAAAGAAGAAATGTCATAACGTTATATCAGGAAAACATGAAGTATACACTAAAAGACATAGGATTTATTTTAACCAAGGCGAACCAAGCCATTCAAACACTTGAAAAATATAAGACAATCCTCGATAAAACGATTAATGCACTGAACGCGTTAGAGTTTGAGGAACTTGTTACCTTCAGTGATGTCTTGTCTGTCATGCATCGTTATGAAATGGTACTGAGAATCAAAAACGAAATTAATATGTATATCAAAGAGCTGGGGACAGAAGGGCATCTGATCAAACTGCAAGTCATTGAATTGATTACGGATATGGAAGAAGAGGCCGCTTTATTTATTAAGGACTATGTAAAAGAAAAGATTAAAGATCCGTTTGTTCTCTTGAAGGAGCTGCAGGATATGTCCAGTTATGATCTGCTGGATGATTCCATTGTGTATAAGCTTCTCGGTTACCCTGCTTCTACTAATCTTGATGATTATGTATTGCCGAGAGGATACAGGCTGTTAAATAAGATACCGCGTCTTCCGATGCCGATTGTTGAAAATGTTGTAGAAGCATTTGGAGTCCTACCAAGGATTATTGAGGCGAGTGCAGAAGAATTAGATGAAGTAGAGGGAATCGGTGAAGTACGAGCCCAAAAAATCAAAAAAGGATTAAAACGCCTGCAAGAGAAGCATTATTTAGACAGACAACTGTGATTTCGGTTAAAACCTTATGAATACGGGTATATTAATGTTGGTTTTTGTTTATTCTGATATTCGTAGAGATGCATAAGACTTTGTGAAATTAAAATGTTAAAAAAGGAGGTGGGGGTATGTTAAAACGAATAGTTCAGGCGTTCTTCATTATTTTTGGCGGCGTTGTTGGTATATTTTTGATACCTGAATTGTTTGTACTGTTAAATATACAGGACATACCTTTAATAACAAACGCATATACGTCTGCGGCAATAGGAGCAATTATCTTTTTTCTCATCAGTATATGGGGTACAGAATACGTTGTGAACTGGGTGAAGTGGATAGAGGATTCATTGTTAAAAGCGCCGGTTCCAGATTTGTTATTTGGAAGTCTTGGCTTAGTTTTTGGACTTATAATTGCTTATCTTATCGTAAATGTTATTCCTTTAGACAATATACCTTACCGCATATTCAGCACAATAATTCCTGTATTTTTGGCTTTCTTCCTCGGTTATCTCGGCTTCCAGGTGGGCTTTAAGAAAAAGGATGAATTGATCAGCCTGTTTTCCATTTCCGCCAGAATGCAAAAGAAAAAAGGAACAGCTGATGAAGAACATGAGGTTCAAGACAAGAAGCTGAAAATTTTGGACACTAGTGTTATTATTGATGGGAGAATAGCAGATATTTGTCAGACTGGTTTTTTAGAGGGAGTTATCGTGATTCCGCAGTTTGTCCTTGAGGAATTGCAGCATATTGCAGACTCTTCAGATGTTTTAAAACGAAACAGAGGACGCCGCGGTCTTGATATCCTGAACCGCATTCAGAAAGAATTAGACATTGAAGTTGAAATTTACGAAGGCGACTTTGAAGATATTCAGGAAGTTGACAGTAAGCTCGTCAAACTTGCTAAGCTGACATCCGGGGTCGTCGTGACGAATGATTTTAATTTAAATAAAGTGTGCGAGCTTCAGAAGGTAGCAGTATTAAACATTAATGACCTTGCCAATGCGGTCAAGCCTGTTGTGCTTCCTGGCGAGGAAATGAATGTTCAGGTCATTAAGGACGGGAAAGAGCATAATCAGGGAGTTGCCTACTTGGATGACGGTACGATGATTGTCGTTGAAGAAGGACGGAATTATATCGGCAAGCATATTGATGTACTCGTCACAAGTGTGCTGCAGACAGCAGCGGGACGAATGATTTTTGCGAAGCCTAAGCTGTTGGAGAAGGCGCTGTAAAGGGAGAAGAAACAATGAGTTATGATGTGGTGATTCCTGCAGCCGGACAGGGAAAGCGGATGAAGGCAGGGAGAAATAAACTGTTCATTGAGCTGAAGGGAGACCCGGTGATCATACACACGTTAAGAGTGTTTGACAGCCACCGGCAGTGCGATAAAATCATTTTGGTGATTAACGAGCAGGAGCGGGAGCACTTTCAGCAATTGCTGTCCGATTACCCGTTCCAAACTTCAATTGAGCTTGTTGCAGGCGGAGAAGAGCGTCAGCACAGTGTGTATAAGGGGCTGAAAGCCGTAAAGCAGGAAAAGATTGTCCTTGTACATGACGGTGCCCGCCCATTTATAAAACATGAACAAATTGACGAACTGATCGCAGAGGCGGAACAGACAGGAGCGGCCATCCTTGCTGTTCCGGTAAAAGATACGATTAAACGCGTTCAAGATTTACAAGTCAGTGAGACGATTGAACGTTCAAGCTTGTGGGCTGTCCAAACGCCACAAGCTTTTCGTCTTTCTTTATTGATGAAGGCTCACGCTGAGGCTGAGCGCAAGGGATTTTTAGGGACGGATGACGCCAGCCTCGTTGAACAGATGGAAGGCGGTTCGGTCCGTGTTGTAGAAGGCAGCTATACAAATATTAAGCTGACGACGCCAGACGATTTGACGTCAGCTGAAGCTATCATGGAATCAGAAAGTGGGAATAAACATGTTTAGAATTGGACAAGGATTTGATGTGCATCAATTAGTTGAGGGCCGTCCTCTCATTATTGGCGGAATTGAAATCCCGTACGAAAAAGGGCTGCTTGGCCACTCTGATGCAGACGTTTTGCTGCATACCGTCGCTGACGCCTGCCTGGGAGCTGTGGGTGAAGGAGACATCGGCAAGCATTTTCCTGACACAGATCCCGAGTTCAAGGACGCAGATTCTTTCAAATTACTTCAGCATGTCTGGGGAATCGTGAAACAGAAGGGGTATGTCCTTGGGAACATTGATTGCACCATCATAGCGCAAAAGCCGAAGATGCTGCCGTACATAGAAGATATGAGAAAAAGAATTGCTGAAGGCCTTGAGGCAGATGTTTCTCAAGTAAATGTAAAAGCAACAACGACAGAAAAGCTTGGATTTACAGGCCGGGCGGAAGGAATAGCGGCTCAGGCGACAGTACTGATACAAAAAGGCTAACTTGTTTTGATGCCGGGTCTATTTGGTGGTAGAATAGATTCATACATTTTTGCCTGAGGCCATACATGACATGAAAGGAAGTATTTGAAAATGGGAAACGAAGTACGCGTCCGTTATGCACCGAGTCCAACCGGACATTTGCATATTGGAAATGCCAGAACGGCGCTTTTTAATTATTTATTTGCCCGCAATCAAGGCGGTAAGTTTATCATTCGAGTTGAGGATACAGATAAAAAGCGCAATATTGAGGGCGGAGAACAAAGCCAGCTGAATTATCTGAAGTGGCTAGGTATTGACTGGGATGAGAGTGTGGATGTCGGAGGAGAGTACGGCCCATACCGTCAGTCAGAGCGTAACGATATCTATAAAGTGTACTATGAAGAGCTTCTTGAAAAAGGGCTTGCTTATAAATGTTACTGTACGGAAGAAGAGCTTGAAAAAGAGCGTGAAGAACAGATTGCCCGCGGAGAAATGCCTCGTTATTCCGGAAAACACAGAGACCTGACTCAGGAAGAACAGGAGAAATTTATCGCTGAAGGCAGAAAACCAAGTATTCGTTTCCGCGTGCCGGAAGGAAAAATCATCGCCTTCAATGATATCGTAAAAGGCGAAATTTCTTTTGAATCAGATGGCATCGGCGACTTTGTTATTGTGAAAAAGGACGGAACGCCGACTTACAACTTCGCGGTAGCGATTGATGACTACTTAATGAAAATGACACACGTGCTGCGCGGTGAGGATCATATTTCTAACACACCGAAACAGATTATGATTTATCAAGCATTTGGATGGGATATTCCTCAGTTCGGACACATGACGCTGATCGTAAACGAAAGCCGTAAAAAGCTCAGTAAACGTGATGAATCCATTATTCAATTCATCGAGCAGTACAAAGAGCTTGGCTACCTGCCAGAAGCACTGTTCAACTTTATCGGCCTGTTAGGCTGGTCACCGGTTGGAGAAGAAGAGCTTTTCACAAAAGAGCAGTTTATTGAAATTTTTGATGTAAATCGTTTATCTAAATCACCAGCTTTGTTTGATATGCATAAGCTAAAATGGGTTAACAACCAATATGTGAAGAAGCTGGATCTTGATCAGGTTGTTGAACTGACGCTTCCGCATTTGCAAAAAGCGGGCAAAGTTGGCACTGAGCTTTCTGCTGAAGAACAAGAGTGGGTTCGTAAACTGATTTCCCTGTATCATGAGCAATTAAGCTACGGTGCGGAAATTGTTGAGTTGACTGATTTGTTCTTTACGGATGAGATCGAGTATAATCAAGAAGCGAAAGCTGTTCTGGAAGAAGAACAGGTTCCTGAAGTGCTCAGTACATTCGCAGCGAAGCTTGAAGAGCTTGAGGAGTTCACTCCGGATAACATCAAAGCATCGATCAAAGCAGTGCAGAAAGAAACTGGCCATAAAGGGAAAAAACTGTTTATGCCGATTCGTGTTGCTGTAACAGGGCAAACTCACGGTCCGGAACTGCCGCAATCAATTGAATTGATCGGTAAAGAGACTGCAATTCAGCGTTTAAAAAATATCTAAATAAATGATTGTTGACAGGGAAGAGTATAAAGCTTTAGGCCATTACAGAAAGGATCTCCATTGGCTGAGAGAGATCCATGAGCCGGGTTTTAGAAGTGCGCCCTTAAGACCTTTGAAGAACGTTTTTGGAAACCAGTATTCAAAGGCGGCCGCCGCCGTTACAGGCTGAAGTTGGGAGAGCAGAAGTCTGCTTTTCAAACAGAGTGGAACCGCGCGGTTAAAGCGTCTCTGTCATGTTTACATGCAGAGACGCTTTTTTTATTGGGTAGAGGAAATCAGATAGAGAAACGGGGGGAAGCATGTGTTTTTTAGAATGCTCAAAGAAGACATTGATACTGTGTTCGATCAAGATCCCGCAGCAAGAAGCTATTTTGAAGTGATTTTAACTTATTCCGGTTTACATGCTATATGGGCGCATCGGATTGCACATGCTTTATATAAACGAAAATTTTATTTCCTTGCACGCCTTATATCTCAAGTAAGCCGATTTTTTACCGGGATAGAAATCCACCCCGGCGCTACAATCGGGAGAAGATTTTTCATAGACCACGGCATGGGGGTTGTCATTGGGGAGACATGTGAAATCGGCAATAACGTAACCGTTTTTCAGGGGGTTACCCTCGGGGGAACGGGGAAAGAAAAGGGAAAAAGGCACCCAACGATTAAAGATGACGCATTGATAGCCACAGGTGCTAAAGTGCTCGGTTCTATTACGGTCGGTGAAGGCTCAAAGATTGGGGCTGGTTCAGTAGTGCTGCATGATGTTCCTGATTTTTCAACAGTTGTCGGTATCCCTGGACGGGTCGTTGTACAAAATGGCAAGAAAGTAAGACGCGATTTAAACCATCAGGATTTGCCCGATCCAGTTGCTGACCGCTTTAAGTCTTTGGAACAGCAGATTTTAGAGCTGAAGGCAGAACTTGAAGACAGAAAAGAAAGGATCAATCAAAAATGACAATCACACTTTATAATACATTGACTAGACAGAAGGAAACATTCGTTCCTCTTGAAGAGGGAAAAGTGAAAATGTATGTATGCGGACCCACGGTTTACAATTACATTCATATCGGGAACGCGCGTCCGGCAATCGTTTACGATACGGTTCGAAACTATTTAGAGTATAAAGGCTATGATGTGCAGTATGTCTCTAACTTCACAGACGTAGACGATAAATTAATTAAAGCGGCAAATGAACTCGGTGAGGATGTACCCACCATTTCAGAGCGTTTTATTAAAGCATATTTTGAAGATGTAGGTGCGCTCGGATGCCGAAAAGCCGACCTTCATCCGCGAGTGATGGAAAACATGGATGCCATTATCGAATTCGTAGATCAGCTCGTGAAAAAGGGCTACGCATATGAATCAGAAGGTGACGTATATTTCAAAACCAGAGCGTTTGAAGGGTACGGAAAGCTTTCTCAGCAATCAATCGATGAACTTAGATCAGGTGCACGCATCCGAGTCGGCGAGAAAAAAGAAGATGCTCTTGATTTCGCACTGTGGAAAGCGGCAAAAGAAGGAGAAATCTCTTGGGATAGCCCTTGGGGGAAAGGACGTCCGGGCTGGCACATTGAATGCTCAGCAATGGTGAAAAAGTATCTCGGTGACCAGATTGATATCCATGCGGGCGGACAGGATTTAACATTCCCTCACCATGAAAACGAAATTGCGCAATCTGAGGCGCTGACAGGCAAAACGTTTGCGAAGTACTGGCTTCATAATGGTTATATCAATATTGATAATGAAAAAATGTCAAAATCACTAGGCAACTTTGTGCTTGTGCATGACATCATTAAACAGCATGATCCGCAGCTTTTGAGATTCTTTATGCTATCTGTTCATTATCGCCATCCGATTAACTATTCAGAAGAGCTTCTGGAGAATACGAAAAGCGCGTTCAGCCGTTTAAAAACAGCGTACAGCAATCTTCAGCACCGTCTGAACAGCAGTACGAATTTAACCGAAGATGACGATCAATGGCTTGAAAAAGTTGAAGAACACCGCAAAGCATTCGAAGAAGCGATGGACGATGATTTTAATACGGCGAATGCCATTTCAGTCTTGTTTGACTTAGCGAAACACGCCAATTATTATCTTCAGAAAGATCATACGGCTGATCATGTGATTACGGCGTTTATTGAGATGTTTGACCGCATTGTTTCTGTCCTCGGTTTTTCGTTGGGTGAGCAGGAACTTCTCGATCAAGAGATTGAAGACTTAATCGAAAAGCGAAATGAAGCGCGCCGGAATCGCGATTTTGCATTGTCAGACCAGATCCGCGACCAGCTGAAAAGCATGAATATCATTCTTGAAGATACGGCTCAAGGCACTCGCTGGAAACGGGGAGAATAACAGATGCTTGAATTTGATACGATAAAAGATTCTAAGCAGCTTAACGGTCTTGCGCTTGCTTATATAGGTGATGCCATTTTTGAAGTGTATGTCAGGCATCACCTGCTTAAGCAGGGCTTTACCAAACCAAATGATCTTCATAAGAAATCAAGCCGGATTGTTTCAGCAAAGTCACAGGCTGAGATCCTATTTTTTCTGCAGAATCAATCATTTTTTACGGAAGAAGAGGAAGCGGTGCTGAAAAGAGGCAGAAATGCCAAGTCAGGGACAATACCTAAAAATACAGATGTTCAGACGTACCGCTACAGTACAGCATTTGAAGCGCTTCTGGGCTACCTTTTTCTAGAGAAAAAAGAGGAACGACTTAGTCAGCTCGTAGCCGAAGCTATACAATTCGGGACGTCAGGGAGGAAAACAAATGAGTCAGCAACATGATTACGTCATAGGGAAAAATGCAGTGATCGAGACGTTAAAATCTGATCGGAAGCTGTATAAGCTGTGGATGGCGGAAAACACCGTAAAGGGACAAGCACAGCAAGTGATTGAGCTTGCCAAAAAGCAGGGAATCACGATTCAATACGTCCCGAGAAAAAAACTCGATCAAATGGTGACAGGACAGCATCAGGGCGTAGTGGCACAGGTTGCAGCGTATGAATATGCAGAACTGGATGATTTATATAAAGCAGCCGAAGAAAAAAATGAACAGCCTTTCTTCCTCATTCTGGACGAGCTTGAAGACCCTCATAATCTTGGTTCCATTATGAGGACAGCAGATGCGGTCGGCGCTCATGGCATCGTCATTCCAAAACGGAGAGCTGTCGGGCTGACAACAACAGTGGCAAAAGCTTCAACAGGAGCAATTGAGCACATTCCTGTAGCAAGAGTCACCAATTTGGCACGGACGTTAGAAGAGATGAAAGAGCGGGGAATCTGGGTTGTCGGAACGGATGCGTCCGCGCGTGAGGATTACCGTAATATGGACGGCAATATGCCTTTGGCTCTAGTCATCGGAAGTGAAGGAAAAGGGATGGGCCGCCTTGTGAAAGAAAAGTGCGATTTTCTCATTAAACTCCCGATGGCCGGAAAGGTAACTTCACTAAATGCATCTGTCGCGGCTGGTCTTTTGATGTATGAAGTCTACCGGAAACGAAACCCTCTGGGAGAATAAAGACCCATGGATATCCTGTTAGTAGACGGGTACAACATGATTGGAGCCTGGCCGCAGCTGAAGGATTTAAAAGCGAACAGTTTTGAAGAGGCGAGAGACGTACTGATTCAGAAAATGGCGGAATATCAATCGTATACAGGAAACAGGGTTATTGTTGTTTTTGACGCGCATCTCGTAAAAGGGCTTGAGAAAAAACAGACCAACCATAGAGTTGAAGTAATTTTTACAAAAGAAAATGAGACGGCTGATGAGCGGATAGAAAAGCTCGCTCAGGCTTTGAATAATATTGCGACTCAAATTCACGTTGCGACCTCTGACTATACTGAGCAGTGGGCGATTTTCGGACAGGGGGCATTGCGGAAATCGGCCCGGGAGCTTCTGAGAGAGGTAGAAACGATTGAAAGGCGAATAGAGAGACGGGTAAGAAAAATCACTTCCGAAAAGCCGGCGGGTAAAATTGCTTTATCGGAAGAGGTTTTGAAAACGTTTGAAAAGTGGAGGCGGGGAGACTTAGATTAAGTTGACGCTTTTTTGCCCAATACTGTATAATATTTCTATCTACGTGCGCCGGGGGGATCGGAGTGAATCTACAGAACAACAAGGGAAAATTCAACAAAGAGCAGTTTTGCCAGTTGGAGGACGAGCAGGTCATTGAAAAGGTTCATGTTGGGGACAGTGATGCGTTAGATTACTTGATTACGAAGTACCGAAACTTTGTTCGGGCAAAAGCAAGATCCTATTTCTTAATAGGGGCGGACAGAGAGGATATTGTTCAGGAAGGCATGATAGGCCTCTATAAGTCTATTCGTGACTTCAAAGAGGACAAGCTTACCTCATTCAAAGCTTTTGCAGAATTATGTATTACCCGCCAAATTATTACCGCAATAAAGACAGCTACTCGCCAGAAACACATTCCTTTGAATTCCTACGTCTCATTAGATAAACCGATCTTTGATGAAGAATCAGACCGAACGCTGCTGGATGTCATTTCAGGAGCGAAAACCTTAAATCCTGAGGAAATGATCATTAATCAGGAAGAATTTGATGATATTGAAATGAAAATGGGAGAACTATTAAGTGATTTAGAGAGAAAAGTACTCGTCTTATATCTCGACGGGAGAAGTTACCAAGAGATTTCTGATGAACTGAACCGACATGTGAAATCGATCGACAATGCCCTTCAGCGTGTGAAACGCAAGCTGGAGAAGTACTTGGAAATTCGCGAAATCAGTTTGTAATAGGAATTTATGCTATATTGACAGTATTTTTCTGACTATGATATGTTACTAAAGATAAGAACTAATGTCTATTTAGAAAAAGGTGTAATGACATGAGAAAAAAGATTACGTTAGCATGCAAGACATGCGGAAACCGTAATTATACGACAATGAAGAGCTCTGCATCAGCGGCTGAGCGATTAGAAGTAAAGAAATACTGCAGTACTTGCAATTCACATACAGCTCATCTTGAAACAAAATAGTTTTTGCGCTTTTAAATTGTGGAGGTCTTTTACATGCGTATTATGAAATTCTTTAAAGATGTTGGGAAAGAAATGAAAAAGGTAAGCTGGCCTAAAGGAAAAGAGTTAACGCGTTATACCATTACGGTAATTTCAACAGTTATCTTTTTTGTTATCTTTTTTGCCCTCCTTGACACAGGAATTTCTCAATTAATTCGTTTAATAGTTGAATAATGATCAGCAATACGTGCTATAATAGATCATAATATTACTTGCCAAAACCCGTTCAGCGGGTTTTTTATTGTGGCTTAAAATGAAAGTTATCATAGGCTTGCCGCCTATTTTTTGAAGCGTTATGGTAATTCACTAAAACCAAATGCGGGGAGGGAAGGACTGGACAGTCCTGAATAGAATGGAAAAGAATTGGTATGTTGTTCACACGTACTCTGGTTATGAGAATAAAGTAAAAGCCAACTTGGAAAAGCGTGTTGAATCAATGGGGATGCAGGATAAAATTTTCCGTGTAGTCGTACCCGAAGAAGAAGAAACGGATATCAAAAACGGCAAGAAAAAAGTCGTGAAAAAGAAAGTATTCCCTGGTTATGTGCTTGTTGAAATTGTAATGACAGACGACTCTTGGTATGTCGTCCGCAACACGCCGGGCGTTACTGGATTCGTAGGATCTGCCGGGTCAGGTTCAAAACCGACGCCGCTTCTTCCGGGGGAAGCAGAAACCATTCTGAAGAGAATGGGCATGGATGAACGAAAAACTGATATTGACTTTGAACTGAAAGAGACAGTGAAAGTAATAGACGGACCTTTTGCTAACTTTACAGGATCAATTGAAGAGATTGATTATGATAAAAGCAAGGTCAAAGTTTTCGTTAATATGTTTGGCCGTGAAACGCCGGTTGAGCTGGAATTTACCCAAATCGATAAATTGTAATGTGAAAAAACTTGAAATTGCTATATATAAATGATAATATAGCAAAGGTACGTCTTGGACTTATCCAAGGCAACTAGCATGATATTTCGTCATTCATATAAAGAATGAAACCTTGAGTGGGAGGGTTTACCCTATTACCACATCACGGACTTAAGGAGGTGTGTCTCGTGGCTAAAAAAGTAGTTAAAGTTGTAAAATTGCAAATTCCTGCTGGAAAAGCTAACCCAGCACCACCAGTTGGACCTGCACTTGGTCAAGCCGGTGTTAACATCATGGGATTCTGTAAGGAGTTTAACGCTCGTACAGCTGACCAAGCTGGTTTAATCATTCCTGTTGAAATTTCGGTTTACGAAGACCGTTCATTTACATTTATTACAAAAACTCCACCTGCTGCAGTATTGCTTAAAAAAGCAGCTGGAATTGAGTCTGGTTCTGGTGAACCAAACCGTAATAAAGTGGCAACCGTTAAGCGCGATAAAGTACGCGAAATCGCTGAAACGAAAATGCCTGACTTAAACGCAGCAGACGTTGAAGCGGCAATGCGCATGGTTGAAGGTACTGCCCGCAGTATGGGTATTGTAATCGAGGATTAATTTGTTTCTTGTCGGGTTGCGAGTTTTAACAAGTTCGCAACCCTTATTCGTGGGAGGTTATTCCGCTATAACCACATAAGGAGGAAATTTTAAAATGGCTAAAAAAGGTAAAAAGTACGTTGAAGCTGCTAAGCTTGTAGACCGTTCTAAAGCTTACGACGTCTCTGAAGCAGTAGCTCTCGTTAAAAAAACAAACACAGCTAAATTCGACGCTACAGTTGAAGTGGCTTTCCGTTTAGGGGTTGACCCTCGTAAAAACGACCAGCAAATCCGTGGAGCAGTTGTGCTTCCAAACGGAACTGGTAAAACTCAGCGCGTTCTCGTTTTCGCAAAAGGCGAAAAAGCGAAAGAAGCTGAAGCTGCTGGTGCAGATTTCGTAGGCGATACTGACTACATCAACAAAATTCAACAAGGCTGGTTCGATTTCGATGTTATCGTAGCTACACCTGACATGATGGGTGAAGTTGGTAAAATCGGTCGTGTACTTGGACCAAAAGGTTTAATGCCAAACCCTAAAACTGGTACAGTTACTTTCGAAGTTGAAAAAGCTATCGGCGAAATCAAAGCTGGTAAAGTTGAATACCGCGTTGATAAAGCTGGAAACATTCATGTTCCTATCGGTAAAGTTTCTTTCGAGGATGAAAAACTTGTTGAGAACTTCACAACAATGTACGATACAATCCTTAAAGCTAAACCTGCTGCAGCTAAAGGCGTTTACGTGAAAAACGTTGCTGTAACTTCTACTATGGGACCTGGTGTCAAAGTAGACTCTTCAACTTTTAACGTAAAATAATATTGACATGACATCAACATTCTGATATTATTCAAAATGTTGTAAAATAGAATATCATTTATACCGTAGACAGTAGGGGCCTAACCGCTTAATTATCCTACCGAGGTGTATATTATCACAGCTATTACGTTACGTATGCTTGTATATACAGCCTCCATGTCTCATGGAGGCTTTTTATATGGAATCCGTCGTCTCAGTCGTGATCACCTAACGGTATAAGTGTTACACAAGAATCTACAGGAGGTGTAACCATGAGCAGCGCAATTGAAACAAAAAAAGTTGTTGTTGAAGAAATTGCTTCTAAACTGAAAGAAAGTAAATCAACGATCATCGTTGACTATCGCGGACTTAACGTTTCTGAAGTAACTGAACTTCGTAAACAGCTTCGCGAAGCTAACGTTGAGTTCAAAGTTTACAAAAATACGATGACTCGCCGTGCGGTTGAACAAGCTGAGCTTAATGGTTTGAATGATTTCTTAACTGGACCGAACGCGATCGCATTCAGCACTGAAGATGTTGTCGCTCCGGCTAAAGTTCTTAATGACTTCGCTAAAAATCACGAAGCTCTTGAAATCAAAGCTGGCGTTATCGAAGGTAAAGTTTCTACTGTTGAAGAAGTGAAAGCTCTTGCTGAACTTCCATCACGCGAAGGCTTGCTTTCTATGTTGCTTAGCGTACTTCAAGCTCCAGTTCGTAACCTTGCTCTTGCTGCAAAAGCTGTGGCAGAACAAAAGGAAGAACAAGGCGCTTAATCTAATCAGTTTTTCATAAATTAAAACAAAATGGAGGAATTA
This sequence comes from Bacillus sp. FSL M8-0071, assembly GCF_037975455.1. NCBI lineage: Bacteria > Bacillati > Bacillota > Bacilli > Caryophanales > Bacillaceae > Bacillus > Bacillus sp. FSL M8-0071. Next base: position 120,134 of record NZ_CP150256.1, read on the forward strand.
CAAATGGCTTTAAATATCGAAGAAATCATTGCTTCCGTTAAAGAAGCAACTGTACTTGAATTGAACGACCTAGTAAAAGCAATCGAAGAAGAATTTGGCGTAACTGCTGCTGCTCCTGTAGCTGTAGCTGGCGGAGCTGCTGCAGGCGGAGCTGCTGAAGAGCAAAGTGAATTCGATCTTATCCTTGCTGGTGCAGGATCTCAAAAAATCAAAGTTATCAAAGTTGTACGTGAAATCACTGGTCTTGGCTTGAAAGAAGCTAAAGAACTTGTTGACAACACTCCAAAACCACTTAAAGAAGGTATTGCTAAAGAAGAAGCTGAAGAGCTTAAAGCTAAACTTGAAGAAGTTGGCGCTTCTGTAGAAGTTAAGTAATCTTCACTTACCTGTAGGGGAAGCTCGCTTTTATGAGGCGAGCTTTTTCTTTGCCATTCTTTAAGCCATGAAAAAAGGAGGTTCTAATAATGAGTGAGCACTATTATTCAGAAAAACCTTCAGTAAAAAGCAACAAGCAAACCTGGTCTTTTAGGCTTCGGAATAAAGATTTCACGTTTACCAGCGACAGCGGGGTTTTTTCTAAAAAAGAAGTTGATTTCGGCTCCCGCCTGCTGATTGATTCTTTTGAAGAGCCTGAGGTTGAGGGCGGCATTTTGGATGTAGGCTGCGGGTACGGCCCGATTGGTTTATCGCTCGCCAGCGACTTTAAAGACCGGACTATCCACATGATTGACGTTAATGAGAGAGCCGTAGAACTATCAAATGAAAATGCGGAACAGAACGGAATAACAAACGTTAAGATTTATCAAAGCGATTTGTTTTCAAACGTTGATTCTGCTCAAACATTTGCTTCTATTCTTACAAATCCCCCAATCCGAGCCGGAAAAAAAGTTGTCCATGCTATCTTTGAGAAAAGCGCTGAACACTTAAAAGCTTCAGGTGAATTGTGGATCGTCATACAGAAAAAGCAAGGCGCGCCTTCTGCCATTGAAAAGCTTGAGGAACTGTTCGATGAAGTTTCCGTCGTTCAAAAAAAGAAAGGCTATTATATCATAAAAGCAAAAAAAGTTTGACTCGGTATTTTAACTATGTTAATATTGTAAAATGCCAATGTATATATTTTGCTTGATATGATGAATTGTCAATATCTATGTATAAATTATACAAGTATGGAAATGCTAATAAAATCGGTATTTGTTTTTGGATGTGGTTTTCTTAATTAGAAACCCTTTTTTCTTTTGTCTTGTAAAAGTATTTTCTTTCTTTGGAAGAAATGCTTATTACACATATAATACGCATGATTTGAGGGGTGAATCAGTTGACAGGTCAACTAGTTCAGTATGGACGACACCGCCAGCGCAGAAGCTATGCTCGCATTAGCGAAGTGTTAGAATTACCAAATCTCATTGAAATTCAAACCTCTTCTTATCAGTGGTTTCTTGATGAGGGTCTTAGAGAGATGTTTCAAGACATATCACCAATTGAGGATTTCACTGGTAACCTCTCTCTTGAGTTCATTGATTATAGTTTAGGTGAGCCTAAATATCCTGTAGAGGAATCAAAAGAACGTGATGTGACTTACTCAGCTCCGCTAAGAGTGAAGGTTCGTTTAATTAACAAAGAAACTGGAGAGGTAAAAGACCAAGATGTCTTCATGGGTGATTTCCCTATTATGACAGATACAGGTACTTTTATCATTAACGGTGCGGAACGTGTTATCGTTTCCCAGCTTGTTCGGTCTCCAAGTGTATATTTCAGTGGTAAAGTAGACAAAAACGGTAAAAAAGGTTTTACCGCAACTGTCATTCCAAACCGTGGCGCATGGTTAGAATACGAAACTGATGCGAAAGATGTTGTTTATGTCCGCATTGATCGCACACGTAAGTTGCCGGTTACGGTTCTTTTGCGTGCTCTCGGCTTCGGCTCCGATCAAGAGATTCTTGATCTCATAGGAGAAAACGAATACCTGCGAAATACGCTTGATAAAGATAACACAGAAAACAGCGACAAAGCGTTGCTGGAAATTTACGAGCGTCTCCGTCCTGGAGAGCCGCCTACAGTAGAAAATGCGAAAAGCTTGCTTGATTCTCGTTTCTTTGATCCGAAACGATACGATCTTGCCAATGTAGGACGCTATAAAATTAATAAAAAACTTCATATTAAGAATCGCCTCTTCAATCAGAGACTTGCTGAAACGCTTGTTGATCCTGAAACAGGAGAAATCCTTGCTGAAAAAGGTCAGATTCTTGATAGAAGAACACTTGATAAAGTACTGCCATACTTAGAAAACGGAATCGGTTTCAGAAAGCTGTATCCGAATGGCGGCGTTGTTGAAGATGAAGTGACTCTTCAATCAATTAAAATCTTTGCTCCGACTGATCAAGAAGGAGAACAGGTTATTAATGTAATCGGCAATGCTTACATCGAAGAAGAGATTAAAAACATCACGCCTGCTGATATTATTTCTTCAATCAGCTACTTCTTCAACCTGCTGCACGGAGTAGGCGACACAGATGATATCGATCATCTTGGAAACCGCCGTTTACGTTCTGTAGGCGAGCTTCTCCAGAATCAATTCCGTATCGGTTTAAGCCGTATGGAGCGTGTGGTTCGTGAGAGAATGTCAATTCAAGATACGAATACAATTACGCCTCAGCAGCTGATCAATATTCGTCCTGTTATTGCGTCCATTAAAGAGTTCTTTGGAAGCTCACAGCTTTCTCAATTCATGGATCAGACGAACCCGCTTGCTGAATTAACGCACAAGCGTCGTCTGTCAGCATTAGGACCGGGCGGATTGACACGTGAGCGTGCCGGAATGGAAGTGCGTGACGTTCACTACTCCCACTATGGCCGTATGTGTCCGATTGAAACGCCTGAGGGCCCGAACATCGGTTTGATCAACTCACTATCATCTTATGCAAAAGTAAACCGTTTTGGCTTTATTGAAACGCCATATCGCCGCGTTGACCCTGAAACAGGGAAGGTAACGGGCAGAATCGATTACTTAACTGCTGATGAAGAGGATAACTATGTTGTCGCTCAAGCGAATGCTCGTCTTGATGACGAAGGCGCCTTTATTGATGACAGCATCGTAGCTCGTTTCCGCGGGGAGAACACCGTTGTTTCCAGAAATCGTGTAGACTACATGGATGTATCGCCTAAGCAGGTTGTATCTGCTGCGACAGCATGTATCCCGTTCTTAGAAAACGATGACTCCAACCGTGCCCTCATGGGAGCGAACATGCAGCGTCAGGCTGTGCCTTTGATGCAGCCGGAAGCGCCATTTGTTGGAACTGGTATGGAATACGTATCAGGAAAAGACTCTGGTGCCGCTGTTATTTGTAAACACCCTGGTATCGTTGAACGCGTAGAAGCGAAAAACGTTTGGGTTCGCCGTTATGAAGAAGTAGACGGTCAAAAAGTAAAAGGAAACCTGGATAAATACAGCCTGCTGAAATTTGTCCGCTCTAACCAAGGTACGTGCTACAACCAGCGTCCGATCGTAAGTGTCGGCGATGAAGTGGTAAAAGGAGAAATCCTTGCTGACGGTCCTTCTATGGAGCTTGGTGAACTTGCACTTGGCCGTAACGTAATGGTCGGCTTCATGACATGGGATGGCTACAACTATGAGGATGCCATCATCATGAGTGAACGCCTAGTGAAGGATGATGTTTATACATCTATCCACATTGAAGAATACGAATCAGAAGCACGTGATACGAAACTTGGACCTGAAGAAATCACTCGCGATATTCCAAACGTCGGTGAAGACGCGCTTCGCAATCTTGATGACCGCGGAATCATCCGTATTGGGGCAGAAGTAAAAGACGGAGATCTTCTTGTTGGTAAAGTAACGCCTAAAGGCGTAACTGAACTGACTGCAGAAGAACGCCTTCTTCACGCCATCTTTGGCGAGAAAGCCCGCGAGGTTCGTGATACTTCTCTTCGTGTGCCTCACGGCGGCGGCGGAATTATCCATGACGTTAAAGTCTTCAACCGTGAAGACGGAGACGAACTTCCTCCAGGTGTTAACCAGTTAGTACGCGTATATATCGTTCAGAAACGTAAGATTTCTGAAGGGGATAAAATGGCCGGTCGTCACGGTAACAAAGGTGTTATCTCTAAGATTCTTCCTGAAGAGGATATGCCTTACCTTCCTGACGGCACACCAATTGATATCATGCTTAACCCGCTGGGCGTACCATCACGTATGAACATCGGGCAGGTATTGGAACTTCACATGGGTATGGCCGCTCGTTACCTTGGCATTCACATTGCATCTCCTGTATTTGACGGAGCGCGAGAAGAGGATGTCTGGGAAACACTTGAAGAAGCCGGCATGTCTCGTGACGCCAAAACAGTGCTTTACGACGGACGTACTGGAGAGCCGTTTGATAACCGTGTATCTGTCGGTATCATGTACATGATCAAACTAGCTCACATGGTTGACGATAAACTTCATGCACGCTCTACAGGCCCTTACTCACTTGTTACGCAGCAGCCTCTTGGCGGTAAAGCGCAATTTGGCGGACAGCGTTTTGGTGAGATGGAGGTTTGGGCACTTGAAGCTTACGGTGCGGCTTACACTCTTCAAGAAATTCTGACTGTTAAGTCTGATGACGTGGTTGGACGTGTGAAAACATACGAAGCCATCGTTAAAGGCGACAATGTTCCTGAACCAGGTGTTCCGGAATCATTCAAAGTATTAATCAAAGAACTTCAAAGCTTAGGTATGGATGTCAAAATCCTTTCTGGTGATGAAGAAGAAATAGAAATGAGAGATTTAGAAGACGAAGAAGATGCGAAACAAGCTGACGGCCTGGCATTATCAGGTGATGAAGAGCCGGAAGAAACAGCATCTGCAGACGTTGAACGCGATGTAGTAACAAAAGAATAATCTCTAGTTATAAAGGCAAGTGACATCGGTTAATCCGAAGATAAAAAGGGAGGTAGGCCCCTTGCTAGATGTGAACAATTTTGAGTATATGAACATCGGTCTTGCTTCACCAGATAAAATCCGTTCATGGTCTTTTGGTGAAGTGAAAAAGCCTGAAACGATAAACTATCGTACGTTAAAACCTGAAAAGGACGGTCTATTCTGCGAACGCATTTTCGGACCGACTAAGGACTGGGAATGTCATTGCGGGAAGTACAAGCGAGTTCGTTATAAAGGCGTAGTTTGTGACCGCTGCGGAGTCGAAGTAACACGGGCTAAAGTCCGTCGTGAGAGAATGGGGCACATTGAACTGGCTGCCCCAGTTTCCCACATTTGGTATTTCAAAGGTATTCCAAGCCGTATGGGTCTTGTGCTGGATATGTCACCTCGTGCTTTAGAAGAAGTCATTTACTTTGCTTCTTACGTTGTAACTGATCCGGCGAATACACCGCTTGAAAAGAAACAGCTTCTGTCTGAGAAAGAATACCGTGCTTATCTTGATAAATACGGTAATAAATTCCAAGCATCTATGGGTGCTGAAGCAATTCATAAACTTCTTCAAGATATCGATCTTGTAAAAGAAGTTGATATGTTAAAAGAAGAGCTGAAAACTTCACAAGGACAACGCCGTACTCGTGCGATCAAACGTCTTGAAGTTTTAGAAGCCTTCCGTAACTCAGGAAACAAGCCTTCTTGGATGATCCTTGATGTGCTTCCTGTTATTCCTCCGGAGCTTAGACCGATGGTTCAGCTAGATGGCGGACGTTTTGCGACTTCTGATTTGAATGACCTTTATCGTCGTGTCATCAACCGTAACAATCGTTTGAAACGCCTTTTGGACCTTGGTGCGCCTAGCATCATCGTTCAAAACGAAAAGCGTATGCTTCAAGAGGCTGTCGATGCCCTAATTGACAACGGCCGCCGCGGACGCCCTGTAACAGGTCCTGGAAACAGACCGTTAAAATCTCTTTCTCACATGCTGAAAGGGAAGCAAGGCCGTTTCCGTCAAAACCTTCTTGGTAAACGTGTCGATTACTCCGGACGTTCTGTAATCGTTGTTGGTCCTCATTTGAAAATGTACCAATGCGGATTACCGAAGGAAATGGCACTTGAACTTTTCAAACCTTTCGTTATGAAAGAACTTGTTGAAAAAGGTCTTGCTCACAACATTAAGAGTGCGAAACGCAAAATTGAGCGCGTACAGCCTGAAGTTTGGGATGTACTAGAATCAGTTATTAAGGAGCACCCGGTACTGCTGAACCGTGCCCCTACTCTTCACAGATTAGGTATCCAGGCGTTTGAACCAACGCTTGTTGAAGGACGCGCAATCCGTCTTCACCCGCTCGTATGTACAGCTTACAACGCTGACTTTGACGGTGACCAAATGGCGGTTCACGTACCATTATCTGCTGAAGCACAAGCTGAAGCACGCATCTTGATGCTTGCTGCTCAAAACATCTTGAACCCTAAAGATGGTAAACCGGTTGTAACACCGTCTCAGGATATGGTACTGGGTAACTATTACCTGACACTTGAGCGTGCCGGTGCTGTCGGTGAAGGTATGGTCTTCAAGAATACAGACGAAGCGCTTCTTGCTTATCAAAACGGATATGTTCACCTTCATACGAGAGTAGCTGTTGCAGCTAACTCACTTAAGAATGTGACATTTACCGAAGAACAGCGCTCAAAATTGTTAATTACAACTGTCGGTAAGCTTGTCTTCAATGAAATTCTTCCGGAATCATTCCCTTACATGAATGAACCAACGAAGAGCAACATTGAAGAAAAAACACCTGACCGTTTCTTCTTAGAAAAAGGTGCTGACGTTAAAGCTGTTATCGCACAGCAGCCAATCAATGCGCCGTTTAAAAAAGGCATTCTGGGTAAAATCATCGCGGAAATCTTTAAACGATTCCATATTACGGAAACGTCTAAAATGCTTGACCGCATGAAAAACCTAGGTTTCAAATATTCAACTAAAGCTGGTATTACAGTTGGGGTTTCTGACATCGTCGTACTCGATGATAAACAAGAAATTCTTGAGGAAGCGCAAAGCAAAGTTGACAACGTTATGAAGCAATTCCGCCGCGGTCTTATCACTGAAGAAGAACGCTATGAGAGAGTCATCTCTATCTGGAGTGCTGCAAAAGACGTTATCCAAGGCAAACTGATGAAATCACTTGATGAACTCAACCCGATCTACATGATGAGTGACTCTGGTGCCCGTGGTAACGCATCTAACTTTACGCAGCTTGCCGGAATGCGCGGTCTGATGGCCAACCCGGCTGGACGTATCATTGAGTTGCCGATCAAATCAAGTTTCCGTGAAGGTCTGACAGTATTGGAGTACTTTATCTCCACACACGGTGCGCGTAAAGGTCTTGCCGATACCGCTCTTAAAACTGCTGACTCAGGTTACCTTACACGCCGTCTCGTTGACGTTGCTCAGGATGTTATCATCCGTGAAACTGATTGCGGAACTGACCGAGGCATTCTTGCTAAGCCTCTTAAAGAAGGAACTGAAACAATTGAGCGCTTAGAAGAACGCTTAATCGGACGTTTTGCAAGAAAACAAGTGAAGCACCCTGAAACAGGTGAAGTGCTTGTGAATGAAAACGAACTGATCGATGAAGATAAAGCACTGGAGATTGTCGAAGCCGGCATTGAAGAAGTGTGGATCCGTTCTGCCTTCACATGTAATACGCCTCATGGTGTATGTAAACGATGCTATGGCCGAAATCTTGCAACTGGCTCCGATGTTGAAGTCGGTGAAGCTGTCGGAATCATTGCTGCCCAATCAATCGGTGAGCCTGGTACACAGTTAACAATGCGTACATTCCATACAGGCGGGGTTGCCGGAGACGATATCACACAGGGTCTTCCGCGTATCCAAGAGCTTTTCGAAGCGCGTAATCCGAAAGGTCAGGCAACAATTACAGAAATCGATGGTACAGTCGTTGAGATCAATGAAGTTCGTGATAAGCAACAGGAAATTGTGGTTCAAGGCGCAGTGGAAACACGCTCTTATACGGCACCTTACAACTCCCGCCTGAAAGTAGCGGAAGGAGATAAAATTACTCGAGGCCAAGTACTGACAGAAGGTTCAATCGATCCGAAAGAACTTCTTAAAGTGACTGACCTGACGACTGTTCAAGAGTATCTTCTCCATGAGGTTCAAAAGGTTTACCGTATGCAGGGTGTTGAAATCGGAGATAAACACGTAGAAGTAATGGTTCGCCAGATGCTTCGCAAAGTACGCGTAATTGATGCCGGTGACACTGATGTGCTTCCAGGTACATTGCTTGATATTCACCAATTTACTGAAGCGAACAAAAAGGTATTACTTGAAGGCAATCGACCTGCTACAGGCCGTCCTGTCTTACTCGGTATTACAAAAGCATCTCTTGAAACTGATTCATTCTTATCTGCTGCTTCCTTCCAGGAAACAACACGTGTCCTTACAGATGCAGCGATCAAAGGTAAGCGTGACGAGCTTCTCGGCTTGAAAGAGAATGTTATCATCGGTAAGCTTGTTCCAGCTGGTACAGGAATGATGAAATACCGTAAAGTAAAACCAGTATCAAATGTTCAGCCGACTGACGATATGGTCCCGGTTGAATAACTGATTTAATTCTGCTGAAAGACTGCAAAAACAGTCTTTCAGCAGATATATTTATGAAAAAGTCACTCTATGAGAAGAACGAATCTAAAAAATGTCATACCTTGTTGACATTCGTCTCCTAGAATGATAATATAACCAAGGTGCTCGAAATAAACCTGTTACTTTGGAGGATATGTTTATGTCTTATGATAAAGTATCACAGGCCAAATCAATTATTATTGGTACGAAGCAAACAGTGAAAGCTCTAAAGCGAGGTTCAGTAAAGGAAGTAGTCGTTGCAAAAGACGCAGATCCGATACTCACGTCAAGTGTTGTTTCACTTGCTGAAGATCAAGGTATCTCTGTCTCAATGGTTGAATCCATGAAAAAGCTCGGCAAAGCCTGCGGAATTGAGGTAGGAGCAGCCGCTGTTGCCATTATTTTATAACGTACTTTTGTTTTTGCGTAAGATTCCATCTTGTGTAAAGACATTGTTTTTTGCCTTTTGATGAACCACCTGGGTATGTGGGTTATAAAACGTAATGAAGGGAGGAAAAATTCATGCCTACAATTAATCAGCTAATTCGCAAAGGACGCGTGAGTAAAGTAGAAAACTCAAAGTCTCCTGCACTTAACAAAGGATACAACAGCTTTAAAAAAGAGCACACTAACGTATCTTCTCCACAAAAACGCGGGGTATGTACTCGTGTTGGTACAATGACACCGAAAAAACCGAACTCAGCACTTCGTAAATATGCTCGTGTTCGTTTGACTAACGGAATCGAGGTTACTGCTTACATTCCTGGTATCGGTCACAACCTGCAAGAGCACAGTGTTGTACTTATCCGCGGCGGACGTGTAAAAGACTTACCAGGGGTACGTTACCACATCGTTCGTGGTGCGCTTGATACTGCTGGAGTTGAAAACCGTGCACAAGGCCGTTCTAAATACGGTACGAAAAAACCTAAAGCAAAATAATATACGAAAATACGCATAATTGATGAAGGGAGGATATTCAGATGCCACGTAAAGGTCCTGTAGCAAAAAGAGATGTTTTACCTGATCCGATTTACAACTCTAAGCTTGTATCTCGTCTAATCAACAAAATGATGATCGATGGTAAAAAAGGTAAGTCTCAAACAATCCTATACAAGTCATTCGATATCATTAAAGAACGTACTGGCAATGATGCAATGGAGGTTTTCGAACAAGCATTGAAAAACATCATGCCTGTACTTGAAGTAAAAGCACGCCGTGTAGGTGGTGCGAACTACCAAGTTCCTGTAGAAGTTCGTCCTGAACGTCGTACGACTCTTGGACTTCGCTGGTTAGTTAACTACGCTCGTCTTCGCGGAGAAAAAACGATGGAAGAGCGTTTAGCTAACGAAATCCTTGACGCAGCTAACAACACTGGTGCTGCTGTTAAGAAACGTGAAGACACTCATAAGATGGCTGAAGCAAACAAAGCATTTGCTCACTATCGCTGGTAGGATTTATAGATTAACAAAACACAATTTCCTAATAAGGAAGGAGAAATTACCCAATGGCAAGAGAGTTCTCCTTAGAAAAAACTCGTAATATCGGTATCATGGCTCACATCGATGCCGGTAAAACGACAACTACAGAACGTATCTTGTTCTATACTGGTCGTATCCACAAAATTGGTGAAACTCATGAAGGAGCTTCACAAATGGACTGGATGGAGCAGGAACAAGAACGTGGTATCACAATCACTTCCGCTGCGACAACTGCACAGTGGAAAGGATACCGCGTAAACATCATCGATACTCCAGGACACGTAGACTTCACAGTTGAAGTTGAACGTTCTCTTCGTGTACTTGATGGTGCTGTTGCTGTACTTGACGCGCAATCAGGCGTTGAGCCTCAAACAGAAACTGTTTGGCGTCAGGCAACAACTTATGGAGTACCGCGTATCGTTTTTGTTAACAAAATGGACAAAATCGGTGCAGACTTCCTTTACTCTGTAGGAACTTTAAGAGACCGTCTTCAAGCAAACGCTCATGCAATTCAATTGCCGATCGGTGCTGAAGATAACTTCGAAGGTATCATTGACCTTGTAGAAAACGTTGCGTATTTCTACGAAGATGACCTCGGAACTCGTTCTGATGCAAAAGAAATCCCTGAAGAGTACAAAGAGCAAGCTGAAGAGCTTCGCAACAGCCTTATTGAAGCTGTATGTGAGCTTGATGAAGAGCTTATGGATAAGTACCTTGAGGGTGAAGAAATCACAATTGACGAGTTAAAAGCAGGAATTCGTAAAGGTACATTAAATGTTGAATTCTACCCTGTTCTTGTTGGTTCTGCTTTCAAAAACAAAGGTGTTCAACTAGTACTTGATGCTGTTCTTGACTACCTTCCTGCACCAACTGACGTTGCTGCAATCAAAGGTACACGTCCTGATACAAATGAAGAGATTGAGCGTCATTCTTCTGACGAAGAGCCATTCTCTGCATTAGCATTTAAAGTTATGACTGACCCTTACGTTGGTAAGTTGACGTTCTTCCGTGTGTACTCTGGAACACTTGATTCTGGTTCATACGTGAAAAACTCTACTAAAGGCAAACGTGAGCGTGTTGGACGTATTCTTCAAATGCACGCTAACAGCCGTGAAGAAATCTCTACTGTATACGCAGGGGATATCGCAGCTGCTGTAGGTCTAAAAGATACAACTACTGGAGATACTCTATGTGATGAGAAGGATCTTGTTATCCTTGAGTCAATGGAATTCCCAGAACCAGTTATCGACGTTGCTATTGAGCCTAAATCAAAAGCTGACCAAGATAAAATGGGTATCGCTTTAGCGAAACTTGCTGAAGAAGATCCTACATTCCGTACTCAAACAAACCCAGAAACTGGCCAAACGATCATCTCTGGTATGGGTGAACTTCACCTTGATATCATTGTTGACCGTATGAAACGCGAATTTAAAGTAGAAGCCAACGTTGGTGCTCCTCAAGTTGCGTACCGTGAAACATTCCGTACCGGTGCAAAAGTTGAAGGTAAATTCGTACGTCAGTCTGGTGGACGCGGTCAGTTCGGACACGTTTGGATCGAATTCGAACCAAACGAAGAAGGCGCTGGCTTTGAATTTGAAAATGCGATTGTCGGTGGGGTCGTTCCTCGTGAATACATCCCAGCTGTTCAAGCAGGTCTGGAAGATGCACTTGAAAATGGTGTACTAGCAGGCTTCCCGCTTATCGACATTAAAGCTAAACTTTTCGACGGTTCTTACCATGATGTTGACTCAAACGAAATGGCATTTAAAGTCGCTGCTTCTATGGCATTGAAAAATGCAGTCAGCAAATGTAACCCAGTTCTTCTTGAACCAATCATGAAAGTGGAAGTGGTTATTCCAGAAGAATATATGGGAGATATCATGGGTGATATCACTTCACGTCGCGGACGCGTAGAAGGTATGGAAGCACGCGGTAACGCTCAAGTTGTTCGCGCTATGGTTCCTCTTGCTGAAATGTTCGGTTACGCTACTGCACTTCGTTCTAATACGCAAGGTCGCGGTACGTTCACTATGCACATGGATCACTACGAAGAAGTGCCGAAGAGCGTCGCAGAAGAAATTATCAAAAAAAATAAAGGCGAATAATTGATTTTGCCGCTTAACTCAAGTATAACTACTATTGTAAGATGAGGAAGTGAAAGCTTTCTTTCACTTCCTATCACTCTATACATTACTAATTAAAAGCTCTTAAGGAGGATTTTAGAATGGCTAAAGAAAAATTCGACCGTTCCAAATCACATGCCAATATTGGTACAATTGGACACGTTGACCATGGTAAAACAACTTTAACTGCTGCTATCACAACAGTACTTCATAAGAAATCTGGTAAAGGTACAGCTATGGCGTACGATCAAATTGATGGTGCTCCAGAAGAACGCGAGCGCGGTATCACAATCTCTACTGCACACGTTGAGTACGAAACTGAAACTCGTCACTATGCACACGTTGACTGCCCAGGACACGCTGACTATGTTAAAAACATGATCACTGGTGCTGCGCAAATGGACGGAGCTATCCTTGTAGTATCTGCTGCTGATGGCCCAATGCCACAAACTCGTGAGCACATCCTTCTTTCTAAAAACGTTGGTGTACCATACATCGTTGTATTCTTAAACAAATGCGACATGGTAGACGACGAAGAGCTTCTTGAACTAGTTGAAATGGAAGTTCGCGATCTTCTTAGCGAATACGACTTCCCTGGTGATGATGTACCAGTTGTTAAAGGTTCTGCTCTTAAAGCTCTTGAAGGAGACGCTGAGTGGGAAGCTAAAATCTTCGAACTTATGGATGCGGTTGATGAGTACATCCCAACTCCAGAACGCGACACTGAAAAACCATTCATGATGCCAGTTGAGGACGTATTCTCAATCACTGGTCGTGGTACAGTTGCTACTGGCCGTGTAGAACGCGGACAAGTTAAAGTCGGTGACGAAGTTGAAATCATCGGTCTTCAAGAAGAGAACAAGAAAACAACTGTTACAGGTGTTGAAATGTTCCGTAAGCTTCTTGATTACGCTGAAGCTGGTGACAACATTGGTGCCCTTCTTCGCGGTGTATCTCGTGAAGAAATCCAACGTGGTCAAGTACTTGCTAAACCAGGTACAATCACTCCACACAGCAAATTCAAAGCTGAAGTTTACGTTCTTTCTAAAGAAGAGGGTGGACGTCATACTCCATTCTTCTCTAACTACCGTCCTCAGTTCTACTTCCGTACAACTGACGTAACTGGTATCATCCATCTTCCAGAAGGCGTAGAAATGGTTATGCCTGGAGATAACACTGAAATGAACGTTGAACTTATTTCTACAATCGCTATCGAAGAAGGAACTCGTTTCTCTATTCGTGAAGGCGGACGTACTGTTGGTTCAGGCGTTGTTTCTACAATCACTGAGTAATAGTATGATTTTAAACGAGACCCCTGTGGGTCTCGTTTTTTGTTTGCTTATCTTTTTCTTGTATAATAGGATCTATCATATTCGAGGGGTTAATATTTATGATTCCTGAAAAGAAATCAATCGCAATCATGAAAGAACTAAGCATTGGAAATACAAAGCAAATGCTGATGATTAATGGAGTTGACGTGAAAAATCCATTGCTCCTTTTTTTACATGGCGGGCCGGGAACGCCGCAAATCGGATATGTTAGACATTATCAAAAAGAGCTGGAACAGTATTTTACAGTAGTTCATTGGGATCAGAGAGGATCGGGGCTTTCTTATTCTAAGCGAATTTCGCATCACTCTATGACAATAAATCACTTCATTAAAGATACAATCCAAGTCACTCAATGGCTTTTAGCTCATTTTTCAAAATCAAAACTTTACCTAGCCGGTCATTCTTGGGGGTCAATACTAGCGCTTCATGTTTTGCAGCAGTGTCCTGATTTATTTTACGCGTATTATGGAATCAGCCAGGTTGTTAACCCTCACGATGAAGAATCAACTGCTTATCAACATATTCGTGAAATTTCTGAATCAAAAAAAGCCAGCTTATTATCTTTCCTCACACGTTTCATTGGTGCTCCGCCTTGGAAGCAGGATATCCAGCACCTTATCTATCGGTTTTGTGTCGAGCTTAGCAGGGGAGGATTCACTCGTCGTCATCGTCAATCTCTAGCTGTAATATTTCAAATGCTTACTGGCAATGAGTATGGAGTGCGGAACATGCACAGTTTCCTAAATGGATTGCGCTTCAGTAAAAAACATTTAACTGATGAGTTGTACCGGTTTAATGCTTTTACATCAGTTCCTTCTATTAAAGTACCGTGTGTTTTCATTTCAGGGAAACATGACTTAATTGTTCCTGCTGAAATATCGAAACAGTATTATCAAGTGCTTGAGGCACCCGAAAAGCGCTGGTTTCAATTTGAGAACTCAGCTCACACCCCGCATATTGAGGAGCCGGCATTATTCGCGAACACATTAAGTCGACATGCACGACACCATTTATGATAGATCCTTGATAAATAAGAAAAACCCCTGTATAATAAAAAAAGTGTGCAAATCATGCATATTTTAAATAAGTCTTGCAACATGCGCCTATTTTCTGTATAATGGTGTATGTTGGTCTTTGACTGCGATGAAGTGAGAGGTTGCTGACACACCCGGCCGCTTTGCCATGGCAAGGTGTTCAGGTTTTTCTCACGGAGAACTGTCTAACGTGATGTAGGCGAAAAGGAGGGAAAATAATGGCAAAACAAAAAATTCGTATTCGTTTGAAAGCATATGATCATAGAATCCTTGATCAATCTGCAGAGAAGATTGTTGAAACGGCAAAACGTTCTGGTGCCAGCGTATCTGGTCCGATTCCGTTGCCAACTGAAAAATCAGTTTACACAATCCTTCGTGCGGTGCACAAATACAAAGATTCTCGTGAGCAATTTGAAATGCGTACACATAAACGTTTAATCGACATTGTGAACCCAACACCACAAACTGTTGATGCTCTTATGCGATTAGACTTACCATCTGGTGTCGATATCGAAATTAAACTTTAATTCTAAAATATAGAATGATCTTAATAGGAGGTGTGACGAATGACCAAAGGAATCTTAGGAAGAAAAATTGGTATGACGCAAGTATTCGCTGAGAATGGTGATCTTATTCCGGTAACTGTTATCGAGGCTGCTCCAAACGTTGTTCTTCAAAAGAAAACAGCTGAAAACGACGGTTACGAAGCAATCCAGCTTGGTTTTGACGACAAGCGTGAAAAGCTTTCTAACAAACCTGAAAAAGGGCACGTTGCAAAAGCGGAAACTGCTCCTAAGCGCTTCGTTAAAGAATTACGCGGAGTGGAAATGGATGCGTATGAAGTTGGTCAGGAAGTCAAGGTTGAAATTTTCTCTGCTGGAGAAATCGTAGATGTAACAGGAGTATCTAAAGGTAAAGGTTTCCAAGGTGCAATCAAGCGCCACGGACAATCTCGCGGACCTATGTCTCACGGTTCACGCTACCACCGTCGTCCTGGTTCAATGGGACCTGTAGATCCTAACCGTGTATTCAAAGGTAAATTATTACCTGGACGTATGGGCGGAGAGCAAATCACTGTTCAAAACCTTGAAATCGTAAAAGTTGATGCAGAACGCAATCTTCTTTTGATCAAAGGTAACGTACCTGGTGCGAAGAAATCTTTAATCACTGTTAAAAGTGCTGTTAAATCTAAATAATTCTCTTAGGAAAGGAGGAAATTGATTATGCCAAAAGTAGCATTATACAACCAAAACGGTTCTACTGCTGGTGACATCGAATTAAACGCTTCTGTATTTGGTATCGAACCAAATGAGAGTGTTGTATTCGACGCTATTCTTATGCAAAGAGCTTCCTTACGTCAAGGAACTCACAAAGTAAAAAATCGTTCTGAAGTACGCGGCGGAGGTCGTAAACCATGGCGTCAAAAAGGTACTGGACGTGCCCGTCAAGGTTCAATCCGTTCACCGCAATGGCGCGGAGGTGGTGTCGTATTCGGCCCAACACCACGCAGCTATTCTTATAAATTACCTAAAAAAGTTCGCCGCTTGGCAATCAAATCAGTATTGTCTTCTAAAGTGAACGACAACAACATCATCGTTCTTGAAGATCTTACTCTTGATACGGCTAAAACAAAAGAAATGGCAGCTATCCTTAAAGGATTATCTGTTGAGAAAAAAGCTTTAATCGTAACTGCGGATGCAAACGAAGCAGTAGCTTTATCTGCTCGTAACATTCCTGGAGTTACTGTTGTTGAAGCTAACGGAATCAACGTTTTAGACGTTGTCAACCACGAGAAGCTTCTGATTACAAAAGCAGCGGTTGAAAAAGTAGAGGAGGTGCTTGCATAATGAAAGATCCTCGTGATGTTCTAAAGCGCCCCGTCATTACTGAACGTTCTGCCGATTTAATGACTGAAAAAAAATATACTTTTGAAGTTGATGTAAGAGCTAACAAAACAGAAGTGAAAGACGCGGTTGAAAGCATCTTTGGAGTGAAAGTTGACAAAGTCAACATCATGAACTACAAAGGCAAATCAAAACGTGTTGGACGCTACACTGGTATGACTAGCCGTCGCAGAAAAGCGATCGTAAAACTTACTGCAGACAGCAAAGAAATCGAAATTTTTGAAGCTTAATTATCTGTAAAAAGAAGGAGGGAAATTCAAAATGGCGATTAAAAAGTATAAACCGACCTCTAATGGACGTCGTGGTATGACAACTTCAGATTTTGCTGAAATCACGACTGACAAGCCGGAAAAATCCTTGCTTGCTCCCCTTCACAAAAAAGGCGGACGTAACAACCAAGGTAAATTGACTGTACGTCACCAAGGTGGCGGACATAAACGCCAATACCGTGTTATCGACTTCAAACGCGATAAAGATGGTATACCTGGACGCGTTGCTACAGTTGAATACGATCCAAACCGTTCAGCTAACATCGCTCTAATCAACTATGCAGACGGAGAAAAACGTTACATTCTTGCTCCTAAAGGAATTCAAGTAGGTACTGAAATCATGTCAGGTCCTGAAGCTGACATTAAAGTAGGTAATGCACTTCCACTTATCAACATCCCTGTTGGTACAGTTGTGCATAACATTGAATTAAAACCTGGTAAAGGCGGACAGCTTGTACGTTCAGCTGGTACATCTGCTCAGGTTCTTGGTAAAGAAGGTAAATACGTTCTTGTACGTCTTAACTCTGGTGAAGTTCGCATGATCCTTTCTGCTTGCCGTGCTTCTATCGGTCAAGTAGGTAACGAACAGCACGAACTTATCAACATTGGTAAAGCTGGACGTTCTCGCTGGAAAGGCATCCGTCCTACAGTTCGTGGTTCTGTAATGAACCCTAACGATCACCCACACGGTGGTGGTGAAGGACGTGCGCCAATCGGACGTAAATCACCAATGTCTCCATGGGGCAAACCAACTCTTGGATTCAAGACTCGTAAGAAAAAGAACAAATCCGATAAATTTATCGTACGTCGTCGTAAAAATAAATAACGGGGTTGTCTACGGTTCTTTTCGGACCGTAGTGCAATCACGAAGGGAGGTTCCAAAATGGCTCGCAGCTTAAAAAAAGGACCATTTGTCGATGGACACTTGATGACTAAAATCGAGAAATTAAATGAAACAGACAAGAAACAAGTCGTAAAAACTTGGTCTCGTCGTTCTACTATTTTCCCACAGTTTATTGGTCACACAATCGCAGTCTATGACGGACGTAAACACGTGCCTGTATTCATCTCTGAAGATATGGTAGGGCACAAGTTGGGTGAATTCGCTCCAACTCGTACGTACAAAGGTCATGCTAGTGATGACAAAAAAACAAGACGCTAAGAGAGGAGGCTTTTAAATGCAAGCTAAAGCTGTTGCAAGAACAGTCCGTATTGCTCCTCGTAAAGCACGTCTAGTAATGGACCTGATTCGAGGCAAGCAAGTAGGTGAGGCAGTATCAATCTTGAACCTTACACCAAGAGCTGCTTCTCCAATTATCGAGAAAGTATTAAAATCCGCTATTGCAAATGCTGAGCATAACTATGAAATGGACGCTAACAACCTGGTTATTTCTCAAGCATTCGTTGACGAAGGCCCTACGTTAAAAAGATTCCGCCCACGTGCTATGGGACGTGCGAGCCAAATCAACAAACGTACGAGCCACATTACAATCGTTGTATCAGAAAAGAAGGAGGGATAAGTAGTGGGTCAAAAGGTAAATCCAGTCGGTCTTCGTATCGGAGTCATTCGTGATTGGGAATCTAAGTGGTACGCTGGTAAAGATTACGCTGACTTCCTGCACGAAGATTTAAAAATTCGTGAATACATTAGCAAACGCCTTTCTGACGCTTCTGTTTCTAAAGTAGAAATCGAGCGTGCAGCAAACCGCGTTAACATTACGATCCACACAGCTAAGCCTGGTATGGTTATCGGTAAAGGCGGTTCTGAAGTCGAAGCACTTCGCAAAGCCCTTAACAGCCTTACTGGCAAGCGTGTACACATTAACATTCTTGAAATCAAAAGAGCAGATCTTGATGCACAGCTAGTTGCTGACAACATCGCTCGTCAATTAGAAAACCGTGTTTCTTTCCGCCGTGCGCAGAAACAACAAATCCAACGTACTATGCGTGCTGGAGCACAAGGTGTGAAAACAATGGTTTCTGGTCGTCTTGGCGGTGCAGATATCGCTCGTTCTGAATACTACAGTGAAGGAACTGTTCCATTGCACACATTACGTGCGGACATTGACTATGCAACATCTGAAGCTGATACTACTTACGGTAAGCTTGGTGTAAAAGTCTGGATCTATCGTGGAGAGGTTCTTCCTACTAAGAAGAAAACTGAGGAAGGAGGAAAATAATATGTTATTACCAAAACGCGTTAAATATCGCAGAGAGCATCGCGGAAAAATGCGTGGCCGTGCGAAAGGCGGTACTGAAGTACATTTCGGAGAATTCGGTATCCAAGCTCTAGAAGCTTCTTGGATTACTAACCGTCAAATCGAAGCTGCACGTATTGCGATGACTCGTTACATGAAACGTGGCGGTAAAGTTTGGATCAAAATTTTCCCTTCTAAACCTTACACTGCTAAACCACTTGAGGTACGTATGGGATCCGGTAAAGGGGCTCCAGAAGGTTGGGTAGCTGTTGTAAAACCGGGCAAAGTTTTATTTGAAATTTCTGGTGTGTCTGAAGAGGTTGCTCGTGAAGCGCTTCGCCTTGCATCTCACAAATTGCCAATTAAAACGAAGTTCGTAAAACGTGAAGAAATTGGTGGTGAATCAAATGAAAGCTAATGAAATTCGTGACCTTACCACTGCTGAAATTGAACAAAAAGTAAAGTCTCTTAAAGAAGAACTTTTCAATCTTCGCTTTCAATTAGCGACAGGACAACTTGAAAATACTGCTCGCATTCGTGAAGTGCGCAAAGCTATCGCGCGCATGAAAACTGTGATTCGTGAAAGAGAAATTGCTGCTAATAAATAATCACTGAGGGGAGGTCGTGAGCATGAGCGAACGTAACCAACGCAAAGTTTACCAAGGCCGTGTTGTTTCTGACAAAATGGATAAAACCATTACTGTTGTTGTTGAGACATACAAAAAACATACACTTTACGGTAAACGCGTAAAATACTCAAAAAAATTCAAAGCACATGATGAAAATAATCAAGCTAAAATCGGTGACATCGTTAAGATCATGGAAACTCGTCCATTGTCTGCAACTAAGCGTTTCCGTCTAGTTGAAGTTGTCGAAGAAGCTGTTATTATCTAATAAAGTTCGGAATTCTTTTTCCGAAGGGAGGTAACAAATAATGATTCAACAAGAGACTCGTTTAAAAGTAGCTGACAACTCTGGCGCACGTGAAGTACTTACTATTAAAGTTCTTGGTGGTTCTGGACGTAAAACAGCTAACATTGGTGATGTAATTGTTTGCACGGTTAAACAAGCAACACCAGGAGGCGTTGTCAAAAAAGGTGAAGTCGTAAAAGCTGTTATCGTTCGCACTAAAAGCGGAGCGCGCAGAAGTGACGGTTCATACATCAGCTTCGATGAGAATGCATGTGTTATCATCCGTGACGACAAGAGCCCACGCGGAACTCGTATCTTCGGACCAGTTGCTCGTGAATTGCGTGAAAACAACTTTATGAAAATTGTTTCTCTAGCTCCAGAAGTTATCTAATGAAATAAATGCCTTACTCAAGGAGGTGCGATCAGGATGCATGTAAAAAAAGGCGATAAAGTTATGGTTATCTCTGGTAAAGATAAAGGCAAACAAGGAACAATCCTTGCTGCTTTCCCTAAAAAGGACCGCGTTTTAGTTGAAGGTGTTAACATGGTAAAGAAACACTCTAAACCAACTCAAGCTAACCCTCAAGGCGGTATTTCTAATCAAGAGGCGCCAATTCATGTATCAAACGTTATGCCGCTCGATCCTAAAACAGGTGAAGTGACTCGCGTAGGATACAAAGTGGAAGATGGCAAAAAAGTTCGTGTAGCAAAAAAATCTGGGCAAGTTCTAGATAAATAGTATTAAAAGGAAGGGAGGTCTATCTCATGAACCGCCTTAAAGAAAAGTACAATAAAGAAATTGCACCTGCTTTAATGACTAAGTTCAACTATGATTCAGTCATGCAAGTGCCTAAAATCGAAAAAATCGTAATCAACATGGGTGTTGGTGACGCTGTTCAAAACGCCAAAGCAATCGACAGTGCTGTTGAAGAATTAACGTTTATCGCAGGTCAAAAACCTGTCGTTACTCGTGCGAAGAAATCAATTGCTGGATTCCGTCTTCGTGAGGGAATGCCTATCGGTGCGAAAGTAACTCTTCGCGGAGAGCGCATGTATGATTTCCTTGATAAACTTATTTCTGTATCTTTACCGCGTGTACGTGACTTCCGCGGGGTTTCTAAAAAATCTTTCGACGGTCGCGGTAACTACACACTTGGTATCAAAGAACAGTTAATCTTCCCTGAAATTGACTACGATAAAGTAACAAAGGTTCGCGGAATGGACATCGTTATCGTAACAACAGCTAATACTGACGAAGAAGCTCGTGAGCTATTAACTCAAGTAGGTATGCCGTTCCAGAAATAATCAATGAAAGGGAGGCGAAATCGTGGCTAAAAAGTCTATGATTGCGAAACAACAACGTACACCAAAGTTTAAAGTACAAGAGTACACACGCTGTGAACGCTGCGGACGTCCGCATTCAGTCATTCGTAAATTTAAACTTTGCCGTATTTGTTTCCGTGAGCTTGCATATAAAGGACAAATTCCTGGCGTGAAAAAAGCCAGCTGGTAATCCCCAAGAAAGGGAAGGAGGTAATTATATAATGGTTATGACAGATCCAATTGCAGATATGCTAACTCGTATTCGCAATGCAAACATGGTACGTCATGAGAAGCTTGAAATTCCTGCTTCTAAATTGAAAAGAGAAATTGCTGAAATTTTAAAGCGTGAAGGTTTCATTCGTGACGTTGAGTTCGTAGAAGACAGCAAACAAGGTATCATCCGCGTTTTCTTGAAATACGGACAAAACAACGAGCGCGTTATCACTGGTCTTAAAAGAATCAGCAAGCCTGGTTTGCGTGTTTATGCTAAATCTAATGAAGTACCCCGCGTACTTAACGGTCTTGGAATCGCGATTATTTCTACATCACAAGGTGTTTTAACGGACAAAGAAGCCCGTGCAAAACAAGCTGGTGGAGAAGTTCTAGCATACGTTTGGTAAGAAGTTTAACATGAATGGAGGTGTTTGGTATGTCTCGTGTAGGTAAGAAGCTACTTGAGATTCCTTCTGATGTTACAGTAACGTTAAATGATAACAACACTGTAGCTGTGAAAGGACCAAAAGGAGAATTAACTCGTACGTTTCACCCTGATATGGAGATTAAAGTAGAGGACAATGTGCTTACAGTCGCTCGTCCTTCTGATCAAAAAGAGCACCGTGCCCTGCATGGTACGACTCGCAGTCTGCTTGGCAACATGGTTGAAGGTGTATCTAAAGGATTTGAAAGAGGTTTGGAATTAGTCGGTGTCGGTTACCGTGCTTCTAAATCCGGAAATAAACTTGTTTTAAACGTTGGATACTCTCATCCTGTTGAGATCGTTCCTGAAGAAGGCATCGAAATCGAAGTTCCTTCTCAAACAAAAGTAGTTGTAAAAGGTACAGACAAAGAACGCGTAGGAGCTATTGCTGCTAACATCCGCGCTGTACGTTCTCCAGAGCCTTACAAAGGTAAAGGAATCCGCTACGAAGGTGAAGTTGTTCGCCGTAAAGAAGGTAAATCTGCTAAGTAAGATCGCTTAAAGTGAAGAAAGGAGTGACCTAGATGATTACGAAAACTAGCAAAAATGCTGCTCGTCTTAAAAGACACGCTCGTGTTCGCGCTAAACTTTCCGGTACTGCTGAAAGACCGCGCCTGAACGTTTTCCGTTCTAACAAGCACATTTACGCTCAAATCATCGATGATGTAAATGGTGTAACACTTGCTAGTGCATCTACTCTCGATAAAGACTTGAACGTTGAAAGCACTGGAGATACTTCTGCTGCTACTAAAGTTGGAGAATTAGTTGCAAAACGCGCTGCTGAAAAAGGCATTTCTGACGTAGTATTTGACCGTGGCGGATACTTATACCATGGACGTGTAAAAGCTTTGGCTGATGCCGCTCGTGAAGCTGGACTTAAATTTTAATAAAAGAAGGAGGGACACATGATTATGCGTCGTATTGACCCAAGCAAATTAGAGTTAGAAGAACGCTTAGTTACGGTTAACCGCGTAGCGAAAGTTGTTAAAGGTGGTCGTCGTTTCCGCTTCGCAGCTCTAGTCGTTGTCGGTGACAAAAACGGACACGTAGGATTCGGTACTGGTAAAGCACAAGAAGTACCAGAAGCGATCCGCAAAGCTGTTGAAGATGCGAAAAAGAATTTGATTGAAGTACCAATGGTTGGAACTACAATTCCACACGAAATCATCGGACGTTTCGGTGCAGGTAACATCTTGTTAAAACCTGCTTCTGAAGGTACTGGAGTTATCGCTGGAGGCCCTGTACGTGCGGTACTTGAGCTAGCTGGTGTAGCTGATATCCTTTCTAAGTCTTTAGGTTCTAACACACCGATCAACATGATTCGTGCAACACTTCAAGGTTTAAGTGAACTTAAACGTGCTGAAGACGTTGCGAAGCTTCGTGGAAAATCTGTAGAAGAACTGTTAGGATAAGGAGGGAACATTAATGGCTAAATTAGAAATTACCCTCAAACGAAGTGTAATCGGTCGCCCGGAAGACCAACGCGTTACTGTAAGAACACTTGGTTTAAAGAAAACAAACCAAACTGTTGTTCATGAAGACAACGCTGCGATCCGTGGTATGATTAATAAAGTATCTCATTTAGTTTCTGTTAAAGAACAATAAAAATATTTGATCGGATAAGGAGGTGTCCTAATGAAACTTCATGAATTAAAACCTTCAGAAGGTTCACGCAAAACGCGTAATCGCGTAGGTCGTGGTATTGGTTCTGGCAACGGTAAAACAGCTGGTAAAGGTCACAAAGGTCAAAACGCTCGTTCTGGCGGCGGTGTACGCCCTGGATTCGAGGGGGGACAAATGCCTTTATTCCAACGTCTTCCTAAACGCGGTTTCACTAACATCAACCGCAAGGAATACGCTGTAGTCAACCTAGACAAATTGAACGGTTTTGCAGAAGGAACGGAAGTCACTCCTGAACTTCTTCTAGAGACTGGTGTTATTAGCAAACTTAATGCAGGAGTAAAGATTCTTGGCAACGGTAAATTAGAGAAAAAATTAACTGTAAAAGCCAATAAATTCTCTGCTTCTGCGAAAGAAGCTGTTGAAGCTGCTGGCGGTACAGCTGAGGTGATCTAACTTGTTTAAAACAATCTCCAACTTTATGCGTGTGAGTGATATCAGGAATAAAATCATATTCACTTTACTCATGCTTATCGTCTTTCGCATAGGTGCGTTTATTCCTGTGCCTTACGTTAACGCTGAAGCGTTACAGGCACAGTCTCAAATGGGTGTTTTTGATCTCCTTAATACATTTGGCGGCGGTGCGCTTTACCAATTTTCCATTTTCGCAATGGGAATTACTCCTTATATCACGGCTTCGATCATCATTCAGCTGCTTCAGATGGATGTGGTACCGAAGTTTACCGAGTGGTCTAAGCAAGGTGAAGTTGGCCGCCGTAAATTAGCTCAGTTCACAAGGTACTTTACGATTGTGCTTGGTTTCATCCAAGCGTTAGGTATGTCATATGGATTCAACAATCTGGCAAACGGTATGCTGATCGAAAAATCCGGTGTATCGACATATCTTATCATTGCTTTAGTGCTCACTGGCGGAACTGCCTTTTTAATGTGGCTTGGGGAACAAATTACTTCTCATGGAGTAGGCAACGGAATATCGATCATTATCTTCGCGGGGATTGTGTCTAGTATTCCAAAAACAATTGGGCAAATATATGAGACTCAATTTGTCGGCAGCAACGATCAGTTGTTTATTCATATTGTGAAAGTCGCACTTCTTGTGATTGCGATTTTAGCAGTTATTGTTGGAGTTATTTTCATTCAGCAAGCCGTACGGAAAATTGCGATTCAATATGCTAAAGGCACAGGTCGTTCACCTGCTGGCGGAGGTCAGTCTACACACCTTCCATTGAAAGTGAATCCTGCAGGGGTTATTCCGGTAATCTTTGCGGTTGCGTTTTTGATAACGCCGCGGACGATCGCGTCATTCTTTGGAACAAACGATGTGACAAAGTGGATTCAAAACAACTTTGATAATACGCATCCGGTGGGTATGGCGATATATGTTGCGTTGATTATTGCCTTTACGTACTTTTATGCTTTTGTACAGGTAAACCCTGAACAAATGGCTGATAACCTTAAAAAACAGGGTGGCTATATCCCGGGGGTTCGTCCAGGGAAAATGACTCAAGATAGAATTACGAGCATTTTGTATCGACTTACGTTTGTGGGTTCTATATTCTTAGCCGTGATTTCCATTCTTCCTATCTTTTTCATTCAATTCGCTGGATTGCCTCAAAGTGCACAAATTGGCGGAACATCTTTGTTAATTGTTGTCGGGGTAGCCTTGGAGACAATGAAACAACTAGAAAGCCAGTTGGTGAAACGAAACTACCGTGGATTTATGAAAAACTAGAGGAAATGGATTTATCCATTCCCTCTTAATAAAGAGAGGACGGGGGAAATCCGAATGAACTTAGTCTTAATGGGGCTTCCTGGTGCCGGTAAAGGCACACAGGGCGAACGAATTGTTGAGGATTATGGGATTCCTCATATCTCAACAGGAGATATGTTCCGTGCTGCTATGAAAGAAGAAACACCACTCGGACTCGAAGCAAAATCTTATATTGATAAGGGAGAGCTCGTACCTGACGAAGTCACAATCGGAATTGTAAAAGAGAGACTTGGCAAAGATGATTGTGAAAGAGGTTTTCTTCTGGACGGATTTCCGCGAACAGTCGCTCAAGCCGAAGCTCTTGAAGAAATTCTTGAGGAATACGGCAAGCCGATTGATTATGTCATTAACATTGAAGTCGACAAAGATGTTCTGATGGAACGTCTGACTGGACGCAGAATTTGCAGTGTTTGCGGCACAACCTATCATTTAGTCTTTAATCCGCCGAAAACGCCGGGTATTTGTGATAAAGACGGAGGCGAACTCTATCAACGGGCAGATGATAATGAGGAAACAGTCTCTAAACGGCTTGAGGTAAACATGAAGCAAACTCAGCCTTTACTCGATTTCTATTCAGAGAAAGGTTATCTTGCAAACGTGAATGGCCAACAGGACATTCAAGACGTTTATGCAGATGTGAAGGATCTTCTTGGAGGATTAAAAAAATGATTATCTGTAAAACCCCACGTGAACTTGGTATCATGCGGGAAGCAGGGCGAATCGTGGCTTTAACTCATGAAGAGTTAAAAAAGCACATTAAACCAGGAATCTCGACAAAAGAATTGGATCAAATTGCCGAACGTTTTATTAAGAAGCAGGGTGCAATCCCATCTTTTAAGGGGTATAATGGGTTTCGCGGGAGCATTTGCGTATCAGTTAATGAAGAACTCGTTCACGGCATTCCTGGCAGCAGGGTGCTGAAGGACGGAGACATCATCAGTATTGATATCGGTGCTAAATTAAATGGTTATCATGGTGACTCTGCATGGACATATCCGGTAGGAAACATCAGCGATGATGACAAAAAACTTCTGGAAGTGACAGAGGAGTCTTTATATAAAGGCTTGCAGGAAGCAAAACCAGGTGAACGTTTGTCGAATATTTCCCACGCAATACAAACGTATGTCGAAAATGAGCAGTTTTCAGTTGTTAGGGAGTATGTCGGACATGGTGTTGGTCAAGACTTGCATGAGGACCCGCAAATTCCTCATTACGGTCCGCCCAACAAAGGACCACGGCTTAAACCTGGCATGGTTCTCGCTATTGAACCTATGGTGAACGCTGGCAGCCGCTACGTGAAAACATTGGCTGATAACTGGACGGTTGTAACGGTAGATGGGAAAAAGTGTGCTCATTTTGAACATACGATTGCGATTACAGAAACGGGTTTTGATATACTGACGAGAGTCTAGATGATGAAAATAATTCCGAAGACAGATGTTTTTCAAGCTTGATAGGGCAGAAAGCTTGGGTGAACATTGGCAAGACCGAATTCATCTTGCTGCTTGTCGTTGGAATTTTAACCATCATCAATGTACTAACAGCAGACGGAGAAAAGCGTACATTTCATTCTCCTAAGAAAAAGAATATCAATCATTTAACCCTTTATGATTGCGTATCTCCGGAAGTTCAGAACAGTATAAACGAAACAGGGCGTGTGACAAACTTCTTTTGAAATTTGTCAGAAAGCAAGTTACTGATTTGAAGAAGGGAGAACACTTGAATGGCGAAAGACGATGTAATTGAAGTGGAAGGTACTATAGTCGAAACACTGCCAAACGCGATGTTCAAAGTTGAACTTGAAAATGGCCACACTGTTTTGGCTCATGTATCTGGTAAAATCCGCATGCACTTCATTCGCATTTTACCTGGAGACAAAGTTACGGTAGAATTATCTCCATATGACTTAACTCGTGGCAGGATTACGTACCGTTACAAATAAAGCACTCCGGAAACTGAAGGAGGTTGGAAACACATGAAAGTGAGACCATCAGTTAAACCAATCTGCGAAAAATGTAAAGTTATTCGCAGAAAAGGAAAAGTAATGGTGATCTGTGAAAATCCAAAGCATAAACAAAAACAAGGATAATTTATAAGGAGGTGCCCAGAGAATGGCTCGTATTGCTGGTGTAGATATCCCACGTGACAAACGTGTTGTTATTTCTTTAACATACATCTTCGGAATTGGCCGCACAACGGCTCAGCAAGTTTTAAAAGAAGCTGGAGTTTCAGAAGATACTCGTGTGCGCGATCTTACTGAAGAAGAACTTGGTAAAATCCGTGATATTATTGACAAACTGAAAGTAGAAGGTGACCTTCGCCGTGAAGTTTCTCTTAATATCAAACGTCTGATCGAAATCGGAAGCTACCGCGGAATCCGTCATCGCAGAGGATTACCTGTTCGTGGACAAAACTCTAAAAACAACGCGCGTACTCGTAAAGGTCCGCGTCGTACTGTAGCTAACAAGAAAAAATAAGTAAGGGAGGTTCTTAAACAATGGCTGCTGCTCGTAAATCTAACACGCGTAAACGTCGCGTGAAAAAGAATATTGAGTCTGGAATTGCTCATATTCGTTCAACTTTCAATAACACGATCGTTACGATCACTGACACTCATGGTAATGCTATTTCTTGGTCTAGTGCCGGAGCTTTAGGATTCAGAGGTTCTCGTAAATCTACTCCTTTTGCTGCGCAAATGGCTGCAGAAACAGCTGCTAAAGGTTCAATCGAACATGGTCTTAAAACTCTAGAGGTTACTGTTAAAGGACCTGGTTCAGGCCGTGAAGCTGCAATCCGTGCACTTCAAGCTGCTGGACTAGAAGTCACTGCTATCAGAGACGTAACTCCTGTTCCTCATAACGGATGCCGTCCACCAAAACGTCGCCGCGTGTAATTTGTTTGTATAGATTTTGTGTCCCTGTCAATAATGGGTTATGATACAGTTATTTATGAAACGAATGCACCGACTCGTTGCCTGAGCACATACGGGACTAAACAATGGGGAATTTCGGATGGAATCTCATATGATTCTATTCGAGGTTTCGACGTTTTGAAGGAGGGTTTTAAGTAATGATCGAGATTGAAAAACCAAAAATCGAAACGGTTGAAATCAGCGACGATGCCAAATTTGGTAAGTTTGTCGTAGAGCCACTTGAGCGTGGATATGGTACAACTCTGGGTAACTCCTTACGTCGTATCCTCTTATCCTCACTCCCTGGTGCCGCTGTAACATCAATCCAGATAGATGGTGTACTGCACGAATTCTCGACAATTGAAGGCGTTGTGGAAGATGTTACAACGATTATCTTACACATTAAAAAGCTTGCATTGAAAATCTACTCTGATGAAGAGAAGACGCTAGAAATTGATGTACAGGGTGAAGGAACTGTAACGGCAGCTGATATTACACACGATAGTGATGTAGAGATCTTAAATCCTGATCTTCATATCGCGACTCTTGGTGAGAATGCGAGTTTCCGAGTTCGCCTTACTGCTCAAAGAGGACGTGGGTATACGCCTGCTGACGCAAACAAGAGAGACGATCAGCCAATCGGCGTGATTCCGATCGATTCTATCTATACGCCAGTTTCTCGTGTATCTTATCAGGTAGAGAACACTCGTGTAGGCCAAGTTGCAAACTATGATAAACTTACACTTGATGTTTGGACTGATGGAAGCACTGGACCGAAAGAAGCAATTGCGCTTGGTTCAAAGATTTTAACTGAACACCTTAATATATTCGTTGGTTTAACTGACGAAGCTCAACATGCTGAAATCATGGTTGAAAAAGAAGAAGATCAAAAAGAGAAAGTTCTTGAAATGACAATTGAAGAATTGGATCTTTCTGTTCGTTCTTACAACTGCTTAAAGCGTGCGGGTATTAACACGGTTCAAGAGCTTGCGAACAAGACGGAAGAAGATATGATGAAAGTTCGAAATCTAGGACGCAAATCACTTGAAGAAGTGAAAGCGAAACTAGAAGAACTTGGACTCGGACTTCGCAAAGACGATTGACTAGTTTCCCTTGTGAACTAGGATTTTCGTGTGTTTATTATTCAGAAACAGCATTCCAATAAAGGAGGGGACATCACATGTCATACAGAAAACTAGGACGTACGAGTGCACAGCGTAAAGCTATGCTTCGTGATCTTACAACTGATTTGATCATCAACGAAAGAATCGAAACAACTGAAACACGTGCGAAAGAACTTCGCTCTGTAGTTGAAAAAATGATCACGCTTGGCAAACGCGGTGATCTTCACGCTCGCCGTCAAGCTGCTGCATACATCCGCAACGAGGTTGCAAACGAAGAAAATAACCAAGATGCACTTCAAAAATTATTCTCTGACATTGCAACTCGTTACGAGGAGCGCCAAGGTGGATACACACGTATTATGAAGCTTGGTCCTCGCCGTGGTGACGGAGCACCAATGGCAATTATCGAATTGGTTTAATCACATATTTTTGTGTATCTAAAGAAGGGCGGGACAGTTTCTAACTGGATCTATGCCCTTTTTTTAGATACTGCAACTTTTAATAGAGAGAAAAGCAGAGCATTAGCTGAGAGGAGGCCGGTTTTCCATGAATCAAAATCAGTTGATATCGGTAGAGGATATCGTATTTCGATATCGGAAGGACGCAGAAAGACGAGCACTAGACGGCGTCTCCCTGCAGGTGTATGAGGGTGAATGGCTTGCAATCGTAGGTCATAACGGTTCAGGGAAATCAACACTGGCCCGGGCATTGAATGGTTTAATTCTTCCTGAATCAGGCGACATTGAGGTTGCCGGGATTCAATTGACAGAGGAATCCGTTTGGGAAGTGCGTAAGAAGATAGGTATGGTCTTTCAAAATCCGGATAACCAATTTGTCGGAACGACTGTTCGCGATGATGTGGCTTTTGGTTTAGAAAACAATGGTGTACCGCGGGAAGAAATGATTGAGAGAGTAGACTGGGCAGTAAAACAGGTGAATATGCAAGATTTTCTCGATCAAGAGCCGCACCATCTCTCCGGAGGCCAAAAGCAGAGAGTTGCGATTGCGGGGGTTATTGCCGCACGTCCTGATATTATTATCTTAGATGAAGCAACATCCATGCTTGATCCGATCGGGCGAGAAGAAGTGCTTGAAACGGTAAGACATTTAAAAGAGCAGGGCATGGCGACTGTCATTTCCATTACACATGACCTGAATGAGGCAGCAAAAGCAGACAGGATCATTGTCATGAATGGCGGTAAAAAATATGCTGAAGGGCCGCCTGAAGAGATTTTTAAATTGAATAAAGAACTTGTTCGAATTGGGCTTGATTTACCCTTCTCATTCCAGCTTAGCCAGCTTTTAAGAGAAAATGGACTGGCTTTGGAAGAAAACCATTTGACTCAGGAAGGGCTGGTGAAAGAGCTGTGGACATTACAATCAAAGATGTAGAGCATCGTTATCAGATGAAGACGCCGTTTGAGCGCCTAGCACTGTATGATATCAATGCATCGATTAAAGAAGGAAGCTACGTAGCCGTTATCGGGCATACAGGCTCTGGCAAGTCCACTCTTCTTCAGCACCTAAATGGTCTCCTGAAGCCGACGAAGGGACAGATATCACTAGGCAGCACTGTCATTCAGGCAGGGAAAAAGAATAAAGAACTGAAAAAACTTCGTAAAAAAGTCGGAATCGTTTTCCAATTTCCTGAGCATCAATTATTCGAAGAAACAGTTCTTAAAGATATTTCATTCGGACCGATGAACTTTGGTGTTAAAAAAGAAGATGCTGAACAAAAAGCGAGAGAGATGCTGCAGCTTGTAGGTTTATCAGAAGAGCTTTTGGACAGGTCACCCTTTGAATTAAGCGGGGGGCAAATGCGCAGAGTTGCAATTGCCGGCGTACTTGCAATGGACCCTGAAGTGCTTGTTCTGGATGAACCGACTGCAGGATTGGACCCAAGAGGGCGAAAAGAGATTATGGACATGTTTTATGAGCTTCATCAACGTGGGAACCTGACGACGATCCTTGTGACACACAGCATGGAGGATGCAGCTGCATACGCTGATGAAATGATTGTTATGCATAAAGGAACGATACAAGCATCAGGCAGTCCGCGTGATCTGTTTTTAAAGGGTGAAGAGATGGCCGGCTGGGGGCTGGATCTTCCTGAAACAATAAAATTCCAAAGACACCTTGAAGCTGTACTGGGTGTGAGATTTAATGAGCCTATGCTCACAATCGAAGATGCCGCTGCCAAAATCCGTGCTCTTTTTCAGGGGGAGAAGACTTTATGATGGACAGCATGATTATCGGCAAGTATGTACCGGGGACTTCACTTGTGCACCGGCTTGACCCCAGAACAAAACTGATCACGATCTTTTTATTTGTCTGCATTGTATTCTTAGCCAATAATGTTCAGACATATGCGTTGCTTGGTTTATTTACAATTGGCGTCGTTTCTTTAACAAGAGTTCCTTTCTCTTTTTTAATGAAAGGGCTGAAGCCAATCATCTGGATTGTCCTTTTTACGTTCCTTCTTCACATCCTTATGACACATGAAGGACCGATTATCTTTCAAATAGGTTTTTTCAAAGTCTATGAGGGCGGTCTGGTTCAGGGGATATTCATTTCTCTTAGATTCGTCTATTTGATTTTAATCACAACCTTATTAACGCTTACGACCACACCGATTGAGATTACCGATGGAATGGAACAGCTGCTGAACCCATTGAAGAAATTAAAGCTTCCTGTTCATGAGCTGGCTCTTATGATGTCAATTTCTTTACGGTTTATTCCGACACTGATGGAGGAGACAGATAAGATCATGAAGGCTCAGATGGCGCGAGGCGTTGATTTTACAAGCGGGCCTGTCAAAGATAGAGTGAAGGCTATTGTCCCGCTTCTTGTCCCGCTCTTCGTCAGCGCATTTAAACGCGCCGAAGAGCTTGCGGTGGCAATGGAAGCAAGAGGCTATCAAGGCGGAGAAGGACGTACGAAATATAGAAAGCTTGTATGGACAGGAAAAGACACTTCTGTCATTGTCAGCTTAATTGTATTAGCTGCTTTGTTATTTTTCTTAAGGGCTTAGAGGTGCTGTATGAGACTGAAATGCACGATTTCTTATGACGGACATTTGTTTAACGGTTATCAGGTTCAGCCGGGCAAAAGAACGGTTCAGGATGAACTGGAGAAGGCTTTGGCTGTCCTGCATAAGTCAAAAGACAGAATTCCGGTTGTTTCGTCTGGAAGAACAGACAGCGGGGTTCACGCAGCCGGACAGGTGATTCATTTTGACACTCCGCTGTCTATCCCGGCTGAAAGATGGCCATATGCCTTAAATGCACTGCTTCCGGACGATATCGCAGTCAAACAGGCAGAAATTGCGGATGATGGGTTCCATGCACGATTTAGCGCAGTCAAAAAAGAATATCGCTACTTTGTATACACGGAGAAACACCCGGACGTATTTAAACGGCATTACGCTTACCATTTTTCATATCGCCTTAATGTGCAGGACATGAGAGAAGCGGCAAAGCATCTTATAGGGACACATGATTTTACGAGCTTTTGCGCGGCTAAAACAGAAGTGCAGGACAAGGTAAGAACGATATACGAACTTGATTGGACTGAGACGGCTGACGGCCTGCAAATGCGGATCACAGGCAGCGGTTTCTTATATAATATGGTCAGAATTATTGCGGGTACTTTGCTTGATGCAGGTATTGGAAAAATTTCTCCCGATGAGGTGAAATCCATGCTGGAAGCGAAGGATCGCGAAGCGGCAGGGCGCACAGCGCCGGGGCACGGGCTATATTTATGGAACGTTTACTATGACAACTAAACCAGGTGTATAATATTTTCTTGACAGAGTCTGCATAAAGTTATAAGATATCATATGGTATGTATTTCAACCCCACGATAAGCCCCGGAACTTATTGTGTTGTGAAATAGAACGTAATCGAAGTTTATTGAAAATGACAGATCATTTAGGAGGGAAATTCAATGCGTACAACACCTATGGCTAACGCAAGTACTATTGAACGCAAGTGGTTAGTTGTTGATGCTGCTGGCAAGACTTTAGGTCGTCTTTCTTCAGAAGTTGCAGCTATCCTTCGCGGAAAACACAAACCAACTTACACACCACACGTTGATACTGGAGATCATGTGATCATCATCAACGCTGAAAAAATCGAGTTAACTGGTAAAAAGTTAACTGACAAAATCTACTACCGTCACACTCAACATCCAGGCGGATTAAAATCAAGAACTGCTCTTGAAATGCGTACAAACTACCCTGAGAAAATGCTTGAGCTTGCTATCAAAGGCATGCTTCCAAAAGGTTCTCTAGGTCGTCAAATGTTCAAAAAATTGAACGTATACCGTGGTTCTGAGCATCCACACGAAGCACAAAAACCTGAAGTTTACGAACTTCGCGGTTAATTAAAAAGGAGGTTACCAATTTGGCACAGGTTCAATATTACGGTACTGGCCGTCGTAAAAGCTCTGTAGCGCGTGTGCGTTTAGTTCCAGGAGAAGGCCGTATCGTCGTTAATAATCGTGAAATCAGCGAACATATCCCATCTGCAGCTTTAATCGAAGATATCAAACAACCATTAACTTTGACTGAAACAGCTGGCACTTATGATGTTTTAGTAAACGTACATGGAGGCGGCCTATCTGGTCAAGCTGGAGCAATCCGTCACGGTATCGCTCGTGCTTTGCTTGAAGCAGATCCAGAATACCGTACAACTCTTAAACGTGCAGGTCTTCTGACTCGTGACGCTCGTATGAAAGAACGTAAAAAATACGGTCTTAAAGGCGCTCGTCGTGCACCTCAGTTCTCAAAACGTTAATTTTACGTTTTCAAAAAGCTCTCGACCTTGGGTTGGGAGCTTTTTTCTTTCAATAAAACGTGACAGCCTCGCATAAAAATAACAACTGAATGGACGTTTGGCGGGGTTAAGCAAATTGTTTGTTTATAAACGGTCTCTTTGTAATAATCATGATAGCTTTCATTCTTATTCAATTGGAACTTCGGTCAATGTTTATTATCGTTATGTGATCAGCCCAGCTTCATCTAACCACTGTATCTCATCCGTTAAAGTTCACTGCTGATTCTTAACCCGGAGAAACAATAGCTCTCATTGCTAATGGCTTTATGTAACGAAGTAAAAGTAAATCTGATGATATAAATCACATATCTCCTTTGTGATTTTTTTGCGTTTTTATGAACTTTTTTCTAAATATGCAAAGGGAAAGCGATATCAATCTAGAAATATTTGTTATACTCTATACATTAAAGTAAGGAGAAGATTCATGAATGCGTTAGTAGCTCATAATAGCAAAGCCTGGGATAAAAAAGTAGAAACAGGCAATGAATGGACTGTTGCTGTTGAACAGCAGGTTATCGAACAAGCAAAAAAAGGAAATTGGGATATAAGGGTAACACCAATGAAAGATGTACCGAAGGATTGGTTTCCGCCTATCAAAGGTCTGAAAGTACTCTGTTTAGCATCAGGCGGCGGCCAGCAGGGTCCAGTTTTGGCAGCCGCAGGCGCGGATGTCACCGTATTAGATAACTCAGAAAAACAGCTGAATCAGGATAGAATGATTGCTGAGCGAGATGGTCTCACGATACACACTGTCAAAGGAAGCATGGACGATTTAAGTGTATTTAATGATGAATCATTTGATGTCATTGTACATCCTGTTGCCAATGTTTTTGTTGAGAATGTCCTCCCGGTATGGAAGGAAGCGCACCGTGTGTTGAAAAGGAACGGCATTCTAATCTCGGGTTTTGTCAATCCTGTTGTATTTCTGTTTGATACAGAATTAGAACAGCAAGGTGTTTTAAAAGTAAAACACTCCATTCCATACGCTGACCCAGAAGATCTTCCGAAACATAAAGTGAAAAAACTGATCGAAAATAATGAGGCTCTGGAATTCGGCCATTCCTTAGAAGACCAAATCAAAGGCCAAATTGATGCCGGTTTTATCGTTACTGGTTTTTATGAAGATAAAGGCGGGTTTGTATTAGACCAATATATCCATACATATTCTGCAACAAGAAGCGTGAAAGTATGAAAAGCAGCGACCTGTTAGAGGGGCTGCTTTTTTCATAACTACTTACAGAACGTTTGTTCCGCACCCTGCGGAAAGCTGATTTTTTATCGATTTTACACCTTCATTTGGGCGAATTTCCAACCGAATTCGGGCATTGTTTCATCATCCAAACCTCAAAATAATCGGTAAAAGGAGAGTGAATTTATATGGCAGAAGTACTGTCTTTTATGGATGTGAAACGCCAAAAGGATTTTGAATTAGAAAAGAACTTGCTCAAAGAACTCTCTCTGAGACAAATTATCCAGTCTGTTAAGGATTGTTTGGAACCATTGTTTCCATTTTTACATGATGAGCGAGATATTATTACCGAAGGCTGTATTGATTTTGCTATAGAAGCCTATTTGTTAGGCGGGCGTTTTGGGATATTCGGCTATTACGGAGAATCCATGCAGAGTATCAGTGCACGCTCTGCAAGAGAAGAAGAAGAGCTTCGTATGGAGTTTTTTGATTATCTCTATAATTGGATACACGAGCAATACGCAACATTTGATAAAAACACGGTTTATGAAGCGGCACGCAAGTTCATTAAAGATTGGTGGACAGCGGGGTTTGTTCAAAGAGAAAAACAGTGTAAGCTTCGCATGCGGTAATCATATTTCCCGGCCCTGTCCCATAGTTATGTAATAACGGACAAGCGGGAGGGGAAGGGATGAGGAAAAAGCTTAAATGGCTCAGTTTTTTGCTAGGCTTCATCGTATTACTATTTCTGTTCAAATATCAGTTCAGCAATAACGACTCTTGGAAGCCGTGGAGCCTGCCCTTGAGCGGTAAAATCATTTATCTAGATCCAGGTCATGGCGGGCCTGACGGCGGAGCAGTCGGCGGAAAGCTGTTAGAGAAGGATGTTACCCTGGAAGTGGCCTTTAGAGTCAGGGATTATCTTCAAGAACAAGGAGCGCTTGTTATCATGACCAGAGAAAGTGATACTGATCTCGCTCCAGAAGGAACAAAAGGCTATAGTCGACGAAAAGCTGAGGATCTAAGACAACGAGTCAAATTAATAAACCATTCAGAGGCGGAGCTCTATATCAGCATTCATCTTAATGCGATTCCGTCACAAAAATGGAGCGGAGCCCAAAGCTTTTATTACGGGAAATATGCGGAAAATGAGAAAGTCGCAAAATACATCCAGGATGAGCTGAGAAGAAATCTGGAAAACACAACCCGGAAAGCAAAGCGGATTCATGGTATCTACTTAATGCAAAACGTCACCAAACCGGGGGCACTTATAGAAGTCGGATTTTTATCCAATCCAAACGAAGCAACGCTGCTCGGTAAACCGAAATATCAAGACAAGGTGGCATCTTCCATATATAAAGGCATTTTGCGATATTTCACAGAAAAAGGAGACCCTCCGGAGTAATGGAGGGTTTTCTTGTGGTTCTAAGCATAAGACACCCGCCATTTATGTATGATATAATAATAATTGTAAACGAATACACAAAAGGGTGAGGTTCGATGATAAGAGAAGATGAAGTAAGAAAACTAGTCGGAGAAATGCGCGAACCTTTTCTTCAAAGACCTCTGGGAGAATTGGATGCCGTTAAGGAAATTAAAATAAAGCCTGAAAAACGGCATATCAGTGTAAAAGTCGCTCTTGCAAAAACAGGAACTGCAGAACAAATGCAGATTCAGCAAGAGATCGTAAACGTATTAAAAGGGGCAGGAGCTGAGACAGTCGGCCTTCGATTTGAAGAGCTGCCTGAAGAAACGGTTGCTAAATTCCGGGCGCCGTCAGCTGAGAAAAAAACATTATTAAATATGGATAACCCGCCAGTCTTTCTTGCTGTAGCAAGTGGAAAAGGCGGCGTAGGCAAGTCAACTGTGTCAGTAAACCTAGCTATTTCTCTGGCTCGTCTAGGGAAAAAGGTTGGTTTAATTGATGCGGATATTTATGGGTTCAGTGTGCCGGACATGATGGGTATCACTGTGCGTCCAACAATTGAAGGAGAGAAACTTCTTCCTGTTGAACGCTTTGGAGTAAAGGTCATGTCAATGGGCTTTTTCGTAGAAGAAAATGCCCCGGTCGTATGGAGAGGGCCGATGCTCGGCAAAATGCTGAATAATTTTTTCCATGAAGTAGAGTGGGGAGAAGTAGACTATATCGTTCTTGATCTTCCGCCTGGTACAGGGGACGTTGCTCTCGATATACATACAATGCTTCCGAGCTGCAAAGAAATTATCGTATCTACGCCACATCCGACAGCTGCTTTTGTCGCGGCCAGAGCGGGCTCTATGGCGATTAAAACCGATCATGAGGTCGTGGGTGTCATAGAGAACATGGCTTATTATGAAAGTGCAAAGACAGGGGAAAGAGAATATGTGTTTGGAAAAGGCGGAGGAGATAAACTGGCTGAGGAACTAAACGTGCCTTTGCTCGGCAGAATCCCATTGAAACAGCCCGATTGGAATAAGGACCAATTTGCTCCGTCTGTTTATGACGAAAATCATCCAATCGGAGAAATATATCAGGACATCGCAAAAAAAATAGATGCAAAAATGTCAGTGCAGGTATAAAAGGTGAACCGGGATTCCAGATCCCGGCTTTCCCTTTATTCACTTTCTTTTGCTGTGTCTTTTGCTGCTTTTTTCAGCTCATCTTCGAACTGCTTTTTGTAAAGCGGACTAGAAAGTGTTTCGTTAATAACCTCTTCTAAATAACTGCGGAATTCTTGGCTTTTTGCCAGCTGGCTGTACTTTTTATCCATGCCGGGATCCTGCATAACGCTCATCAGCATCTTCTGGTAATCTGGATCCTTCATCAGCTTTTTAATCACTTTTTCATGCTCTGTCTGAAGAGTTTTGGCAAAGCCCTCAGCAAAATCAGTGTCTTCAAAGATGTTTTTCCAAAATTCTTCACCTTTTTTAGATGTGAGTGTTTTTTCTATTGTTCCTTTAATTGCATCTTGGTCAATCACCAGCGCTTCATTCATGGCATCATCATTTAATAATTCCTTAATAGCTTTCTTTCCATCATCAGTTTTTAATATATCAACAACCATTTTTTTGGTCTGATCATAGTCCATATCCGCTGCTTGGTCTTTTGGAGCGCAAGCTGTTACAGATAATAACAAAAAACAGCTCATCAATAGCGTTTTGGCTTTTGACATGCTTAAGCTCCTTTCACATACTTGTCTTACCTTTAATATGATTCATCTGTTTGGAATTATACATAACAAAATATCGCTGTTCGCGATTTTTGAGGGGATGAATAAAGAAATGAAAAGCCGTGGTTTAGTTCGTTTTTTCTTTTCTATTTTAGCTGTCGGGGCGCTTATCACGAGTATTGTGGGTTTTGCTTTAAAGTGGGGAGAATATAGAGGGCTGTTTCTAACATTTGAAGCGGGACAGATTTTCTCTGTTTTATTTTGGTTTATCGGTGTAGGCATGATTTTCAGTGTGATCAGCCAAATGGGTTTTTTCGTGTTTTTAACAGTTCATCGGTTTGCGCTTGAGATATTAAGGTCCCCCTCTTTGTGGAATTTGCTGCAGTTGTTTTTCATCCTGTTTGTTGCTTTTGATTTAATGTACGTGCGTTTTTTATTTTTTGGAGAGAGCGGAGAATCGCTGGCTGGCTATGCGTGGTTACCGGTGTTTTTATTGATCTTTGGAGTGATTACAGCTTATATAAAGCAAAAGCAGTCCTCTAAGAAAACATTTGTGTCATCGTTATTTTTGATGGTTGTGATTACCGCATTAGAATGGTTCCCTGCATTAAGAGTAAATGATGAGGACTGGCTTTATTTAATGCTTTTTCCTTTAATGGCATGTAATGCCTTCCAATTGCTGATGCTGCCGAAGTTTGCAGCAAAGTAATTACTTTACCTCTGCGGATTTGGCATCAGAATTTGCGATGAGATCACCCACG
Source organism: Bacillus sp. FSL M8-0071 (assembly GCF_037975455.1). Lineage (NCBI taxonomy): Bacteria > Bacillati > Bacillota > Bacilli > Caryophanales > Bacillaceae > Bacillus > Bacillus sp. FSL M8-0071. The sequence continues at coordinate 159,360 of NZ_CP150256.1, forward strand.
GTTACATTTTTTAATCCTTTTTCTTTCAGCTGATGGATGATATCAGGCAATGCTTCTTCTGTTTGTTTTGCAGAATCGGAGGCATGTAAAAGAATAATGTCTCCACCGGAAACTTGCTTGGTCACATTGTCGATGATTTTTTCAACTCCGGGATTTGTCCAGTCTTGAGAGTTCACACTGTAATGAACGACTGTATAATTGTATTGCTTTGCGACCTTTAGAACATTCTTATTGAATTGGCCGGTAGGGGGTCTTAATAGCTGTATGTCTTTGACCCCTAACTTTTCAAAGGCTGTTTGCGCACGGTTCATGTCCTTTTTTATTTCGTTGCTCTCTAAATTGGCATAGTTTTTATAAGCGTAGCCCATGCTCCCGATTTGATGGCCGTCCTTTACGATACGGGCCACTGTGTCGGGATGGCGTTCTGCCCAAGAAGCGGACAGGAAAAACGTTGCGTTTTTAATCCCGTTTGCTTTCAGAGTATTAAGTATCGGTTCTGCTCTCTCATCACCCCAGCTGATATCGAAAGTAAGTGAAATATCTTTAGAGTCTGTTTCTCCTTTATAAATGGCTTTAGGTCCGGTGTCAGTTGAAAACACGGGAAGCGGGACAGCTCTTTGGATATAAAAAAAGCTGGCAGCTGCAAATGCGGCGATAAGTATAATAATTAATTGTTTTACCCGTTTAATGTGCCACACATAGAAGTGATTCACTGATGATGCCTCCTTATCTTGTCCATCATTCTTGTTTTACATCTTATGAGCATGGACAATTGAATATAACCGATAAAATGTCTCTTCACATACAGCCTAAATTGGGTATTGACCTTTTGATAATATCCGTGATATATTATTATTCGTCGCTGATAAACAGCTGACATCAACTAAAAGCTTCATTAAATACTTTGAAAAAAGTTGTTGACTTAAAAGAAGCTAAATGTTATAGTAATAAAGCTGCTTCGTTAAGCGGCAGTAATGATCTTTGAAAACTAAACAAGACAAAACGTACCTGTTAATTCAGTTTTTAAAAAATCGCACAGCGATGTGCGTAGTCAGTCAAACTACTTTATCGGAGAGTTTGATCCTGGCTCAGGACGAACGCTGGCGGCGTGCCTAATACATGCAAGTCGAGCGGACAGATGGGAGCTTGCTCCCTGATGTTAGCGGCGGACGGGTGAGTAACACGTGGGTAACCTGCCTGTAAGACTGGGATAACTCCGGGAAACCGGGGCTAATACCGGATGGTTGTTTGAACCGCATGGTTCAAACATAAAAGGTGGCTTCGGCTACCACTTACAGATGGACCCGCGGCGCATTAGCTAGTTGGTGAGGTAACGGCTCACCAAGGCAACGATGCGTAGCCGACCTGAGAGGGTGATCGGCCACACTGGGACTGAGACACGGCCCAGACTCCTACGGGAGGCAGCAGTAGGGAATCTTCCGCAATGGACGAAAGTCTGACGGAGCAACGCCGCGTGAGTGATGAAGGTTTTCGGATCGTAAAGCTCTGTTGTTAGGGAAGAACAAGTACCGTTCGAATAGGGCGGTACCTTGACGGTACCTAACCAGAAAGCCACGGCTAACTACGTGCCAGCAGCCGCGGTAATACGTAGGTGGCAAGCGTTGTCCGGAATTATTGGGCGTAAAGGGCTCGCAGGCGGTTTCTTAAGTCTGATGTGAAAGCCCCCGGCTCAACCGGGGAGGGTCATTGGAAACTGGGGAACTTGAGTGCAGAAGAGGAGAGTGGAATTCCACGTGTAGCGGTGAAATGCGTAGAGATGTGGAGGAACACCAGTGGCGAAGGCGACTCTCTGGTCTGTAACTGACGCTGAGGAGCGAAAGCGTGGGGAGCGAACAGGATTAGATACCCTGGTAGTCCACGCCGTAAACGATGAGTGCTAAGTGTTAGGGGGTTTCCGCCCCTTAGTGCTGCAGCTAACGCATTAAGCACTCCGCCTGGGGAGTACGGTCGCAAGACTGAAACTCAAAGGAATTGACGGGGGCCCGCACAAGCGGTGGAGCATGTGGTTTAATTCGAAGCAACGCGAAGAACCTTACCAGGTCTTGACATCCTCTGACAATCCTAGAGATAGGACGTCCCCTTCGGGGGCAGAGTGACAGGTGGTGCATGGTTGTCGTCAGCTCGTGTCGTGAGATGTTGGGTTAAGTCCCGCAACGAGCGCAACCCTTGATCTTAGTTGCCAGCATTCAGTTGGGCACTCTAAGGTGACTGCCGGTGACAAACCGGAGGAAGGTGGGGATGACGTCAAATCATCATGCCCCTTATGACCTGGGCTACACACGTGCTACAATGGACAGAACAAAGGGCAGCGAAACCGCGAGGTTAAGCCAATCCCACAAATCTGTTCTCAGTTCGGATCGCAGTCTGCAACTCGACTGCGTGAAGCTGGAATCGCTAGTAATCGCGGATCAGCATGCCGCGGTGAATACGTTCCCGGGCCTTGTACACACCGCCCGTCACACCACGAGAGTTTGTAACACCCGAAGTCGGTGAGGTAACCTTTTAGGAGCCAGCCGCCGAAGGTGGGACAGATGATTGGGGTGAAGTCGTAACAAGGTAGCCGTATCGGAAGGTGCGGCTGGATCACCTCCTTTCTAAGGATATTATACGGAATATAAGACCTTGGGTCTTATAAACAGAACGTTCCCTGTCTTGTTTAGTTTTGAAGGATCATTCCTTCGAAACGTGTTCTTTGAAAACTAGATAACAGTAGACATCACATTCAATTAAATTAGTAACACAAGATATCACATAGTGATTCTTTTTAACGGTTAAGTTAGAAAGGGCGCACGGTGGATGCCTTGGCACTAGGAGCCGATGAAGGACGGGACGAACACCGATATGCTTCGGGGAGCTGTAAGCAAGCTTTGATCCGGAGATTTCCGAATGGGGAAACCCACCACTCGTAATGGAGTGGTATCCATATCTGAATTCATAGGATATGAGAAGGCAGACCCGGGGAACTGAAACATCTAAGTACCCGGAGGAAGAGAAAGCAAATGCGATTCCCTGAGTAGCGGCGAGCGAAACGGGATTAGCCCAAACCAAGAGGCTTGCCTCTTGGGGTTGTAGGACACTCTGTACGGAGTTACAAAAGAACGAGGTAGATGAAGAGGTCTG
>NZ_CP150256.1:165000-170000 GCF_037975455.1 Bacillus sp. FSL M8-0071
TCAGGTTGATAGGTCTGAGGTGGAAGTGTGGCGACACATGGAGCTGACAGATACTAATCGATCGAGGACTTAACCATATTTTTGAATGATGTCACACCTGTTATCTAGTTTTGAGAGAACACTCTCAATTTGTTTGGTGGCGATAGCGAAGAGGTCACACCCGTTCCCATACCGAACACGGAAGTTAAGCTCTTCAGCGCCGATGGTAGTCGGGGGTTTCCCCCTGTGAGAGTAGGACGCCGCCAAGCAGATTTATTAATTCTACCATGTTTGTTTATGAAGCTTTATATTATTCCGCAGTAGCTCAGTGGTAGAGCTATCGGCTGTTAACCGATCGGTCGTAGGTTCGAATCCTACCTGCGGAGCCATTGCTTCCATAGCTCAGCAGGTAGAGCACTTCCATGGTAAGGAAGAGGTCAGCGGTTCGAGCCCGCTTGGAAGCTTAAATGTATTATTACCAAGGTTTCTCATAAGGAGAAAGCTTTTTTTATTGCGATATGCGGAAGTAGTTCAGTGGTAGAACACCACCTTGCCAAGGTGGGGGTCGCGGGTTCGAATCCCGTCTTCCGCTCCATTTATCCTAACGGGATATTGTAAATTGAATTGCGCCCGTAGCTCAATTGGATAGAGCGTTTGACTACGGATCAAAAGGTTAGGGGTTCGACTCCTCTCGGGCGCGCCATATCTTTTAATAGAATAGATAGGAAATCGGGAAGTAGCTCAGCTTGGTAGAGCACATGGTTTGGGACCATGGGGTCGCAGGTTCGAATCCTGTCTTCCCGACCATTTTTTATGGGGCCTTAGCTCAGCTGGGAGAGCGCCTGCTTTGCACGCAGGAGGTCAGCGGTTCGATCCCGCTAGGCTCCACCAAAAGTTTTTAAAAAAGTTATTGACTTTGAAGAAGTGACATTGTATACTAATAAAGTTGCTTTAACAAAGCGGACAAACAAAATGATCTTTGAAAACTAAACAAGACAAAACGTACCTGTTAATTCAGTTTTTAAAAATCGCACAGCGATGTGCGTAGTCAGTCAAACTACTTTATCGGAGAGTTTGATCCTGGCTCAGGACGAACGCTGGCGGCGTGCCTAATACATGCAAGTCGAGCGGACAGATGGGAGCTTGCTCCCTGATGTTAGCGGCGGACGGGTGAGTAACACGTGGGTAACCTGCCTGTAAGACTGGGATAACTCCGGGAAACCGGGGCTAATACCGGATGGTTGTTTGAACCGCATGGTTCAAACATAAAAGGTGGCTTCGGCTACCACTTACAGATGGACCCGCGGCGCATTAGCTAGTTGGTGAGGTAACGGCTCACCAAGGCAACGATGCGTAGCCGACCTGAGAGGGTGATCGGCCACACTGGGACTGAGACACGGCCCAGACTCCTACGGGAGGCAGCAGTAGGGAATCTTCCGCAATGGACGAAAGTCTGACGGAGCAACGCCGCGTGAGTGATGAAGGTTTTCGGATCGTAAAGCTCTGTTGTTAGGGAAGAACAAGTACCGTTCGAATAGGGCGGTACCTTGACGGTACCTAACCAGAAAGCCACGGCTAACTACGTGCCAGCAGCCGCGGTAATACGTAGGTGGCAAGCGTTGTCCGGAATTATTGGGCGTAAAGGGCTCGCAGGCGGTTTCTTAAGTCTGATGTGAAAGCCCCCGGCTCAACCGGGGAGGGTCATTGGAAACTGGGGAACTTGAGTGCAGAAGAGGAGAGTGGAATTCCACGTGTAGCGGTGAAATGCGTAGAGATGTGGAGGAACACCAGTGGCGAAGGCGACTCTCTGGTCTGTAACTGACGCTGAGGAGCGAAAGCGTGGGGAGCGAACAGGATTAGATACCCTGGTAGTCCACGCCGTAAACGATGAGTGCTAAGTGTTAGGGGGTTTCCGCCCCTTAGTGCTGCAGCTAACGCATTAAGCACTCCGCCTGGGGAGTACGGTCGCAAGACTGAAACTCAAAGGAATTGACGGGGGCCCGCACAAGCGGTGGAGCATGTGGTTTAATTCGAAGCAACGCGAAGAACCTTACCAGGTCTTGACATCCTCTGACAATCCTAGAGATAGGACGTCCCCTTCGGGGGCAGAGTGACAGGTGGTGCATGGTTGTCGTCAGCTCGTGTCGTGAGATGTTGGGTTAAGTCCCGCAACGAGCGCAACCCTTGATCTTAGTTGCCAGCATTCAGTTGGGCACTCTAAGGTGACTGCCGGTGACAAACCGGAGGAAGGTGGGGATGACGTCAAATCATCATGCCCCTTATGACCTGGGCTACACACGTGCTACAATGGACAGAACAAAGGGCAGCGAAACCGCGAGGTTAAGCCAATCCCACAAATCTGTTCTCAGTTCGGATCGCAGTCTGCAACTCGACTGCGTGAAGCTGGAATCGCTAGTAATCGCGGATCAGCATGCCGCGGTGAATACGTTCCCGGGCCTTGTACACACCGCCCGTCACACCACGAGAGTTTGTAACACCCGAAGTCGGTGAGGTAACCTTTTAGGAGCCAGCCGCCGAAGGTGGGACAGATGATTGGGGTGAAGTCGTAACAAGGTAGCCGTATCGGAAGGTGCGGCTGGATCACCTCCTTTCTAAGGATATTATACGGAATATAAGACCTTGGGTCTTATAAACAGAACGTTCCCTGTCTTGTTTAGTTTTGAAGGATCATTCCTTCGAAACGTGTTCTTTGAAAACTAGATAACAGTAGACATCACATTCAATTAAATTAGTAACACAAGATATCACATAGTGATTCTTTTTAACGGTTAAGTTAGAAAGGGCGCACGGTGGATGCCTTGGCACTAGGAGCCGATGAAGGACGGGACGAACACCGATATGCTTCGGGGAGCTGTAAGCAAGCTTTGATCCGGAGATTTCCGAATGGGGAAACCCACCACTCGTAATGGAGTGGTATCCATATCTGAATTCATAGGATATGAGAAGGCAGACCCGGGGAACTGAAACATCTAAGTACCCGGAGGAAGAGAAAGCAAATGCGATTCCCTGAGTAGCGGCGAGCGAAACGGGATTAGCCCAAACCAAGAGGCTTGCCTCTTGGGGTTGTAGGACACTCTGTACGGAGTTACAAAGGAACGAGGTAGATGAAGAGGTCTGGAAAGGCCCGCCATAGGAGGTAACAGCCCTGTAGTCAAAACTTCGTTCTCTCCTGAGTGGATCCTGAGTACGGCGGAACACGTGAAATTCCGTCGGAATCCGGGAGGACCATCTCCCAAGGCTAAATACTCCCTAGTGACCGATAGTGAACCAGTACCGTGAGGGAAAGGTGAAAAGCACCCCGGAAGGGGAGTGAAAGAGATCCTGAAACCGTGTGCCTACAAGTAGTCAGAGCCCGTTAACGGGTGATGGCGTGCCTTTTGTAGAATGAACCGGCGAGTTACGATCTCGTGCAAGGTTAAGCAGAAGATGCGGAGCCGCAGCGAAAGCGAGTCTGAATAGGGCGCATGAGTACGTGGTCGTAGACCCGAAACCAGGTGATCTACCCATGTCCAGGGTGAAGTTCAGGTAACACTGAATGGAGGCCCGAACCCACGCACGTTGAAAAGTGCGGGGATGAGGTGTGGGTAGGGGTGAAATGCCAATCGAACCTGGAGATAGCTGGTTCTCTCCGAAATAGCTTTAGGGCTAGCCTCAAGGTAAGAGTCTTGGAGGTAGAGCACTGATTGGACTAGGGGCCCCTACCGGGTTACCGAATTCAGTCAAACTCCGAATGCCAATGACTTATCCTTGGGAGTCAGACTGCGAGTGATAAGATCCGTAGTCGAAAGGGAAACAGCCCAGACCGCCAGCTAAGGTCCCAAAGTATACGTTAAGTGGAAAAGGATGTGGAGTTGCTTAGACAACCAGGATGTTGGCTTAGAAGCAGCCACCATTTAAAGAGTGCGTAATAGCTCACTGGTCGAGTGACTCTGCGCCGAAAATGTACCGGGGCTAAACGTATCACCGAAGCTGCGGACTGTTCTTCGAACAGTGGTAGGAGAGCGTTCTAAGGGCTGTGAAGCCAGACCGGAAGGACTGGTGGAGCGCTTAGAAGTGAGAATGCCGGTATGAGTAGCGAAAGAGGGGTGAGAATCCCCTCCACCGAATGCCTAAGGTTTCCTGAGGAAGGCTCGTCCGCTCAGGGTTAGTCGGGACCTAAGCCGAGGCCGAAAGGCGTAGGCGATGGACAACAGGTTGATATTCCTGTACCACCTCCTCACCATTTGAGCAATGGGGGGACGCAGGAGGATAGGGTAAGCGCGGTATTGGATATCCGCGTCCAAGCAGTTAGGCTGGGAAATAGGCAAATCCGTTTCCCATAAGGCTGAGCTGTGATGGCGAGCGAAATATAGTAGCGAAGTTCCTGATTCCACACTGCCAAGAAAAGCCTCTAGCGAGGTGAGAGGTGCCCGTACCGCAAACCGACACAGGTAGGCGAGGAGAGAATCCTAAGGTGATCGAGAGAACTCTCGTTAAGGAACTCGGCAAAATGACCCCGTAACTTCGGGAGAAGGGGTGCTCTGTTAGGGTGCAAGCCCGAGAGAGCCGCAGTGAATAGGCCCAGGCGACTGTTTAGCAAAAACACAGGTCTCTGCGAAGCCGTAAGGCGAAGTATAGGGGCTGACGCCTGCCCGGTGCTGGAAGGTTAAGAGGAGCGCTTAGCGTAAGCGAAGGTGCGAATTGAAGCCCCAGTAAACGGCGGCCGTAACTATAACGGTCCTAAGGTAGCGAAATTCCTTGTCGGGTAAGTTCCGACCCGCACGAAAGGCGCAACGATCTGGGCACTGTCTCAACGAGAGACTCGGTGAAATTATAGTACCTGTGAAGATGCAGGTTACCCGCGACAGGACGGAAAGACCCCGTGGAGCTTTACTGCAGCCTGATATTGAATGTTGGTACAGCTTGTACAGGATAGGTAGGAGCCTTGGAAACCGGAGCGCCAGCTTCGGTGGAGGCATCGGTGGGATACTACCCTGGCTGTATTGACCTTCTAACCCGCC
>NZ_CP150256.1:172500-942500 GCF_037975455.1 Bacillus sp. FSL M8-0071
GGTAACCTTTTAGGAGCCAGCCGCCGAAGGTGGGACAGATGATTGGGGTGAAGTCGTAACAAGGTAGCCGTATCGGAAGGTGCGGCTGGATCACCTCCTTTCTAAGGATATTATACGGAATATAAGACCTTGGGTCTTATAAACAGAACGTTCCCTGTCTTGTTTAGTTTTGAAGGATCATTCCTTCGAAACGTGTTCTTTGAAAACTAGATAACAGTAGACATCACATTCAATTAAATTAGTAACACAAGATATCACATAGTGATTCTTTTTAACGGTTAAGTTAGAAAGGGCGCACGGTGGATGCCTTGGCACTAGGAGCCGATGAAGGACGGGACGAACACCGATATGCTTCGGGGAGCTGTAAGCAAGCTTTGATCCGGAGATTTCCGAATGGGGAAACCCACCACTCGTAATGGAGTGGTATCCATATCTGAATTCATAGGATATGAGAAGGCAGACCCGGGGAACTGAAACATCTAAGTACCCGGAGGAAGAGAAAGCAAATGCGATTCCCTGAGTAGCGGCGAGCGAAACGGGATTAGCCCAAACCAAGAGGCTTGCCTCTTGGGGTTGTAGGACACTCTGTACGGAGTTACAAAGGAACGAGGTAGATGAAGAGGTCTGGAAAGGCCCGCCATAGGAGGTAACAGCCCTGTAGTCAAAACTTCGTTCTCTCCTGAGTGGATCCTGAGTACGGCGGAACACGTGAAATTCCGTCGGAATCCGGGAGGACCATCTCCCAAGGCTAAATACTCCCTAGTGACCGATAGTGAACCAGTACCGTGAGGGAAAGGTGAAAAGCACCCCGGAAGGGGAGTGAAAGAGATCCTGAAACCGTGTGCCTACAAGTAGTCAGAGCCCGTTAACGGGTGATGGCGTGCCTTTTGTAGAATGAACCGGCGAGTTACGATCTCGTGCAAGGTTAAGCAGAAGATGCGGAGCCGCAGCGAAAGCGAGTCTGAATAGGGCGCATGAGTACGTGGTCGTAGACCCGAAACCAGGTGATCTACCCATGTCCAGGGTGAAGTTCAGGTAACACTGAATGGAGGCCCGAACCCACGCACGTTGAAAAGTGCGGGGATGAGGTGTGGGTAGGGGTGAAATGCCAATCGAACCTGGAGATAGCTGGTTCTCTCCGAAATAGCTTTAGGGCTAGCCTCAAGGTAAGAGTCTTGGAGGTAGAGCACTGATTGGACTAGGGGCCCCTACCGGGTTACCGAATTCAGTCAAACTCCGAATGCCAATGACTTATCCTTGGGAGTCAGACTGCGAGTGATAAGATCCGTAGTCGAAAGGGAAACAGCCCAGACCGCCAGCTAAGGTCCCAAAGTATACGTTAAGTGGAAAAGGATGTGGAGTTGCTTAGACAACCAGGATGTTGGCTTAGAAGCAGCCACCATTTAAAGAGTGCGTAATAGCTCACTGGTCGAGTGACTCTGCGCCGAAAATGTACCGGGGCTAAACGTATCACCGAAGCTGCGGACTGTTCTTCGAACAGTGGTAGGAGAGCGTTCTAAGGGCTGTGAAGCCAGACCGGAAGGACTGGTGGAGCGCTTAGAAGTGAGAATGCCGGTATGAGTAGCGAAAGAGGGGTGAGAATCCCCTCCACCGAATGCCTAAGGTTTCCTGAGGAAGGCTCGTCCGCTCAGGGTTAGTCGGGACCTAAGCCGAGGCCGAAAGGCGTAGGCGATGGACAACAGGTTGATATTCCTGTACCACCTCCTCACCATTTGAGCAATGGGGGGACGCAGGAGGATAGGGTAAGCGCGGTATTGGATATCCGCGTCCAAGCAGTTAGGCTGGGAAATAGGCAAATCCGTTTCCCATAAGGCTGAGCTGTGATGGCGAGCGAAATATAGTAGCGAAGTTCCTGATTCCACACTGCCAAGAAAAGCCTCTAGCGAGGTGAGAGGTGCCCGTACCGCAAACCGACACAGGTAGGCGAGGAGAGAATCCTAAGGTGATCGAGAGAACTCTCGTTAAGGAACTCGGCAAAATGACCCCGTAACTTCGGGAGAAGGGGTGCTCTGTTAGGGTGCAAGCCCGAGAGAGCCGCAGTGAATAGGCCCAGGCGACTGTTTAGCAAAAACACAGGTCTCTGCGAAGCCGTAAGGCGAAGTATAGGGGCTGACGCCTGCCCGGTGCTGGAAGGTTAAGAGGAGCGCTTAGCGTAAGCGAAGGTGCGAATTGAAGCCCCAGTAAACGGCGGCCGTAACTATAACGGTCCTAAGGTAGCGAAATTCCTTGTCGGGTAAGTTCCGACCCGCACGAAAGGCGCAACGATCTGGGCACTGTCTCAACGAGAGACTCGGTGAAATTATAGTACCTGTGAAGATGCAGGTTACCCGCGACAGGACGGAAAGACCCCGTGGAGCTTTACTGCAGCCTGATATTGAATGTTGGTACAGCTTGTACAGGATAGGTAGGAGCCTTGGAAACCGGAGCGCCAGCTTCGGTGGAGGCATCGGTGGGATACTACCCTGGCTGTATTGACCTTCTAACCCGCCGCCCTTATCGGGCGGGGAGACAGTGTCAGGTGGGCAGTTTGACTGGGGCGGTCGCCTCCTAAAAGGTAACGGAGGCGCCCAAAGGTTCCCTCAGAATGGTTGGAAATCATTCGCAGAGTGTAAAGGCACAAGGGAGCTTGACTGCGAGACCTACAAGTCGAGCAGGGACGAAAGTCGGGCTTAGTGATCCGGTGGTTCCGCATGGAAGGGCCATCGCTCAACGGATAAAAGCTACCCCGGGGATAACAGGCTTATCTCCCCCAAGAGTCCACATCGACGGGGAGGTTTGGCACCTCGATGTCGGCTCATCGCATCCTGGGGCTGTAGTCGGTCCCAAGGGTTGGGCTGTTCGCCCATTAAAGCGGTACGCGAGCTGGGTTCAGAACGTCGTGAGACAGTTCGGTCCCTATCCGTCGCGGGCGCAGGAAATTTGAGAGGAGCTGTCCTTAGTACGAGAGGACCGGGATGGACGCACCGCTGGTGTACCAGTTGTTCTGCCAAGGGCATCGCTGGGTAGCTATGTGCGGACGGGATAAGTGCTGAAAGCATCTAAGCATGAAGCCCCCCTCAAGATGAGATTTCCCATTCCGCAAGGAAGTAAGATCCCTGAAAGATGATCAGGTTGATAGGTCTGAGGTGGAAGTGTGGCGACACATGGAGCTGACAGATACTAATCGATCGAGGACTTAACCATATTTTTGAATGATGTCACACCTGTTATCTAGTTTTGAGAGAACACTCTCAATTTGTTTGGTGGCGATAGCGAAGAGGTCACACCCGTTCCCATACCGAACACGGAAGTTAAGCTCTTCAGCGCCGATGGTAGTCGGGGGTTTCCCCCTGTGAGAGTAGGACGCCGCCAAGCAAGCTTAAACCCAGCTCATTGAGCTGGGTTTTTTGTTTTATATCTGTGCCGATTTGCTTTCGTCAGTATCCATTTTATCAAGCTTCTGCTTTTTAAATTTTTCTAATACTTTTGAATTCCAATACAATCCCTAGCATGATCAACATGAGAGTCATAAATAATCAAAATGCAGTTTGTACGGGAGACTCATCCAGACTCCATCCGACTGCGATTGGCAGGATAGAGCCGCCAATCCATTGGCAGCGAACAGCATGCTTGTCGTTTGTTCTGTTTTTCCATGATAAAATTGATTGGTGACAATAAAATAATGGCGAACATGCCGGCCATAAATAAGTCCTAAGAAAAAACTAAGAATAATCCCTGCAAAAGCTGTTTTATTGATTGCCAAAATACAGAGTTAAATGAGGCCGCTCATATTTATCAGCCTGAGATAATGATGATAGGTTATTTTTTCGGAAACCGGCTCGGGTTGCCAAATGAGAGAAAAGATATTACTGTCATTAAAACGATTCTTGGTTTCATCCGGATATGATAAAATGTCTCAGACTATATTTGAGCCATTTTTTTCTTCAGCAATCATCTTGCGTAATTGATAAAAATTTATTATGATACTCTTTGTATGACAACTCCTTGCCTCAATACAATATACTCAACGTTTCCCCGTTTTCTCCGGTCGTTTTTCTTTTCATTTTCTCCCGTAAAATAAAAAAAGCTCCCAATACAATAGATATGGTGCGGATTTATTTTTTACTAAAAAGGAGTCGTTATATTTGAATAATAGTTTTACATTAAAACAGCAATGGTTCGGGAATATCCGAAAAGACATTCTTGCTGGCATTTTAGTTGCGTTAGCGTTAATACCTGAAGCGATTGGCTTTTCTATTATAGCCGGTGTGGATCCGATGGTCGGTCTTTATGCGTCATTTTGCATAGCCATTATTATTTCTATTTTTGGCGGCAGACCTGGCATGATTTCAGCTGCGACAGGCTCAATGGCAGTTGTTATGGTGTCGCTGGTTGCTGATCATGGGCTTCAGTATTTATTTGCAGCTACGATTTTGACTGGCATTATTCAAGTGATTTTAGGTATCAGTAAAATTGCAAGATTAATGAAATTCATCCCGCGTTCTGTGATGATCGGGTTTGTGAATGCGCTGGCGATCCTTATCTTCTCTGCGCAGCTTCCCCAGTTTGAAGGTGCTTCTTGGAGCATGTATGCGATGCTTGCCGGGTCGTTGGTTATTATTTATGTGCTGCCAAGGTTTACGACTGCTGTTCCGTCTCCGCTTGTGGCGATTATTGTGATGACAATTATTGCGGTCACTTTCCATGTGGATGTGCGGACGGTTGGTGATATGGGCAATATTTCTAGTTCATTGCCTCATTTCTTAATCCCTGATGTTCCGTTTACCTTTGAAACACTGCAAATTATTTTTCCTTATTCAATTGCTTTAGCGTTTGTCGGGTTGCTTGAATCTTTGCTGACAGCACAGATTATTGATGAAATGACGGATACGGATAGTGATAAAAATAAAGAGAGCCGCGGACAGGGAATTGCGAATATCGTGACTGGATTCTTTGGCGGAATGGCAGGCTGCGCTATGATCGGACAATCTGTCATTAATACAAAAGCGGGCGGTCGCGGACGTTTGTCAGCATTTGTTGCCGGTGCTTTTCTGATGTTTTTAATTGCGGTGTTAAGTCATGTCGTGGTGAAAATCCCAATGGCGGCGTTAGTGGCTGTAATGGTTACGGTGTCTGTCGGCACTTTTGATTGGTCTTCTTTAAAAGGTCTCAAAAAAGCGCCGCTCACGGACTCGATTGTCACGGTTGTGACTGTGGTTACGGTTGTTGTGACGGATGACTTATCTAAGGGTGTATTTGTCGGTGTTCTTTTAAGTGCCGTGTTCTTTGTAGCAAAAATCTCGAAGCTGAAAATCGTTTCTCATGCAGAGGATCAAAAGCTTAGAACGTATCAAGTGAAGGGGCAAATCTTTTTTGCGTCAGTGACTGATCTTACGAATGCGTTTATATATCAAGAGGATATTGAGCGGGTTGTGATTGACTTAACTGAAGCTCACGTATGGGACGATTCTGGTGCGGCCGCACTTGATAAGATTGTTGCGAAGTTTAAGGAACAAGGCATTGAAGCTGAGTTAAAAGGTTTGAATAAAGCGAGTAAATCTCTAATGAAACAGATGGCATAAAATAGAGAAGCCCAGATGAATGAGATCTGGGCTTTTTTATATAACATACACTTAAGCAGCATTGATATAATAGAGAGAAGAGAAATTTTAAATAGGGGACTTGCATATGATGCTTCAGAAGCTGAACCGTGTATTGGGGAGAGTGATGCCGCTGTTAACGCCGACTAGTGTGGTGCTGGGCGTGCTGCTGTCTCAGTTTTTAAATGGGTATGAATGGGCTGTGCCTTGGATCTTTGCTTTTATTACGTTTGCAGGCAGTTTGAGCGCGAACTTTCAATCTTTGAGACATGCATTGTCTCATCCTCTCCCTATGATTCTTGCACTATTCGTTCTTCATATTTTCATGCCGCTTTTTGCTTGGGGCAGCGGCCATCTTATATTTAAAGGTGATCCTTTGACGATTACCGGTTTAACATTGGCTGTTGTGATTCCTACGGGGATTACAAGCTTGATTTGGGCAGCGATGTACAAAGGGAATGTCGGTTTGACACTTTCGATTATTTTAGTTGATACTGTGCTGTCACCGCTAATCGTACCGCTGAGTCTTTCATTGCTGGCCGGCGCTCAGGTTCATATGGATGTGTGGGGAATGATGAAAGGTCTGATTGTAATGGTCGTGATTCCTTCTTTTCTGGGCATGCTGTTTAATCAGATGTCATCTCCAGAAAGAACTGCGTCTGTGAGCAGTGCGCTGTCGCCTTTTTCAAAGCTTTGCTTGATGGCAGTGATTGCGATTAACAGTTCAGCGATTGCTCCTTATTTCAAATCCATTGATTTGAGATTTGCAGGAATAGCTGTAACGGTATTCTTTATCGCGTTAACAGGTTATGCCGCTGCTTGGCTGATCGGAAAAATGATGAAAAGGCGGCAAGAGGAAATAGTCTCTCTTATATTTACGGGAGGCATGAGGAATATTAGTGCCGGCGCAGTTCTTGCCGTTACGTTCTTCCCGTCTCAGGTTGCCGTTCCTGTTGTGATCGGCATGCTGTTTCAGCAGATATTGGCTGCTTTGTTTGGCTATATGCTGAATCGTTTTGAATTAAAACCAATGTTGCAGAAGGCATAAAAAAACCGCTCATAGGGTTGAGCGGTTTTTTCCGTATAGCCATTCGAGCGCGTTGATGAACTGTTTGCAGAAATACTTGCGGTGGTGCACCGCTCCTTTTTCAATTGAAAGACACAACTGGTCTTCAGTGAAGCCTTTTTCTTTTAGACTTTGATGAACTTGCTTTGTTTTTTTCAGCATATGTCGCTGAATGGATTGTTTTTCACGGCCTTCTTCACTCCCGATAGACATGAAAACACGTGCAGTGCCGGGCTTTAAAGAAGATATATGAATGGTTTCCGCTGCGTTCTCGTACCAGTATGAACCTGATATAGAGCCTATTTTCCCGAACATTGACGGATATTTTAATATGGCGAACATTGAGATGAGGCCGCCTAATGAGGCACCGATCATTCCTCTTGACTGCGGTTCCCTGGTGACGTTCCAGTTTTCTTCGATTAGCGGAATGAACTGGTTCGTTATATCAGACAGATAGTGATATCCCATTCCGCCGAAGTCCGTGAACCGATCACTGAGTGATGCAGCCGGCCATGGGGTGTATTCATCAAGCCGGTTTTCGGGTTCGATACCGATCAGCACGAGTTCAGGGAGCCTTTGCTGTTGAAATGCGCTTTCTAATAATTCGATTTGGTTTTGGAACAAAGAACTGCCATCCTGCACGTAAACAGCAGGAAATCCCCCGCTGTCTGTGCTGTAGGAAGGAGGGAGGTACAGCGTGAACCTCCTGTTGCCGGCTTTGTGTTCTGAAAGAGATCCTTTCAAGCATTCTCCCCCTTTTTTTGCTTGAAAAGCAGATATAAGAAATAAGGAACTCCGAGGATCGCCAAAATGATGCCTGCGGGCACTTCTGCGGGCTGAAAAAACAGTTTTCCGGCAAAGTCTGCGCTTATCACAAGAAGCATCCCGATTAAACCGCTCAGTGGCAGGATATAGCGATGTTCGACGCCAGCCAGTCTCCGTGAGATATGGGGAGCAATTAAGCCGACAAACGCCATGCTTCCCGCTACGGAGACACAGGCGCTGATGATTGCTACACAGGCAACGAGCAGGATGGTTTTTTCTTTATTTGATGAAATGCCGAGGCTTCTGACTGTGTCTTCATCAAAACGAATGGTGTCGAGCAGGCGGGATTTGCCGATAAGAATCGGTATAAACAGCAGCATCCATGGGAGAACGGCTGTGATATACGTCCAGTTGGCAGACCAGATGCTTCCGTTTTTCCACACCATGGCCATTTGATAGTCTTGCGGGTCCATTTTTAAAGATAAAAACAAAGACAGGGCGCTGAATCCTGAATTGATCGCAATCCCTACCAAAATAATTCTTCCTGAATCTAAATTGCCTCTGTGCCATGCAAATATGTAAATCAGGATCGCCGCGATGAGCCCGCCTATCAATCCAAAGAGCGGCATTCCCATCGCTGCAGCTATGGATGTCACTTCCTTCTGGCCTTGGAATAAGAGCATAAACGCTACAATGCCAGCTCCCGCCCCTGCGTTGATTCCGAGAATTCCAGGGTCAGCAAGCCCGTTTCTCGTGATGGCCTGGATAACAGCGCCTGCAATGCCAAGACCGAGTCCAATAATAGCAGCCATGACAACCCGCGGCAGTCTTAAATCGAACAACAAAATTTCATACTGCGGATTCGGGTCGATTTGAAAAAGAGTGGAGAGCAGCTCAGCAGGACGAACAGAAAATGATCCGCTCGTTAAGCTGAAATAGCTGACAACAAGAATCAAAGCGATGAACAATGCATATTTTTTAGCCATTTTGCTCCCCTCCTTTTCGTTTAATTAAATAAAGGAAGAAAGGTACGCCGATAATGGATGTTACGACCTCAATCGGTGTTTCAAACGGATAGTTGATAAATCTGCTTGCGAGATCACACAAGGTTAAAAAGATTCCGCCCAAAATACAGGAACACGGAATCAGCCTGCTGTAATCAGAGCCGACGAGAAATCTCGTGATATGCGGAACAACCAACCCGACAAACGCAATTTTCCCGGCCAGCGCTACGGCACTGCCGGTTAAAATGATGACGGAAAGCATCGCCATGATTTTAATGGTTTTTTTCTTTTGCCCCAGGCTTTTAGAAATGTCGTCCCCTAATGATACAGCGGTTACCTTTTTGCTGAGAGAAATGGCCATTATAATGCCAATCAGGAAAAACGGAGCGGCAAGCTTCAGGAAATCTGGACTCATTTGATGAAGTCTGGCACTGTACCAGAAACTGAGATCCTGAGAAATTTGAAAATAAATCGACATGGCCGCTGATAAGCTACTGAGCAGCATGCTTGTGACTGTGCCGATGATGGCGAGCTGCACGGGGGTAAATCCGTTTGGCATCATGGCGGCAAGGCCGAATACTAACACCCCTCCTAACGCTGAGCCGATAAAAGAGTATATCATCATTTCAATCGAAGATGATTGCGGGAGCAGAACCATGCAAAGCGTAATGATAAACGCTGAACCATCTGAAACACCCATAATGGATGGCGAAGCTAAATAATTGCGCGTAATGCCCTGCATAAGCGCTCCAGAAACAGCAAGGGCTGCCCCTATGAGCAGAGCGCCGGCAGCCCTTGGAATCCGGGAATGCCATATAATTTGATGGTCTGTGTTTCCCGGATCGAAATGAATAAGAGATGTAAAAACAATATCTGTGCTAAGATGCTTTGCCCCATAAAGGATTGAAAGTAAAAGTGACAGCGCTATAGCAAATGGAGAAGTAATCAATATGATACGTGTCCACTGTTTTGAATACATACAAAAACCTACTCTGAATTAGTTTTGTGTCAATTTTTCAGCAGCCGCTTTCAGGAAACGGACTTTGCTCCAAGCTGTGCCGCCTTGTGCGAGAGGGTCCACTGAGTTGACATACACATGGTCTTCTTTGACTGCTTTAAGGCTTTTCCAGATTGGATTTTTCTCTAAATCTTTTAAGGCATCAGGTTTGTCTGCATTTTCATCATCAGAAAATTGGACGAAAATATGGTCCGGGTTCATTTCACTTAATTTTTCTAATGAAATCAGCTCTTGCGCTTTTGCAGCTTTTACTTCGTTCGGCGCCTTAAGGCCTAAATCACCGTATAGTGTGGAGTTGAAATACACCTGTTCAGGGTAAATGTAAATGTTGCCTTGTCTGATTCTGATGACAAGCGCTTTTGAATCTTTCGCTTTATCGTTGATTTTTGTTTTTGTTTCTTTTAGATCCTGTTCATAGTCTGCAATAATTTTCTTTGCTTTTTTCTCTTTTCCGGTCAGCTGGGCAAGCAGCATCATGTTTTCCTTCCAGTTTGAAGAGATATGAGAAACTGGGATCGTCGTGCCTGCTGTGCTGATTTTTTGCAGCGTTTTTTCCGGAAACTTTGTTGAAGCAAGGATAACATCTGGCTTCATTTCAAGAATCTTTTCAATATTTGGCTCCATTTTTTCTCCGGTTGGTTTGGCTTTATCAGTGATGTCTTTGAACATATCAGGGAATTTGCCGGAGAATGAAATTGCGCCTTGCGGATGAACGTCAAGCAATTTCGCGTCTTCCATTGATTCAACGCTTCCCGTAATGGCGATTTTGTCTGTCGGTACAGTTACTTCATATGTTTTATCAAGATATTCAATTTTCTTCTTCTCAGATGCTGTGCCGCTTGCCTTGCTGGCAGTTGATTCATTTTTGCTGCCGCAAGCTGCCGCCGTCAGCGTGAGAAGTAAGATTAATAAGGTAAGAGATATCTTTTTCATCTATAGAGCCTCCTGTTCAATTGATAACTATTATCAATTGGAATTATAGAGAATGAACAGATATAACACCATGGACAAATTCCTGATTTATCATGGACAATCTCCGGATAGTAAAGAAACAGTTTGCTGAACGATGCGTTCGTGCCCGCAAGCTGAGTATTCATTCCACGGGTCAAGGGATAGAAGATAAACACGGTTATCTCGTACCGCGCTTAGGTTTTGCCATGCTTCTGTCTGCTGTAATTGCTGGTAGTAAGCTATGGTCTCCGGCTCTTTAAAAAGAAAAAGCATCATACAGTCAGCTTGGTAATTTGCGATATTTTCTAACGAAATCGCTTGTTCTGAAGGTGTGTCAGCCGTTGTTGCCGAGCTGAATCCTAAATCCCCAAAGAAAACTTCGCGGACACTTCGGTTATGAGCCAGATAGAAGTTTTGCTTATGCAGCCTCAAAAAGAGAAAACGCAGCCCTTGAACGTGCTGAAGTGTTTTTTTGGCGGCCGTTGTCTGCTGGTCATAATCCGCTAGCCACTTTTCTGCTTCGGACTCCTCCTTTAAAAATGAGGCAGTTTGCAGAAAGTGGGTTCTCCAGCTTTCTTCTGAAGGAAGGTACATGACTTCTGCGATGCGATTCAGGCGATCTTGTTCTTCTGGAGAAATAGAATCCATGCTGACAATCACATCTGGTTCTGCCTGTGATAACGTGTACAGGTTTTCTTCCCACTTTTCATTAAACCGGTATGCACTGAGCTGGACGGGTATATCTGTCGAATAATGCTGATAGTAGTAAGACGTCCATTTCGGATGCAGAGCGGCCGCAAAAGGTATGTGGTGAAGAGGGATGAGATGGCCCATTGTGCCCCTTCCGTATGCGGCGATTTTCTTTCGGCGTTTTTTCATATAGCTTGTAGGTGAACAGCCTGTATATTTTTTAAAGATTCTGCTGAAATAAAATTCATCTTGATAACCGGTTTGGTGTGCGATTTCTTTCAATTTGCAGTTTGATTTTGCCATGAGCCGTTTTGCCTTTGTGATTCGTGTTTTCGTAATAAATTCTGTTACGCTCTGTCCTGTCCATTTTTTAAAGCTTTCACTGTAGTGTTTGGCACTGATTCCTGCCATTTGCGACAGCTGGGCAAGCGTGATTTTTGTATCGGCATGGGTTTCGATATAGTGTTTTGTTTTTTCGATTGCTGAATGTGTATCCGTTTGATCAGATAAACTGGCAGTAAAAAGATCATAAATCAGGCTTTGTACTTCAATCACACATTTTAGCTGAGAAAGCTGAGACGATTCATTCCATAGTGCGGCAAGCTCTTGAAGCCGGACTGCAAGATTTTCGATATGTGAAACATTCATAAGCTTCAGTTTGGCTAATTCCGATTCTGTGCACGGTGTGAAAATATCTTGCCCGGTTTCCTTGATATAGCTTAGAAGCCTGATTATACAGGCATCTATATGTCCATCGGCTGCTGGCGTAAAGCCAAAGGTCTCGTTAGGCGGACAAACATAAAGTGTCTTTTTTTGCAGAGGATTGGTGTTTGTTCCGATTGAAATATAGCCGTTTCCTTTTAAATGAAAAATCAGCACGAATGAATCGGCTAATTGCTGTTCTGAGAAGAGATCACTTGTCTTTTTTAGATATTCAATTTGTACTGGTTGATAAATCACTGCATTTTGCACGAGTAGACCACCTTTTCAGAAGCTTTCAATTGATAATCATTTTCAATAAAAATTGTACCAAATAAATGAAAGTTTTCCTATATAAAGCGGGTGGGTTTTTAGCATGAAAAAAACCCTTACTTATGTGTAAAAGTAAGGGTCTTTCGTTCAATAAGAATATGTTACACGTGTAACATACGATGCTTATGTTCTAATAAATGAGATACTTTTTTCTTGTTTTGCTGAATTGTTGGAGTGTTTTTTCATAGCTGTTTATGATGTTCTCAACCGAAGTTCCATTTTCAATTTTTGTCCTGATCCAGCCGTTGCCTGCCAGTTTATCGAATGAACCTGTTGACAGGAACTCAAAATCCTCAGGATAGAGATCGTGTATGGTTTTAATGACTGAAAGACCCGTTTTAACGGCTTCAAACTTATCTCTGTCTGTCACATAGAGCTGCACACCGTGGCAAAGCGTTCCTTGATGTTTAGAAAACGTCGGTGTGAAGGATGCTGCCCTAAATGTAACGCCCGGCAAATGGAGGCTGTTTAATGTTTCTTCAAGTTCTGTGCTTTTGATAAAGGGAGCTCCGATCAATTCGAATGGCTTTGTTGTCCCTCGCCCTTCGGATATATTTGTTCCTTCAATCAGCCCGGTTGCAGGATAAACAAATGTGCTTTCCACCGTCGGCATGTTAGGCGAAGGGAGGACGAAAGGCAATCGGGTATCGTCAAAATCCATTTTTCGTTTCCAGTGTTTCATTTTTACCACTGTAAGATCGGCATCAATACTAAATTCTTTGTTGAACAGTGAAGCCAATTCGCCTATCGTCATCCCATGCTTCAATGGAATGGGATACAATCCGACAAATGAGGCGTATTCAGGTTCTAAGATTGGTCCTTCAATATGATTCCCGCCTTGAGGATTCGGACGGTCCAGCACCATAAATGGAATGCCGTTTTCTTTAGCGGCTTCCATTGCGTATGCCATTGTATAAATGTACGTGTAGAAACGGGTCCCGACATCCTGAATGTCAAACATTAGAATATCGACATTTTTAAGCATTTCTGGAGTCGGTTTTTTCGTTTTTCCGTAGAGGCTGTATACGGGAACCCCGGTTTTTTCGTCAATGTAAGAGCCTACTTCGTCTCCAGCCTGGGCGTCACCGCGGACGCCGTGTTCAGGGCCGAATAAAGCTGTTAGTTTGATATCCGGGTTCTCGTAAAGGATATCGACACTGCTTTTTAGAGATGCGTTTACTCCGGTTGGATTGGTGATCAGTCCGATACGTTTTCCCTTGAGCTGTTTTTTATAGTCTGGCAAGAGCGTGTCTATCCCAGTCTGGACTTTAGGTTTTTTAGCTGTTTGATTCTTTGAATCGGGTGAAGCAGAGGCAGCGGTTATCGTTCCGAACATCATGAGCCCTGTCAGAAAAGCGAATATTGTTTTTCTCATGTGTCCCTCCTTATTAAAGCGGTCTTCCCGTTTTGATATTTAATCCGTAGCCAAATGGGTAAAGGGTGTTCCCTGGTTTCGTGACTGATGGGATGTTAACTGGAAGTGTGCCTTTAGGTTTTGCCTGGCCGAAAATCGCCATCACTCCGGCCGGAATATTAGGTTGAAGATAACGGCCATTTGCGTATCCTTTAAAGCCATAGACTGCAATCAGTGCCTTTGCTTCTTCGAAATTGGCGGCATCATATGGGTTGCGCAGGCTCATTAAGACAAATGGTTTGTTGTGCTGCAGTGCGGCTTTCATGACAGCTCTCGGAAACACGGTGGCCCATTTGCTTGAATCTGATATTGTGTCGTCGATGACACCGTCGTTGACGACAGGGTCATTTTTGACGACATAGGAGCCGGTTATGATATAATCAGCCTTTTTTACTTGTTTTGCATGCTCGGCCTTAAATACTTGGTTGGCAAAGTTCATTTTGCTGAGGGATACGGGTTTGATTTTCTTTCGCTTGATGAGATCGTGAATGGTTTGTTCGATTGAAGCAGTTTGTTCTTCGTAAGGTGCCACAATTAAGATTCGGCTGCCTTTTTTAGGCTTGAACGGCAAAGTGTGCTGTTCATTTTTTAATACAGTTACTGCTTTTTCAGCTATTTTTTTCTCTGTTTTCAGGTGCTGCTGGCTTCCTACGATTTTTTTGGCTTTGGCTATTTTTTCTTTTGTACTGTCGCTGTTTCGTGCTGGATACATGCCGCGTTTTATTTTCAGGGAAATGATTCTTTCAACTGATTTGTTGATTTGTTGTTCAGGAATATCCCCGTTTTTCACGGCTTCTTTCAAAGCTTGAATGACACGTGCGAATTTCTGTTCTTCTTTCATTGAAGTGACTGAGGCTGGCATTAATGCAATATCGACACCAGCTTTTACGGCCATGACCACAGCCTCTTCCTGTCCGAAATGATCTGCGATTGCCTTCATATTGAGCGCATCGGTAACGATGACTCCATTAAAGCCCATTTCCTGACGAAGAAGACCTGTCATCACTTTTTTTGAAAGTGTAGCTGGAACCAGAATGTCCAATCCATCGAGTTTGCTTTTGTAAGTGGTGTCATCAAAGGCGGGAAACTGAACATGGGCTGTCATCACCATATCAGCACCAGCATCAATTGCTTTTTGAAAAGGATAAAGTTCGACCTCACGAAGCCGTTCTTGGCCATGGGAAACGAGCGGCAGTCCATAATGGCTGTCAACGTCCGTGTCTCCATGTCCCGGGAAATGTTTGAGGGCAGACGCGATATCCTGCCGCTGCAACCCTTTCATCGTGTATAAACCGAGACGTGATGTCAGTTCTCGATTGGAGCTGAATGACCGTACGCCGATTACAGGATTATCGGGATTATTGTTAATGTCCACGACAGGGCTGAAATCTGTATTGATGCCTAAGGCAGAGAGCTCTTTCCCGATGATGCTGCCGGTCTGATACGCATTGATTCTGCTTCTGGCTGCGCCCAGCGCCATATTCCCTGGGAAATTAGTGCCCTCCCCTAACCTCGTTACAATGCCGCCTTCCTGATCAATACTCAGCATGAGCGGGATTTTTGGACTTGCCTTTTGGTAATCGTCTGTCAGTTGGACAGTTTGTTTTGTTGTTTTTACATTTTCTGCAAAAAGGATGATGCCTCCGAATTGATATTTCTTGACGAGGCTGGCGACTTCATCATTCATTTCTGTAAGGGCTTGCGGAGAGGACTCGCCTTCCTTTTGCCAATTTCTAAAATCAGGCATCAGCATCTGGCCGAGTTTTTCATCTAACGACATACGATTGACAATCTGATTGGCATCGATTGCACGTTTGGATGCAGAGTCTTCTGTCTGTCTGGCCCCGAAAAAGCATGAAAGAAAGAGAACGGCTGAAAGGATAAGCGGAAAGACAGGTCTCATAGAAACTTCCTCCTATCGTCTAATCATTCACTCCATCGCTTCATAAATCGCGGTTATGACACTTCCATAACTGCCTGTTGCAAATTGATCACCCTCAAAGACGTTTGGATTTTCTTCCGGATCAATAACTGGTGTATGCTTTTTATTTGTTAACAATGCGATGCCTAAATTGTATGCTGGATCAATAATTGTAACTGTCCCTGTCCAGCCGGTATGCCCGTAAGCATTTTCACTGGCATGAGGGCCAAACATCCATTCCATGCTTTTACTTCCGTTCCGCCTCCAGCCAAGAGCGAATGTCGGGTCTGTTGCTGAAGGTGCTGTAAACAGGTCGGCTGTTTTCTGATCAAATAAAGAAATGTTTCGGTATGAACCTTTGTTTAACATGACTTGCAGCAGTATGGCCATATCATCTGCATTTGAGAACAATCCGGCATGCCCAGACACGCCATCCATTGAGTAAAACGCTTTTTCGTCATGCACCTCTCCTTGCAGCGTGTTTGTGCGGATGTTAGGGAATTGAATAACGCCGTCACGTGTATTGCCCATGCGTTCAGTAGCTGCGAACTGTTTCGGTTTAAAGCTCTTTTCCAGCGGATTGTACAAGGTATGCTTCAGCCTGAGCGGTTTGTAGAGCTCTTGCTCCGTGTAGACATCAAGCGGTTGACCGGTGAGTTTTTCGACAATACATCCGAGTAGCATATATCCAATGTCACTGTATACGTGCTTTGTCCCAGTTTGGTAATCGAGCGGAATTTTCGTCAAATATTCAATCGTTTTGTCCCGTTCCTGGGAATAGTACTTGCCGGCTTTTTCCGGCGTGTAAAAGTAAAAGCTTGATGGGAGCCCTGATTGGTGCTGGAGGACATCGATGACACGTATCTTGTCTTTTCCTTTTATGAGGTCACCCGGCTGATCCTTGAAACCCGGCAAATATGCAGAAACTTTTTCATAGACGTCAAGTTTTCCTTGGCTGACTAAGCGCTGCAATGCAAAATTTGTTGCGTACATTTTTGTATTTGAGGCTAAGTCAAACATCGTGCGGGTTTTCATTTTGGCCGGACGGCGCAGCAGTTCTGATCCTTCGTACTTTTTACTGTAGCCGTATGCTGCTTTTTTTATGATGCGTCCATCCTTCACCACCACAAGAACGGCGCCTGGAAATCCTGCTGCAATATCCCGTTCTATCATCTGATCTACCTTCCTTAGCTTCTTCGTCGAGAATTGTGCAGTTTCTGCATTTATGGTTTTCGGCTCAATCAAGTTGTCTGCTGTTTGTGCGAAGGTTTCATTTGGCGCAAATATCGATAGGGTTAAAATGGCACTGAATATGAACAGTGTCTTTGTTTTCACAGGCTAGCCCCTTTCTGTGCTTCTATCCCGTTTACTATCCCTAAAACAGAAACAATTTAATCGAACTGAGAAGCCATTTCATCTTTATATCCGAATGCATAGGTCAATAAAAAACCGGCCGCGTAGGAAATAAAGAGCCCAACGATATACAGGATGATTTGCGAAGGCAGGACTAGAAAAGATAGCGGCAGTCCGGAGACACCAATCGCAATGGTGGCTACTTGAAAATAAGCTTGAAAGGCGCCGCCGATTCCAGCTCCTAAACATGCTGTTAAAAACGGACGGCCGAGCGGCAGCGTGACTCCGAAAATAAGCGGTTCACCAATGCCGAGCAGTCCCGATGGAAGCCCGCCGGCGATTGCTTTCCTCAGTGTTGTTTTTTTCGTCTTCACGAAAACGGCAAAGGCCGCGCCTACCTGTCCTGCACCTCCCATAGCCAAAATAGGGAGCAGAGGATCATTGCCAATTGAATTGATCAGTTCCATGTGCACAGGCGTCAAGCCTTGATGCAGTCCGGTTACGACGAGAGGAAGGAAGGTTGCGCCCAGAATAAAGCCTGCAGCGATGCCGCCGATGTCCAGGATGGACAGTAGGCCGGATGTAATAGCATCAGAAATGAATCCGCCTAAAGGCATAAATACGACATACGTTACGATTCCGGTGATTAACAGTGAAACGGTGGGTGTGACAATGATATCAAGTGATTGAGGAATAAAACGGCGAATAAATTGTTCGGTGTAAGCAATGAATATGGCTGCGAAAAGGACGCCGATCAGACCTCCCCTGCCCGGGAGAAGCTCTTCTCCAAATAAACTGATTTTTGCGATCTCCGGATTGATAATCAAGATCCCGGCCAAAGCCCCAAGTGCGGGTGTCCCGCCAAATTCTTTCGAAGCGTTAATACCGACGAGAATGCCGAGATAAGTGAACAGCCCTGATCCAATGACTGTCAGGATAATCGCAATTTGTGAGTCTGCAGAGAGCCAGCCTGCTTGAATAATTGCTTTGGTAATCCCAGTAATTAAACCGGAAGCGACTAAAGCGGGAATAAGAGGGATAAAAATGCTGGCAATTTTACGTAAGAAAAGTTTAAAAGGAGTGGCATTTTTCCGATTGATATCGGCTTTCTTTTTGGCGGCTGCTTCTTTGACATCGGCACCTTCTTCTGCTGACACGAGCTTTGAGAAAGCAGCTGTAACATGATTGACGACTCCTGTGCCGAGGATAATTTGTAAGGTTTCAGCTTCAACGACCCCCAATACGCCGTCAAGCTTTCTTAAACCCTGAGCATCTGCTTTGCTTTCATCGTAAGGCGTAATGCGCAGGCGTGTCATGCAATGCGTATATGAAGAAATATTGGATTTTCCTCCGCATAGCTCAAGGATTTTCTGTGCGAGATGATGGTAGTTATTTTCTTTGCTCATTAAAACCCCTCCCCTTCAAGATGCCTTATTTTTTTCTCATAGATTGGATGGCTGCTCTCGTTTTATCGATATAACCGGTTGTCGTTTCATACTGCTCAGCCGCCATGCCTAAAAACAAAACATCAATTATAAAAAGCTGGGCGAGGCGGGAGGAAGTGGCCGCACTTCGAATCAAGGCTTCATTGGAATGGGCTGTATATAATGGGACATCAGCCAGTGCGGAGACGGATGTCTGACTGAATTGTGTGAGGCTGATCGTTGTGATGCCTTTTTCCTTAGCCATGGCGAACAGTTCAATGATTTCCTGTGTCTCTCCTGAAAACGAGATGGCGAATACGATGTCGTCTTTATCTGCATTTGCGATTAAAGATGCCACAAGATGAGTGTCTGTAAACGCGGTTGCTTGTTTATGAATGCGAAGCCACTTTTGCTGGGCGTCCTTGGCGACAATGCCGGAAGCCCCGAGGCCGATAAAATGCACGGTATGAGCTTTGAGAAGCATAGAAACCGCTCGCTCAAGCTCTTTGTAGTCCATCAGGTCTGAAGTATCCTGAATGGCTTGAATGGCATTGCCGGCCGTTTTTTCGGAAATGGAGGGCAGCGGCTCGTGGGGAACAATATCCCGGTAGCCCTGAAAAGTAGGCTTTGCCAGATCGCCCGCTACTCTCATTTTTAAATCTTGAAATCCTTTCAAACCGAGTGATTTGCAGAGCCTGATGACGGCAGCGTCACTTGAATTGGCTAAGGCGCTGATTTCGTTGACCGTGCTTTCGATTGCTTTGTGGGGATGGGCTAGGATATAATCTGCAAGTTTGCGCTCGGATGGAGGGAGCTTATGCTTCATTGATTGGATGATCGCTAAACCGCCTGTGGCCATTCTAGTTCTCTCCTTATCATGGATGGTAATGTTCGATTGCTTTGTCAATGAAACCGTTTGCTTCATCGAGTAATGTCTGTGCTTGTTTCTGATCTGTGCTTGTTTTGAGCATGACGATTGCTGTTTTGACGTGATGATCGGCTTGTTCCAGAGTGTATCTTGCTGTGTCGTATGAAGCGTTTGTAAGGCTTTGGATGATGCTGATGGCGCGTTCTTTTAGTTTTTTGTTGCTGACGTTGACGTCTACCATCAAGTTTTCGTAAACCTTGCCGATTTTGACCATTACAGCGGTAGATATCATGTTTAGAATCATTTTATGAGCGGTTGCGGCTTTCATACGTGTTGATCCTGTAATGGCCTCAGGTCCGACGACAACCTCAATGCTGTGATCCGCATCCTTGCTGATGGCGGAGTTTTCATTGCAAGTAAGGGCGATGGTGTGTGCTCCGACTTTTCGGGCGTATCTTAGGGCGCCTGCGGCGTACGGTGTGCGGCCGCTTGCTGCGATGGCAATGACGGTGTCATTTGAAGTGAGCTGTATGTTTCTTAAATCTTCAGCTCCTGCTTCTTCACTGTCTTCAATGCCCTCTGCTGCCTGTAAAAAGGCTTTGGGGCCTCCAGCCATGATTCCGATGACCTGATCAGGGCTTACGCTGTAGGTGGGAGGACATTCAACAGCATCCATGACGCCGAGTCTGCCGCTTGTGCCGGCGCCTGTATATATGAGCCGGCCTCCATTTTGAAACGATTCATATGCGCAGTCTACAGCTGTTTTGATGTCGGGGAGAACCTCCTGAACGGCTGCAGCGACTTTCATATCTTCGTTGTTGATCATTTTAAGGATGCCGAGAGTGTTTGCTTTGTGGATTTCAACTGTTTGACTATTGCGTGATTCCGTTGTAAGACGGTGAAGGTTTAATGGTTCTGACATGAGGATGCCCCCCTGTTTTAAAATGATATATCTCAATATTCAGTATATTCATTGCTGTTATGATATTTCAACTATGTTTTTAAATTTTTGAAATTTTATTTCACTCAAGACTATAAGAAATGATGAAGGATCAACTGTTCTCCAAGCGGGCCGATTCTTCGCCGTCCTTTATCAAGGAACCCGCTTTTCATATAAAGGTGTTTTGCGCGTATGTTCAGATGATTGACGGCCAAGATGATTTCGTCGCACCATGGAAAATATCCGCTCACAAAAGCGGGAAGCAAAAGCATGGCTTTTTTCGCATAGCCTTTTCCGTGATGCACAGCGTTTAAAGACAGGGAGCTGAGCAGTAAAGCAAATGGATTGTTAGAATAGGAAGCAAGCGTTTCTTTTGATGCATGTAAAATGAAAAAACCGACTGGAAGGTCGTCTTTTAAGATAACAACCGGGTATCGGTCCTGTATGCCCAGAGCCTGAGACAGCACCTCTTTCGGGAGGGAGGTAAAGCGTTTGTCATCGTTGGTGAGCGTGAATGATTGGAGCTCGGGCAAGTGTTCAGGCTTATAGAAGGATAAAGAAATGTCTTGAGTCATGGGGTGGCCTCCTTACAAGATGTCGTCAAGCTCGTTTTCCGAAATGACGCGGTAGCCCGCTTGTTTTAACAGTGCGGCGGTTACTCCGCTGCCGGTGATTTTTTTGCCAGAGAATGTGCCGTTATAGATAAAACCGCTTCCGCAAGATGGACTGTTTTCTTTTAATATGACGGCAGAAGCGTTGATTTCTTTTGCGTAAGCCAATGTTTTCGCGGCGCCTTCCATATATAGTTCTGTGACGTCTTCTCCTGAAGCTGTCACGATTTTCGCTGTTCCATTGAGGACATCCTCGCCGGTGCCTCCTATGATTTCTGCGGGTTCGCGTGGGGTAGAGAAGCCGCCGAGAAGTTCAGGGCAAGCCATGACTGCTTTCTTTTCATCGACGAGTTTTCTGATTTTCTCCGACGCTGCGTGAGAGCCGTTATATCTGCATTCAATGCCTCCAAGGCAAGAACTGACTAGAATCATATTGGTTTCTCCTCTCTTGCTTTGCTTGTCTCTATCATAAAATAAATGGCTTTAGTTGGGAGGCTTTTTCAGTTAAAAAAGGAGTTAAAAAGTTTGAAAATAAAAAATTTAATTTTTCTCTTTACAAACAGGGGGTGACCTGTATATAATAACTTTTGTCAGCTCGACGAGAACACAACGGCCCGTTGGTCAAGCGGTTAAGACACCGCCCTTTCACGGCGGTAACACGGGTTCGAATCCCGTACGGGTCACCATTTGGAGGATTAGCTCAGCTGGGAGAGCATCTGCCTTACAAGCAGAGGGTCGGCGGTTCGAGCCCGTCATCCTCCACCATCTTGCCGGTGTAGCTCAATTGGTAGAGCAACTGACTTGTAATCAGTAGGTTGGGGGTTCAAGTCCTCTTGCCGGCACTGTTTTTTCAAAATTTTATGTGGAGGGGTAGCGAAGTGGCTAAACGCGGCGGACTGTAAATCCGCTCCCTCAGGGTTCGGCAGTTCGAATCTGCCCCCCTCCACCATTATTGGGCTATAGCCAAGCGGTAAGGCAACGGACTTTGACTCCGTCATGCGTTGGTTCGAATCCAGCTAGCCCAGTCACAGACACCTTTGATCAAAAGGTGTCTTTTTTCTTTTCGGAAAAATCATTCCAACTTCTAACTGTTCAGTCTGTATAATAATTTTAAAAATATGTTAAGGTAGTTTATTCACGAATTACCATCTACACCCTGCCAAAAATTTGATAAACTTATTTTATAAAAAAATTGAAACCTTTTGAAACGAAGCTCGTATACATACAGACCGGTGAAGGCAGAGGTTAGATAAATATGGAAATGATGATTAAAAAAAGAATTAAACAAGTCAAAAAAGGCGACCAGAATGCATTTGCGGACATTGTAGATATTTACAAAGATAAAATTTATCAGCTTTGCTACCGTATGCTTGGCAATGTGCATGAGGCGGAGGATATTGCACAGGAAGCTTTCATCAGAGCGTACGTTAATATCGACAGTTTTGATATTAACCGGAAATTTTCAACTTGGCTTTATCGAATCGCGACCAATTTGACCATTGACCGCATTCGCAAAAAGAAGCCGGATTATTACCTCGATGCAGAGGTGGCTGGTACGGAAGGCTTGACCATGTATTCTCAAATCGCCGCAGATGGTGTTTTGCCTGAAGATGCAGTTGTGTCGCTGGAGCTCTCAAACACGATACAGCAGAAAATTTTAAAGCTTCCTGACAAATACAGAACAGTCATCGTATTAAAGTATATTGACGAACTCTCATTAATTGAAATCGGGGAGATTCTAAACATTCCTGTGGGGACTGTGAAAACGCGGATTCACAGAGGCAGAGAGGCTCTTAGAAAACAATTAAGGGATCTTTAAGTGGGGTGATGAAATGAGCTGTCCTGAACAAATTGTGCAGCTTATGCATATGCATCTTGATGGAGATATCCTTCCAAAAGATGAACACATATTAAATGAACATCTGGAGACATGCGAGAAATGCAGAAAGCATTTTTACGAGATGGAGAAATCCATAGCGCTCGTACGGAGCACATCGCATGTCGAAGCCCCCGCGGATTTTACCGCTAATGTCATGGCAAAATTGCCTAAGGAGAAGAAAAGAGCTTCTGTAAAAAGATGGTTCAGAACCCATCCCGTTATCGCAGCTGCTGCGGTATTCATCATTTTGATGGGCGGGGGTTTTTTTAACAGCTGGCATAATGACCACAATTTCAGCGTGTCCAAGCAGCCGAATCTTGTGGTTCATAACCATACTGTAACCGTGCCAGAAGGTGAGACGGTCAAAGGCGATGTCACTGTTAAAAACGGCAAGCTGATTATTAAAGGTAAAATAGACGGGGATGTAACCGTCGTAAACGGCGAAAAGTATATGGCCTCTGCTGGACAAGTCACCGGTCAGATTGAAGAAATCAATCAGTTATTCGACTGGACATGGTACAAGATGAAGTCTGCGGGGAAAAGTGTACTCGATGCATTCAGTCCGAAGGGAGAAGAGTAAAGCGCGTTAGCCGCTTTGCTCTTTTTTTGCGGGCTGAGAGGGCTGGCACATTTCACTTGCTAAATCGAAATGTGGTATAATGGGCTCGCTATGTAAAGTACATATGCGTAACACGTAAAACACAAAATACGAAATGACTGAAATCTTGGAGGACGAGGAAATGGCTTTTGAGGATATCCCTTTTTTGCAGTACCTCGGCAATGCCGTTGATATTCTCCTTGTTTGGTATGTGATATATAAATTGATTATGGTGATACGCGGCACGAAAGCGGTTCAGCTGTTAAAAGGAATTGTAGTCATCGTGCTTGTTCGTATGGCCAGCCAATATTTGGGCCTCAGCACACTTCAATGGCTGATGGACCAAGCGATAACATGGGGATTTTTAGCAATTATTATTATTTTTCAGCCTGAGCTGAGAAGAGCGCTTGAACAGCTAGGCCGCGGCCGCTTTTTTTCGAGGAGCGGCACACCTGTTGAAGAAGCGCAGCAGAAAACGATTGAGGCCATTACAAAAGCGATCAATTATATGGCGAAACGCCGTATAGGCGCCTTGCTGACCATTGAGCGGGATACTGGAATGGGTGATTATATTGAGACCGGCATACCACTGAATGCCAAAGTCAGCTCTGAGCTGCTGATCAATATTTTTATCCCAAACACCCCGCTTCATGACGGTGCGGTGATTATGAAAAATAATGAAATTGCCGCGGCCGCCTGTTATCTGCCGCTTTCTGAGAGCCCGTTTATTTCAAAAGAACTGGGCACGCGGCACAGAGCGGCTGTCGGTATCAGTGAAGTAACAGACAGTTTGACGATTATTGTGTCTGAAGAGACCGGCGGCGTCAGTGTGGCAAAGAACGGCGACCTTCACAGAGAGCTTACAGAAGAAGCGCTGAAAGAAATGCTTGAAGCCGAGTTTAAGAAAAACACCAGAGACACTTCTTCTAACCGCTGGTATTGGAGGGGCAAGAAAAATGGATAAATTCTTAAACAACCGCTGGGCTGTGAAAATCATTGCTCTGCTTTTCGCGCTCTTGCTTTATGTGGCGGTTAACAGCAACCAAGCACCGACTCCGAAAAAACCGGGTGAATCTTTCTTTCCGACATCAACAACTGATGAAGCAACTCTGACTGATATTCCGGTTAAAGCGTATTATGATGATGAAAATTACGTCGTGACGGGTGTTCCGCAAACGGTTAATGTCACGATAAAAGGCTCGACAAGCGCCGTGAAAAAGGCTCGGCAGACCAAGAACTTTGAAATATATGCTGATATGGAACATTTGAAAACCGGCACACATAAGGTTGAGCTTAAGGCCAAAAACGTGTCGGATGGGCTGACAATCTCAATTAATCCGTCTGTTACGACAGTGACCATTCAGGAACGGACGACCAAAAGTTTTCCCGTAAAAGTGGAGTACTACAACAAAAGCAAGATGAAAAAAGGCTATTCTCCGGAGCAGCCGATTGTCAGTCCGAAAAATGTGCAGATTACCGGATCGAAAAATGTCATCGATAATATTTCTCTTGTAAAAGCTTCAGTGAATTTGGAAAACGCAGATGAAACGATTGAAAAGGAAGCGAAAGTGACTGTCTATGATAAAGACGGAAACGCGCTTCCTGTCGACGTGGAGCCCTCGGTCATCAAGATTACCGTTCCGGTGACAAGCCCGAGTAAAAAAGTGCCCTTTAAAATTGAACGGACAGGAAGCCTTCCTGACGGTGTCAGCATAGCGAATATTGAATCCAGCCCCAGTGAGGTAACGGTTTACGGCTCACAGGATGTGTTGGATTCTCTTGAATTTATTGACGGCGTCAGCTTAGATTTAAGTAAAATTAACAAGGATTCCGATATCGAGGCAGATATTCCGCTTCCTGACGGTGTCAAAAAAATCTCACCGTCAAAGGTGACTTTGCATATAGAAGTCGATAGTGAAGCGGATCAGAAGTTCGAGAATGTCCCTATCAAGACTGTAGGGCTGAGCAGCTCACAAAACATTGAATTTCTTGATCCTGAATCACAAGCGATAGATGTAACGGCTAAAGGCTCTCCCGCGAATATAAAAAAGCTGAAAAAATCAGATATTGAATTGTATGTGAATGTTTCAGATTTAGAGGACGGGGAGCATAGCGTGAAGCTTGAAGTGAACGGGCCACAGAATGTAACTTGGTCCTTGGGGCGGAAAAACGCCAAAATCAAGCTGACGTCTAAGAAAAGCAATACATCAACGAATGATAACAGCAGCAATACATCAGGGAACCAGGATGACACAGATAAACAAACAAATGATCAAAAGAACAATCAGCAAGAAGATACAAAGAACACTGATAAAAACAGCAACGATCAAAACCAAGACGAAAATAAAGATCAAAACCAAGATCAGGATGAGGATGAATCCACTGAGAATTCACAATCCTCATCGGAATAAAAAAGGAGCGATTATAAAATGGGCAAGTATTTTGGAACAGACGGTGTAAGAGGTGTCGCCAATAGTGAGCTTACACCTGAGCTGGCCTTTAAAGTCGGACGTTTCGGCGGTTATGTGCTGACAAAAGACAAACAACGTCCAAAAGTGCTGATAGGCCGCGATACACGCATCTCCGGCCATATGCTGGAGGGAGCCCTTGTCGCCGGACTTTTATCCATTGGCGCAGAAGTCATGCGTCTGGGCGTCATTTCTACACCAGGTGTATCTTATTTGACAAAAGCGATGGATGCAGAGGCGGGCGTCATGATTTCCGCTTCTCATAACCCAGTGCAGGATAACGGCATCAAATTCTTTGGGGGAGATGGATTTAAGCTTTCTGATGAACAAGAGGCTGAAATTGAGCGCCTGATGGACGAACCTGAGGATAAGCTGCCAAGACCTGTCGGAGCAGACCTTGGACTTGTAAACGATTATTTTGAAGGCGGACAAAAATATCTGCAATTCTTAAAACAGACAGCTGATGAAGATTTCACAGGCATTCATGTGGCATTGGACTGTGCCCATGGCGCAACGTCATCCTTGGCGACACACCTGTTTGCTGATTTAGATGCAGATGTTTCTACAATGGGGACTTCCCCGAACGGATTAAACATTAATGACGGCGTCGGTTCGACTCATCCCGAAGCGCTCAGCGCGTTTGTCAAAGAGAAAAACGCGGATCTCGGCCTTGCATTCGACGGTGACGGCGACCGCCTGATTGCTGTCGATGAAAAAGGAAATATTGTAGACGGCGACCAAATCATGTACATATGCTCAAAACATCTGAAATCAGAGGGCCGTTTAAAGGATGATACTTTGGTTTCAACCGTGATGAGCAACCTCGGCTTCTATAAGGCGCTCGAAAAAGAAGGCATCAAAAGCGTACAGACAGCTGTCGGCGACCGCTACGTAGTAGAAGCAATGAAAAAAGACGGCTACAACGTCGGCGGAGAGCAGTCAGGACATCTTATTTTCCTTGATTACAACACGACAGGGGACGGATTATTGTCTGCTATTATGCTGATGAACACTTTGAAAGCCACAGGCAAGCCACTGTCAGAGCTTGCAGCTGAAATGCAGAAGTTCCCGCAGCTGTTAGTCAATGTGAGAGTGACTGATAAATATAAAGTTGAAGAAAATGAAAAAGTAAAAGCAGTTATTTCTGAAGTTGAAAAAGAAATGAACGGCGACGGCCGGATTTTGGTGCGCCCTTCAGGAACTGAACCGCTCGTCCGTGTCATGGCTGAAGCGAAGACGAAAGAGCTGTGCGATGAGTATGTCAATCGCATTGTTGAAGTCGTCCGGTCAGAAATGGGATTAGAGTAACGAAGTCTATTATCAGAGAGTGAACAAGACAAGCGAGGTTTACATAAGATAATTGTGAGACATACGGCAAAGTTGTTTAAAAAACAATTGACCGTTTATGCCACATGTTGTAAAATCAAGCTTGTCTTGTTCTTATTTTCTCAATAGGAAAAGAAGACGGGATTATTGCTTTACCTATAATTATAGCGCCCGAACTAAGCGCCCGGAAAAAGGCTTAGTTGACGAGGATGGAGGTTATCGAATTTTCGGCGGATGCCTCCCGGCTGAGTGTGCAGATCACAGCCGTAAGGATTTCTTCAAACCAAGGGGGTGACTCCTTGAACAAAGAGAAATCACATGATCTTCCAAAAAACATGTAGGAGGGGACGATTGAAAGTCCCCTTGAAATTTGACTTTCTTCGTCTCCTTTTACAATCTTAGGAGGAAGAAAAATATGTGTGGAATCGTAGGTTATATCGGTCAGCTTGATGCGAAGGAAATTTTATTAAAAGGGTTAGAGAAGCTTGAGTATCGCGGTTATGACTCTGCTGGTATTGCTGTTGCCAACGAACAGGGAATCCATGTGTTCAAAGAAAAAGGACGCATTGCAGATCTTCGTGAAGTTGTGGATGCCAATGTAGAAGCGAAAGCCGGAATTGGGCATACTCGCTGGGCTACACACGGCGAACCAAGCTATCTGAACG
The DNA here is from genome assembly GCF_037975455.1 of Bacillus sp. FSL M8-0071. Lineage (NCBI taxonomy): Bacteria > Bacillati > Bacillota > Bacilli > Caryophanales > Bacillaceae > Bacillus > Bacillus sp. FSL M8-0071. The sequence continues at coordinate 200,094 of NZ_CP150256.1, forward strand.
CTCACCCGCATCAAAGCGCACTGGGACGCTTTACACTTGTTCATAACGGCGTGATCGAGAACTATGTTCAGCTGAAGCAAGAGTATTTGCAAGATGTAGAGCTCAAAAGTGACACCGATACAGAAGTAGTCGTTCAAGTAATCGAGCAATTCGTCAATGGAGGACTTGAGACAGAAGAAGCGTTCCGCAAAACACTTACACTGTTAAAAGGCTCTTATGCAATTGCTTTATTCGATAACGACAACAGAGAAACGATTTTTGTAGCGAAAAACAAAAGCCCTCTATTAGTAGGTCTTGGAGATACATTCAACGTCGTAGCATCTGATGCAATGGCGATGCTTCAAGTAACCAACGAATACGTAGAGCTGATGGATAAAGAAATGGTTATCGTCACTGATGACCAAGTTGTCATCAAAAACCTTGATGGTGACGTGATTACACGTGCGTCTTATATTGCTGAGCTTGATGCCAGTGATATCGAAAAAGGCACGTACCCTCACTACATGTTGAAAGAAACGGATGAGCAGCCTGTTGTTATGCGCAAAATCATCCAAACGTATCAAGATGAAAACGGCAAGCTGTCTGTGCCTGGCGATATCGCTGCCGCTGTAGCGGAAGCGGACCGCATCTATATCATTGGCTGCGGAACAAGCTACCATGCAGGACTTGTCGGTAAACAATATATTGAAATGTGGGCAAACGTGCCGGTTGAAGTGCATGTAGCGAGTGAATTCTCCTACAACATGCCGCTTCTGTCTAAGAAACCGCTCTTCATTTTCCTTTCTCAAAGCGGAGAAACAGCAGACAGCCGCGCGGTTCTCGTTCAAGTCAAAGCACTCGGACACAAAGCCCTGACAATCACAAACGTACCTGGATCAACGCTTTCTCGTGAAGCTGACTATACATTGCTGCTTCATGCAGGCCCTGAGATCGCTGTTGCGTCAACGAAAGCATACACTGCACAAATTGCAGTTCTTGCGGTTCTTGCTTCTGTGGCTGCTGACAAAAACGGCATCGATATCGGATTTGACCTCGTCAAAGAACTCGGTATCGCTGCAAACGCAATGGAAGCTCTATGCGACCAGAAAGACGAAATGGAAATGATCGCCCGTGAATACCTGACTGTATCCAGAAACGCTTTCTTCATCGGACGCGGCCTTGACTACTTCGTATGTGTCGAAGGCGCACTGAAGCTGAAAGAGATTTCTTACATCCAGGCAGAAGGTTTTGCCGGCGGTGAGCTAAAGCACGGAACGATTGCCTTGATCGAACAAGGAACACCAGTATTCGCACTGGCAACTCAAGAGCACGTAAACCTAAGCATCCGCGGAAACGTCAAAGAAGTTGCCGCTCGCGGAGCAAACACATGCATCATCTCACTGAAAGGCCTAGACGATGCGGATGACAGATTCGTACTGCCGGAAGTAAACCCAGCGCTTGCTCCGTTGGTATCTGTTGTTCCATTGCAGCTGATCGCTTACTATGCTGCACTGCATCGCGGCTGTGATGTTGATAAACCGCGTAACCTTGCGAAGAGTGTTACTGTGGAGTAATAAATGTTTAACCCCTTTGGATAAGATTGTCTAAAGGGGTGTTTTTATGTCCAAAAGAGAAAGAACGTCTACAGTGGAAAAATGGATTAAAGAAGGTGATGGTACAGGACTCGACTATCTATCGGCCATGGCTATAGATTTAAGATGTTTCCACATTAGGTCGGTTAACGAGGTTAAAAGTCATTAAGACTTGGAGAGAAACTGCTTTTGCCTAACTGAGTTTTCTAATGTTAATACAGATATAAGAGAGCAGTTCCTCATTAAGATACGCTTTTGATAGCAGTTGGAATTTAGCATGCTAGAAATCCGAAAATCGAAGAGCCTATTGGAATGATAACGTGTTTTTTTATTGTCAATTAATAAAGGCAAAAGAATTCTAGAAGTCGCACTTACAATGTACTTGTGAGATTAGGTTTTAAAGTTCATCCTTTTTTTATTGAGTACATTCCGGTTTAAGTTGAAATGATTCAGTAAAGGACACGCCATAAATAAAAGGTAGCGTATGACTCCCATTTTTTCCATGAAAACGATATTTCTAAGATTTCATCTTTCGTAGGCTTTCGATTCATATTACGTAATATTTTTATCGAACGAATTAGACCCACATCATCGATTGGAAAAGCTGTCGGGAACCTAAGGCAGCGCATTAGAACATAATTGGCTGTCCAAGGACCGATTCCTCGTATTTTAATTAAGTTTTTTTCAGCATCTTTAAAGTTCATTTTCATTAATTTTTTCCTCGATAATTCTCCACTTGCCATTAATCTGGCTATTCCAATGATATATTCACTTTTTTTCACCGTCATTTTAATATCTGCCAGGTCGGTAGGGGTTAACCGTGCAATTCGCTCGTACGGTGGGAACACCCAATACTTTTTACCATTCCATTCAATAGAATCGCCAAATGCTTCTACAAATTGCTTCTTTAAGGAGTACGCGAAGGCTAAGTTAATTTGTTGCCCTAAAACTCCCCAACATAAAGCTTCAAATAAATCGGGAATGCCGATCACTCGCAACCCATAAAATTTTCGGGCAGGCATTTTAAGTAATGGATCTGCTTTTGCCATTTCATAAAATGGAGTTAAATCGTTATCAAGATCAAACCATTCATGAATATATTTTACAATCTCTTCCCGTTTCCACTGCTCAACAGGTCTAGAATCGTTTAGGAATTGAACAATCATTTGTTTATTATTGATTACGCTTACCTGCACTAAGGACCGAATTTTCCCAATGGCTATAACTTTTGTAATGATATTGTTCTCTATTTCATACATGCATTCATTTTTTTCCCTGGTTAGGTAGCCTAGGTTCGCATTCATGTCGAATATTTCAGGTAATGTAATGACGATAACATCATTGAGTTCATGCCATGTCACTTTTTCTTTCTCCTTATCTTAAATAATTATAAGAAAACTCACGCTGGTTGAAATTAGTTTATCACATAATCATCTTTACTCATTTTGTTATCTTGCTATTACATTCTAACCATCTTATTTTTTTCTATTTATGAGGTTATAGTGTAGTTATCAAGAATGCTAAACGGGAGTATATAAAAATGGCCCAAGATATAAAAAACGCGTGTCGAAAATTTAAATTGAGATTCAATTCAAAATGAATTAGATGAGCCATGTAAGGAGAGGTGAGATAAATGCCGGATAGTATCAATAACGGACATAAAGAGAGCCATGATCATAGAATTTCGAATGATGCAGAAATAATAACAGATGAAAAGTGGCAAGCAATTATAAATAATGATGCAGCGTACAATAATCAATTTTTCTACGCTGTAAAATCGACAGGGGTATTCTGTAAACCATCCTGTAAATCTCGCGTTCCGAAAAAAGAAAATGTATGTATCTTTCCAAACGCAGAACAAGCTCTCCGCGCAAATTTTCGCCCTTGTAAACGTTGCAAGCCCACTAATGAAAAAATGCCTGATAGCGAGTGGGTTGATTTAATTACTGAATACATTGATAAAAATTTCACAGAAAAATTAACGCTAGAATCGTTAGCAGATATTTGTCATGGGAGTCCGTATCATATGCATCGAACATTTAAAAAAATTAAAGGCATTACGCTGGTTGAGTATATACAACAAGTTAGAGTACACGCGGCTAAAAAGTATTTGATTCAGACAAATAAAGCGATTGGAGATATCGCTATATGTGTGGGTATAGCTAACGCGCCTTATTTTATTACTTTATTTAAAAAGAAAACTGGACAGACACCAGCACAATTTCGTCAAATGAGTAAAATGGAGGAAACATACAATGGAAACAAATAAACCAACCCTTTATTGGTCTTTACTAATGTTCAAGGATTGGAATTTTTATATTGCTTCAACTTTAAAGGGGCTTGTGTTTGTAGGTTCACAGAACAAACCAATCGAGGAATTGTTCGAATGGGCTAGGAAACGCTTTCCGGGAAGTCTTCTTGTTGAAGATGATGATAAGCTTGAACCCTATGCCGTTGAAATCACTCAATATCTAGAAGGAAAGCGGAAAAACTTTACTGTTCCAGTTGAGTACGCCGGTACGCAATTTCAGCTAGCAGTCTGGAATGCACTTTGTGAAATTCCTTATGGACAGACGAAATCCTATTCCGACATTGCAAATGATATAAATAAACCAGCAGCTGTTCGTGCTGTAGGCGCGGCTATTGGGGCTAATCCGGTATTAATTACTGTACCGTGCCATCGTGTAATAGGAAAGAATGGCTCATTAACTGGCTATCGGGGCGGATTTGAAATGAAGACACTGCTCCTCGATCTGGAAAAGCGAGCTTCATCTGAAATGGATGTTCCTCATTGAAAGTGAATCATCTATAATGGGTTGGATTCTTTTAGAGGAAAGTAAAGACCAGTTTACTGATAAACTTGACAACTTTTAAAATTTAGCATATCTTATACGTAACTTAATAATCGATGCAGATGTTTATTTTTCCTTTTAAAATATGTAGGCCTTTAGCATTCTTTTCATATTTAATTTTAAATATTGATAGGATGAAAAAGTATCCTAATAAAAAAGGAAGAGAACATGAGTCGATTTATTTGATAATCAGGACTATATTAAAGGAAATGAAAACATAGCATAAAGTAAAGACCAATAATAAGGTAGCACTTCAAAAAACTTCGCTGAAGTTAGTTGAAGTGAAGCCGACAATTTTCAGGATTCAATGATCTAACATAATCATTGAAATTTTGAAGTTGTCGGCTTTTTTGTTGGAAAAAAATAGAGATAAATAAAAATTGAAATAAATAATAGACAAATATGATCTGATTGAAAGGTCTTTTGACCAATAATGAGTTTTAAAAAAGGGAGAATTTAGAATGTTAGTTTCGCTGAGTTTGTCATCATTATTAACATTATTTTTTATTATGCTTATGACTTCTGGGATTAGTGGACTATTGTTTTTACATCCGCGAGTACCCTTGAGTTTTGTTCGCATTCATATTGGGATCTTGGCTTTACCACTTTTGGTTTCCTTACTGATTCTTGCCAATAGTGGTGTGAGTGGAAATGTTGGCCCTTGGCACTTAGATTCCTTAGCTTGTTTAATGACTTTCTTTGTTCTTGCAATTGGATTCATCATTCAGCGTTTTTCTGTACATTACTTAATGGGGGATCGATCTTATCGAAAATATTTTACGCTTTTTACTTTCACAACAGGAGCTGCTTCAATGACATGGTTAAGTGGTGATCTCCGCTTGATGGTTCTATTTTGGGGAGCAACTCTTGTTGGTTTAACCTTACTTATAAGGTTAAACAGTGCTTGGCAAGTGGCTAGTGAAGCAGCCAAAATTTCTGGCCGGTTATTTTTGTTAAGTTGGTTTTCTTTGTTTTTTGCGATGATGTGGCTTTTTCATGCCACAGGTCAATGGCAGTTATCATTGGTTGTAACAAATGAAAGTTTAGCTGGGCTGGGAGAATGGGAGAGAACAGGGATTCAGCTATTGATTGTACTGGCGGTGATCATTCCTGCAGCTCAATGGCCGTTCCAAAGATGGTTGGTTGAGTCTATTGTTGCTCCAACCCCTATTTCTGCGATTATGCATGCAGGTTTAGTAAATGCAGGAGGAATAATACTAACTCGATTTTCACCTCTATTTCATGGTGGTATCGCTTCGATTATCTTACTTCTGCTTGCTGGCATTTCTGTATTGATTGGAACTGGAATTAGTTTAGTCCAGGTTGATTATAAACGCCAGTTAGTAGGCTCCACGATTGGACAAATGGGGTTTATGCTCATTCAGTGTGCATTAGGCGCCTATATAGCAGCCATTATTCATCTTATTTTACATGGTTTATTCAAGGCTACGTTGTTTCTACAAGCTGGTTCAGCAGTAGGGCGTCATGAAGTATCGGCTCGTACTAATGAAAGAACATCCTATTTATGGGTCATGGCTGGTCGGATTTTATCCTTAGTTATAGGTGTTGCTTTTTGGCTCACTGCTCCTGGAGACGGGTATCACTTAATCAGTGCGCTGATCTTAGGGTGGTCATTGTCCGTTTCTTGGACTCAGCTTGTCGCTTTTGGAGAAGGCCGAATTGGCCGAATTGCCGGCTTAACTGTTTTAGGAGGAGCAGCCCTCGTATATTTTATCATTCATAACCTTTTCTATAAGTGGCTGCATACAACCATTTTTCAAAGTGTTCAACCTCCAATGTCAGCTGTCATGATTGTCGTATGTCTCTTACTATTTGGCAGTGCTTTAGGTACGTGGGTTGCTCGTCATCGTTCTTCCGTTTTTTTCGCGGTACTCTATCTTTGGTTAGTTCGATTAGGTGAAGCAAAACCAAAGTCAGTAGAGAGTCACCCAGACTACCTTAAACAATATATTTCATAAGGAGCTAATCTGAGATGGGCATTACATCAGTATTAACGAAAGATAATGTAAACAAGATAGATACAGATATTGATGTTCAAGAAAGGGATCTTAACGTTTTCATTACATCTGCCAGCCGAGTGATTGCGCCACTTTGGCCTATTTCTACATTTGCTGCACGTAATCCGTGGATGGGACTTGAAAACCAACCTTTTGATCAGGTTGCAAGTTGGTTGAAAAACACTCGCGATGTTGATATATACCCTAGTGCGTCTATGATCCGTTCAGCAAAGAATAAAGGTGAGATTGATGAAGATTTTGTGGAAATGGGGCTGCAGCGTTGGCTTGATTCACATTCCTATCACATCCCACGGGACGTGGCAGAGCGATTTTGTCATGCTGCATTAAAGTTAGATCCCCTGCCTTCCGACCTTTTATCATCACATGAGCTGGAGAAATTAGTAAGTGAATGTAGTGGATTGGATCATATCGAGAATGTGTTTATGCAACCACTAAGTTCGTATATAGAGAATCAAGATGGTGAAAGGCTAGTCAATATACTAGATCATCATGTCATTAAGTGGAGTAAATTATATCTTGATGACTCTCAAGCAGGCTGGACAATGCCTAATCGTGAGGAAGGTTTTTATCGTGCTTGGCAGCATCTCATTCAATATGATCCAGCACTTAGTAAAAAGCAGCGAGAAAGGGTAAAAGGTTGGCCGAAAGAGGCACATTTGGCTTTACAGGAAGCTTTATTCGCACTAGAAATCCCAGAGTCAGAAATCCAGACTTATCTTGAAGGTCATTTACTTTCATTACCTGGATGGGCAGGGATGATGCTTTGGCGCTCCCAGCAATCGAGCCACGAACATGCACTCCTAACAGAATATTTAGCGGTTCGAATATCCATGGAGTGGGCTCTTATAAAGCCATACTTACCTTTGACTAATGAACGATCTAAGAAAAAAATTTCAATTGCTCCCCTTATAGCAGCTTGGATTCATTGGGGTGGGCTTACATTAGAAGAATGGTCACAGATGACGGCCATTGAACAAAACGAATATTTATCATTTGCCTACAGCTTTGATGAGAAACTTCGCAAGAAACTTTGGTTAGAAGCTTGGGAACAAACGTACACTGATCGATTAAGCCAGAAGATCATCTCGAAACAACGTGAAACCGGCGGTAAAAAATCTGCATTAGCTCAATTAGCATTCTGCATCGATGTACGATCAGAACCTTTTCGTCGTCAACTAGAAAAAGAAGGCCCGTTTGAAACGATTGGTATTGCTGGTTTCTTCGGGGTGCCGATTGCAACTTGTGAACTTGGCAGTAAACACAGTCATGCTTCCTTGCCGATCATACAAAAACCGCAAAATAAAATAAAAGAGTTCGCAGATGAGGATGTATTCAAAAAATACAATCAACGGAAGCAAGCAATTCATTCTTTAAGCCATACCTTTAAAACGATGAAGCAGAATGCGCTTTCGAGCTTACTACTGCCTGAGCTAAGCGGACCTTGGCTTACTCTGCAAATGGCAGCCCGTAGCTTTGTGCCAAGAAAGGCGGGTCGTTTCATTCGTAATCTCCGTGAGGCTTGGTTGCGCAAACCTGATACAAAACTCTCGCTTCACCATGATGCTACAGAGGCAGAAATACCCGTGGGTTTTACTGATGAAGAAAAAGTGAACTATGCTCGCCAAGCATTAAAAATGATGGGGTTAACAGAGAACATCGCACCATTGGTCGTAATTTGCGGGCATGGCAGTCAAAGTACTAATAATCCTTATTCTGCAGCCCTTGATTGTGGTGCCTGCGGTGGAGCGGCCGGTGGATTCAATGCAAGAGTTTTAGCTGCTTTATGTAATCTATCAGAGGTACGAGAAGCTCTTTTAGCTGAAGGAATTAAAATTCCTGAGGATACGGTTTTTGCAGCAGCTGAACATAATACAACAGTAGATGAATTACATTGGCTTTATGTACCAGAGCTTTCCGAAGCTGCACAAGAAGCATTTGAACAAATTGAAGCCGTTATGCCGAAAGTGAGACATCATGTAAACGCAGAACGTCTAGCCCAATTACCGAATTTCCAATCGAAGCTAAAAAATCCGAAGGCTGAGGCAAACCGATTTGCGGAAGATTGGAGTGAGATACGTCCGGAATGGGGACTGGCTCGTAATGCCGCTTTTATTATCGGTAAACGTGAACTAACTCAGGATTGTGATTTGGAAGGCAGAGCCTTTCTCCATAATTATGATTGGAAGCAGGATGAAAGCGGTGAACTCCTAGCAAATATTATTGCAGGACCTGGAACTGTAGCCCAATGGATTAATTTACAATATTACGCATCAACGGTAGCGCCTCATTATTATGGCAGCGGAAATAAAGCAACTCAAACCGTTACTGCAGGTCTCGGCGTTATGCAGGGGAATGCAAGCGACTTGTTAGCCGGACTGCCTTGGCAATCCGTCATGGAATCAGATCACGAGGCCTATCATTCTCCTCTTCGTTTATTGATACTCATCCAGGCACCTAGAGAATATGTAGAACGGTTATTAAATAATGACTCAGCATTTCTGCAAAAAGTTCAAAATGGATGGGTCCGACTGGCTAATATTGATCCAGAAGGATGTTGGGAAAGCTGGTAATGATGAATCTAAGCATTTATCAAATGGATTTGTTATTCAAAATAAAAATGATAAACATAAGGAAGAGGTGTGCTGTATGAATGTAAACCAAAATAAAAAAGTATTATTTTTGACGGATATTGAAAACGGTTTGGAGCCTATTTTACAAGAAGCGACTAACACTTCTGCAGAGAATATGTTGACTATACAAAGCTATGGTGCCGGTATTTCACATCCTTATGGAGAAATCATGAGGTCTGTTATTTTTGCGATTTACCAGGAAGATGTTGAGGAGATTTTTGTAGTAGGAACAAAAGATAAGAAGACTTCCGCAGGTAATGGACTAACTCAACTTGAAACAATGAAAGATAAAATACAAACATTGGATTATCTCTTTCAAAATTGCAAGCCTGAATTTTTTGGTGGTACGGTCGATGAATGGCTAAATGAAAATAGCAGTGACACCATTGAAAAAAGTGTTGATATGATTCGACATCATCCACTAGTGCCGTCACATGTTAAAGTTCGAGGTTTACTCGTTCATCATAAGGATGGAAAACCCTCAATTATGGAGGGTCCTGATGCTAAAACAGGTCAAGCCATACCTGATCATTGCTTGTCACGATGAAATACAGGTTCAACTTCTAAACGCACCTATATATGGAGAAAGCAGTTCTAAGGAGATTGTATGAGCGCTAATTTAACTGATTTTGTCACGAAAACAATAGAGGAAATGAACTCGTTTGATCGTGAAAATATGGAATGTATGAAAAAACTAATTAGAAAAGCAATTGATTTTTATCATCTAAAGTCTTATGAAGAAGTTGAGGAAACCCATTCAGGAAATGTTCGATTTTTGCATGTCTACTCTATGATGGAAGAAAATATGTTATCCAAAATGATAGTGGTCACAAGAAACGGTAAAACTGATTTGGATATTGAAGGTGTATATGAAGGATATGTTGTAAGAGAATATTAATGAGACGAAATCACAAATAGAATATGCCAATTTTTTTGCTCAGGAGATGTATTAGATATGAAAAAGTCTAAGGGTTCTATTGAATCAGAGATCAGTAAGTCCATCACTCAATGGGAGAAGGATTATCTTGGGCGGGGGTCTGTATCTGTTAAGACTGATATACTGCGGGACATGATCATCGTCAATTTAAAAGGGATTTTAACACCAGCCGAATATGTAGTTTGTGGATCAAAAGAGGGTATGTTATCTATCAAACAAACTCGTTCGGAGTTAGTCGAATCAGGTATAGAAGGCCTTAAGGATATTATCTTAAAAATAACCGGAGAAAAAGTGAAAAGTTTTCATACTGATTTAAGTTCCCGGACAGGTGAACGAGTGATGGTGTTTAAATTATGTAATGATCTGGAGAAAAATTTGGAAAAGATCTTATAATCTAAAGAAAATAAATGTTTTGACGGTATGGAATTTGTTGTGAATTGAACATAAAGAACTGCCGATTCTTTTGTTTTACAATTATGGCATCATTGATAACTTTTATTCATAACCTAAGCTGACATAAAGAGATGTCAATTCATAGTACACTGTTTTGTTATTCCTGTCGAAAGATCTAACATCCGCTGTTGTTATGAGCGGATGTTTTTTCACATCTATTTTAAATACATGAATTTGATGCTGGTGATTAGTCACTTGAACAATATTTGAAAACATCCTTGTCACCTGCTGGGTTCCTCCAAGTGTTTTGTGAGTTGATTATGAGACCAATTTCGTAAAGCTTGATGATAAATTTAAGCGGTGAACAAAATTGATATGCTGTCTTCAGTTTCATTTCACGGAATTAGTCAGAGATAAACCTTTAATTAAAAATATCCAAAAAACGGGTTGACATATCGGAATATAACGATATAATAATCCATATGGAACCAATTGAAGTATTCAAAGCCTTATCAAATGAATCAAGGCTGCAAATTTTACAATGGCTGAAGGAGCCCGATCGTCATTTTGCACCCCATGAAGGGATTGATATGAACACAATCGGGGTATGTGTCAGTCAAATAACAGACAAATTGAAAATGACGCAATCGACAGCTTCTCAATATCTTACCATCCTTTTAAGAGCCGGCTTGATTAAGGCGGAGCGTATTGGAAAGTACACATATTACAAAAGAGATGAAGAAGCCATTGGGAAACTTGCTGACTTTCTTAAAACAGAGATATAAAAATAAACATCAAAAGATGTTTATTTTTATATCATACATATCGACATATTACGATGTGTTTATTTTTTATAATAACATATCGATAATTCGTGATATGTTTATTAATAATTAAGGAGTGAATGTTTTATGTCTAACACTTGGAAAATTTATATTTTAGCCATTGTCAGCTTTTTAGTTGGAACCTCAGAGTACATCATTTCCGGAATTTTGGATCAAATTGCTCATACTCTCGGGATCACTTTAGCTGCCGCGGGCCAGCTTATTACCATTTTCTCACTTGTATATGCTCTTTCTACACCCGTACTTATGGCGTTGACAGCAAGTATGGATAGACGCAAATTGATGATGTATGCCCTAGGTTTGTTTGTGTTCGGTAATGTCCTGGCTTTTGTACTGCCTGGTTATGGATGGTTTATTGCAGCGCGGATCATTATGGCGATGGGAGCAGGTGTGGTGGTTGTCACCGCATTAACGATTGCCGCTAAGATTGCATCGGAAGGGAAGCAGGGAAGTGCCATCGCTACGGTCGTGATGGGATTTACCGCTTCTTTAATCATTGGTGTTCCGCTTGGAAGAATGATAGCAGTAGCATTAGGCTGGAAGTCTGTATTTGGAGCCATTGCTTTGTTGGGATTGATCGCAATGGTCGTTATTTTCTTTACTCTTCCGCATACTGAAGGGGATAAGCCTGTGCCTTTGCTTCAACAGCTTGCTCTTTTCAAAAAACGGAAAGTGGCTATGGGATTATCAATCACTTTCTTCTGGCTCGGGGGATATTCTGTTGCTTACACTTATTTGTCACCGTATCTCTTGAACATCTCAGGTATAAACGGCAAGTTGCTTAGCGGTGTTTTGCTTATATTTGGAATTGCCAGTTTGGTTGGATCAAAGTTTGGGGGATATAGCACCGATAAATGGGGAGTGCCCTTTACACTCGTTGGCGGGATGACGTTGCATATCGTCACACTGATTCTGCTGTCACTTGTTACTCATTCCTATATCGGAGTGTTGGTGATTCTCATATTATGGTCGTTTGCCGCATGGTCCACCGGTCCGACACAGCAATTTCACCTGGCTACAATAGAACCGGAAATGTCAGGTGTTTTGCTTAGCATGAATCAGTCAATGATGCAATTCGCCATGGCGGTCGGCGCAGGAATAGGAGGGGTTTTTGTGGAAAACGTATCATTGGCCTCGATTACCTGGGTTGGTGCGTTAGGGGTTATGATTGCCATTATTGCATCATTGCTGATTTTCAATTCGCAACCGAAACAAGCGCTAAAAGATATTAATCAATAATACAATGATTTGTTTTCATCCTTGAAATTCAATGGTTTCATCTCGAAAAAGCATCCGCTCGTAAGCGGGTGTTTTTTTAGCTGTTCAAATTCCGTCATGTAGAAGGCCCACTGAAGTTGAAAAGGATTTTTGCCGACGGAGAGTTTGTCTTGATCGAACAAAGTACTTAAGTATTCATATTGGCAACACAGCACGTAAACCCCAGCGTCCCAGGTCTAAACGATGCGGATGACAGATTCGTACTGCAAAAAGTAAATTCAATAACTGCTCCGATGCAATTCATCGCATACTACGCTGCACTGCATCGGGGCTGTGATGTCGATAAGTTGTATTACTTTGCCAAGAGTGTTACTGAGCACGAAAAAATACTTATGCCGTATTAAAAAAGTTTGCACTTAAAAACAGTATTAGTTAATATTGTCTAAAGGGTTATAAATCATATTCAAGCTATTACTTAATTTAAATCCTACTTAACACTCTTAAGAAATGCGATTTTAGTGCTGACGTATCTTCTGTAATTTGAACATTCTGAAAATAAAGTAACGTGGGAGGGACTTTTATGAGAAGAGTTTTTTTATCTCATAGTAGTAACGATAAAACGTTTTATATAGAAAATCTTGTAAAAAATCTAACTAAACTGATTGGTTTAGATAATTTAGTTTATGATGCAAAAACATTTGAAGAAGGTCAAGAAACCTCGCAAGAGATTTCTAAGTGGTTGAATTGTACAGAAATTTTCGTGCTTTTTATTTCCGATACTGCATTGGATTCTCCATGGGTAAAACAGGAAATTCTAGAAGCGAAAGATTTATTAGATAAAAATGATTTAAGAAAAATATATCCTATAATAATTGATGAAAAAATAACACATGATGACAAGAGAATTCCTGACTGGATGAGAGATACATACAATATCAGGTACATTTCTCAATCTGCAGTTGCGGCAAGAAAAATACATAATAGACTAATTGAGTTAGTGTGGGAAAAAAACCCGAAAATGAAAGAGAAAAACACATTTTTTGTAGGTAGAAATGATTTAATTGATAATATTGAAGAGAGAATGGATTCATTTGATAAACCTATACCAACCTCATTAATTGCGTCAGGGTTGAATGAAATAGGAAGACGATCATTATTAAGAAAAAGTCTTATTAAATCTAGTATTATTAATGAGAGTTATTTTATGCCTACTATAGTATTAGATGCACATCAAAGTATAGAGGATTTAATATTGCTTTTAAATGACATAGGTTTTGGATCTCAAGATAGTCTAGATAAATCACTCATTATGCTTTCTCAAGATGAAAAAGTTCAAATTGCATTAAAAATGTTACAAGAAATGAAAAATGCAAAAGATATTCTCTTAATTGTAGATGAAGGAGCAATTGTATCAGCAACAAGGACTATAAGTGAATGGTTTATAAACTTGAATAATGAACTGAGTGCTTTAAATAATGGGATGACTTTGTGTGTTATAAGCAAACACAGAACAAAATTCCAAGATTTATCAAAGGCTGAGTCGATTCATGCTATCCATGTACCGGAACTATCTGTTAGTGAGAGAAGTCGTTTATTTACAAGATATATACGACTTTTAGATTTAAGGTTAAGTGAAGACGATATAAAATTTGTTACGACTTTTTTTTCAGGTTTACCAAAAGAAATAATTTATACTGCAGACTATATAAAGTATCATAGTATTACTGAATTAAAAAGGCATACGTCTATAATTACTGATTTTTCAGATGGTAAAGTTTCAAGGTTGGTATCTAAATATGATAAAAATGAAAAAGCATATAACTTGTTGGCGCTGATTGCTACCTTTGATTTTATTAGTTATAGCATGCTTTTTGAAATAATAAAAAACTCTGATGAATATAATTTTCTTATTGAAGAATTTATAACAAACGGAATCTGTGAAAATCTAGGAATAAATGGAGAATACTTGTGTTTAAATTCTGCAATTAAAAACTATGTTAAACGGCAAAGATTTGAAATGGGAAAAGAGTTTAAAGAAGCTTTAAGTAAGCATGTTAGAGATTTTATGAATCAATTTGACGAAGTTAATGATAGGGATGTATCAGATGTATTTTATTCTTTAAGAGAAGCCGTAAGTGAAAATCTTGATGTGGATAGTAGATTCCTAATCCCATCTCATTATTTAAAATCAATGAAAGAATTATATGACAGAAGGGATAGGGACCAAGATGTGGTAGATTTAGCAGATAGAATTTTAGAAAACGAAGAATTTATGGATAAGCATATAGCTAGAGAGATACGTTATTTTTTATGCTCATCTTTGGCAAGATTGAAAGATGGAAGGTTTAAAGACGAAGTTCAAAAAATTAATGGACCGGAACACAGCTTTTTATTTGGCTTTTATTATAGACACGTAGGCAGAGATACAGATGCAATAAATAGCCTGTTAAAAGCACTTGACGAAAGACCTAAATTTGGAAGAGCTAAAAGAGAGTTAGTTCTCGTCTATAATAATAATGAAGAATATGATAAGGCATTGAATTTGGCTAGAGAAAATTATGAATCGAATAGGAGTAATGAATACCATATCCAAGCATATTTTCAATGCTTATCCTATGGTAAAAGTGAAGCTATTAGTTTTGGAGAACGAAAAGAAAAGGCTAAAATATTATTAGAAGATATTAAAAAGATAGATTCTGAAAAAGCAAAAAGTATGTCTTTAGTGATGAACATCCAGTTCCAAGTTTATTTAAATGAAGACTTAAATGCAGCTGAAGCATTAATTGAAGCAAATACTTTTTTATATTCTAAAGATATTTTTGTTCTTCTAGCCACATTTGATGTGTATGAAAAATTGAATAAAAAAGAGAAATTAAGATCTGTCTTAGAAGATATTAAAAACCTTCACGGCAACCCAAGCAGTAAATACCATAGAGACTATTTAAAATGTCTTGCCGTATACACTGCTGTAATTGGTGATATTTCTAAGGCTAGAGTAATAGCTAGAGATATTAATGCATCAGAAACAGCAAAGCGCTTATTAGAAAATAAAATAAATAGGTATGAGTTTACACATGCAACTGAAGTTAATACATACTAATTATATATGGAACTACTATTATACATCCCCCCTTTTTTAAGAAAAATCGAAAGGGGGTTTTTAATGAGAAGAAATAAACTCGATTTTAGTGAGAATAACAATTGACTTTCGTTTAATTAAATTAGAAATTTATTTTCATATGATGCTCCTTTCCATATCGCGTGAAAAGGAGCATCATATGAAAACATTATTGAAAGTGGAGTACCAAGGGCTAGGGTTAAAGATTATTGAGGATACATGCAGGCTGCTTGCGATTACTTATGAGCTGCATACAAATGATAACGGAACGGGGTTCTTGTTTTCAAAAGAGTGACCCCGCTGATGTTTTTCTTTCTCCTATAAAATTTATATAATAGGGAGAAAGAAATGGGGTGAACATCATATGTTTAAAAAAATCATCAAAACGATTAAGTACCTCTCAAGCAGTTCTAGTGACCGATATCGCAGACACCGGCATTACAGCAGCAGCCGGCGCAGACATTATCGCAGCTACAGCAGCAGCCCGGGCAAAAGAAGACACTACGACCGTTATGGCGGCAGTCATCGTTACAAACGCCGGAGCTACAGCAGCAGTTAATCCAAAAAAGTTCTTGTTCCGCTTTTGGGACAAGGGTTTTTTTATGTGACCGATTGAATGGCCCGGTTTAGATCCTCGCGAATGGAAGCGGTGTGCTGATACTCCTCATCAATGCCCAATAATCTTTTCAGCAGCAGGGTTACTTCCTTTGTCAGTGTTAATTCCTCCAGCCAAGTGCCGTTTTTCTTCTTTTTTCCTTTATATTGAGAGTACAGCAGGAATAACAGCGTTTCTCCGAGATCGAAGAAGTCATCCTGTTTTCGTACCTTTATTTCCTCCATTTCTTCAGGAGTCAATTGTTTGGCAAGGCCGAAATCGATGAGGCAGAGCCTGCCGTCATTGATGATGATATTAGGCGTTCTGATGTCGCTGTGGAAGATAAGGCGATCATGCAGGTATTCTATAATCTCAAGCAGCTGCGAAATCAGTTGTAATGCCATAAGCTCTGTGAACGGCTGTTTTCGAAAAAATAATAATTCTTCTATATTCTCTCCCTCAATGAACTGCATGACATAATAAGCCTGTCCGTCTATGATGAACTCATCTATTAAGCCCGGAATTTGCGGGTGGTGAATGCTATTGAGCAGTTTTATTTCCTGTTGGAATCGGACTTTCTCTTTTTCCTTTTTCGCTTTTGTCGGCCGAAGCTGCTTTAAGACATAAGGTGTTTGAGTTAGGATATCGGTGCACAAATAAACCAAACCGTAGCCTCCCATACCGAGGCACTCTTCGATTTTGTATTGATGATTTAAGACAACGCCGTTCTTTAGAGGGCGGTCAAATAGCAGTTTTTTTAGAAGCTTTAATGCCATGTCTGCACTTCCCTTGGTTGTACTGACTATAGTTTACCTTCTAGACTGAGAATAAAAAAGAGCCGGATAACCGGCTCGGTATAAGTTAAAACTGCTTTGTCACGTCGTATTCATAATCTATTTTTGCTTTTACGTTGCTCATCGTCGATCTGGCTGTCGCTAATGTATTATATTTAAAACTCCATACCTTTGCCACACTGAGTTGATCTGACAAAGAGATATCATAAGACCCTGAAGTCGAGCTGTTTACAAGAGCACGGCGCCATTCGTTGTTTTCGTTCGTCATGATCAGGTGGCGTGTATTTCCCTGGCTTGGTGTTTGAGTGGCGGTTGTCTGAACTCTGGTTACAATGGCATCACGCGGTATCCCGGATTGGTTTGTTAAATCAACCTTGATCACGCTGGAATCAGAACCTGAGGGGCTAAGGCTTGTATTTCCTTTATTTTCAGCAACGCCGCTGAATTGGAATGTTCCGCTGCCTGATTTGATTCGGTCTTCAATTGAAAGTGTAAAATACATGTTTCCGGTATAGGTGCCTCGTGACACTTTCACATAAAAGGTATCTGTCGTGTTTTGGGCGTCTGCATTTGCATAAATAAAAGAAGAAAACGTATTAGGGTTAATGACTTCTGTCCCTTGAGAAACAGGTATTCTATTCTTATCATAAATTTCAATTTTCATCCCTGTATACGCGCTCTGGTATGTACTCCTCACGTATACTTTTTCTCCCTTATTAGCCGTAAAAGTGAAATAGGCTTCATCTTGTCCAGCTTCCAGTATTGTTGTATCGATATTTTTATATTTCCAATAACCGATCGGCATTGCGGTATCAAATGAATTGTTTCCTGTGATAGCAGTGACTCCGGCAGCTGATGCCGAATACGTAAAGGTGAATAAGACAGACAGCATAACAGCGAATGGAATAAGCCATTTTTTCACCATGCAAACAACCTCCTTTTATTTCCATCATACATAATAACGATTTAGGTGTAAATAAATGTTTTTTGAGGTTAATATATACATTATCTTTGCCGATAAAAAAGAATAAGAGAGAATACTCGGGAGGGAATTCAATGCGTCTGAATCGGCAATTTATCCGCACTCAGCTGATGGCACAGAACATATTGAGCAAGAATGCGCCTGCCAAACGGGAGAATGCGACTGAAAATCCAGCGGCAGTTCTGGAAAAGGCATACAGCAGGCTTAAGTCACAATCTTCAACTGGGGGAATCAATCAGTTCAATTATTCTAAAACCAGCGTGTCGGGAAACAGCGGGACGTTCAGCAAAGTGTATCAATCAGCGAATGATCGAACAGTGACAGACACAGGGGAAGAAACAGTGATTCAATGCCAAAACCCCTATGAATCTGAGAGTGATATCAGAATCAAAATACTAGATGAAAAATACAGCAGGATGAATGCGATTAACAAAACAAAGTCTGATCCATTAGGCTATATTAAGGATAAGTACCAAAATTCAAAGTCTCCTTATTTCAGAAGTGATCTGTCAGCTGCAGAAAGACAGGCCGCTTACGATAATGAAACAGAATGGCTATTCAAAGGCAAGGCCCAAAACTATAACCTTCAGGATGCTGCGTTTCGGAATGTCACATTTCATGGGGAAGTGGAAGCTGAGAATGAAAAGGTGTATCAGCGGGGACAGGTTAACCAGCAGCTGCAAGTGCTGTTGAATCGAAACCATATTCATATTCCAGAGGGGACAGAGCTGACGTTTACAATCACACCGATTGACTATCAGGTGCGGGTAAGCGGGTCAGACGATCAGGCACTGATTAAGCAGATTGAGCAAGTAATGCAATCTGGGGACAACAGCAAAGAACTATTTTTGCACATCATGAAAAGCCAAAGCAGTGATTCAGCACAATTTTCCGAAGAGGCCTATCAAAAGTATCAGGCTGCTCGTGAGATGTACGAAGTCACAGGTTACCATTTGAAGGATTTAGAAGTGATTGACGGGCGGTATGTCACGCCTGATGGACGTGACTTATTAGACGTCTATAAAGAAGAACTTGAAAAAGATCCAGTGCAGAAACAAACGGCTTCTTATGCTATATCTTACTATCGTTCAGAGCTCAGTAAAATCGCGGAAGCCGGGTATAATGCCATTCCGGATTTCATCCTATCAATTGATTACAGCAATGGATCTCTGAGAGATGTGGGACAAAGCAAGAGCTATGGGACCGGAGATACCGGGTGGCTTGAAGCATTAAAGCGTCAAACGGGTGTGAATTATTAGGTAAGCTGTTCATGTAGAACAGCTTATTTTTTATGAGAATCTAAGGGGTTTATTAATTTCAATATTCAAATAATTTTATTATTTTTATATAAAAGATTTTAAAAGAAGTGAACGATTCAAAACTCTGAACAAAGGTGTTTACCTGAAAAAAACAATTGTATTTTCCAGAGAAATTTATTATGATGAAATAAGTAATTTAGGAGATTATATAACAATTTCAAGTTTGAATTTTCTGATTGTTATCGCTGATTCATGTGAAGGCAAGCAGGTCTGCTGTTTTCTCATTTATGTTAGGAGGAGGAAGAGGAGTGGCAAATAAAGAATTAAAGAGGGGCCTGGGCGCGCGCCATATTCAGATGATCGCCTTGGGCGGTACAATCGGTGTTGGCTTGTTTATGGGTTCTGCCAGCACGATTTCATGGACTGGCCCATCTGTCCTTCTGGCTTATGCAATATGCGGAATTTTTATCTTTTTTATTATGCGTGCGATGGGTGAAATGCTGTATGTCGAGCCGAGCACAGGTTCTTTTGCGACGTTCGGCCATCAATATATTCATCCGATGGCAGGTTATATAACAGCATGGAGCAACTGGTTCCAGTGGATTATCGTCGGCATGTCAGAAATTATCGCTGTCGGTTCTTATATGAAGTATTGGTTCCCGGATTTGCCTGCTTGGATACCTGGTATCGTGGCAATGGTGATTCTTGGTGCGGCGAATTTAATTTCTGTTAAGTCGTTTGGGGAATTTGAGTTTTGGTTTGCGATGATTAAAATCGTGACGATTATCTTGATGATTATTGCGGGAATCGGAATTATTTTCTTCGGTTTTGGAAACGGCGGAGATGCGATCGGTTTGTCGAACTTGTGGTCTCACGGGGGCTTCTTTGCAGGAGGTTTCTCAGGTTTCTTCTTTGCACTGTCTCTTGTCATTGCGGCCTATCAAGGAGTTGAGCTGATCGGAATTACAGCGGGTGAAGCGAAGGACCCGCAAAACACGCTAAGAAATGCGATTCAAAGTATTATCTGGCGTATTTTGATTTTCTACATTGGTGCTATTTTTGTGATCGTGACGGTGTATCCTTGGGATGAGCTCAACTCACTCGGAAGTCCGTTTGTGTCTACGTTCTCGAAAATCGGAATTACGGCAGCGGCCGGCATTATTAACTTTGTCGTGATTACTGCTGCAATGTCCGGCTGTAACAGCGGTATTTTCAGCGCGGGCCGCATGCTGTATACACTGGGTGTCAATGGACAAGCACCGAAATTCTTTAAGAAGATTTCACGCAATGGTGTGCCGCTGTATGGCACAATTGCGGTGCTGATCGGTTTGGCTGTCGGTGTTGTACTGAACTATATAGCGCCGCCGAAGATCTTTGTCTATGTATACAGCGCAAGCGTGCTCCCAGGGATGATTCCTTGGTTTATCATTTTGATCAGCCATATCGGATTCAGAAAAGCGAAGGGTGCTGCATTAGATAAACATCCATTCAAAATGCCGTTTGCTCCTTTTACTAACTATTTGACGATTGCTTTCTTGCTGATGGTTCTGGTTGGCATGTGGTTTAACGATGATACTCGTATCTCTCTGATTGTAGGCGTAATTTTCTTAGCGCTTGTGGTCATTAGTTATTATGTGTTTGGGATTGGCAAACGCACGCAGGCCAATTTGACAAAAAGCGAACAAGCAGCTGAATAACGATAAAAAAGAGACATTCACGGATGTCTCTTTTTTTATTTTTCGCGTATGGATTTTCCCTATTTTAGCAAGCTATAGGGTAAAGATAGCAGAAGGAAAGGTGTTCATGAAATGGATGTTACACTCGGTTATTTGCGCGAATCACTTTCGAATCATCTAGAAAATGAAGTCTGCCAGCGTATTTGCAAGAAGATGCTGGCGAAGCGTTATGCAAATGAAGAGGAATTTGTAAAAGACTTAGATGATAATGAAATGTCTTTTTTGAACCATGTATTAGAAAAAGAAATTAAGTATGCCCAGAATGAACAGGATCAAAAACGGGCCAAGGAATTAAACGAGGTGTATGAATTACTGCTTTGAGAAAGGCGGGTAAGAAATGGGAGCAATTGAACGAAGCGGATATACATTTCAGCCGGAGTTTAGCGTTGTCCGTCAAAACGGAGCCATCCATGTGTACCATCAAGGAGAGTTTGTGGAAGAAATCGAATTTGAATTTAACGGGGAATATCCCGATCATGATTTGATTGAAGAGCTTGTGAATCATTATTGTTTTGAGCATGAGATTTAGAGCCCTGCCGTGCAGGGCTCTTTTATTTAGGATGTGATCAGGCCATACTTTTTCAGGATATCCACGGTGATGTTTTTGGCTTTTGTGCCGGAATCATCGACATTGGTGACAAAGACATAAGAGCCATGCTCTGTTTTGATGAATCCGACAAACCATCCTAATCCCATATCAGTCAGGCGAGTTCCGGTTTTCCCGTAGAGCGTGAAATGATCGCCTTCCTCTTGAATCATCATGCGCTTGACGATTTTCATCACCGGCTTGTCAAATGGAAGCTCCTCTTTAGCCAGTTTCTCCAAAAAAGTTTCTTGTTCCAGCGGAGATATTGTGAGCGAGCTTTGCAGCCAAAACTGGTCGATTCCCCCGCTGATATCCTCGTTGCCGTAAGATAGTGTATGAAGCCATGATTTCATCCTTTCCTCGCCGATATCTCTCGCTAATGCCTGATAATACCAGATTGCGGATTCGCGCATGGCCGAGCCAAGCGTATGGTCGCGGTTCCATGATTCGATTTCACGCTTGACCCCGTCCCATCGTTTAACATCGTATTCATCTCTTACAGCTTTGACCTGCAAACCGATTAAAGCGTTCACGACTTTAAAGGTGGATTGCGGAGTTTGTCTTTGATTTGCCCGTTTTCTGTTATAGACAAATGTCTGCTCCTTTTGTAAATCGTGAAGAATGAAGGTTCCATCCGTATCCTTGAATTCATCATCGACATTCATTCTGCTGACATTCAAGTGTTTTTCATGAGCAGATGACGCTGCGTGGACGGAGAAGCCGCCGATCCCTGCAATACTCAGCACAAGCACAACATATATCCATTTTTTCATTTTGTTCTCCCCTTTGTTTTGATTAACTACCTTTTCTCTCTTTCGTTTGTTCTTCCTTTAAAAAATAATCAAAAAGCGCTTAAATTTGGTTTTGCAAACAAATACTGTCACTGGGTTTATATTCGGAAGATAACGTGAAAATAGAGGGTAAAAAGGAAGGCAGGGTAAGCGGATGAATGAGCAGATTCCACATGACAAAAGTCTCGATAACAGTCTGACACTGCTGAAGGAAGGGTATTTATTTATTAAAAACAGAACAGAGCGCTACAATTCAGATCTGTTTCAGGCCCGTTTGTTGGGAAAAAACTTTATTTGCATGACTGGCGCTGAGGCGGCGAAGGTGTTTTATGATACGGATCGATTCCAGCGGCAGAACGCTTTGCCTAAGCGGGTGCAGAAATCGCTGTTTGGTGTTAATGCGATTCAGGGAATGGATGGCAGCGCGCATATCCATCGGAAGATGCTTTTTCTGTCATTGATGACACCGCCGCATCAAAAACGTTTGGCTGAGTTGATGACAGAGGAGTGGAAAGCAGCAGTCACAAGATGGGAGAAGGCAGATGAGGTTGTGTTATTTGAAGAAGCAAAAGAAATCCTGTGCCGGGTAGCGTGCTATTGGGCAGGTGTTCCGTTGAAGGAAACGGAAGTCAAAGAGAGAGCGGATGACTTCATTGACATGGTCGACGCGTTCGGTGCTGTGGGACCGCGGCATTGGAAGGGAAGAAGAGCAAGGCCACGTGCGGAAGAGTGGATTGAAGTCATGATTGAAGATGCTCGTGCCGGCTTGCTGAAAACAACTCCCGGAACAGCGCTGCATGAAATGGCTTTTCACACACAAGAAGATGGAAGCCAGCTGGATTCCCGCATGGCAGCCATTGAGCTGATTAATGTACTCCGGCCTATTGTCGCCATTTCTTACTTTCTTGTGTTTTCAGCTTTGGCGCTTCATGAGCATCCGAAGTACAAGGAATGGCTGCGGTCTGGAAACAGCCGGGAAAGAGAAATGTTTGTGCAGGAGGTCCGCAGATATTATCCGTTCGGCCCGTTTTTAGGGGCGCTTGTCAAAAAAGATTTTGTATGGAATAACTGTGAGTTTAAGAAGGGCACATCGGTGCTGCTTGATGTATATGGAACGAACCACGACCCTCGTCTATGGGATCATCCCGATGAATTCCGGCCGGAACGATTTGCGGAGCGGGAAGAAAATCCGTTTGATATGATTCCTCAAGGCGGGGGACACGCCGAAAAAGGCCACCGCTGTCCAGGGGAAGGCATTACAATTGAAGTCATGAAAGCGAGCCTGGATTTCCTCGTCCATCAGATTGAATACGATGTTCCGGAACAATCACTGCATTACAGTATCGCCAGAATGCCGTCATTGCCTGAAAGCGGCTTCGTAATGAGCGGAATCAGACGAAAAAGGTAAATCAAAAAGCTCTCTTCCTTTATCGAAGAGAGCTTTTTGATTACTTCTTTTTTTCATCGTAGTATTGGACGGGATACATGGAGCCTTCTGATACCATTTTGTTATCCTCGATATCTTGCGGGTCCGGGTGGCCGGCTTTATCAACTGGGAACGTTTCCATATCGGGCTGTTTTGTTATTTTCATCTTCATGCTGTGAATGAATTCTCTTGCCTTTTGGCGATTTGACGGGTCTTTTAATAGATAAGAAGTGATGCCGACAGTTGAAACAGCGAGACCTGAAAGTAACAGCTTTTGTTTCATGGTGATACTCCTTTCTATTTTAAGAATAGTGTTTCCTGTATCATTCCCGTTTTGGAAATTGCTAAACCTGTGTTTTTATCATCGGAATTAACATTAAATTCCATTTAAGAAGAAACTAGTGACTTCATTCCTGTATTGGAAGGTAATATACATTGACTTATTATAGATTTCAGTCAAAATTCGATAAATATTGACAAAGTAAAGTAATCAGAATAATAATATAATTAGCAAGAGAATGTCATCATACATGAAAGGTGTTTACGATATGAATCAATTGCATCGAAGAATGGGAACGTTTTCCCTCATGATGGTCGGGCTCGGGTCGATGATCGGTTCAGGCTGGCTGTTCGGGGCTTGGCGTGCGGCTCAAATAGCAGGACCAGCTGCTATTATTTCATGGGTTATTGGAATGGTCGTCATTTTATTTATTGCTCTTTCTTATAGTGAACTAGGTTCTATGTTCCCTGAAGCGGGGGGAATGGTCAAATACACGCAATATTCACACGGTTCGTTTATCGGTTTTATTGCGGGCTGGGCCAACTGGATTGCGATTGTGTCCGTCATTCCGGTTGAAGCGGTGGCCTCCGTTCAATATATGAGTTCTTGGCCTTGGGAATGGGCGAAATGGACAAGCGGTTTGGTGAAGAATGGAACGCTGACTGGGGAAGGACTAGCATTTGCCTCTGTATTGCTTCTCATTTATTTTCTGCTGAACTACTGGACAGTCAATCTATTTTCGAAAGCGAATTCATTAATTACGATTTTTAAAATTATTATTCCGGGTCTTACGATTGGAGCTTTGCTGTTTGTCGGATTCCACGGAGAAAACTTTACTGGCGGTCAAAGCATTGCGCCGAATGGCTGGGCAAGTGTGCTGACGGCGGTTGCCACTTCCGGTATCGTTTTTGCGTTTAACGGTTTCCAAAGCCCGATTAATATGGCGGGTGAAGCAAAAAATCCGGGGAAATCAATTCCGATTGCGGTTGTTGGCTCTCTTTTCGTTGCGACAGTGATTTATGTCCTGCTGCAGATCGCCTTCATTGGAGCTGTGAATCCTTCTGATATTGCTCACGGCTGGAGCCATCTGAATTTTAATTCTCCTTTTGCTGATCTGGCGATTGCGCTGAATATTAACTGGCTAGTTATTGTGTTATATGCAGATGCATTTGTATCACCGTCTGGAACGGGGATTACGTATACGGCGACAACGTCCCGAATGATTTACGGAATGGAAAAAAACAAATACATGCCGAGTATATTCGGGAAGCTTCATCCGATTTACGGCGTTCCGCGACAAGCAATGTTCTTTAACTTGATTGTGTCGTTCATCTTTTTGTTCCTGTTCAGAGGGTGGGGTGTATTAGCGGAAATTATTTCCGTTGCTACGTTAATTTCTTATATCACCGGCCCGATCACAGTCATGACATTGAGACGGACGGGGAAAGACCTGTACAGGCCTCTTCGTTTAAAAGGCTTGAACGTGATTGCCCCGCTTGGATTTATCTTTGCGTCACTGGTGCTGTATTGGGCGCGCTGGCCGTTAACAGGACAGGTTCTGTTTATTATCCTGATCGGTCTTCCGATTTATTTTTATTATCAGGCGAAGGCGAAATGGAAAGGGTTTGGCCGAAACTTCAAAGCCGGCGTCTGGATGGTGTTTTATCTGCTGGCCATGATGGTCATTTCTTATTTGGGTAGTGATAAATTCGGCGGCCTGAATGTCATTCATTATGGCTGGGATATGGTTCTGATTGCGATGGTATCACTTGTATTCTATGTATGGGCGCTGAAGAGCGGCTACCAGACAGAATACTTAAAGGATGCGAAAGAGATAAATTCTCAGCTGCTTAATGGACAGTCAGAAGCTGCTGCCGGAAAAGAATAAAATATGAAGAAAACCTTGCGATAGTTGTCGCAAGGTTTTTTGCTTTTAATAACCCTTTTTTACTTTGTAGAAAAGATCAGGATAGTTGGTGAACACTCCTGTTACGCCCCAATCAAGCAGGCGATGCATATCTGCTTCATTATTGACTGTGTAAGGGTGAAGCAGGAGGCCGTGGCTGCGGATCATACGGACGTTTTCTTGATTTAAAGTTTTATAATCCGGGCCCGCACCGACAGCGTATGTTTTGATTTCTTCCAGGGCAGCATCTGTCATTGACGCCATTTGTTTGGCTTCCAGCAATTGAACGGTCGACAGGTTTGGCTGTAATTGATGGACTTTTATCAGGCTTTCTTTGCTGAACGATTGAATGATCACCTGGCCTGGCTTAGAATGTTTCCCCAGTAATTTATGTTTCTGCAAAGAAGCGATCAGTTTTTCTTCCATACCTGGGTAGGTGTCAGGCGATTTTGTTTCAATGTAGTAGTTCGCGTGCTTTCCGAAACGGTCTAATACCTCTTCTAATGTAGGAACTTTAAGGCCGACGTACTGCGGCTTTGCTTTTTCCGGATAGGCTTCATTAAACCAAGAACCGGCGTCAAGCTTCTTAATGTCTGCGAGCGTATGGTCTTTCACCCAGCCCGTTCCGTTTGTGGTACGGTCCAGTTTTTCGTCATGCATGACAATCAATTTCCCGTCTTTTGTCATTTGCAGATCCAATTCAATATAATCAGCTTTCATTTTCTGAGCGGTTTCGTAAGACAGAATCGTGTGCTCAGGCACATATCCAGAAGCCCCTCTGTGCGCGACGGTCAGGATACGGTCAGGTGACAGCAGGTTTCCTTTTGACGCTGCCGACACTGGCGTTACCATAAATGAGAGTAAGCCCAGCGACAGAACAAACAAGGCCAGTATTCTATTTTTTCTCATGATTTCTCCTCCTTATAGATAAGCACTACCTGTCTTTCATATTAAAAAACGGATGTAAACGGCGTGTTGGAAAACTATTAATCTTTTATGTGTCTTTCTTAAACATGCTCTGCCCGTTTTCCTGTATTCCACGTCAAAGCCAAGAAGACGATGGCAAGAATGCAGGAAGAGATCAGCATGATAAAGCCGCCGTTCCAATTAAAGCGGTCAACGACAAAGCCCATAATGGCGTTTGCGAAGGCGGATCCACCGATGTATCCGAAAAATCCGGTCAAACCGGCTGCAGTTCCGGCTGCTTTTTTCGGTGCTAGATCAATTGCTTGAAGGCCGATCAGCATAACAGGTCCGTAGATTAAGAAGCCAATGCTGATCAGGGCGATATTGTCCACGAGCGGATTGCCGGCCGGATTCAGCCAGTACACCAATACGGCAATGAAAACACCCGCCATAAACAAAACGCCTGCCGGTGCCCGGCGGCTTTTGAAGAATCGGTCACTGATCCAGCCGCACAAGATCGTTCCCGGTATGCCTGCGTATTCGTAAAGAAAATACGACCAGCGTGAGTCTTCAGGAGAAAAGCCTTTGGCTTCTGTTAAGTAAGTAGGCGCCCAGTCAACCACGCCGTATCGCACGAAATAAACAAATACATTGGCAAAAGCGATGTACCAAAGAAATTTGTTGTTCAGCACATATTGAAAAAGAATTTCTTTTGTTGTTAATTCTTTTTCCTGATTTTTAAAAGCGTGTTTTGGATAGTCATTCCGATACTCTTCAATTGGCGGGAGTCCGCAGGATTGAGGCGTATCACGAACCAATAAAACAATTAAAAATGAAATGATAATGGCGATGATGGCAGGGAAGAAAAACACGCTTTTCCAAGTGACGAACATCGCGATCCCAAGAGTGACAAGCGGAGCAAGAATACCGCCGCCTATGTTATGGGCGACATTCCAGATCGACATTTTTGTGCCGCGTTCACTTATAGAGAACCAATGGGCCATCGTCCTGCCGCATGGCGGCCAGCCCATTCCTTGAAACCATCCGTTGATAAACATAAAAATAAACATGATGGTGACGCTCGAAGTCACCCAAGGCATTGAAACGAATAGAATATTAACGATTGCTGATAAAAATAGGCCTGTCGCCAGAAAATATCTCGGATTACAGCGGTCAGACACCATTCCCATGATGAATTTGCTGAAGCCGTACGCAATGGACACAGCGGCCAGCACCAAACCCAGTTCTGTTTTCGAAAATCCCTGTTCCTGCAGATAAGGAATGGCAAAGGCAAAGTTTTTCCGCAGCAGGTAGTAGCCTGCGTAGCCAATGAAAATACCAATGAATACTTGCAGCCTGAGCCGTTTGTATGCCGCATCCATCTTTGAATCATCCAGTCTCTCAATGTGAGGAGCCGGTTTAAATATATTAAGCATTAACAATTATCCCCCTTTGCTGTTTGTGCTGGATGTGTGGCGTGCCTCCTTTCCCGAAAAACAAAAAGAGCCAGAAAACACCCCTTGTCAAAAGGGGTTGGATTCCTGGCTCTCCTCATCTCCATCCAAGCTATTAACTTATCGTGATAGCGCTTTCTTAAATTATCATAGTCCGGAGCGAATGTAAACGGGTAATTTTCAAATTGGGCCTTAGGGAAGTAA
Organism: Bacillus sp. FSL M8-0071; assembly: GCF_037975455.1. NCBI lineage: Bacteria > Bacillati > Bacillota > Bacilli > Caryophanales > Bacillaceae > Bacillus > Bacillus sp. FSL M8-0071. The sequence continues at coordinate 228,616 of NZ_CP150256.1, forward strand.
ATATTATCCTTTTACTAAATGAAGTTATGTTTTTTACTAGTAACATAAAAATCTGGAGGGAGGCTGTTTAAAGGTGGATGAATTAGATATCGCATTCTTTATTTTACCGTTAGGAATTATGCTGCTATCGATTGTCGGGACCTGTATTTGTAAAAATCCGTATCTGATGCCAATGCTTAGTTTGGTGATTTCTCTTGTGCTCACCTTTACCATTTTTAATGAATCATTTTTGGGATGGGCTGTTGTCTATAGCTTGGTTTCTCTGGCTTTATCCTATATCACATTGATTGTGGTAAGGAAAAGGAAGGAATCAGGAAATTAAAAAGACCTCACTTTCTAACATATCGTTGACTAAGGCAACTATATGTGATTATAATTGGCTTAGTCAACAATATTAGAAAGTGGGGATTGATTTGAAAACAAGAGAATCATCTGTCGGATTAAAATTCAGAAAGTTCAATCGATTTTATACAAACGTCCTTGGTTTCCTTAATGAGCACATTTACGACAGCCCGTTTTCCTTAACAGAAACACGGATTTTATTTGAGATTTATAATACGCATAATTGTACGGCAAAAGCTCTTCAGGATAAGCTGGGGCTTGACCGGGGATATGTCAGCAGGATTGTGAAGCAGTTTGAAAAAGAAGATTTGATCTATAAACAGAGGAGCAAAGATGACGCCCGCCACCATTATATTTTTGTCACAGAAACAGGAAAAACGATTTATAAAAAGCTGGAGGAGAAAGCCAACGAACAAGTAGAACTGATGCTGAATGAAATCAACCAAAAGGAGCAGCACAAGCTTGCCGAGGCGATGGCAGAGATTGAAGCGATCCTTTCACAGTCGCTTTCTGCCAGATCATCAGAGATATCGATTAGAGATTATTTTCTCTCGGAGGATCTTCAACTCCTTATTGAGAAACAAAGACAATTTTACGCGGAGGCTCACGGTTGGGATGAAACGTTTTTAGCTTATCTTCAGGAGACATTTGACGCTGAAATCGAAAAAATATGGATTGCGGAAAGCGGCGGGAAATTTGCCGGCTCTGTCGGGTTGGTCAAGCATGATGAAAAGACAGTTCAGCTCAGATGGTTTCTGGTTGATTCGGATTTTCGGGGCAGGGGGCTCGGCACGCAATTGCTGGAGCATCTGGTTGCATACTGCCAAGACATGAAGTTTGACCGCATTTTCCTTTGGACGGTGAGTACCATGGCTGAGGCTCGTCCGCTCTATAAAAAATTTGGATTCAGGATAAGTGAAGTAAAACAAGAAGCGCCATTATGGGGACAGCAGCTGACAGAAGAACGGTGGGATTTGGAGCTGTCATGAAAAGACTGCATTATGCGTGGATCATCGTCTCCGTCACCTTTTTGATCTTATTGGCGGTTCAGGGGGTGCGGCTGTCGTTTGGTGCGTTTGTGGAGCCGTGGGAACGGCAGTTTTCAATCGATAGAAGCACCATCTCGCTGATTTCGACGGTGAGTTTTATTGTTTATGGCATATCACAGCCTGTGATCGGTCGGCTTGTGGACAAATGGGGTGCCCGGGCTGTTTTGGCATGGAGTGCGTTACTGACAGGAGTCAGCATTTTCTTAACATACCTTGTGACTTCGCCTTGGCAGCTGTTTTTGCTTTATGGGCTGGGTGTCTCGCTTGGAGTGGGAGGAGCGTCGAATGTGGCGGCAAGTGTATTGGTCGTCAATTGGTTCAGCAAAAAGCGGGGACTAGCCTTTGGGATCATGGAAGCAGGCTTTGGCGCGGGGCAAATGCTTCTCGTTCCCGGCTCACTCATGTTGATCCATTGGTTTAGCTGGAAGCTGACGGTTGTGGTGTTGGGACTGCTGTTAATCGTGATTGTCTTTCCGGCTGCGCTGCTGATGCTTCGGAACAATCCTTCAGAAAAGAATACAGAGCCGATAGGCGGACTGGCTGCATCAGAAAAAGAAACAGCACCCAAAACAACAGCTCTTTCAGTGGCCGGGATGTTTCGTATGAGGCAATTCTGGTTCTTGATTTTTCCGTTTTTGATCTGTGGATTTACGACCGTGGGGCTGATGGATACCCATTTGATTCCGTTTTCTCATGATCATGGCTTTTCAACGACAGTCACGAGTGCTGCTGTCAGTCTGCTGGCAGGCTTTAATATTGCTGGCATCTTGCTGTCCGGAATTGTAGCGGACCGGTGGAGCAGCCGGAAAATCCTGTGCTTTTTATATGCGGTGCGGGCGCTGTCGATCGTGATTCTTATTTACAGCCACGAGCCCTACTTGCTTTTAACCTTTGCGATTCTGTTTGGATTAGTGGATTTTGCAACGGTAGCACCGACTCAAATGCTCGCCACCCAGTACTTTCAAAACTACTCGATCGGCCTCATGATTGGCTGGCTGTCACTCGCCCATCAGATCGGATCGGCACTAGGTGCGTATGTGCCCGGCGTCATCTATACGGTAACGGGTGAGTATACACTGGCTTTTTATTTGTCGATTGGAATGCTCGTGCTTGCGAGCGTAATGAATGTGATGCTGAGGGAGCCTGCGGCGGTCACGCGTGACAGTGCGTCTGTGGTAGACAAGTGATGAGGACAAAGGGAAAGCATCTCTGATTTGGGATTATTCAGAGATGCTTTTTTTGTATTTTTGTTCTAATACGAAGTCGATCATACCGACTATGCGGGCGTTTTCGGATTTTTGTTTGAAGCGTTCAGAAATTTGAACTTTTCTTGAAAATGGGGAAACAATAAAAACCCAAAAAAGGCCGATCAAGGCAAAAAACATTTGTACAGCTAATTCTATTAATTCATTAAAACGAGTGCTGAAAAAATAGAAGTATAACGTTATTAATGTCACAGTACATACGATTTTGGCAAGTGTGTTTGAATGTAAGCAGTGGTTCACTAAAGAATACCTTTAATTGATTCAGCATGATTGAATCATATTTGTTTAGGAAAATAAGAAGTTCTTTATCATCTTTTTTATGTTCTAAAATAAAGTTGCTGTTTCTGTTTCTTTATATGTATGGTGGTCTACATTCAATATATAAATCTCTTAAAGTATAAAAATTGAGTATTTCTTAGTAAGGATGAAACAAAATTACATGATTTTTTTGTTATATCTTTCAGTTAGAATAAAATCTATAACTCCTCTCATTCGCAAATATTCGGCTCTCTGTGCAAAGTGCAGAACAGTATGTAATTGTCCTTTTCTAGATATATTTAAAAGCTTTATCAAATCAATAAGGATTTTCAAGAAAATAATTAATAATAGAAAGATAAAAATGTGTGGTATGTCAATGTAATTGATTTGTCCTGAAAATAAAGAAGTTGCATAGACAACAATAATACTTCCGCAAAACATCAAACTCATATAATGTGGAAGGGAAAATGGACGAGTTGAAAAATATGCTTTTAATTGGCTTAGCATAGCATTATCTCTTGTATCTAAGTAGCCCAAAAGCTCTTTATCATTTTTACTAATTGTAAGAACATGATTCAATACAGCACTAAAATTCATTGAATCTTCATTATCAGAGGCAGTATGTTTATTAGCCTGTATGTTTTGTTGATCCATTTTATATTTTTTATAAAGTATTGCATTAATTAACTTGTTTTTCTCATAGAATTCAGATCGTTGATTAAGGGATGCTTTTCCTTTGTTTTTATTTCCTTTTTTTAAGATTTTAGTATAAGTCATAAAAATACAAATGACTGTAAAAATAGAAAACACTGCAGGTGAAATATCTGAAAGAATAGTATTGGTGAAGACTTCTTTTGCTTGGATGAAAAGGAAAGAAGCTAAAGTCATAGATATAAACATGCATAAAACTGCTACTTTCACAAGAAACTGAAGCGGAAGAGAAGGTTCCGAATAATAGTGCTTCAACTGGTTGAGTGTCAGAGAATCTAGGCGAAAAAGATAATCTATTATCTCCTGCTGATTTTGCATCTGATTGATATCATGAGCGATGTTTTTTGTTTTTTCAAAAACTATTTGATCATTTTTCATTTTTGATAAACCTCCAAAAGACGATAGATAAACTAAAAAAACTGCATGAGCATATTTTAACTTATGTTCATGCAGTTTTGTATTAAAGTTAGCTAGTATAATAAGCAAAAATGGCCAGTAACATAGCAGATAATGCGGTAGCTACTTTGACTCCTTTATTGTTCGTTAAATCACTGCCCATATTCCCAATTAGTAAAAGTGCAGCAACACCTACAACAGGGAATAAATATTGATCATAAGACGGCCAATCTAACGCTAATTCACTCTCGGGAGACGTAACTGGTACTCCCTTGTACGTCTTTATTTTAAACGTAATCGTAGTCGTTAGTCCAGTTGTGATATTGTCACCGACTGGAATATCAGGTGTATAGATTTTAATTTGAATATTTAAAGATTCAGCTGTTGAATTTACATAAACCTCCAAATAACCGTTGCGTACTGATAAGCTCAGACTATTTAAAAGGTTTTGATAAGAGTCGATTTGTGACGCAGTGAGAGACGTTTGAGTGTCGCCCAATAAACCCGTGATATAGGCACCTGGTTTACCATTTGTAATGGTAATTGTGTTTGGTGAACCTTCACTTGGAATGGTTGCCAGAAGTGAAGTTGATAGAATAATATCCAACTCAGGTGATGTGAAAATGGTTTCTGTCGTATCAAATTCAAACATCGCGTTTGCCAAACTTGTTAGATTTTCTAAAGCCGGAATGGTAGATAAAATGTCTGTCAGTGTACGCAGCCTTGCATCATATACCGGATCAGACGGCGGATTTACATTGCTTGCACCTGAGTCTCTTCCTGAAAATCCGTCTTTATCAATCCCGATGCTTCCAGAACCGCTTCCGATGGTTCCTTCATAAAATTGATCAAAGGCCCAGTTGTTTGGCATCGGATAGCCGAGATTGCCGCTAAATCCTGTTGACATATTTGCCACAAAACTATACTTTGTCAGTCCTGCTTCTGATGTACGGATACAAATGTTTCTTGGTCCGTAAACCCCTATTTCATACTTAGGTGCGGTTGAAAATGTCTGCATTTTTGTAAATGCTGACTTAATCTCTTGGAAATAAGGAATGATTTTATCGGTCACTTCATAATCGTATGCATCAAAATCGACAGCGAAATAAATGGTCGTGCCTGACGGAAAACCTAATCTTCTAGCAGCAGAAGCGGCACTATATGCATCTCTTGTGCCTTGGTCTTTGACAAAATAAGAAGATTCATAGCCGCCGTCTTGATAAATTGGGAAAACCTTCAATCCGGCATCGAGAATAACTGCAAGCTCTTTAGATGTCAGGGCTTTTGATGTGAGGCCGCTGCTTGTCCGCACATTTCCGGTCAAATATCTGCCAACCGTTTTATAACCGTTATTCCGCAGTGTTTGAGCTTTTTCTGCGGTTATAATTGTAGCAGTGTCACAAGCAGAAGCGGCGCGAGTTGTGTCTCCTGAGCTTGATAATAAAGCTTTAATGGTTGGCATATCTGCATAACCTGTTTGCGGCAGGCACATGAACTCTTGAAATGCTTTAACAGCTGAAACAACACCCACACCATATTTGCCGTCAAACTCACCAGGATCGAACGATTTTCCGTTACAATAGAGGGCGTACTGAACAATTAAGACAAATCCTGTTCTTGAATCGCCGGGAGTTAAAGTAGGACACAAACTTGTGGTGCCGTTTCCGAAAAATCCATTGGCAACACTTGTGCTCATGCCTTCTTCTTTTTGTAGGGCATAAATAAGAGCTTTATTTGTATCGCGGCCATACAGTCCGTCACAAGGCATTAACCCGATATAGTCATTGTAGTCCCGATTTAAGTTTTGTTGAATCTGGCGAATTCTTGAATCACCCCCAGACACCAGCTTAAAAGCGCTCATGTCTAATAAGGCTTTCATAATTAACGTGGTGACAATCCCATCCTGTGTTGTCAGTCCGGCAGCTTTTTGAAATTCTTTTACCGCATTTTCTGTTTTTTCGTAAAAGACGCCTGTAAAACCGCCGGGATTAAAGCCTTTACACCATAAAGCCCCTTGTAAAATAAAATTCATGTTGCTTGGTTTTGAATCTGGAGCTTGGCGTTTAAGAGGCTTAAATAAGCGCTGTGTTGTCGGCCCGAAGTTATCGGCTGGCTCTGAGATACCCAATTCAATTTGAAGCGCCCGAGTCAGACCGTAGATCGTATCCCACCCAGTTTTCCCGCTTTCTTCAACTGGGTTATACCCATGTTTGCCGCTGTACGTATCGTTCAGCCATTGCTGTGTGATTAAGACCATTTCATCAACCATTTCGATTCCTCCTTTGTTAGATTGCGTTCATTTATAGGTGGCAAACGTAGGACAAAATAAAAAAATGGATGCCGTTAAGCATCCATTTTACATCCGTTCTCCAACAGCTTCGCTTTCGGTTTCATCTCCGAGATGTAGAGGCCTAAAAGCGTAAGGGCGCCTCCTAGAAGAGCGATCCATGTCATGTTTTCATGCAGGACCAGGACGGAGGCGGCGATTGTGATAACCGGGACCATGTATATATAAGCACTGGATTTGACGGCTCCGAGCACGCCGACTGAATAATTCCAAGTGGCGAAGCACAGGGCCGAAGCGCCAATCCCTAAGAAAAGCATGTTGAGTATATTTGAACCAGATGAAAATCGGCTTAGGTCAAAATGGAAGTCGAACAAAAATAAAGCGGGAACCATAAATAATAGGCCATACAAAAATACTCTCTGTGTCAGCTCGATGATGTGGTATTCGTAAGCGCTTAATTTTTTCATGAATATCGAGTATCCGCCAAACACGAGAGCAGCCCCGGCTGCCATGATGTCTCCGAGCGGATTTAGACGCAGTACCACATTGCCGTTAAACGTAATCAATAAAAGCCCGATCAGTGCCGAGACAAATCCAATCAAAAAAGTCAGACGCAGTTTTTCGCCTTCGAGCAGAAAATGGGCCAAAACCGCAGTGATCATCGGTATAATGGACACGATCATGCCGACATTGGAGGCGTATGTATAGGTGAGAGCTATATTTTCTAATAGAAAGTATAAGGTTACGCCAAATAAACCAGCTCCGGCAAACAACAGCTCCTGCCGCCAATTTCTGAACGGAATCATGTTGGGACGGACGAGGATAAGAGCGATAAAGCCCATCAAAAACCGATAAAATAATATTTCCATTGGAGAGAAGTCAGCCAGCAGAACTTTTGTCGAAATAAAGGTCGTCCCCCAAATCAGAATGGTCACAATGGCTGCGATATGCCCCGAAGTTTCTCTTTGTATGTTCATCTGTGAAGCTCCTTTTCAAAAATCTTCATGTATTGCTTCGGCGTCAGCCCCACCTGCCGTTTAAAAAACTTCGTCATATGGCTCTGATCGCTGAATCCTGTCTGAAATGCCGCATCAATCGGCCTTACCCCTTGTTCAAGGAGTTTTTTGGCTTGATTAATCCGGATTGTTTCCATGTAGCTATTAGGGGTAATGCCTTTTTGTTTTGTAAATGAACGCAATAAATGATACTTGCTCCAGCCTGTTAATTCACTCAAATCATTGAGTGTGACATTTTCGGCATAATGCTCTTCTAAAAATTCACAAACCATTTTGACTTCGTCTGATGGTTCTGGAACGCTGCTAAGGAACGTGACATCTGAATAATGGCGGATCAGCTCCTCTAATAGATGAAGAAACAGCTCCTCCTTACGCAAAGCTTGTTTTTCCTCGGATATCAAAATATGCAATTCCTGCAGGCTGGCTGTCAGCTCATGGCGGAATAACACATGCTGGGAGAAATAAGGGAGATGCCCGGAGCCAGTAATCTCTTTCACCGCCTTCTCCATGATATCCGGCATGACATTGATACACCGATAATCAAGCGTCCGGCCGTCAATCTGTTCACAGCTATGCGTGTCACGGGGGTTAAAGAGGAGAAGATCACCTGGATTGATGATATATTCTTGATCCTGACAGGCCAGATACCGTTGCCCTTTTTCAATAAATCCAATCACATAATAATCGTGAAAGTGGTTCGGGAACTTCTGCATAATTCCCTTGAAGCGGTAGGCTTCTATATGAAGGTGTGGGTCAAGCTGCAGTGTGCGGGTTTCGTTTTGCATGGGATGCCTCCTGTCGGTGTGGTGGTCTTGGATTAAGTGTAGCATGATTTTGGGGGATTTCTTGTATGATGTTGCTGTTTAGGAATAGAGAAAGCAGACCGTTATTGATCTGCTTTCGTTACCTTGTATGATTAAGTATTTTAACGTAAATCTAAATATCCCCATATTGCTCGATAATCGCTTTATCTGCACAATACTGATAAAATACTTCTATTAATTTATCAACATCTTGCTTACGAGCTATTTTTTCTAACCAATCTCCTGGGATCCCATCTAGCTTATAATACATTCCTGCTATCGATCCTGTTATTGATGCTACAGTATCAGTATCTTCTCCTAAGTTCACTGCTGTTAGTACAGCCTCGGTAAATGAAGATGTAGTGCCGAAACACCAAATTGCCGCTTCTAAAGTATGAACGACATACCCGTCTGATCGAATTTCTTCTCTTGGTGTATTCAAAAAGCTTTTTTCAAAAATTCTTTTATAATGTGTTAACTCTTTATGGTATATATGTTCTTTTTTGAAATTCTCGTCGAAAAGCTCTTTCACTTCTCTTAAAGATGTATCAATTGAATTGTTATAATATAGCCTTAGTAATAGTTCAACATAAATAATGGAACCAACTATAGCACGCGGATGGGCATGGGTTATTTCAGTGTATTTCTTGATCATCTCCGCTTTTTTCACAAAATCGAATTCCTTATGCAAAATAAACACTAATGGTGAAATTCTCATTAATGCTCCATTTCCGTTATCAAATTCTGACTGACCGCCGCATTTTTCTGGCAGAACACCTTTCCTAAATCGGGTAATTGCTTCAACGGTCGTCCTGCCAATGTCAAACATTTCACCATACGGCGTCCAGTAACCTTCATCTTGATACAGTTTAAATTTCTGCATTAAATCATTTATGTTCCCTTTTTCAATCATATTCTCCATCAGGCACAAGGTCAGAGATGTATCGTCAGACCAGGTTCCAGGAGGTTGATTATAGGTGCCGTATCCTACCATATCCTGCACATGAAAATCTCCTCTTTTTTTGAATTCAACAGGGACTCCTAACATATCTCCTATAATGCCACCGTATATTGTTGGAAGAACTTTGTTTTTTATATTAAGTTTAAGAAAGCTCTTATTGTCATCTTCCCATCTATCTATCATTCTTCTGCCTCTCATTTTTTCACCCACTTAAATTAAGTCTAAAATAATATGTAACTTATTGTTGCTATCAACATGTGCGCTTTTAATAACCATCTCTTGCCCAAAATTTAAAAGTAACTCAGCTTCATTAGGAAAGTGGCTTATCTTTCCGAGATAGGCTGCATTGGTTCCTGCTGGAACATTTATTTCCCATGAGACTTCCATGTGATCAAAGGATGATTCCTTAACAATTGCTGTACTAACAAAACCATTGTCTCTGAAAATCTTTCCAATTAATGATTCAGCATTAATGTCTCCATATTTGTTAATTTCAATTAATGACTCTAAAGGTCTTAGGTCTGTTCCTCTATAAACTTGTAAATTGTGTGGAACTCGCGCTTTATCCAACCCATTCTTTATATTATAGATTGTATCTAAATCAATGCCATCTAAAGAATCACTAATTCCTCTTAGATAATCATTTATTTTTTTATAATCATCACCAGTATATTGCTTAATTGCTTCTTGTTCACTTGGGGTTAATGATTTAATCCAATCGTCATAATACTTGCTCCCCCATTGGTGTGCTTCCTCTACGGTTTTAATATCACGTGTAATTTTAGAATTTTCATTTGGTCCTACGCCACCTGATTTGCTATGGTCGCTGCTATTAATCTTGACAAAGTTTTCAAGTTTCTTATCAAAACCCTTCTCTAGTTTCGGAATAGGGCTTTCAATGTTCCCAACTCCTTGTATTGCAGATTCTAGTTGATTGTTACTTGGCAATTTGAAATAAGGTTTTGCTTTTTCAGTAATGTTCTTTGCTATAGATTTATGATCGTTCACAAAAGCCTTTGTTTCCTTTGTCACGAATTTCCCTGCTTTTGTTGCAGATGCCACTTTTCCGAGTCCCTTGGCGCCAAAAAGGGAAGCAACTGCGTAGGTGATGTAGTGGGAGCGGCTATAGACATCACCATGAACCATATTGTCGTTCCAAGATTTTTTAAATGAATCGACCATGTATTCAAAAGTTTCGGGAGCGCTATAAATGATATTTTGGAGTTCCTGTCCGGCTTTGACTTGTTCTTCGATGCCCATCTTGCCCTGTGCTCTATACGACCATATAGCAAGATCGTAAGCACCGACTGCGAGGTCGCATGCACCGGTAACGATATCCTTTCCGGCATCCCAAAGCCCGACAATTACACCTTTTCCTCCTTCGACAAGCATTTTTCCTGTTTGCTGCTGTGCTTTCATTTGAACGATGCTTGAATAATATTGTAATTGCTCAGCGCTCAGGTTGTCAGTGCCAATCTTTTCTGCAACTTTCAGGTATTCATCAGGATCAGTAGTTTTGTCGAGTTTTTTCTTGAGATACTCGATTTCTTCCTGTTTTTTTGCTTTGATGAACTGCTGAGCTTGTTTGTGTATATCCGCTTTGTTTTGATAAACATCTGTTTCGTGAAAGGCTTTTGCATTAAAACTTATTGGGTTGGTACTTCCGCCTTTGCTGGTGGCACCGGTCAGCGCTTCGAAAAATGCCCGAACCTCATGTTCTACAACTTCGGAGGCCTCGTAATCACTGTTCAGTTTCTCATCAAGGTTATGCAGATGTGTAATCGTTTTTTTTCGTTTTTTATCTGCTTTATCCAGTTTATCGGTGACTGTGGAATTGTCAAAGAGGGACAGCGGTAAAATGTCATCAATAGAATTCAGAATTGATTTAATTTCTTTTTGCTGTGCCTCTATAATACCGTCTGCTTTGACTAGACCATTATACAGTTCGTTATCGAGATAAGATTCCTCGATATATGCATCGTCATCAAATGTTGCTGCTTCAATAGCGGATGGAATATTTTTGAAAAAAGCGATTCTCATGTCAATGAGGTCCAGCCACAGATCCGCCCCTGTCGCTTGTTCCTTATAGAAGGCTTTAATTGCGTTAGCTCCTTTGCCTGTCATGGCATCATCCAAGTTTGCCATCTTTTTGAACTGTTTTTTCAATGTAGCCATGTGCTCTCTCAATGTTTGGTAGGCTTTAAGGCGCGTTTCGGCAGTTTCTAAAATCGTACTTACTTCAAGAATCTTCATTTAATACATGTCCTTTCGCCTGAATTTTCCTGTAAATATGGTACCATGGTGAATTTAGGAAAGGAGCGTAAACTGAGAAATCAAGGAAAAACAGTACTTTTTTACTGATTCTAATTATTCATTTTACTCGCAGATATAAAATCTACTGGAATCAGCTGTCGTACCCATTCTTGGTGGCTTCAAGATCTCAGTTTTTATATTGAAGATTTCAGGTGGTACTGTACGGTATGTGCGGAGTTCGCCAGCCATTTTTTTGTGGAAAGCCTTCTAATCATGCAACTCGTGATGAATTCTTATTTTATCTTTTTTAATAAAAATTTATTTTTCAAATATTTCAGTTATAATGGTTTGGAACAGATAGGAGGGGCAAAGATGTATCAATCAAAGAAGGTTTTATTGTTAGGTTCAGGTGAATTAGGTAAAGAGGTAGTGATTGAAGCCCAGCGTCTTGGGGTACAGACGGTGGCAGTTGACAGTTACGAGCATGCTCCGGCGATGCAGGTCGCGCATAACAGTTATGTCGTTGATATGCTGGACCCAGAGCAGATCAGAACCATTATTGAGAAAGAAAAGCCGGATTTGATTGTGCCTGAGGTGGAGGCGATCGCGACGGATGAATTGCTGAAGCTTGAAGAGGAAGGATTTCACGTCATCCCGAATGCCCGTGCGGCCAAGCTGACGATGGATCGGGAAGGCATCAGACGGCTTGCGGCGGAAACGCTTGGACTTGCGACGGCTGGCTATGAATTTGCGAATACATATGATGAATTTATACAAGCGGCAGCACAGATCGGTTTTCCTTGTGTCGTTAAACCATTGATGAGTTCTTCTGGAAAAGGCCAAAGCATCTGCCGCTCTGAAGCGGATTTAGAGAGCTGCTGGGAGACGGCGATGGAAGGCGGACGGGTGAAAAACGGCCGCGTGATCGTTGAGGAGTTTATCCCATTCGAATCAGAAATCACACTCTTAACCGTACGTGCGGTTAACGGTACGGCATTTTGCGAGCCGATCGGTCATGTGCAAAAGGACGGGGATTATATCGAATCATGGCAGCCGCATGATATGACAGAGCAGCAAATAGAAGAAGCGAAGCATATTGCGAAAACGATCACGGATAAGCTTGGCGGATACGGTCTGTTTGGTGTTGAGCTGTTCCTTGCGAAAGATAGGGTATATTTCAGTGAGGTATCTCCCCGTCCGCATGATACGGGTCTTGTCACGCTGGTGACGCAAAATTTGTCAGAATTTGCGCTGCATGTCCGGGCGATTCTCGGCTTTCCGATTACAGAAATCACACAGCTTTCTCCTGGCGCCAGCAGGCCCCTCAAAGCGCCGGAAGAATTAGCGGATTACACTGTTGAAGGATTGGAAAACGCACTGGCAGTCCCAAAGACTCAAATGCGCGTCTTTGGAAAGCCGATAACGAAAGCCGGACGTCGTATGGCAGTTGCGCTTTCTGCTGCTGATACAGTTGAAACGGCAAGAGAGAATGCTAAGAAAGCGTTGGACCAGCTAACAATAAAATAGAGTTTGAGCAGGCCTTGTCATGGTACAAGGCCTATTTTTTTCTTCCTCCATAAAAGTTTTATCATAAGAATCAGAAACCTGATTATAATGTAAAAGTCTTCCATCAATACGGGTGGTTGACACTAAAGGAGGGAGATGACAAAATGAAATTAGTTCCAAGATTCAGAAAACAATGGTTCGCTTACTTAACGGTTTTGTGTTTGGCTTTGGCAGCAGTGGTTTCTTTTGGCGTACCGGCAAAAGCGGTAGAGAACCCGCAAACTTCTGTATCGAATACCGGTAAAGAAGCTGATGCTACGAAAAACCAAACGTCAAAAGCAGATCAGGTTTCCGCCCCTTATGAGGGAACCGGAAAAACAAGTAAATCGTTATACGGCGGCCAAACGGAACTGGAAAAAAACATTCAAACCTTACAGCCTTCGAGCATTATCGGAACTGATGAACGCACCAGAATCTCCAGCACTACATCTTTTCCATATAGAGCAACCGTTCAACTGTCAATCAAGTATCCCAACACTTCAAGCACTTATGGATGTACCGGATTTTTAGTCAATCCAAATACAGTCGTCACGGCTGGACATTGTGTGTACAGCCAGGATCATGGATGGGCTTCGACGATAACCGCCGCGCCGGGCCGCAATGGTTCGTCATATCCGTACGGTACTTATTCAGGCACGATGTTTTACTCCGTCAAAGGATGGACGGAAAGCAAAGACACCAACTATGATTACGGAGCTATTAAATTAAACGGTTCTCCTGGAAACACGGTTGGCTGGTACGGCTACCGGACTACAAACAGCAGCAGTCCCGTGGGTCTTTCCTCGTCAGTGACAGGATTCCCGTGTGACAAAACCTTTGGCACGATGTGGTCTGATACAAAGCCGATTCGCTCCGCTGAAACGTATAAGCTGACCTATACAACCGATACGTACGGCTGCCAAAGCGGCTCGCCTGTTTATCGAAACTACAGTGATACAGGGCAGACAGCGATTGCCATTCACACGAACGGAGGATCGTCATATAACTTGGGAACAAGGGTGACGAACGATGTATTCAACAATATTCAATATTGGGCAAATCAATAAATACAGCAAACTAGCCATATTCATGTCTATTTTGTTTTTATGCGGATGCAGTTCGCAGACGCATTCCTCTCAAAAAGAAACGACTATTCCTGTCACTCTTCATGTGGAGGATGCTAAGGGGCTGCCGGTCGAAGGGGTTCAAGTGACGATTGTCAAAGCGCCCTCTTCAGATGAGGAGCCGAGTACAGAGATTGGCGAGATACTTGGTAAAACAGACAAAAACGGAGATATCAAATGGGATACCGGCAGAAAAGGCGATTACTCAGTCGCGTTGACGAAGGGTGAAACATCAGTAACCCATCACATCTCGTTAACAGAGGATAAAAAAGATCATGCCATTCCATTAGTCTTCAAAGAATAGCAGTTTCCTTGATTTTAAGGGAACTGCCTTTTTTATTTATTGCAGGAAACCAAACTATATACTGGAAATTTATTATGTGAGATAATAAGAAATAGGTATTTTTTCTTACGAGACAAAAGGGGCGTTATCCTTTATATCAATCAAACCCGGAGGAAAAAGAAGAAGATGATACAAGATTCAATGCAGTTTGCCGCGGTTGAAAGTGGTCTGTGCTTTTACCAGGCATATGATCAAAGCCTTTCTTTGTGGCCGATTGAGTCGGAAGCATTCTATGTTTCTACTCGTTTTGGAAAAACACATATCATTGCAAGTGGGCCAAAGGACGCACCTTCGCTCATTTTGCTTCACGGAGGCCTTTTCAGCTCTGCGATGTGGTATCCGAATATCGCAGCGTGGAGCAGTCAATTTCGTACATATGCGGTCGATATAATAGGAGACAAAAATAAAAGTATACCATCAGCAGCCATGGAAACGAGAGCTGATTTTGCAGAATGGATGAAAGATGTCTTTGATTCTCTTGGACTTGAGACGGCACACCTGGCCGGCCTTTCGCTTGGCGGGTCCCATATCGTGAATTTCTTACTCCGCGCGCCTGAAAGAGTAGAGCGGGCGGTTGTTATGAGTCCCGCTGAAGCGTTTATTTCATTTCATCCGGATGTCTATAAATACGCTGCAGAGCTTACAGGGGCAAGAGGAGCTGAATCATATATCAAGTGGATCACAGGCAACAGTTATGATCTGCATCCTTTACTGCAAAGACAAATTGTGGCGGGCGTGGAATGGCAGGATGAGCAAAGGAGCCTGAAGCCGACAGAAAACGGCTTTCCGTACGTGTTCACAGACCAGGAATTGAAATCGATACAAGTCCCGGTACTGCTGATGTTCGGTGAGCACGAGGCCATGTACCATCAGCAAATGGCCTTTGAGCGGGCTTCGGTATTGGTGCCGGGAATTCAGGCTGAAATCGTAAAGAACGCCGGACATCTGTTATCTCTGGAGCAGCCAGAGTACGTCAATCAACGCGTCTTGTCCTTTTTATGCGGGGGGATAAAATAGTAAGGAACATGAAAAGATTGGCATTCGTTTTTCAAAAGGTAACAAATGTTGTATAATAATAGAATTTGAATGCTGCTTTTTTGGGAGCATTCTATGTTATCATGCTTATTGGAGAAAAATTTTTCCTGTAACGCTATTCGATCACTATCGTCAAATAATATAGATGGTTTTACAATTGGAGGTTTGGTTACACTGTGAATTACATCCCCTGTATGATTACGATAGGAAACTTCATTTGCGGATTGCTGGCGATTCATTCCTTGCTATATCACAACATTCATTCAGCAGTGCTTTTTATTTTTACAGGCATGTTCCTTGATTTCTTTGACGGGATGGCTGCTCGTAAGCTGAATGCCGTTTCTGATATGGGGAGAGAACTGGATTCGTTTGCCGATCTGGTTACCTTTGGGGTGGCTCCTTCTATGCTTGCTTACAGTGTCGCGTTGTATACCCTGCCATTTATCGGGATCTTATGCGCATTGACGTACAGCATTTGCGGAATGCTTCGCCTCTCTAAATTTAACATTGAACAAAGCAAGCTCCCGACGTTTATCGGTATGCCGATTCCGTTTGCGGGCATGTGTCTCGTTATTTTAAGCTTCACCTATAACCCGATCCTTCTGGCAATCGGCACTTGCGGACTCTCATATTTGATGGTGAGTAAAATAAAATTCCCTCATTTTAAAAAACATGCGGCAGAAAACCTGGAGTCTGGGAGATGGAATTAGTTCAGCAGCTCATAGCGGATTACGGTTATCTCGCTATTTTTTTGATGCTGGTATTAGGAATTGTAGGATTGCCGATTCCAGATGAAGTGATGATGACCGTTGTTGGCTATTTCACGCATACCGATGTATTGAATTATGAGCTTTCGATATTGATTAGTTTTGTCGGGGCTTTGTTAGGTATGCTGATCAGCTACATGATTGGCAGAAAAGCCGGACGCCCGTTTATCGACAAGTACGGCAAGTGGGTTGGCTTAAAAGAAAAAAGAATGATGAAAGTGGAAAAATGGATGAAGAAATACGGTCCATATTCTCTTATTTTAGGTTATTTTATTCCCGGCGTCAGACATGTGACGTGCTACTTTTCGGGGATCGGCAAAATGGATCTGAAAACGTATGTTGCGTTTGCTGCAATCGGCGCCTTTTTATGGTGCTTTGTTTTTATTACAATCGGAAGGGTTATAGGGATTATTCATGTTTAATACGGCTGTAAAGATTCTGTATCGATCATTGATAGAGCTGACGAATCATCGTCTGTCATCCTATCTGATTAAAGGATTTTGCGAGTCGAAAATCAGCAAACCGGTCATTCCGCTTTTCTCAAAACATTTTCGGCTGAATTGGGATGATGTGGACGGTACGGCTGCTGATTACGGATCGCTGTCCGAATTGTTCATTCGACAAATAAATCTGGAGCGGCGCCCTGTGTCAAAAGAGGCGCATGCGGTGGTCAGCCCTGTTGACGGTGTGGTTCAGACGGTAGGAATCATCAACCCGAATCAAACCTTTACGGTGAAGGGAAAAGATTACTCATTCGCTGAGCTGACCGGCTGTAAAAGCGCAGACCATCAATACAACGGCGGTTACTTCGTCGTGCTGTATCTAAGCCCGAGGCATTATCACCGTTTCCATTCTCCGATCAGCTGCAGGTATCAAAAGCTGGCCGAGCTCGGAAATCGCTCATACCCGGTAAATCAACTAGGCTTAAAATACGGGAAAGATGTGCTGTCGAAAAATTATCGGTTTGTGTACGAGCTGAATAGCGGCAGCCGAAATGTCCTGATGATTCCTGTCGGCGCGATGAATATTAATTCTATCGTGCAGACGAGCACCCGTGCTGAATTGGAGATCGGCGAGGAGCTGGGATACTTTTCATTTGGCTCAACCGTCATTTTGGTTTTTGAAAAAGACGCGTTCCAGCCGTCCGCCCATTTAGCAGAAGGCCAAGAAGTTCAAGTCGGAGAACTGATAGGTTATGAAGAGTAAAAAGAGGAGCTTGCATAAACGCAGCGCCTCTTTTTTTGAAGAAAGGTGAGACTTATGGAGAAACAAATCATCAGCTGGATTACAGATTATCAGAACACCGGAGATGAAGCCGTCCTGCGGCAAGTGCGAGAAGTGTGCTGGCCGATCGTTGAAGCGGTTTTGCAAGAGAAGGCAATAGATGATGAACAAGCGAACAATTTACGCGAAAAAGGAATCGAGCGGTTTCCATTCATCATCAGCAAATACCAAGCGGATGTGCAGCTTCCGGTTGAGACATTTTTACGAAATACGTATCGGTTTTACTTTCATCAGGTGATGAGAGAATCCAGCTAAAGCTTCTTTCAACAGAGAAGCTTTTTTGTTGGCAGGAAAAGGAAACTTTTTCTATATCTATCTCGTAATGACTAGAGAACCTAGCAGAAAAGGAGAGATAGAATTGAAACGAATGATAGTGAGAATGACCCTGCCGCTGCTGATTGTCTGTCTGGCGTTTTCTTCTTTTTCAGTCTCTGCACGTGCTGCTTCTGAAGAAAAATATTGGGATTCATGGATTGAACGACATGCACAGCCACTGGATGCTTCCAATGCTTCAAACAAAGACCTTCGATTTCTAAAGAAGGTGCTGAAAGGGAAACGAATCGTTCAGTTAGGGGAAACGACACATGGCGCTGGCGAAATGAATGCCACAAAGGTCAGAATGATCAAATATCTCCACGAAGAGCTGGGATACGATGTATTGGCATTTGAGTCTGGCTTTCCTGATACAAATGCATCCTACCTTAATATGGACCAATTAACCCCTAAAAGCACGATGAAAAACTCCATTTACGCTGTATGGCACACAGAAGATGTCGTTGAATTGTTTGATTACATGAAAAAGCAAAAAGAGAAAGGCGATCCGCTGATCCTTACCGGTTTTGATATTCAAAGCATGAAGAATTCATTCAATGATGCTGCGACTCAATGGGTAAAAGCGGTGGACCCTGAGAAAGCAGAGTTGCTCTCCCAATCAGAAAATGATTTTTCAACATTAGTGACAGACAGCAATACGTTTGATGAATTTTCGCAAAAGAAGGAAAAGCTTGTGAAAAACTATCAGAAGCTGATCAAGTTCACTAAAACACATGCTTCAGAGCTAAAAGAAAACCTTCCAAAAGAGCCGAAAGCTTATGAGATGTTTATGCATTCTCTTCAGCTGAGAATTGACGTAATGGAAACATATATGCTGGAAGAAATGAAAGAAAAACTAGAGGAGTATCCGGAGAATATTGAGAATTTTTCATTCTTTATGAGAGACCGCATGATGGCTGAACAATTTCAGTGGGTAGCCGACACCCTTTATCCGAAAAAGAAAATCATTGTCTGGGGCCACAATTACCATCTACGCAAACAGAATACGAAGATGATAAAGGACTGGGTACAGCTAAACGGCCCTAACATGGGTGATTATTTGCCGGAGCAGCTGAAAAAACAAACATATACGATTGGCATTTATGCTTACTCAGGTGCGAGTCTTGATAGCTCCGATAATAAGACTGTTAAGCCGGTTACAAGCCCGCCGCCGTCTGGGAGCCTTGAAGCTTTGCTGAAAGCGGCGGACCGACCGGCTGTTTTTGTTGATTTTCTCCATACAAAAAACAAGAAAGGCACTTCGTGGATGTATACCCCGCGGACTGCGCTCTATTGGGGGTACATGGAAGAGCAGATGATCCTGAAGGAACAATATGACGGTGTCATTTGGCTGGAGCATATCACGCCCTCTGTCATTATCAAGTGAGCGGTGTCTTCCTGTGCTATAACAGGTAGAGTTCACCTTTTGTTTGATAGTTTTCAGATAACTATATTGATTAGTAAATGAATGGAAAATACTTGTTTGCCATGAGAAACCCTTGTGCTGCTTAGGTTTGTAAGAGCTTGGATATTTTTATCAGTCTGGGCGGATCTGTTCATCTTTGCGGCATTTTCCTGTATGATATAGTAAGAGTGTGCATAGCAACTAACTATAATTGAACAGGGTGTTTAAACATGGAAAAACAATACAGAGTATTACTTTACTATAAATATGTTCCGATTGAAGATCCAGAGGCGTTTAGAGAGCAGCATCTGGCTTTTTGTAAGGAGCTTGGTTTGTTAGGCCGTATCCTTGTTTCTTCTGAAGGAATTAACGGTACGGTATCAGGTACGGTTGAACAGACTGAAAAATATATGGAAACAATGAAAGCTGATCCTCGTTTTGCGGACATGGTATTTAAAATTGATGAAGCAGAAGGCCATGCCTTCAAAAAAATCTTCGTCCGCCATAAAAAAGAGCTTGTAACGCTTCGTCTTGAAGATGATGTCGATCCGAACGAAACAACAGGCCAGCATTTGAAGCCTGCAGAATTTTATGAGAAGATGCAGGATCCAAACACAATTGTCATCGACGCGCGTAACGATTACGAGTATGACCTTGGCCATTTCAGAGGTGCGGTCCGTCCTGACATCGAAGCCTTCCGCGAATTACCTGAATGGATCGAAGAACACAAAGATATGCTTGAAGGCAAAAAGATTTTAACGTACTGTACAGGCGGCGTACGCTGTGAAAAGTTCTCAGGATGGCTGGTGAAGCAAGGCTTTGAAGATGTAGCACAGCTTGACGGCGGAATCGTGACATACGGAAAAGATCCAGAGGTGCAAGGCAAGCTTTGGGACGGCCAGTGCTACGTATTTGATGAAAGAATCAGCGTGCCTGTCAACCGTGTCGAGCATGTGATTGTCGGCAAGGACTACTTTACAGGAGAACCGTGTGAGCGTTATGTGAACTGCGCAAATCCATCTTGCAATAAAAAAATGATATGCACACCGGAAAATGAGTATAAATATATGCGCAGCTGCAGCCACGAATGCCGCACGAACCCAAGAAACCTGTATGTGAAAGAGCATAATATGACAGAAGAAGAAGTAAACGCAAGACTGGCAGCGATTGAAACAGAAGATCACGCTGCTGCTGAATAAAAAAAGAACACCTCGTATTGAGGTGTTCTTTTTTTCTATATGCTTTCAGTTTGGCTGTTTGCGGAAACCCATTCTTTTTGGCGGAAGGCCTTTTCCCATTTTGATACCACGATACAGGCGATCGCATGTCCCGGTACGTTCACGCCCGTTCTCGCCATGTCCATGACGCGGTCAACACCCGCGATAATGGCAACGCCTTCAGCCGGCAGTCCTACAGCATTGGCAGTCGCCAGAAGAACTACAAGCGATCCTGAGGGTACAGCTGCAATGCCTTTACTGGTCATCACAAGCACAAGCATCATGAGCAGCTGCTGGGACAATGTCATGTCTACTTGAAAGGCCTGTGCGAGAAAGATACAAGAAACTGATAAATATAAGCTGGAGCCGTCACAGTTCAATGACAAGCCGGAGGGAACGACAAATGATACCACTCGTTTGGGACAGCCGTATTTCTCCATTCTATCCATCAGCTGAGGGAGAATGGTTTCAGTGCTGGTGGTGGAAAATGCAATTAAAAACAGATCCCATATCATTTTCAATACTTCGAAATACTTAATCTGAAAGATGAGACCGACAAGCGGAAAGAGGACAAAGAGGATCAGGAACAGGCCAAGGAATACGGTGCCAACCAGCTTAAACATAGGGAGGAGGAGTTCAATGCCGTATTGGCCTACAGAAGCTGCCATCAGGGCTAACACGCCGATAGGAGCAGTGACCATGACGATTTGTGTGAGCTTGAACATAATCTGAGCGGTAGATTCAAAGAACTTCATTACTGGTTCAGAAGCTTTGCCGATACCAGCTGCGGCGACACCAAATAAAATGGCGAAGAAAATAACGGCAAGCAAATCATTTCTGGCCATGACATCAATAATGTTTGTAGGGATAATATCCAGGATCATTTGCTTGAAATCAACAACTTTGTCTGTGTAGCCGGAAAGTTCATGGATATCTTTTTTTGCCAAATGGGAGAGGTCAAGCCCGACACCTGGTTTTAAGACATTCGCTAATAAAAGTCCAAGCCCTAATACCAACGTTGTAATCACTTCGAACCAAATGATCGTCTTGATACCAAGGCTGCCCATTTTTTTCATGCTTCCGCTTCCTGCGGCTCCAATGACAATGGTAGAAAACACAATCGGCACAACAATCATTTTAATCAGGCGGATAAATCCATCTCCGACAGGCCTCAGTGCCATCCCGAAATCAGGAAAAAAGTGGCCGATCACTGCGCCGACAGCCAAAGCGATTAAAATTTGAAACGCGATTAATTTTTTCAAATGAATCCCCCTTTAGAACGATAGAATGTAGGCATATTCATATCATTCGTGATTCAAATGCAAACACCTTTTTTCAAGTTATTTTATTTTGACAGCGCTTTCATTATGTTGGCGAAAAAGTCCCCCGCAGCAGGGGGGACTTTTTTACTTCATTTGAATGTGCTTTAGATCTTCTTCAGAGGTATTTGTGAAAATAACCGGTGTTATGGCTGAAGCGGCATGCTGCTTGATGTAATTGAGATCAAAGGTGAGAAGCAGTTCGCCTTGTTTGACGGCTTGTCCGCTTGTGACATGTGCTTCAAAGCCTTCCCCATTCAGTTTGACGGTATCGATGCCGACATGAATCAGGATTTCAGTGCCGCCGGCGCTCATAAAGCCGATGGCGTGTTTTGTCGGAAAAATCGAGACGATCTCGCCGTCCGCAGGTGCAACGACTTTTCCTTCTGATGGTATAATCGCAAATCCCTCGCCCATCATTTTTTCTGAAAAGACTTGATCAGGCACATCCCCTAAAGAGACTGTTTCTCCTTTAATCGGATAAATAAAGGTCTCACCGGAATCGGGCTTCTGCGGTTTGTCAGTTACCGTGTCCAGCGTGGCGGCGGTGGCAGGGACGCCTCCGGCCATGATTGTTTTGATGTCGTCTTTTAAGGCATCGGACTTGGTTCCGAATATTGCCTGGAAGTTGTTGTTGACCTCCAGCACACCTACTGCACCAAGCCGTTTTAATTCATCCTTGCTGACTTGGCTTGGCTGATGAACGGTCACACGAAGCCTAGTGATACACGCATCCAGGTTAGCGATATTTTGCTGTCCGCCCAAGGCCTGCAGCACGTGAAAGGCAAGCTGGTCTTTTGCAACTGGAGTTTTCTCCTCATTCTGACCGTCTTCATCTGTCTCACGGCCGGGCGTTTTCAAATTCCATTTCAGAATCGCAAATCGGAACAAATAATAATAAATGAAAGCAAACACGATCCCGACAGGAATGACAACCCAGCCGTTTGTAGACAGTCCGTAGTTCAAGACGTAGTCAATTCCGCCGCCTGAGAACGTATAGCCGTGGCGGACATGGAATAAATCACAAACGACAAAGATGACGCCGGCAAGAATAGAGTTAATCAAATAGAGCACGGGCGCAACGAACAAGAAAGAAAACTCAACCGGTTCTGTAATTCCGGTCAGCATAGATGTGAGCGCCGCAGAAATCATCACGCCGGAGATCATTTTTTTCTTTTCCGGACGCGCGGTATGGATAATGGCAAGAGCAACTGCCGGCAGACAGAAAATCATGTAAGGAAAATCCCCCATCATAAAGCGCCCGGCTGTCGGGTCTCCCGCGAAAAACCTTGTCAGGTCGCCGGTTACGGTGTTGCCTGTTGATGGGTCTGTGTATTCTCCCATCATAAAATAGAAAGGCGTATAAAAAATATGATGCAGTCCAAAAGGAATCAGCAAACGATAGATCGTTGCATAAAAGAACAGTCCGACTGTTGAATCGGCAATTAAACTGCTGGCTGCGTTAATTCCGTTTTGGATCAGCGGCCAAACGAATGAGAAAATGACGCCGATCACCAATGAACTGACGGAAGTAATAATCGGGACAAAGCGTTTTCCAGAGAAAAATCCAAGGACCGGATGCAGCTCGATTGATGAAAATCGCTTATATAAATAGGCGGCGAGAAGCCCGATAATGATTCCTCCGAAAACCCCCATATCAATCAGGTGCTCGGCTCCTTCATACGGAGGCTGAAGGCCGAGTAATTTTCCCATATTGTCGAGGGTGACGGTTAAAATTAAGTATCCGATGACAGCGGCAAGTCCGGCTACACCTTCTCCGCCGGCTAATCCGATCGCGACCCCCACGGCGAAAATCAGCGGGAGATTATCGAATACAACGCCGCCTGCATCCTTTATAATAGGGATGTTCAGTAAATCCTTGTCTCCGAAACGGAGCAAAAGACCTGCTGCCGGCAGGACGGCAACCGGGGTCATCAACGCGCGGCCAAGCTGCTGCAGAATTTGAAATGCCTTTTTAAACATGACAGTCTCCTTTTATTGTTTTATGAGCATGGTGCACTCTTTAATTTTTGAGCTGCTTTATAATCGGCGATAACGGTTACATGATTGTGTTTTTGAAGAATGGAGGCTGGTACTTCTGTCGTGACAGGACCTTCAGCCATCTTTTGAATGGCGTCTGCTTTTTCCTCGCCGCTTGCTAAAAGCACAATATGTTTGCTGAATTCCATGATGGTTTTAATGCCCATTGAAATCGCGAGTCTCGGCACCAGCACCCGATCACCGCCGAAGAATCTGGCATTTGCCTGTATCGTGCTTTCCGAGAGCTTCACAACACGTGTCCGGTCTTCAAAATCAGATCCCGGTTCATTGAAACCGATATGGCCATTGGCGCCGATGCCGAGAATTTGGACATCAATGCCTCCCGCCTGGCGGATGAGATCCTCGTATACTTTGCATTCCGCCTCAAGCTGCGGGTTGTCTCCTTGCGGGATATGAATATGATCAGGCTGCATATTGATATGCTGAAATAGATGCTCATGCATAAAATGGTTATAACTTTGCGGATGAGATGGAGAGAGACCAGCGTATTCATCCAAATTAAATGTAGTAACCTTTGAAAAATCAATTTCGCCTGCCTGATAGTCTGAAATCAACTGCTTATACAAGCCGACCGGTGTGCTTCCTGTTGCCAGGCCGAGAACGGCATCTTTCTTAGCTTGTATTTGTTCTTTAATAATGGCAGCGCTTAACTTACAGAGTTCTTCGTAGTGCTCGGCGATCAGAATCTTCATGTGACACCCCCTCAAAGAGATAGACAAGCACCATATTTGTTATGACCAATTTATGATACTTGTCATTACGAATTTAGCACCGCCCTTATCAAACTGTCAATATTAATTTCTGAAAATTTGTTATAAAAGAAGGATACAAATCTTTCATATTGGGAGGGCAAATGGTATTATGGTCTCAATGAAAAAGAACGGATTGCATACAGAATGGGGAGAATGAAATGACAGCTTTATATTCTGTTATCAAGTTTAAAATCATTGAGTTAATTAAATCGGGCAAATATCAGGCGAATGATCAGCTGCCGACGGAGAGTGAGTTTTGCGAACAATATGATGTCAGCAGAACAACTGTGAGACTGGCTCTGCAGCAGCTAGAGCTTGAGGGATATATTAAAAGAATTCAAGGAAAAGGGACATTTGTATCGGCGGCCAAAATACAAACGCCGATTCCGCATAAGATTACGAGCTTTGCAGAACAAATGAGAGGACTTCGTTCTGAATCAAAAGTGCTTGAGCTTGTGGTGATTCCTGCCGATCATTCCATCGCCGAGCTTTTGAAAATGAAAGAGAATGAACCTGTCAACAAGCTTGTCAGAGTCAGATACGCCGAGGGGGAACCTTTGCAGTATCATACCTCATATATTCCCTGGAAGGCGGCACCGGGGCTGGCGCAGGAGGAATGCACCGGCTCGCTGTTTGAATTGTTAAGGACAAAATACAATATTGAAATCAGCAGGGGCACGGAATCGATCGAACCGATTTTAACGGATGAAACGATCAGCGGACACTTATTAACCAATGTCGGAGCGCCTGCGTTTTTATCAGAATCCCTTACCTATGATAAAAATGAAGAAGTGGTGGAATATGCGCAAATTATTACACGGGGAGACCGAACGAAATTCACCGTAGAACAGTCATATCATTCATAAAGCAATGTGTTTTAAGAAGGGAATGGTGGTTCTATGTTTTTATTTACGAATGGAAAAGTGCTGTGGGGAGCAGTGATTGCTGCATTCATCCTTTCAATTGTATTTTACCCTTTTCTGCCGACGCAGATGCCGATTCATTATGATGTTGCGAACAGTCCGGATCTGACGGTTAACAAGCTGGCGGGGACTGTGATGCTGCCTGTTTTGATGGTGGTGTTTGCATGGGCGCGGAAGATCAATTGGCAATTTGTATTCGCAGTGTATATTTTGCTGATTTGCCACATTGTCGTCCTTTGTTTAGCGCTCTAAATCAAACAGCCAGAATAAAACTGGCTGTTTTCTTTAATTTCAGCTTCATCTGACAATGAATGTGGTGTATAATAGCTGATGATCCTAAAGAATATTCTGAAATTTATCGGTGTGGTGCGGCGTATCATGAAAGGAAGGGCTGTATGTTTTTTGCAGCTTTAAAAAGACTGAATATTTAAACAATTATATGAAAGGTGTGCTGATCAGATTGAATAAGCTTATTGAACGAGAAAAAACTGTATATTATAAGGAAAAGCCCGACCCGTCTTCCTTGGGGTTTGGACAATATTTTACAGATTATATGTTTGTGATGGACTACGAAGAGGGAATTGGATGGCATCATCCAAGAATTGCACCGTACGCACCGCTTACGCTCGATCCGTCTTCATCTGTTTTTCATTACGGCCAGGCTGTTTTTGAAGGATTAAAAGCATACAGAACAGAGGATGGCAGGGTGCTCCTGTTCCGTCCGGATCAAAATATCAAACGGCTGAACAGATCGTGTGAGCGCATGAGCATGCCCCCTTTAGACGAAGAGCTGGTCCTTGAGGCATTGACACAATTAGTTGAGCTGGAGAAAGATTGGGTTCCAAAGAAAAAAGGAACGTCACTGTATATTCGTCCTTTTGTCATTGCCACAGAACCGAGTCTCGGTGTGAAGGCATCCAGGAGCTATACATTTATGATCGTGCTTTCGCCTGTCGGCTCCTATTATGGCGACGATCAGCTGAAGCCGGTTAGAATCTATGTCGAAGATGAGTATGTGCGGGCGGTCAACGGAGGAGTCGGGTTTGCAAAAACGGCTGGAAACTATGCCGCCAGTCTTCAGGCACAGCGGAAAGCGAATGAACTGGGCTATGACCAGGTACTGTGGCTGGACGCCATCGAAAAGAAATATGTGGAAGAAGTAGGGAGCATGAACATCTTTTTCGTCATAAACGGGGAAGCTGTCACACCTGCTTTAAGCGGAAGCATTTTAAGCGGGGTTACACGTGCGTCTGCGATTGAATTGATTCGAAGCTGGGGCATTCCGGTTCGTGAAGAGAGAATATCGATTGATGAGGTGTATGCGGCCTCTGCACGCGGAGAATTGACAGAGGTCTTCGGCACAGGCACGGCAGCCGTCGTTACGCCTGTCGGTGAACTCAACATTCATGGAAAAACGGTGATTGTAGGAGACGGGCAAATCGGGGAGCTATCAAAAAAGCTGTATGAAACGATAACAGATATTCAGCTTGGCAAGGTGAAAGGCCCGTTTAACTGGACAGTGGAAGTGTGAAAATCGAAAAAGAACCTGCCCGAAGGCAGGTTCTTTTTATTTTGAATAAGTCATATCAGCAGCCGGCTCGCTTTTGCGGTTTTTTACATAATATATTGCATAGCAAATGGCCATAAATGGAACGCCGCAATACAGTGCGATTCTTTGATTCGGATCAAAGGCAATGCCAACAACGGAAGCCAGGCATAACAGGAACGCAGCAATCGGCACGAACGGATACAAAGGGGTTCTGTATTTCAAATCAGTAACCTTGTTTCCCGCTTCGATATAACGTTTTCTGAACATGAATTGAGAAGCAGCGATTCCCATCCACACGACAACGACGGCAAAACCGGAAATCGACACGAGCACAACGTATACAGTGTCTGGCGCAAATACGCTGGACAGCAACGACAGAATGCCGCCGATCATGCTGAACACCAGCGCGTTAAAAGGGGTTCCTTTTGACGTCAGCTTTGCAAATGTCGGATGAAGCGTTTTTTCTTTTGATAAAGACCACAGCATCCGGGAAGAAGCGTAGAGTCCGGAATTAGCCGCTGACAGGATCGCTGTCAGGATAACAAAGTTCATGATATCGGCTGCGTATGGTACACCGAATCTGTCAAAGACAGCGACAAACGGGCTTTTGATGACACCTGCATCTTGAATCGGAATCAGCCCTGACAGCACAAAAATTGTTCCGACAAAGAAGAGTGAGAGACGCCAGACCGTTGTTTTAATCGCTTTTGGTATTGTCTTGTCAGGATCAACGCTTTCACCGGCTGCGATTCCGATTAGTTCCGTTCCCGAAAAGGCAAAATTAACGGACAGCATCGTCATCAAAATCGGGACAAATCCATTTGGAAAAAGCCCGCCTTCCGCGGTGAAGTTGGACAGCATCGGTGCGGCTTCTCCGCCTTTGATCGGGATGATGCCGAACATGGCAGAGCCGCCTAAAAGAATAAATAATACAATGGCTAATACTTTGATGCTGGAAAACCAAAATTCTGATTCAGCGAAAAACTTGACCGAAAATGCGTTAAGCAAGAAAATGAACAGCGCAAAGACGGCACTCCACATCCAAACCGATGTATGGGGAAACCAGCGCTGCATTAACAGGCCGGCTGCTGTGAATTCTGATCCCAATGCCACGGTCCATGTCAGCCAGTACAGCCAAGCAACCGTAAATCCGGTGCCCGGCCCTATGTATTTGGCTGCATAGGTGTGAAAGGCGCCGGTCACAGGCATGGCGACTGACAGCTCACCGAGGCATAGCATGACCAGATAGACGATGCCGGCCCCGACTAAGTAGGCGAGTATCGTTCCGGCCGGGCCTGCTTGCTGAATGGTATAACCAGAGCTTAAAAACAGCCCGGTTCCGATGACACCTCCCAAGGAAAGCATAAAGAGGTGCCGGCTTTTCATACTTCTCTGAAAGGTTGTCTCATTCTTGTTGTGGGCAGAGTTCATCTTTTTCCAACTTTCTATCAGCGATTTATTTCCTCCTAATAAAAAATCTCATGTCAGAAAGTGACACGAGACTCCGGCGAACCGGCTTTAAGTTAGAATATACAAACTATTCCGATAAGTCAAGTTGTTTTTAAAGAGCGGGCCCAAGCCGCAATTTCTTGAATATTTTCGGGTTTTGTCCGGCAGCAGCCGCCAATCAGCCTCGCTCCTTTTTCATGCCAGGTGCGGGCGCTCGCCCCGTAAGATTCTGCGCATGCTGCGCCGTTCCACGTTTTTGTTTCCGGATCATATTGCTCACCTGAATTCGGGTAGACAATGATCGGTTTTGACGTGTTCTTTTTTAACTCCTCTATCAAGGAAGGGATATGCTGAAGCGGCGTGCAGTTGATGCCGAGTGCTGCAATTTGGCGGTGTTCATCAAGCCATGATGCGCAATCAGATGCAGGTGTTCCGTCACTGATATGCAGGCCGTCTTTAGCACTGAAGCTGATCCATGCATACGTTTCAGGAAATTCCTTCAACAGCCGAACAATCGCTTTGGCTTCAGTCAGACACGGAATCGTTTCGCATGCCAATA
This sequence comes from Bacillus sp. FSL M8-0071, assembly GCF_037975455.1. Classification (NCBI taxonomy): domain Bacteria; kingdom Bacillati; phylum Bacillota; class Bacilli; order Caryophanales; family Bacillaceae; genus Bacillus; species Bacillus sp. FSL M8-0071. Next base: position 257,601 of record NZ_CP150256.1, read on the forward strand.
CATCAGCTCCGGCTTCAATCAGCGCCTTCATCCGGGGGCGATGAAATTCAATCAGTTCATCTTCTGATATTGCGTAGTTGCCGCGATACTCAGACCCGTCTGCAAGATAAGCGCCATAAGGGCCTATAGAAGCCGCAATGATGGGTTTTGGCCGATTCAAACGGTTCTCTTTAAGCGACCAAAATTCATCACGTGCTTCAGCTGCGATGCTGACGGACAACTCGATGAGCCGGCGTGCTTCCGCTTCGCTCAGCCCGCGTGCGGCAAAGCCTTCAAATGTAGACTGATAGCTGGCGGTGATTGCACAATCGGCACCTGCCGCAAAATAATCAGTATGAACTTGTTTAATCAGCTCCGGCTCTTCCATCAGGATTTTTGCTGACCACAGACTGTCGTTCAAATCACAGCCCTTGCGTTCAAGCTCGGTCGCCATGGCGCCGTCTAGAACAATAAGCGGGTATGTATCTAGTATGTGTTGGATAGGATTCATAGAATGTACCTTTCTTTCAGATTTTTTTGAAAAAGATATGAAAATCGTAATGGAGGCTTACGTGTTTGTCAATAAACGCAAAAAGAGAAAGGTGTTCAGCCCATATGTCTGAACACCCTTTTCTTATGATATTTGTTTGTTGTGCGTGTCAGTCTTTGTGTCTGAAACCGGCCAGCACTCAATGCCATTGTGGTTTTTGAGCACATCTTTATAAAAGACCGGATCCTTGCCTGCTTTTTTCTGGCGTGTATAGTCTTTCAGCGCCGTAAAAACAACCTTTGATAGTAAGAAAATAGCGATTAAATTCACGACGACCATCAAACCCATGAACAAATCAGCAAGATCCCAGACGAGCTGGACTTTGGCAACACAGCCAAACACGATCATTGCCAGCACGCCGATACGGTAGACAAAAATCAGTTTTTTGCTTTTGTTCAAAAAGCCGATATTGGTTTCGCCATAATAATAGTTTCCGATTAAAGCACAGAATCCGAATAACAAAATCAGAATGGCGAGAAAGCCTGATGCCCATGATCCGACATGGGAGCTGAGGGAGGCTTGTGTCAAGGCGATTCCGCTCAGACCCGGAGTATGATAGGCATCCGAAAACAGGATGATAAAGGCGGTGCTTGTACAAATGACCAGTGTATCTGTCAGTACACCAAAAGCTTGGATCAGCCCCTGTTTGACGGGATGGCTTGTTGTGGCGGTGGCAGCGGCATTCGGTGCGCTTCCCATTCCCGCTTCGTTTGAAAAGATTCCCCGTCTGACGCCTTGCATGAGTGCCGCGCCCAAAGCCCCGCCGGCGGCCTGGTCAAAGCCAAACGCATTTTTCACGATTAGCGCAAGCACACTTGGCAGCTGCGTAATGTTGGTGAAAATGACGAAAAACGCAACTCCGATATACAGGACAGCCAATACGACGACAATGGATTCAGCCAGCTTTGCAATGCGCTTGACTCCGCCAAAAATAATCGTGCCGAATACAGCAATTAAAATGAGTCCCAATGTCAGGCGGTTTGTGCCAAACGCGTTTTCAAAGGCAAGGCTGACTGTATTGGATTGAACCGAGTTGAAGACGATACCGAACGATAAGGTGATTAACACAGCGAACAGCGCGCCCATCCACCTTTTGTTCAGCCCTTTTTCCATGTAATACGCCGGCCCGCCGCGGAAGCCGTTTACATCTTTTACTTTATAAATCTGAGCCAGTGTGCTTTCCACAAAGCTGGATGCTGATCCGATAATGGCGATAATCCACATCCAGAAGATTGCACCGGGCCCGCCGAGTGCAATGGCGATGGCAATGCCCGTAATATTTCCCGTTCCGACACGGGCCGCCATGCTGATGCAAAAGGCTTGAAACGGAGAAATGCTGTTTTTTGACCGGGAAGCAGCACCTTCTCTTAATACCCTGACCATTTCTTTCAGCATGCGAACCTGTAAAAACTTAAGCCTGAACGTAAAATAGATTCCCAGAGAAAGGAGCAAAACAATTAATAGCTTTGACCACAAAAGATCATTTGCAATACCGACGATATGTTCCAGGATTTGCTGCATACAATCACCTCTTTTTTCATATTTAAAAAATGCTGAGCTCCCATTCCTGCGCCATATGCTTCAGCAGCATACCGCCAGTGAGGCTGTTGCCGTATTCATCAATGGCAGGCCCGTAAATGCCGATGCCGCATCCGGATTGAAAAGGCTGTTCTCTTCTGGCGCTTGGAGGCACCAGCGCCATGATGCCGCCGGAGACGCCGCTTTTGGCCGGCACGCCGACAAACGCCGCATATTTGCCTGAAGCGTTGTACATGCCGCACGTCAGCATTAATGCCTTGGCCAATTTTGCCACATCTTTTGGAATCACCTGCTCGCGTCGAATCGGATGATACCCGTCATGAGCAAGGATCAGGCCGATCAACGCAATATCTTCTGTGGTGCTCTCCATAGCGCATTGCTTCAAGTACACCTCAAGTGTTTCTTCTACTTCAGCTTCTAAAAAGTTTGTTTCTTTTAAATAGTAGGCCAGCGCTCTGTTGCGGTGGGCGGTTTCCCATTCAGAACGGAATACTTCCTCATGAATTCTCGGCCGTTTTCCTATCAAAGTTTCCATCACCGAGTAAAGAAACTCGAGCTTTTCGTATGCCGATTCTCCGGGAAGAATCGAAGCGATGGTGAGGGCACCCGCGTTGATCATGGGATTGAAGGGCTTTCCCGGCTTGTTGATTTCGAGCCGAATGATTGAATTAAAGGCGTCACCTGTCGGCTCGACATCTACGCGGTCAAGCACATAGGGAATGCCGCGGCTCATGCAGGCGGCAATAAAGCTAATCACTTTTGAAATGCTTTGCAGGGTAAAAGAGACGTTCCAGTCGCCGGCGTGTATCATCGTTCCATCAGGCTCCAATACACAGATGCCGAGCTGTGAATCATTGACTTTTCCTAAAGCGGGGATATAGTTTGCGCTTTGTCCATTGGCGGCAAAAGGGCGATAGTATTCAACCCAATCATGAAGCTGTAACGCCGGGTTTATGTCTTTCTGGTGCTCTTTTATCAATTCTTTCATCGAATTCCTCCTCACTGATTTTTTTCTTAAAGGACTGAGGTGTATCAAAACGAAGGCTAAGGGGGCGTTAAACGCTTTCATAATAGCGGAAGGTATAATTACTGTATAATGGAGACTACAGAATCATACAAAATACGACAAAAACATTTTGAAAATAAGCAGTAAGATTTATAAAAACCTCATGTTCTGGGTCAAAAGCAATTTGCAGGTTTTCTCCCGATTCCCCAAAATAAAAAGCGAGGATGTGATCAACATAAAACTGGAACGGTTTATTGAAAAAGACGGATATATACTGGCCCTCATGCTGATTACGGTGCCGCTGGCCGGTGAACTGAAATTTTATCCCCTCAATGAAGAATTCCGGGTCAGCTTTGGGGCACCGGTTTTTTTCTTCTTTTTATCATTGTTGCGGCATGTGCCCGCTGTGCTGCCGGGTTTTCTGACTGGAGCGGCTGTTTTCATCTTTCGCGTCTTTCTGGAATTATGGGGCGGAGGACACAATGGACTGACTCCGATTCTGTATGATCAAGCGTCTGGCTTTTTCTTTTATATGACTTACGCCTGTCTGTTTTCCATATTAAAGGCCAATCGTTTCCGTGAACGGCCGATTATGCTCGGTTTCATTGGGTTTATGATTGAAGTTGTGTCAGATTGTGTCGAGCTGGCTGTGCAATTTCTCATTTTTCATACGGTTGTCACGCCTGAGAAAATCACTGACATTGCGGTGATTGCGATTTCTCACACATTTATTGTGATGAGCTTTTATAGTGTGCTGAAGCTATATGAAACACAATCGAGAGAAAAACAGACAAGGCAGCAGCACGAGCACATGCTGATGATCGTTTCCAATTTATATGAAGAAACGGTGCACCTAAAAAAGACATTGAAAACGACAGAGAAAGTGACAAACGATTCGTATCAGCTCTATCGGGAAATCAAGGGAAAGGATGTTCAGCTGAGCGGCAGAATCCTGAGACTGGCCGGAGAAATTCATGAAGTGAAAAAGGACAACCAGCGGATATTCGCTGGGCTATCAAAACTGATTTCGAATGAGAGTTTGAGAGATTATATGAGGGCTTCTGATTTGCTGCAGCTCGTGATTCGAATGAATGAAAAGTACGCTGAAGCACTAGGGAAGCAGATTGATTTTTACTGCTCGATCGAGGGAGAGCATGACGAATATCACGTATTTATCGTGCTTTCGATCATTAATAATCTAACAGCAAATGCGGTAGAGGCTATGGATGAAGAGGGAATGGTCAGCCTGAGGCTCCGTAAGCCAAATGAGAGTATGGTAGAATTCCAGGTGGAAGACAATGGCCCAGGGATTTCCGAGAAAATCGGAGACATTGTGTTTGACCCGGGCTTTACTTCAAAATATGACGAATTTGGCACGCCTTCTACAGGTATCGGACTTTCCTACGTAAAGGAAATCGTGACAGAGCTAGAAGGGGATATCACGTTTGATAATCAGCAGCGGGGAGTGGTGTTTGCCATCAGGCTGCCTGTCCGGCATTTGATTCAGAAAGGGTGAACCGAAAGCTATGCGTTTTTTTATTGCAGATGATGACCGTGCGGTGCGGTCAATTTTAAGGCAGATCATTGAGGACGAAGATCTCGGGGAAGCTGCTGGTGAAGCTGACGACGGAAGCCAAGTGGAAGGGCATATGCTGCAATTTAAGCAGATTGATATTTTATTAATCGATCTGTTAATGCCCGGAAGAGACGGCATTGAGACGATTCGTCAGATCCAGAATACGTACTCCGGCAAAATCGTAATGATCTCTCAAGTGGAGGCGAAGGAAATGGTCGGGGAAGCGTACTCGCTCGGCATCGAATATTTTATCCATAAGCCGATTAACCGCATTGAAATTGTCACGGTTCTCCAAAAGGTGAAGGAGCGGATCGAGCTTGAACACTCGATTGGAGCCATCCAGCATTCTCTAAGCCGGCTTGTCAATCGGACTGAACGGAAAGCGCGTCCCCAGCAGAAGAGTGACAGCGGTTTAAAAGAGGCAGGAACATTCCTGTTGTCCGAGCTGGGCATGATGGGAGAAGGCGGCGCACATGATCTCATGGCGGTCCTGCAGTATTTAGCAGAACACGAGCAATCCGAGCCGCACGAAAAACAAAGCCCTTCGCTAAAACAAATATTCACCCAAGTAGCGGTACGGAAGCTGGGAGCAGGGGCCTCACAGACGGAAGTCAATCGCGAAATGAAAGCCTCGGAGCAGCGTATCCGCAGAGCGATTATTCATTCGCTGCACCATTTTGCTTCACTGGGCACAACTGATTTTTCGAATCCAAAATTTGAAACCTATGCATCGAAATTCTTTGATTTTCCGGTTGTCAGCCAGAAAATGAAAGAACTCCAATCCAAGGATGCAAAACCCCTTGCACCTGCTAGAATAAATATGAAAAAATTCATCCACGTGTTTTTTTTGGAAGCAAAGCTTTTGCATGAGACGATGAAACAAAGAAGGATATAAACCAAACAGCCGGCTGACCAGGCTGTTTTTTTGCTGCGCAGAATCCCGGCCGGACAGTGATTTACCGCTTTTTTATAAAATATCAGAAAATAAAGATATTGACTTATTGTTTATTTGTCTTACAATTAAACAAAAGGATATATGGGGAAGGAGCGGATGTGAAAGAAAAATTAATAAAAGCGCTTACAGATAGAGGCTGTATACACAAATAACAGGAGGTTATGTTGATGAGCCGTATCAGAAAAGCACCCGCTGGAATTTTAGGTTTTCCGGTTGCTCCTTTTAACACACAAGGAAAACTGGAGGAAGAAGCTCTTTTTCAAAACATTGAGTTTTTGCTGAATGAGGGCTTGGAAGCGATTTTTATCGCTTGCGGGTCTGGTGAATTCCAATCTCTCAGCCAGAAGGAATATGAGCAAATGGTGGAAGTCGCAGTCTCGGCAGCCGGAGGAAAGGTGCCGGTCTACACGGGGGTGGGCGGCAACCTCAGCACAGCGCTTGAATGGGCGCAGCTGTCGGAGAAAAAAGGCGCCGACGGCTACTTGATTCTGCCTCCGTATTTGGTGCATGGCGAACAGGAGGGGCTGTACCAGTATGCGAAAACGATTATTGAAAGCACTGACTTGAACGCGATTCTTTATCAGCGCGATAACGCCGTTCTCTCTGTTGAACAGATCAAACGTCTGACCGAATGTGAACAGCTTGTCGGTGTCAAAGACGGGGTAGGAAACATGGATTTGAATATCAACCTCGTCTATACGATCGGCGACCGCTTAGGATGGCTCAACGGAATGCCGATGGCTGAAGTGACGATGCCGGCTTATCTGCCGATCGGGTTCCACTCTTACTCTTCAGCGATTTCAAATTATATCCCGCATATTTCGCGAATGTTCTATGATGCATTGAAAAACGGAAATGACGAGCTTGTGAAGGAACTCTATCGGCATGTGATTCTGCCGATCAACGACATTCGCAAACAACGAAAAGGCTACGCCGTATCCTTGATTAAAGCCGGTATGGAAATCATGGGTTTGAATGTAAGGAATACAGCCAGACCGCCTGTCGGCCCGGTTGAAAAAGATCATTATCAGCAATTGGAAGCAATTTTGAAGCAGGCGGCTGACCGTTTTCCGAAAAAAGCCGCGACGGTTTGACCAGAAAAAACACGAAAGGGGCAATGGGCATGTCTGTGATCACGGAACAAAACACGTACCTCAACTTTATTAACGGAGAGTGGGTTAAGTCTCAATCAGGCGATATGGTCAAGGTCGAAAACCCTGCCGATGTGAATGATATTGTCGGATATGTACAGAATTCAACGGCTGAAGATGTGGAACGTGCCGTCGCCGCCGCCAATGAAGCCAAAACGGCTTGGAGAAAGCTGACGGGTGCCGAGCGCGGCCAATACTTATACAAAACAGCGGATATCATGGAGCAGCGCTTGGAGGAAATCGCCGCCTGTGCAACGCGTGAAATGGGTAAAACATTGCCGGAAGCGAAGGGAGAAACAGCCCGGGGGATTGCCATTCTGCGCTATTACGCCGGAGAGGGCATGCGAAAAACGGGTGACGTCATTCCGTCTACTGACAAAGACGCGCTCATGTTTACCACCCGTGTTCCGCTCGGTGTGGTCGGCGTGATTTCTCCGTGGAACTTCCCAGTGGCGATTCCGATTTGGAAAATGGCGCCGGCATTGGTATACGGCAATACCGTTGTCATCAAACCGGCGACAGAAACAGCTGTGACATGCGCGAAGATCATTGCCTGCTTTGAGGAAGCGGGGCTCCCGGCAGGGGTCATCAATTTGGTGACAGGCCCGGGTTCTGTTGTCGGGCAGGGGCTTGCTGAGCATGACGGTGTAAACGCCGTTACGTTTACCGGTTCAAATCAAGTCGGAAAAATCATCGGGCAAGCCGCTTTAGCGAGGGGAGCTAAGTACCAGCTTGAGATGGGCGGCAAAAACCCTGTTATCGTAGCTGATGACGCTGACCTTGAAGCTGCGGCTGAAGCTGTCATAACGGGGGCCTTCCGTTCAACCGGCCAGAAATGCACCGCGACAAGCCGTGTCATTGTACAAAGCGGAATTTATGAGCGCTTTAAAGAAAAACTGCTCCAGCGCACAAAAGATATTACAATCGGAGACAGCTTAAAAGAGGATGTCTGGATGGGACCGATTGCCAGCAAGAATCAGCTTGATAACTGCCTGTCATACATTGAGAAAGGCAAACAGGAGGGGGCTTCCCTTTTAATAGGAGGAGAAAAGCTGGAGAACGGAAAGTATCAAAACGGCTATTATGTTCAGCCTGCCATCTTTGACAATGTGACATCTGAGATGACAATTGCCCAGGAGGAAATTTTCGGTCCGGTGATCGCCTTGATCAAGGTGGACTCGATGGAGGAGGCGCTGAACATTGCCAATGATGTGAAGTTCGGTTTAAGTGCATCCATCTTCACGGAAAACATCGGCCGAATGCTTTCTTTCATTGATGAAATCGATGCCGGACTGGTTCGGATCAATGCAGAAAGCGCAGGTGTTGAGCTGCAGGCGCCTTTTGGCGGCATGAAGCTGTCGAGCTCCCACTCCCGAGAACAGGGTGAGGCAGCGAAGGACTTTTTCACAGCGATCAAAACCGTTTTTGTGAAGCCGTAATGGTGCTGGAAAGAGGCATGCGTCTCTTTCCCAGCTTTATCACAGCCAGCATATGATTCTCTACTTTGAAAAGGAGAAGATACTATGAAAAAAGACTTTGCGAGTGTTACACCGGCGGGCAAAAAAACGTCCGTGCGCTGGTTCATCGTGTTTATGCTGTTTCTTGTGACCTCTATTAACTACGCGGATCGAGCGACGCTTTCCATCACCGGAGATTCCGTCCAGCATGATTTGGGATTGGACTCGGTCGCCATGGGATATGTCTTTTCTGCCTTTGGCTGGGCCTATGTCATCGGACAGCTTCCGGGCGGCTGGCTGCTGGACCGTTTTGGTTCAAAGACTATCATTGCGTTAAGCATCTTTTTCTGGTCGTTTTTTACGCTGCTGCAAGGGGCGATTGGCTTTTTCTCCGCCGGCACAGCGATTATCCTGCTGTTTGCACTGCGTTTTCTGGTTGGTTTATCAGAAGCGCCTTCATTTCCCGGAAACGGCAGAGTTGTTGCCTCATGGTTTCCAAGCTCCGAGCGCGGGACAGCTTCAGCCTTTTTTAATTCAGCACAATACTTCGCAATCGTCATTTTTTCTCCTTTAATGGGCTGGCTTACCCACTCTTTCGGCTGGCATTCCGTTTTCGTTGTCATGGGTATTGCAGGCATTCTTCTGGCTGTCATCTGGCTAAAAACGGTGTATGAACCGAAAAAACATCCGAAGGTTAATGAAGCTGAGCTTGCGTACATCGAACAGGGCGGCGGGCTGATTTCCATGGATGACAGTAAAAGCAAACAAGAAACAGAATCGAAATGGCCGTATATCAAACAGCTGTTAACGAACCGCATGCTGATTGGCGTGTACATCGCGCAATACTGTATTACGACTCTCACCTATTTCTTTCTCACATGGTTTCCGGTATATTTGGTTCAGGCCCGCGGCATGTCTATTCTTGAAGCTGGGTTGGTCGCTTCCCTGCCGGCGCTGTGCGGATTTGCCGGCGGCGTCCTTGGGGGCATTGTGTCAGACATCTTGCTCAAAAAAGGCCGTTCACTGACCTTTGCAAGAAAAGTGCCAATCATTGCCGGCATGCTGCTGTCTTGCAGTATGATTGTCTGCAACTATACAGATTCAGCGTGGCTTGTCGTTGTTATTATGTCGCTCGCGTTTTTCGGAAAAGGCTTCGGCGCATTGGGTTGGGCTGTCGTGTCGGACACGTCTCCGAAAGAATGTGCAGGATTAAGCGGCGGTTTGTTCAACACTTTCGGCAATATTGCCTCGATTACAACACCGATTATTATCGGATACATTGTTAATGCCACTGGATCTTTTAATGGCGCGCTTGTGTTTGTCGGCGCTAACGCGATTGCGGCGATCCTCAGCTATTTGCTGCTGGTCGGGCCGATCAAACGGGTCGTGTTAAAGAAACAAGAACAAGACCCCGATCAATCGTTGCCTGTCTAATATTTATGAAAGCGCTTTATAAAGGGAGGAAAATGCATGAGTTCACCGATACAAGAGCAGGTTCAAAAAGAGAAAAGATCGAATATTCCCTCAATTACTGAAATGAAGGTGATTCCTGTTGCGGGACATGACAGCATGCTGCTGAATCTAAGCGGAGCACACAGCCCGTTTTTTACCCGGAATATCGTAATCTTAACGGACAGCAGCGGAAATCAGGGAGTCGGCGAGGTGCCTGGCGGAGAGCATATTCGCCGCACACTGGAGCTTTCAGAGCCGCTTGTTGTCGGAAAATCTATCGGTGCGTACCAAGCGATATTGCAAACGGTCAGAAAGCAGTTTGGCGATCAGGACAGGGGAGGGCGAGGAAACCAGACGTTTGATTTGCGCACCACTGTGCACGCCGTCACCGCACTGGAAGCGGCTTTGTTAGATTTGCTTGGAAAGTTTCTTCAGGAACCGGTCGCGGCTTTGCTGGGCGAAGGGAAGCAGCGTGATGAAGTAAAAATGCTCGGTTACCTCTTTTACATCGGCGACCGAAAGCGGACGACCTTGCCGTATCAAAGCGATGAGCAGTCAGATTGTGCGTGGTTCCGTCTGCGCCATGAGGAAGCGCTGACGCCGGAGGCCATTGTGCGTCTTGCCGAATCCGCACAGGAGCGCTATGGCTTTCAGGATTTCAAGCTGAAAGGCGGGGTGCTGCGGGGAGAAGAGGAAATCGAAGCTGTTACCGCATTATCGAAACGTTTTCCAGAGGCAAGGATCACTCTTGATCCGAACGGGGCATGGTCATTAGAGGAAGCTATTGCATTATGCAAAGGAAAGCAAGATGTGCTCGCATATGCGGAAGATCCGTGCGGGGATGAGAATGGCTACTCCGCTCGTGAAGTAATGGCTGAATTCCGCCGCGCGACAGGGCTTCCGACTGCGACAAATATGATTGCGACTGACTGGCGGGAAATGGGTCACGCGATTCAGCTCCACGCGGTCGATATACCGCTGGCTGATCCGCATTTTTGGACGATGCAAGGGTCGGTGCGGGTTGCGCAAATGTGCCATGATTGGGGTTTGACATGGGGCTCGCACTCCAACAACCACTTTGATATTTCCCTAGCGATGTTTACCCATGTGGCAGCAGCGGCTCCGGGGCGCATCACGGCGATTGATACCCATTGGATCTGGCAGGACGGGCAGCGATTAACGAAACAGCCTTTTGAGATTTCTTCTGGCTGTGTCAAGGTGCCGGATAAGCCTGGACTAGGCGTCGATATTGATATGGAACAAGTGGAAAAAGCGCATGAGATCTATCGGAAAATGAATTTAGGCGCACGGAATGACGCGATCCCAATGCAGTTCCTGATCCGCAACTGGGAATTTGACCGGAAGCGCCCGTGTCTTGTGCGATAAGTTTGATTGTAAATATTGTCATATCCGCTATTTTGTCTTACAATTGAACAACTGAAGGGAGAGTTGTTCGTGTACGAAGGTTTAGAGGATTTGAAAGTCGATACAGTCAATCGGAAAACATTAGCCAAGCAGGTCATCGAACGGATTGTCCATTTATTATCGAGCGGACAGTTGAGGGCCGGAGACAAATTGCCGACAGAAATGGAACTGATGGACATTTTGCATGTCAGCAGGCCGGTGCTTAGGGAGGCGCTCAGTTCACTTGAAACGCTGGGCGTCATTACGAGAAAAACACGAGGGGGCACATATTTCAACGATAAAATTGGCATGCAGCCATTTTCAGTCATGCTTGCTTTGGCCACTGATAATCTTCCGGCTATCATTGAAGCGCGGATGGCGCTAGAGCTCGGGCTCGTGACAATTGCCGCGGAAAAAATCAATGAGGAAGAGCTTCAGCGTTTGCAGAAGACGATCGACGATATTGCCAACAGCACTGACAATCTTTATGGTGAAGCGGATAAAGAGTTCCATCGAATTATTGCGTTAAGCGCCAATAACCCCGTCGTTGAAGGGATGATTCAGTCCCTGCTGATCACCCATGCTAAAATTGACAGCCAAATTCCGTACAGGGAGAGAGATGTAACGGTTGAATATCACAAAAAAATCTACGACGCCCTTGCCAAAAGAGATCCGTACAAAGCACATTACCACATGTATGAGCATCTGAAATTTGTCCGTGACAAAATTCTAAAAGGAATGGATGAAAAATAATGGTGAGCAACTGCAGTTGAAACGTAAGAGCTGCGGTTTTTTTTAAACCAATTTAGAAAACGCTTACTAATATATGAGGAGTGATTTTCATATGGCGATGAACCTCAGGAAGAACCAAGCCCCCCTTTACATCAAAGTGCATGAAATAGATAACACCGCGATTATTGTAAATGATGGAGGACTGCCAAAGGGCACTGTTTTCTCATGCGGGCTCGTACTTGAAGAGGATGTTCCTCAAGGCCATAAGGTGGCCCTCACCGATCTCAATCAAGGGGATGAGATCGTGCGTTACGGAGAGGTGATCGGATTTGCTGATGAGACGATCAAACGCGGGAGCTGGATACGGGAAGCCCTCGTGAGAATGCCCGCTCCTCCGGCGTTAGACGATCTTCCTCTCGCAAACAGGGTGCCGCAGCCGCGGCCGCCTCTTGAAGGCTACACTTTTGAAGGATACCGTAATGCGGATGGCAGTGCGGGGACAAAAAATATCCTCGGCATCACGACAAGTGTTCAATGTGTTGTTGGCGTTTTGGATTATGCAGTCAAACGAATAAAAGAAGAGCTGCTGCCGAAATACCCAAATGTCGATGACGTTGTGCCGCTGCATCATCAATACGGATGCGGCGTGGCGATCAATGCGCCCGACGCTGTCATTCCGATCCGCACGATTCAAAATCTTGCGAAGCATCCGAACTTCGGCGGTGAAGTAATGGTCATCGGATTAGGATGTGAAAAGCTCCTCCCGGAAAGAATTGCCCCCGAAAATGATGATGACATTCTATCGCTCCAGGATCACCGAGGTTTTGCGGCGATGATCCAATCCATTTTGGAAATGGCGGAGGAACGGTTAATCAGGCTGAACAGCAGAACCCGGGTGTCATGCCCTGTTTCGGATCTGGTTATCGGCCTGCAATGCGGCGGCAGTGATGCGTTTTCCGGCGTGACGGCGAACCCTGCCGTGGGGTATGCGGCTGATTTATTGGTTCGCGCAGGTGCAACGGTTTTGTTTTCTGAAGTGACAGAGGTGCGGGATGCCATTCATTTATTAACGCCGCGGGCTGTCAGTGAAGAGGTCGGACAATCGCTGATCAAAGAGATGAAGTGGTATGACAGCTATCTTCGGCGGGGAGACGCAGACCGTAGCGCAAACCCGTCACCAGGCAATAAAAAAGGCGGATTATCCAATGTGGTGGAAAAAGCGTTAGGTTCGGTAGCGAAATCAGGCACAAGCCCCATCTCCGGCGTGCTCGGCCCTGGTGAAAGAGCAAAGCAAAAAGGCCTGCTGTTCGCGGCGACACCGGCAAGCGATTTTGTGTGCGGCACCCTGCAGCTGGCTGCGGGCATGAATTTGCAGGTGTTTACGACAGGGAGAGGAACACCATATGGCCTGGCTGCTGCGCCGGTTCTGAAAGTATCGACGCGGCATTCCTTATCAGAGCATTGGGCTGATTTAATCGATATCAATGCCGGCCGAATCGCGACAGGAGAGGCCAGTATCGAAGACGTAGGCTGGGAAATCTTCAGGACGATTTTGGATGTGGCAAGCGGCCGCAAACAAACGTGGGCAGACCGTTGGGGTCTTCATAATGATTTGTGCTTGTTTAATCCTGCTCCAGTGACTTGATTCATGTTTTTATAGCGGAAAGATGGAATATGCTGTAAAATGATAATCGACAAACAAAGAACGGAGGGGTTCCAGCATGGCATTCATTAGATTCCGAGTGACACGAATTCAATAGTGAACAACTCTCGCCTGAATGCGGGAGAATCGGGATGAATCCGCCTATGTATAAGCCCTTATATGGTTATCAAAAAAGAGGGTGGCGTGCCTGCCCTTTTTTGTGCCTTCAAGCATCCCTTCTCTCTACTGCAGGCCTGAGCATGAGAAAGGGGAAATGGGATGACAAACCTTAACGAAATACAGCTTATCACTGAGATTGTCGGGCTTGCACGCAGCCAAGGTTTGACGGTTCATTCTGAGAACGCGCAATTGAATGAAACCGGAATGGACTTTCAAGTTGTATTTGCCAAGGACGACACAGGTATGCCATGGGTGCTGCGAAAACCGCGGCGAAGTGATGTTGTGGAAAGAGCATCTGCAGAAGGCATAACGCTTGCCTTTCTCCGCGCGAATCTGACTGCTGATGTGCCGGATTGGAGAATTCATACACCGGAATTGATCGCTTACCCAATGTTAAAAGGAACGCCGGCTGCTGGAATTGATTTGGAACAAAAGCAATATGTTTGGAATATGAATCATCAGCCGCCATCAGACGATTTTGTCCGTACACTTGCTGGCATACTGGCTGAATTACATGGCACGGATCAAATATCTGCTGGGCAATCCGGAATAGAAGTGATAAGGCCAGAAGATTTCAGGCAAATGACAGCAGACTCTATGGTTGATGTGAAGAATAAGCTTGGCGTATCTACGACGCTTTGGGAAAGATGGCAAAAGTGGGTAGATGATGATGCATACTGGCCGGGTTTCTCTTCTTTGATACACGGCGATCTCCACCCGCCGCATATCCTTATCGATCAAAATGGACGTGTCACAGGACTTCTGGATTGGACAGAAGCGAAGGTTGCTGACCCAGCCAAGGATTTTGTTCTTTATCAAACCATTTTCGGAGAAAAAGAAACTGCCCGTTTGCTTGAATACTATGATCAAGCAGGCGGCCGAATATGGGCAAAAATGCAGGAACACATTTCAGAGATGCAGGCGGCGTATCCGGTGGAAATCGCCAAGCTAGCTCTGCAAACACAGCAGGAGGAACACATCAATATGGCGCTGGAAGCACTTGGTGTAACGTCGGATTAAGAATTGACTTCATTTCAAGAACCAAGTATTATAAACTTTACAAATAATAGAACGGATTAACAATCGTGAGGAAGAGCAAGTACGCATCAGAATGGAGGTTCAGAGAGTCGGTGGCAGGTGTGAACCGATCCTTCCCTGATGCCGAATGGGCTTCTGAATTGCTTTGCTGAACGGATAGTAGGCGATGCCGGGTTTCTCTCCCCGTTACCAAGAGAGGAGTATCGAAACATAGGTTTTCTGTACTTAGAGTGAACGGCTGTATAGCTGTTAATAAAGGTGGTACCGCGAGACCCTCGTCCTTTGCATAGGACGGGGGTTTTTTGTGTTTCTTAAAGGAGGTGACGGCCAATGGACGATGGCTGGTGGTGGCATAGCAGATGAGTTAGAAAGGAGGATATCAAATGGTCATTGCAACTGATGATCTTGAGGTCGCATGTCCTAAATGTGAAAGAGCGGGAGAAATCGAAGGAACACCTTGCCCGGCCTGCAGCGGAAAAGGTGTTATTCTGACTGCTCAAGGATATACGCTTCTGGATTTTATCCAAAAGCATTTGAATAAGTAAAGGAGAAAAGCTGAGCTGAGATGAGAGCAGAAGAGCAGAGTAAGATTCGTGAGGCCGTAGCAGGTACGATTTTTTTGCTGATCGGAACAGTTTGTTTTGCGTCTAAATCGATTTGGATAAAATGGGCATACCAAATGGGTGCTGAGCCAGATGCCGTGCTGCTATACAGGCAGCTGCTGGCTGTTCCGCTGTTTTGGCTGATTTTTTTAATATACCGACCTCCAATGCCAGACGGTAAGAAAAAAGGAGACCTATGGAAGGCTTGTGGCGCGGGAGTGTTTTGTTTTTTTCTGTCTCCCTTGCTTGATTTTATCGGGCTGAACCATGTATCCGCAATGGTTGAACGTATATTGCTGATGAGCTATCCGTTGTTTGTGTTTGGATTCGCCGCGTGTCGTGACCGGAAAATGTCTTCAATTCAGGACCTTTTCGCAGTTCTGGCGGTCATGTTTGGGCTTTTCTTGGCGCTGGGCGGCTGGAATGCTGAGCTTTTTCAGGCGAATATGATTGGAGCTGTATTCATTTTGTTATCTTCGGCAGTCTATGCTGGTTATCTTGTCCTTTCCGGGCATCTCGTCCATCAAATCGGGGGGATCCGTCTCAATGCATACGGGATGACAGCTGCTGGAGCTGCCATGATGCTTTACACAGGGATAAAATCGGCGGCTGGCATGAATACGCCAATGGCAGCATATCCGCTTTCTATGTATGGTTTGTTCGCGGTAATGGCAGTCGTAACCACTGTGATTCCATTTGTGCTAATGCTTGAGGGTCGGGGCACAGCGAGCCGCCGCCATTTCAATGGCAGGGCCTTTCCTGACGATTTTCTATGGAGCTTTATTTCTCGGTGAACGGCTTCGGCTTATTCAAGTCATTGGATCCACTGCTGTATTCTTTGTCATTACGGGCATGGAATACAGGAAGCTGAAAACAGGAAAAAAAGAATAATTTATATAAAACACACACGTTTTTCAATTACAATAAGTGTAATTACGTGTGTGTTTTTTGATTTTGTAAAGGTTAGGTGAGAAGATGCAGCGCATATTGCTTGTAGAAGACGACCACTCAATCAGTGAAATGGTGGATCATTATTTAACAAAAGAAGGCTTTGGAATTGTGCATGCTTTCGACGGAGAAGAGGGTATCCGGCTGTTTCAGCAGGGTTCATACGATTTGGTCCTCCTTGATATCATGCTCCCGAAGCTGAACGGAATGGATTTTCTGAAAATCATCCGGGAAAAAAGCAATATACCGGTCTTAATGATTTCGGCAAAAGACGGAGATGTAGACAAGGCATTGGGACTGGGTTTTGGGGCGGATGATTATATCGCCAAACCGTTTTCTATGATTGAGCTGACAGCCAGAGTAAAAGCCGCGATACGGCGGGCGACGCAATATTCGGCAGAGGAGCCGGCTGTGAATAAGGTGATCCGGATTCACCAGCTTGCGATAGATATAGACAATGTTTCCGTTTTGAAAAACGGAGAGCCGCTTCAGCTGACGTCAACAGAATGGCAGCTGCTGTGCTTATTTGCATCAAATCCTAAAAAAGTGTTTACGAAAGAACAAATCTACCGTTCCGTTTGGAATGAAGAGTACTTTGATGATCAGAACATCATTAACGTACATATGCGGCGGCTCAGAGAAAAGATTGAGGATGACCCCTCCTCCCCTCAATATATTAAAACGCTATGGGGCATCGGTTATAAATTAGGAGAGTTTTAGAATGACAGTGCTATGGGTGGCCGCTGTCATCGCTCTGGCGTGTCTGAATGTGATTCAATTCATAATGAAAAAGAAGCGGGACGGGAATCTGGCTTACACGGCTGACCAGCTTAGCTACATGCTCAGCCGGGATTCGGCAGGACAAATTTTGCTTCCTACAGACGATCATGCGCTCAAAGACTTGCTTGTTAACATCAATCTTTTCCTTGAGAATCGTCAGCAAATCAGTGCCCGGTTTGCGAAAACAGAGCAATCCATGAAGCGGATGCTGACCAATATGTCGCACGACCTGAAAACGCCGTTAACGGTCATTCTCGGTTATATCGAAGCCATTCAAAGTGACCCGAACATGCCGGACGAAGAGCGGGAAAGATTGCTGGGGAAGCTCCGCCAGAAAACAAATGAACTTATTCAGATGATCAACTCCTTTTTTGATTTAGCGAAATTAGAATCTGAAGATAAAGAGATCCCGATCACCAAAGTACATATGAACGACATATGCAAACGAAATATCCTGCACTATTATGACGCTGTTCAGTCAAAAGGCTTTCAAGCAGCCATCGATATCCCGGATACGCCGGTGTATGCGCAGGCGAATGAAGAGGCTCTGGACAGAATCCTGCAAAACCTATTGTCCAATGCGATTCAATATGGCGCGGCCGGCAAGTTAATCGGCATGACGCTGTCTTATGATGAGAGGAACATCGCCATCACCGTATGGGATCGCGGAAAAGGGATTAGTGAAACCGATCAGCAGCGGGTGTTTGAGAGGCTGTACACACTTGAAGAATCCAGAAATAAAGCATTTCAAGGAAGCGGACTGGGTTTAACCATCACAAAACGGCTTACAGAAAAAATGGGAGGCACCATATCCGTCCAAAGCAAGCCGTACGAACGGACTGCATTTACGATCACATTGAAACGCATGACATATTAATCGTAAGAATTTCTTAAGGTTTGAGAAATAAAAATGACAGGGCTCGCCGCTACAATAGAAAACAGGAAAAGAGAGGGAAGGAGAAACAAAGTTGACTTATATCGTACAAACAAACGGGCTGACCAAAACGTATCAGGGCATAGAGGTCGTATCCAATGTCAGCATGCATATTAAAAAAGGTGAAATCTATGGCTTTCTCGGCCCGAACGGCGCGGGGAAAACAACCATCATGAAAATGCTGACGAGCCTTGTCAAACCGACAAGCGGTGAAATCATCATCCTTGGGAACAAGTTCACCCACACGTCATATGAGGTGCTGGGGAACATCGGCAGCATGATTGAATATCCGATTTTTTATGAAAACCTGACAGCTGAAGAAAATTTAGATCTGCATTGTGAATATATGGGATACCACAATAAAAAAGCCATACAAGAAGTGCTGGATATGGTGAATTTAAAACAAATCGACAAAAAACCCGTCAAAACCTTTTCCCTCGGGATGAAGCAGCGCCTTGGAATTGCGCGTGCCATCCTCACGAAGCCGGACCTGCTTATTCTGGATGAGCCGGTGAATGGTCTTGACCCTCTCGGCATTAAAAAGATCAGGCAATTGTTTCAAGTGCTGAGCAAAGAGTACGGGATGACGCTGCTGATCTCAAGCCACTTGCTGAGTGAAATCGAACAAATTGCGGACACGATCGGCGTCATTCGGGACGGCAGGCTGCTTGAAGAGGTATCAATGGAGGATGTCAGGGGCCAGAACACTGAATACATCGAGCTTGTTACATCGAATCAGACAAGGGCCTGCTTTGTGCTGGAGAAAGAGCTGCAATTAACCAACTTTAAAATATTAAATGAGAAAACGATTCGAATTTACGAGGCTGAAGCCTCTCAGGCTGCCATATCCAAAGCATTGATTTTAAATGATGTAGACATTGAATCAATGAACAAAAAGTATACGTCGCTGGAGGATTATTTTATCAAATTGATCAACGGCAATAGCATCAGTGCGTAAAGGAGGAGAGACACGTTGATGAATTTGATCAGAATCGAATTAAGAAAAATGAAAATGGGCTGGTATATCAGAGGTGCCCTTATTGCCAACGTGATCATTATGGGTTTTATGTGGCTGATCAGTTATTCCGAAAAAGCCGATGGCGGGGTTTCGTTCCAAAGTACGGATGAAGCATTCCTCATCATCGGTACCTTCGTCAGAGCGGTATTTATCGTATTTGGCGCTGTGCTGATCGTAAAATTGGTGATTTCGGAATATAAAAACAAAACCATTCTTGTGATGTTCACGTACCCGATCAGCCGTAAAAAGCTGCTCACCGCTAAGCTCATGATCGCGGGCGGACTGACGTTTATCACGATTTTACTTTCAAATATACTCATAGCCGCCGGTTTCTTTTGGCTGAACTCGATCTACCATTTCATACCGGGAGAGCTTACTTCCGAGATCATTTCTCAACAGGCGGTCAAAATGGCGGTTTTCGCTTTTGGCGCCGCTGGAACCAGTTTAGTTCCCATCTTTTTTGGGATGCGTAGACACTCGGTTCCAGCGACCATCATTTCATCTGTAGTAATTGTGATGCTCATCAGCTCAACAAGTCCGGGCTTCTCGATTTCATCTGTTGTGTATATCCCGTTATCGTTAGCGGCATTCGGATTGTTCTTTTCCTACATGGCGATCAGGAATGCGGACAAGCAGGATGCGTAAACAAAGGCGCCCAATATGTATAAAAGGCCGATGCTGTCAGCACCGGCCTTTCCATTATGAGTCTGTTCTTGTTTCAAGATAATGCTTCTTGCCAATCTCTTTGCTCATCATATAGAAATGGAAGCAATATTCACCGATTGCCATGACAATCGCGCCGAATAAAGCCGCCAATGCAACTTCACCGCCAGTCATCCCCATAGAAAGCGGCATGCCCATCAGCCAGATCACGAGAAAGGCCAAACCAAAATCAGCCAAAGTTGCAATCATATTATTCCATTTCGGCAATACATAAAGATCGCCCAGTAAATAAGAAATAACCCCTAACACAATCGTCATTAGCAGCGTATCACCAAACGTGAACCCAAAGCCCAGACCAAGCACCAGATACAACACAATAATCGTCATAATACCTTTAATAGCGAGCGCTTTCACATGTGTCATTACAATTCCTCCTTTTGTCATTTGATTTGTTATGTATAATTCCTCAAATGTAAAAAGTTAAACCTTATTTCTTTTCGGAGACGGGTGCAAATCTGCTGGGGAGGGGTCAATGATGTGAATCAGGAATTGAGGCTGCGGCGCTTCGACAGCGGAAATGTGAAGCTTGTACTGCACCGGACGCTGCTTTGATGCCCAACAGCCCATTATGTTTGCTGTTTTTAGATGAATAAATTTAAAAACTTCTCCTGTCCCTCCGTCATCACTTCTGAAGTAATGAAATATGATGAAAAGAGATCAAGGGGAGGTGACGTGATGGCGGTCGTGAGAGCAACGAGTGCGGATGTCGATTTGATGGCAAGGCTGCTCAGAGCGGAAGCGGAAGGCGAAGGCAAGCAGGGGATGCTGCTTGTCGGCAACGTTGGAATTAATCGGCTGCGGGCGAATTGCTCAGATTTTAAAGGCCTCCGCACCATCAGGCAGATGATTTATCAGCCACACGCGTTTGAGGCTGTGACTCATGGATATTTTTATCAAAGGGCGCGAGATAGCGAGCGTGCCCTTGCACGCCGGTCGATTAATGGTGAAAGGCGCTGGCCTGCAAAATTTAGTTTATGGTACTTCAGGCCGCAGGGGGACTGTCCAGCCCAGTGGTATAACCAGCCGTTTGTGGCCAGATTTAAGTCACACTGCTTTTATCAGCCGACGGCGGAGACGTGTGAAAATGTATATAACACATTTTAGAGACAGGACACCGTTCAAATTGAACGGTGTTTTTCTTTGAAAAGATGCAATGCAAAATATTCCTGTGAGATAATCAAAGAAAAAAGAGCTGACGGAGATGACAGAATGGCAACAATTGACCTGCAAAAGAAAAGTGTAAAGATCGTACTGGAGAAAAAGCAGTTAACGAAGGTGACGGCTCGTGTTGGACTGGTTCTTGATATTACGGGATCGATGAGACCGCTCTACAAAAACGGGACGGTTCAAAATGTGGTGGAGCGGATTTTGGCAGTGGCTGATCAGTTTGATGATAACGGTTTGCTGGATGTATGGGTGTATGATAATGAATTTTCCCGATTAAAGCCAGTTTCAGAAAAGGATTTTTCGGGCTATGTCGATCGTGAAATTTTAAATAATGACCGCTTGCATAAATTCGGCAGAAATGATGAGCCGCCAGTCATGAAGGACGTGCTGCGCAAATATGTTACGGAGGAACCGAGCTCGTATCCTGCTTTCATTGTTTTTATCAATGACGGGGGCTGTAAAAAGTCAATCAAACCGATAATTGAAGCTTCTTCTGATAAACCGGTGTTCTGGCAGTTTGTCGGCATCGGAAACGGAAACTTTGATTTTCTCAATAAACTGGATACGTTAGAAGTTCGTGTCATTGATAACACGAACTTCCTGCATATCGAAGAGATTGACCGCATTTCTGATGATGAGCTTTATGATGCTCTGCTTGCTGAATTTCCATTTTGGCTGAAAGAAGCGAAGGAAAAAGGGATTGTAAGAGAACAAGAGCCTCCTGCTGAAAAGCCGAAAAAGAAGGGCTTTTTCAGCAGATTGTTTTCGAAATAACTGATAAAGAGCACTGAGTCATTCTGCGAAATGGCTCGGTGTTTTTGTTTTTTTAAGATCATGTGAAGAAAAATAGGCCGAATGGGCGGCTTGCAAACGACAGGATATGCAGAAAACGCGTCATTCAGCCAGCTTTCGGCATGTTTCAGCAGCAGGCTTGTGAGGGAAGACCTGTTTTTAATGTTCAGCGCTTACAATCAGTTCACACTTCTTCACAGTCGTTTAACAATGATTTCCTATAATGGAGACGATCAATGAGGAGAGAGGGGATCTTGAATGGCATACGACAGTCGTTTTGATGAATGGGTACAGAAACTGAAAGAGGAAAGCTTTCAAAACAATACGTTTGACCGCCGCAAATTTATTCAAGGAGCGGGGAAGATTGCAGGACTTTCTCTTGGATTAACGATTGCCCAGTCGGTTGGGGCCTTTGAAGTAAATGCTGCGCCTAAATTCTCAAGCTATCCGTTTACATTAGGGGTAGCGTCAGGTGATCCGCTTTCTGACAGTGTCGTGCTTTGGACACGTCTGGCACCAGATCCGCTGAATGGCGGGGGAATGCCGAAGCAAGCAGTGCCTGTCAAATGGGAGGTCGCAAAGGATGAGCATTTCCGCAAAATCGTAAGAAAAGGCACTGAAATGGCTAAACCAAGTCTTGCCCATTCCGTTCATGTGGAAGCGGACGGGCTTGAGCCAAACAAAGTGTACTATTACCGTTTCAAAACCGGCCATGAACTAAGCCCTGTCGGAAAAACAAAAACACTGCCTGCCCCTGGCGCCAATGTGCCGCAAATGACCTTTGCATTTGCTTCCTGCCAGCAATATGAGCACGGATATTATACGGCCTACAAGCATATGGCAAAGGAAAAGCTTGATCTTGTCTTCCATCTCGGTGATTACATATATGAATACGGCCCAAATGAATATGTATCAAAAACAGGCAATGTCCGCACGCACAACAGCGCGGAAATCATTACGCTGCAAGACTATCGGAACCGTCACGCTCAATACCGTTCTGACGCCAATCTTAAAGCTGCACATGCGGCATTCCCTTGGGTTGTAACTTGGGATGACCATGAAGTTGAAAACAACTATGCCAATAAAATACCTGAAAAAGGACAGTCGGTTGAAGCATTCGTGCTCCGCCGCGCGGCAGCATACCAGGCATACTATGAACATATGCCGCTCCGCATTTCCTCTTTGCCGAATGGCCCAGATATGCAGCTGTACCGGCACTTTACGTACGGAAACCTGGCGTCCTTCAATGTGCTTGATACCCGCCAGTACAGGGACGACCAAGCCAATAACGACGGCAATAAGCCGCCTTCTGATGAATCGCGCAATCCGAATCGGACTCTGCTTGGAAAAGAACAGGAGCAGTGGCTCTTCAACAATTTGGGCAGCTCGACAGCCCACTGGAATGTGCTGGCGCAGCAGATTTTCTTTGCCAAGTGGAATTTCGGGACAAGCGCAAGCCCGATCTACAGCATGGATTCGTGGGACGGCTACCCGGCTCAGCGCGAACGGGTTATCAATTTCATTAAAAGCAAAAATCTGAATAATGTTGTCGTACTGACAGGTGATGTACACGCAAGCTGGGCATCGAATTTGCATGTCGATTTCGAGAAGACAAGTTCAAAAATATTCGGAGCCGAATTTGTTGGAACCTCGATCACTTCCGGAGGGAACGGAGCGGATAAGCGAGCGGATACGGACCAAATTTTAAAAGAAAATCCGCACATCAAGTTCTTTAACGACTATCGCGGATATGTCCGCTGTACAGTGACGCCTCACCAGTGGAAAGCCGATTATCGGGTGATGCCATTTGTGACCGAGCCGGGCGCAGCCATTTCCACGCGGGCTTCATTCGTTTACCAGAAAGACCAAACCGGGTTGAGAAAGGTATCATCCACAACAATCCAAGGCGGGGTGAAGCAATCCGATGAGGTCGAAGAGGATCGTTTCTTTTCGCACAACAAAGCCCACGAAAAACAAATGATTAAGAAGCGTGCAAAAATCACGAATTAAGGAGTGGAAATTATGTTTTCAAACATTGGAATACCGGGCTTGATTCTCATCTTCGTCATCGCCCTCATTATTTTTGGCCCTTCCAAGCTGCCGGAAATCGGGCGTGCCGCCGGACGGACACTGCTGGAATTTAAAAGCGCCACAAAATCACTTGTGTCTGGTGATGAAAAAGAAGAGAAATCAGCTGAGCTGACAGCGGTAAAGCAGGACAAAAACGCGGGCTGAATGCTGATGAGGCAGACACCGGGTCTGCCTCTTTTTTTATGAAAGGGAGGGCTTTTTTGAATGGATAAAAAAGAAACCCATCTGATCGGGCATTTAGAAGAGCTTCGCCGCCGGATTATCGTCACCCTTGCGGCATTTTTTCTATTTCTCATCACGGCTTTTTTGTTCGTACAGGACATTTATGACTGGCTGATCAGGGATTTGGATGGAAAGCTGGCTGTGCTTGGGCCGAGTGAAATCCTCTGGGTGTATATGATGCTTTCCGGCATTTGTGCCATTGCGGCTTCTATCCCTGTTGCCGCGTACCAGCTGTGGCGTTTCGTTGCACCGGCGCTGACGAAAACGGAGCGCAAGGTGACGCTCATGTACATACCAGGTTTATTTGCGTTGTTTTTGGCGGGCATCTCCTTCGGATACTTTGTCTTGTTTCCGATCGTGCTCAGCTTTTTGACTCATTTATCCTCCGGCCACTTTGAAACGATGTTTACGGCTGACCGCTACTTTCGGTTTATGGTGAATTTGAGCCTGCCGTTCGGCTTCTTGTTTGAGATGCCCTTGGTGGTGATGTTTTTAACAAGGCTGGGCATCTTAAATCCTTACAGACTGGCCAAAGCGAGAAAGCTGTCCTATTTTCTGCTGATTGTCGTATCTATATTGATTACACCGCCTGATTTTATTTCTGATTTTCTCGTGATGATCCCGCTTCTTGTCCTGTTTGAAGTGAGTGTCACCCTATCGGCGTTTGTCTACAAAAAGAGGCTGAGGGAAGAAACAGCGGCGGCCGCTTAGTGCAGCGTACCGCCCGGTGACTTCACATCCTCATCATATTGTGCGGCCGTAACAGCGGCGATTCTCAATGCCCGGACAATCGTGTCCAGGCTGAGGCTCGGCGCTGTTTTGTCGATTGTTTGCTGCGGAATGTAAGGAATATGAATAAAACCGCCGCGAATGTGCGGGGATGTCCGGCTAATGTGATCCATTAACCCGTAGAACAAATAGTTGCATACAAAGGTCCCCGCTGTGTAGGAAACCGCAGCTGGAATGCCGTGTTCCTTCATCTTAGCAGTCATTCGTTTCACGGGAAGCCTTGTCCAGTAAGCGGCGGGCCCATCTGGAGAAATCTCTTCATCAATCGGCTGATGTCCTTCGTTATCGGGGATTCGCGCATCTGCAAGGTTGATCGCCACCCGTTCCGGTGTAATCTGCATCCGTCCTCCTGCTTGGCCGACACAAATCACGATATCTGGCTGATGTGTTTGAATGGCTTGGCGCAGAGTGCCCAGAGCGGATCTAAAGACGGTTGGAATTTGTTCCGCTGTAATAATGGCTTCTTCCGTCTCGAAGCCATTAAGCCGTTTCGCCGCTTCCCATGATGGATTGACGGTTTCTTTGTCAAAAGGGTCAAAGCCAGTGATCAGCACTTTTTTTCTCATCTTCTCATCTCCTTTTTCTTTTATTCTATTGTTTATTTATGGGTTTTTCATCAAAATAATGTAAAGGAGTGAATCATAATGGAGCATTTACCGCAGCAGTATCGTCATTTATTCCCAACCTTGCAGACGCATACGATGCTTGCCAGCTGTTCTCAGAGCGCATTGGCAGAGCCTGTATCAAGGGCGATCCAGGATTATCATGATAGCCTGCTGTATAAAGGGACGAACTGGAAAGAAGCGATTGAAAAAACAGAGTTTGCGAGAAACGAGTTTGCAAAGCTGATCGGGGCTGAACCGGATGAAGTGGCGATTGTGCCGTCAGTTTCTGATGCACTGGTTTCTGTAGCATCGTCCTTAACTGCATTTGGAAAGAAGCACGTTGTATATACAGATATGGATTTTCCGGCGGTGCCTCATGTTTGGCAGGCACACTCCGATTATACCGTATCCGTCATTCCATCAATAGACGGCGTGCTGCCGCTTGAACAATATGAAACGCATATTTCGGATGAAACAGTACTGACGTGTGTTCCTCACGTTCATTATCGTGACGGCTATGTTCAGGATATAAAAGCGATTGCCGAGATTTCTCAGAGAAAGGGCTCTTTATTGTTTGTAGATGCTTATCAATCAGCCGGGCATATTCCCATTGATGTGAAGGAATGGGGCGTAGATATGCTGGCAGCAGGCACCCGGAAGTATTTGCTCGGCATACCGGGTGTGGCGTTTCTTTATGTGAGAAAGGAGCTGGCTGACGCACTGAAACCGAAAGCATCAGCTTGGTTCGGCAGAGAGAACGGATTTGATGGGGCTTATGCGAAAGGCGCGCGTCGTTTTCAAACGGGCACCCCAGCTTTTATCAGCGTATACGCAGCTGCAGCAGCTTTATCGCTGCTGAATCATATTGGGGTTTCTCATATCAGGGATCATGTGAAAACGATCTGTGCCGATGCAGTTCAATATGCCGCTGAAAAAGGCCTGCAGCTGGCGGCACAAGGTGGGGGTCAGCCGGGCATGGTTGCGATCCGGGATGAGCGGGCATCGGAAACGGTGGCGTTGCTGAAGAAGAAAAAAGTGATTTGCGCGCCGCGGGAAAATGTGATCCGTCTCGCTCCCCATTTTTATAATACGAAGGAGGAAATGCGGCGCGCGATTGATGAAATCGCGGCGAAAACGATCCACAAGTAAACATAAAAAAAGCCCCTGAACATTAGTCAGGGGCTTTTCATATTAATGATCTACCTTCACGCGCTTCATAAAGAAAGCGCCAATTAAACCGATAATGGCAACAATCATTGCAAACACAAATGCGTGCTGTACACCCGCTGTCAAAGCTTGCGGGATGACTGCCGGATCGGCAGGGTTTTTAACTGTACTCATATAATCATGCTGGCCTGCAGCCATAATGCTGACCGCAACCGCTGTTCCGATAGCGCCAGCCATTTGCTGCAGCGTGTTCATAATGGCGGTGCCGTCTGGATAAAATTCACGCGGCAGTTGGTTTAAACCGTTTGTCTGTGCAGGCATCATGATCATAGAAATCCCGATCATCAAGCAGGTGTGCAGGATGATAATCAGCACAGCTGTTGAAGTGGTCGTGACATTTGAGAAGAACCATAGTACAACTGTGACAATCACAAATCCCGGAATGACAAGCCATTTCGGCCCGTATTTATCGAACAAGCGGCCTGTAACAGGGGACATAAATCCATTTAAAATACCGCCCGGCAAGAGAACAAGACCAGATGCAAATGCAGTCAGGACTAAGCCGCCTTGCAGATACATCGGCAGAAGCAGCATAGATGACAGAATGACCATCATACAAATGAACACCATGATCACACCCAAAATAAACATCGGGTATTTGAACGCACGGAGGTTCATCATCGGCTGCTTCATTGTCAGCTGGCGGATTGAAAATAGGATAAGGCCGACAACGCCGACAATCAGCGACACGATAACAGTCGGGCTGGACCATCCCCCGGAGCCTTCACCCGCGTTGCTGAATCCGAACACAATGCCGCCGAAGCCAATCGTCGACAGGATGATAGACAATACATCGATTTTCGGCTTTGTCGTTTCAGATACATTCTGCATATATGCGATACCGAAAACAAGCGCCAGCACAAGGAATGGAAGAGAGATCCAGAAAATCCAGTGCCAGTTGAGATGCTCCAGAACCAATCCTGAGAAAGTCGGGCCGATGGCGGGCGCGAACATAATGACAAGCCCGATCGTTCCCATTGCGGCGCCCCGTTTATGAGGCGGGAAAATCACCAAGATTGTGTTAAACATCAGCGGCAGTAAAAGACCGGTTCCAAGTGCCTGAACGATCCTTGCCGCCAATAAAAACGGGAAGCTTGGCGCGAGTGCCGCGATCAAGGTTCCT
Organism: Bacillus sp. FSL M8-0071; assembly: GCF_037975455.1. Taxonomy (NCBI): domain Bacteria; kingdom Bacillati; phylum Bacillota; class Bacilli; order Caryophanales; family Bacillaceae; genus Bacillus; species Bacillus sp. FSL M8-0071. Next base: position 285,283 of record NZ_CP150256.1, read on the forward strand.
ATAATTGAAAAGATTAGTGACACGGTAAAAAGCTGTCTTGTTGTGAACCACTGCAACAGCAGTCCTGAAACAGGAACAAGGATACCGAGTACAAGCAGGTAGCCCGTCGTTAACCATTGGACGGTTGCCGCTGTAATGTTCAACTCCTTCATAAGGTCGGTTAACGCAATATTCAGTGCTGTTTCACTGAACATGCCGATAAAACCGGCCAACAGCAAGGAAATCATAATCGGCATCACTTTGTATTGCTGAGATGCTTTAGCTGTTGTTTCCAAAATCATTTCCCCTCTCTATCAACTGCATGTAGTATGTCGTTTTTTTATCTCTTCAGCAGGTCAGGAATGCAGCTGGAGATATGAAGGAGCGGCGTACTGTTTTTTGCCGTCAAAGATAAAAGGATGCCGCCTTCAATCATCGCGTTAACCACAGTGCTGGCTTCTTTTGCACGGCTCTCGCTGCAGCCAGTCTGCCGCAGTTTTTCCTCATACACAGAGGCCCATTCTTTGTAGGCTTCATGACAGGCTTCGCGCAACGGTTCGCTTTTCAATGACGTCTCAGCCGCTAGCAAGCCCACAGGCAAGCCTTCAATGTCTTCCGTACATGAAAACTGGCAGGAGAGCTCCTTCAAAAAGGCTTGAATGCCTTCCGCTGGATCGGTGCAGGCTTCCATGCAGTCCGCGATTTTCTGACGGATATACTCCTTCATCTCATTCACGGCTTCGATCGCAAGCTGTTCTTTACCCCCGGGAAAGTGGTAGTAAAGAGAGCCTTTAGGCGCGCCGCTTTCCTTTATAATCTGGTTCAGCCCCGTGCCGTAATACCCTTGCAGCTGAAAAAGCCGGGTAGCTGCCGAAAGGATTTTCTCACGGGAATCTCCATAACTCATAACATTCCCACCTTACTGAATTGCAATCAAAAATATAGTGACTGGTCTATTATCTTGATTCAATCATCAATTGTCAAGAAAAATTCATTGTATGAACAGACAAAAAAAGAAGGATATGACAACAAAAAATACTGAGAGAAAAGCTGACTGATCTTTTGACTGAATAGATAAAATGTTCAATGATTAATCATCATATGGATGTAAGGAGAGAAATAGATGAAAAAACAACGAATGCTCATACTTTTTACCGCACTATTGTTTGTTTTTACCGGATGTTCACATTCTCCTGAAACAAAAGAATCCCCGAAAGAAAAAACGCAGACACAAAAAGTCTCTTCGGCTTCTGCCTCTGAAAAAAAGGATCTGCCGAATATTAGAATTTTAGCGACAGGAGGCACGATAGCTGGTGCCGATCAATCGAAAACCTCAACAACTGAATATAAAGCAGGTGTTGTCGGCGTTGAATCACTGATCGAGGCAGTTCCAGAAATGAAGGACATTGCAAACGTCGGCGGCGAGCAGATTGTTAACGTCGGCAGCACAAATATTGATAATAAAATATTGCTGAAGCTGGCGAAACGCATCAACCACTTGCTCGCTTCAGATGATGTAGACGGAATCGTCGTGACTCATGGAACAGATACATTGGAGGAAACCGCTTATTTTTTGAATCTCACCGTGAAAAGTGATAAACCGGTTGTTATTGTCGGTTCGATGAGACCTTCCACAGCCATCAGCGCTGATGGGCCTTCTAACCTGTACAATGCAGTGAAAGTGGCAGGTGCCCCTGAGGCAAAAGGGAAAGGGACGCTTGTTGTTCTTAACGACCGGATTGCCTCAGCCCGATATGTCACCAAAACAAACACAACCACAACAGATACATTTAAATCAGATGAAATGGGCTTTGTCGGAACAATTGCCGATGATATCTATTTTAATAATGAGATTACCCGAAAGCATACGAAGGACACGGATTTCTCGGTTTCTAATCTTGATGAGCTGCCGCAGGTTGACATTATCTATGGATACCAAAATGACGGAAGCTACCTGTTTGACGCTGCTGTAAAAGCCGGAGCAAAGGGGATTGTATTTGCCGGTTCTGGGAACGGGTCTTTATCTGACGCAGCCGAAAAAGGGGCGGACAGCGCAGTCAAAAAAGGCGTCACAGTGGTGCGCTCTACCCGCACGGGAAATGGTGTCGTCACACCAAACCAAGACTATGCGGAAAAGGACTTGCTGGCATCGAACTCTTTAAACCCCCAAAAAGCACGGATGTTGCTGATGCTTGCGCTTACCAAAACAAATGATCCTCAAAAAATCCAAGCTTATTTCAATGAGTATTGAAGAAAAGAAGGCGAATAAGCCTTCTTTTTTTTGGCTTTTTAGGACCAATAATGACCTCTGAATCTTAAAATTTCTTTAAAAATAAGCCAAAATTACCCTTTACTTAATTAATTTGGTAACGTAATATAATTGAAGAATTTGTTACAAAAAAAGGAGGATATTATGAAATTTGTAAAAAGAAGGATCATTGCACTTGTAACAATTTTGATGCTGTCTGTTACATCGCTGTTTGCGTTGCAGCCGTCAGTAAAAGCCGCTGAACACAATCCAGTCGTTATGGTTCACGGCATTGGAGGGGCATCATTCAATTTTGCGGGAATTAAGAGCTATCTCGTATCTCAGGGCTGGTCGCGGGACAAGCTGTATGCAGTTGATTTTTGGGACAAGACAGGCACAAATTATAACAATGGACCGGTATTATCACGATTTGTGCAAAAGGTTTTAGATGAAACGGGTGCGAAAAAAGTGGATATTGTCGCTCACAGTATGGGGGGCGCGAACACACTTTACTACATAAAAAATCTGGACGGCGGAAATAAAGTTGCAAACGTCGTGACGCTTGGCGGCGCGAACCGTTTGACGACAGGCAAGGCGCTTCCGGGAACAGATCCAAATCAAAAGATTTTATACACATCCATTTACAGCAGTGCCGATATGATTGTCATGAATTACTTATCAAGATTAGATGGTGCTAGAAACGTTCAAATCCATGGCGTTGGACACATCGGCCTTCTGTACAGCAGCCAAGTCAACAGCCTGATTAAAGAAGGGCTGAACGGCGGGGGCCAGAATACGAATTAATGAAAAACAAAACCTTGAAGAATGCTATTCTTCAAGGTTATTCTGCTTTCAGCACAATGGTTTTCGCAGCCATATCATGAACGGTTTGTTTTTTCTTCGTAAATGCGGCAGTCAAATAGATCAGGCGGGAGAACACATGCACCCACGCTATCAGGTAACGGACAATGGCTTGCGGGAAGGATATTTTTTTATATGTTTCGTCCCTCACGATTTGCAGCCCGATGATTTTTTTGCCCAGTGTGCCCTTCCAATTTGTCAGCGGCATCAGCAAAGGGTACACAATCAGCATCAATATGGCGACAATAATGACACCGGCGGACCCATCGCCAAACGTAAATCCGGCTGCCAAAATCACTGCTGCGGCAATGATTACATCAAGTAAAAGAGCGCAGGCGCGCAGCATGAAACCAGCTAGTTCCAATAGAAACACTCCTTAAAATGTTAAATAAACACCTAATGATTGTAAAAAAGAAGGGCCTAAAGTGGGAATAGGTGATAAGCCTTAAATCACAAAAGTTGATGAAAATGTCATAGGTAAATTGGCATAATCAGCCAGCTTATCACATTACCAAATTCTTTTTTAGCCCGAAACCAAGCCCTCAGAAGTTATTTTTGTTAAAATAGAAAAGTTACAACAGAATTCGGAGGGTTTATTGTGGGAAAAGTGAAACGAAATGCCCCTTGCCCATGCGGCAGCGGCAAGAAATATAAAAAATGCTGCGGAAGTAAAGTTGTCGACTTCCCGGCGGAACTAGCGGCAAAAGAAGCGAAACAAATTCAGGAAGACTTAGTGGAGTATGCCTTCACAGTACATAGAGAAAGCATTTCAGGCTTTATCAACCAGCATGATTTTCTTTCTGCTATGGACAGACAGACGAAAGACATCAGCGTATTTAACTTAGGAATCTGGGGAATCTTCTTCCACCCGCTTGCTGGTGAGAAGACAATCTTCGAAGAGTACCTTCAGAAAAAAGGCGATTCGATCACTCGTCCGAAAACGCGTGAGATCGTAGAATCATGGCAGAGCATGACGCCTGCTTTATTGCTGCTGAAGGACCTGAAGGAAGGCATCATTCACTTTGAAGATGTCATTACGGCAAAACAATTCGAAGTGGAAATGGACGCCAGCAATCAAGACCTTCCTCCAGTGGGAAGCCTGATTCTTGGATACCCAATCCACGAAGCGGAAAAAGCAGAATTCTTCATGCAGTTCACGATCTTCCCGGTGAAGAGAACAGAAGCGCTGATCAGCAAGGTGAAGAAATATGCGGATGCCGCTGTGAAGGACGGCAAAACGCCGGAGGACTTCATGAAGCAGGAATTCAACAACGTTCTGTTCGCGTTGTTAGCTGAGAAAGATGAAGAGCCACAAGCAGAGAAAGCGGAAGTAAGCACTGTTGAGTGGGCAAATGACTTGGAGAAAGAAACCGCTGCGGCTATTGAAGAAGGCATGAGCGGGGAAGAGTATCCGACTGAATTGATCCCAGCTGTTATTGACATCTGGAAAACATTCTGCGAGAAAAAATCACCTGTCATCAGAAAGCCGGAAGCTTTTGCGGCGGCAGTTGAATATTATGTAAACGCAATTTCTCTTAACGGCGCGTCCGTTTCTCAAGCTAAACTGGCGAAAAAATACGGCGTTAGTGCATCAACGATTTCCAGCCGTTACAAAGAAATTGAAAGCACGCTGCAAGATGAAGCAGATCGTTTTGCCCAAGCGTTATCCTCATAATGAAAAAAACCTTGAAAAGCCGGGCTTTTCAAGGTTTTTTTATTTCTGAAACGGAATTTTGATTTCTAACCGGAAGACGGGGTGGCGGTAGGTAAAATCCAGCCTGCCAAAAGCGCTCTTCACCAGTTTTTGAATGATATATGTGCCCATGCCTTCATGAGCGCCGTTTTTCGTTGAGCGGCCAAACGATTGATAAATTGTATCGAGCACTTTTGGGTCCATCCCGGGAGTGCTGTTTTCACAAGTCAGTACATAAAGTCCGCTGCGCAGTGAAGTTTCCAGTTTAATCTCTGCTTTTTCTCGGGCCTCCGCTGCGCTGTCGAGCGCATTTTCTAATATGTTGCCGACCAAGCTGACCTGATCAGCAGGCGAAAACGGAAGGGAAGAAAGCGGTGTATGCATATGCAGCGAAACACTCACATTCGAGGCGCGGGCTTTTTCTAAAAAATCATAAAGCACCCCTGCAACGTACGCGTTCTCTCCTTTCAAAAAACGGTCATATTGGCTGTATTGATCCGCCCAGTTTTGAATATATGCTTGTGTATCTGCCTTGGGCTGAGCTGATTTGATTGCAGTGATATGTTTCATTGTGTCATGATTCCGGCTTCTGACATCAATCAGCATTTGATTGGCGTGCTGTTCAGCTTGAGTCAGCTTATCAATTTGATCAGAAAGCCTTGCCTGCAAAGCAGACTGTCCGATACGGAGCCCTTCACACCCTGCAAATATCGCGATTACACATAATACCGGCATGATGTCTGTGCCAATCAACACTACTCCCGCCGACATCACTTGAATCACAGCAATCCACGCACAAAGCCCTGAGGAACAGTGTTTCCACACCCGCTTCGTATTCCAAATGTACAATCCTGCAGCAGCTGCGCCTAAAGCAGCGGCGAGCCAAGAGGCGGCTGTGCTGTGTGAAAAAGCAGCAGCTCCCTGATAACATATGAAACTAAATAAAATCAGATAAAGACATTGAAAAAGGGTAATCACGTACTAAACTCCTCAAAAATAGTAGTTTTGAAAATAATCAAGCTGCTGCTTAGTGATCATCGCTTTTTTAGACGTTCCCTCAAAGGAAACTGTGAATGAATGCTTGGTATAAGCGGAAAAATGCTTTATGTAATGAATGTTGATAATAAAGGAACGATGCGAACGAAGAAAATCTTTTTCGGGCAGGTCGCCTTTAATATCATTTAATGTTTGATACGTTTGCACCTCTTCGGCGGTTGTCACAATCGTCGTCGAACGTCCCGTCCGTTCTGCGAAAATAATATCCTTCTTTTGCAGGACGTGCATTTCAGACTTTTGCTTTATCAATATACGCCCATTCAAACTCGTTTCCGTTTTCTTTTTCAAGTAGCGGTCGAAGGAAGCGGCCAGACGGTCGGCATAGTACGGCTTCATAATATAATCATGGACGTTCAGGTCAAAGGCGTGAACCGCATAACCGCCGTGACCGGTAACAAAAATCACATCCACATCAAGTGAATGGGATTTGATCAAATCAGCAAGCTCGTAGCCAGACATATGGGGCATCTCGATATCGGCAAGCAGCAGATCAATGTCTCCGTTCTTTACCCGCCTGTAGGCTTCCTTCGCTGAATCGGTGGAAAAGACAATTTCGACGTCCTGCATTCTGGACACGATCGCTTCTAACTTCTCTAAATCTACTCGATAATCATCTACAAGTCCGACTTTTACCATTATCATTCCCCTAGTTACATAGAATCATCTTTATTCTATCCCATTTCGCGACATAAAAAGAACTCTTCGCGACAACTTTATCCAACTAATCCAGCTTTTCGTATATAGTCATTACTAGAAATAAAGATAAGGGAGATTGTGACATGATTACACTGACCGATTGCAGCCGCAGGTTTCAGGATAAGAAAAAAGTAGTCAAAGCGGTGCGAGATGTAAGCTTAACAATTGAAAAAGGAGAAGTCGTCGGCATTCTCGGAGAAAACGGTGCCGGCAAAACGACGATGCTGAGAATGATTGCTTCCTTGCTTGAACCATCACAGGGTGTAATCACAGTAGACGGCTTTGACACGGTCAAGCAGCCGGCTGAGGTCAAACAAAGAATCGGTGTCTTATTCGGAGGAGAAACCGGGCTTTACGACAGGATGACCGCTAAAGAAAATCTCCAATACTTCGGCAGGCTGTATGGGCTGAACCGCCACGAGATCAAAGCAAGAATAGAAGATTTATCGAAACGGTTCGGCATGCGCGATTATATGAACCGGAGAGTGGGCGGGTTTTCTAAAGGCATGAGGCAGAAAGTCGCCATTGCCAGAGCGCTGATTCACGATCCGGACATCATTTTATTTGATGAGCCGACAACTGGGCTTGATATTACGTCAAGCAACATCTTCCGCGAATTTATACAGCAGCTGAAAAGAGAACAAAAAACGATTCTTTTCTCCAGCCACATTATGGAGGAAGTGCAGGCGCTCTGTGACAGTGTCATCATGATTCACAGCGGAGAGGTGATTTACCGAGGGGCGCTTGAATCACTATACGAGAGCGAGCGCAGTGAGGATTTGAATTACATCTTTATGTCTAAGCTTGTCAGGGGGATTTCTTAAATGCTGAGCCATATTTATAAAAAAGAAATGATCGACGCTTTGCGCGACAGAAAAACGATTTTACTTACAATCTTAGTGCCGATGATTATGATGCTTGGACTTGTCTTTTTTTATGAAAGCATGCTGTCCGACAAAGGGGAGCAGTACACGCTGGCTGTCGGCCATTCGCTTCCGCCCGCACTGGAAAGCAAGCTTAATGAGATTGACGAAATCAGCTTAAAAACATTTGCAAAGCCTGAAGAGGCAGTTGATGAAGGAAAAGCAGATGCCTATCTGAACGTCCCGAAAGAGTTCGACTCATATGTCAACAGCATGACACCTTTTAAGGTTGATGTTTACGGCAATTCAATCGATCAAGGGTCTTCAAATGCCATGCAGCTTGTGCAGTCTGCCTTAGATCAGTACAAAAATGAAATTGTGCAGCAACGTTTAACAAATAAGCGCATTGATCAATCGGTCATCCAGCCATTTACGATTCAGCAAAAGGAAGCGGATGAGGAGAAAGGGACTTCCGCTATTATGCTTTCCGCCATTCTGCCCATGCTGATTCTGACTTCCATTGTTTCCGGCGCAATGCCGATCGCTCTTGATATCATGGCCGGTGAAAAGGATCGGAAGTCAATCGAGGCGCTGCTATTAACGCCAGTCAGCAGAAACAAAATGCTGGTCGGCAAGTGGCTTGCGGTTTCCACTTTTGGCGTGGCTTCAGGTGTATTGGCTTTGGTGTTTTTGATTTTGTCCACCGTGTTATTTACCGAAAATTTAAAAACGGCCTTCCAGCTGGGAGATCATATGTGGAGTGTAATCGGCGCTTCAGCGCTAATCATTGTGCTCTCTGCATTGCTGATATCTGCGATGGAGCTTTTCATCAGCATCATGTCCAGCTCGGTAAAAGAAGCACAAAGTTATATGTCTCTCGTCGTCTTTTTGCCTGTATTCCCGATGTTTTTCATCTTCAGCAAGGCACCGAACCAATTTGACTTATCATACTTTCTCATCCCGTTTCTGAACCTGCATGCGTTATTTAAACAGCTCTTATTCGGGATGGTTGATCCGGCTGCCATTTTGTCTACGTCAGGAACCATCGCCGTGCTGATCGCCATCTTCTTTTTACTAGCCAGAGCCTGCTTCCTGAAAGACAAATGGGTTCTCCCAAAATAAACTTGCGAAAGGAGAAATACACTTTCTCCTTTTTGTATATCCTGAAAAAAGAAGGAAAATAGAAAAAGGATATCTAATACAAAAAGTGACCCTGCACTATTTTTCATCAAAATTGGTTTCAAAGGAGAAGGAACAATGGATCAAACACGTACACTCGGCAAAACGAAGCTGAAGGTGAAGCGGATCGGATTCGGCGCGAATGCGGTCGGCGGGCATAATCTATTTCCAAATCTAAATGATGAAACAGGGAAGGATTTAGTGCGCACGGCATTGGATGGCGGCGTCAATTTTATCGATACCGCCTTTATATATGGATTGGGGAGATCTGAAGAATTAATCGGCGAAGTCGTACAGGAACGCGGCGTGCGGAATGAGCTCATCATCTCCACCAAAGGAGCTCATAAAGAAGTGGACGGCAGCATTGAATTAGACAATAGCCGGGAGTTTCTTCGCAGCGAGGTCGAGAAGAGCCTGAAGCGGCTGAAAACAGATTATATTGATTTGTATTATGTTCACTTTCCGGATGGAAAAACACCTCTCGCTGAAGTGGCGGGCACTTTGAAAGAGCTGAAGGATGAGGGGAAAATCAAAGCAATCGGCGCTTCGAACCTCGATTATCAGCAATTGCAGGATTTTAATGCTGATGGCTATTTGGAGGTCTTCCAGGCCGAATATTCTCTCATACAGCGTGATGCCGAGAAAGAGCTTCTTCCATACTGTGAAAAACAAGGCATCTCCTTTATTCCTTACTTTCCGCTTGCGTCCGGACTGCTGACAGGAAAATTCACGCGAGACACAGTCTTTGATGATTTCAGAAAGGATAAACCTCAATTTCAGGGTGAAACGTTTATCCACAATCTCAAAAAAGTAGATAAGCTGAAAGCAGTAGCGGAGGAAAAACAAGCGGATACGGCACATGTCGCCTTGGCGTGGCTGTTAACGAGACCGGCGATTGATGCCATTATTCCAGGAGCTAAACGACCTGAGCAATTACAGGATAACCTGAAAACCTTGAACATTGAACTTACCGAAGACGAAGTGAATTTCATCAGCGACATTTTTAAATAAAAAGGAAATAGCCGTCAAGGCTATTTCCTTTTGGTGTTTTATTCTTTGATGAATGCTTCGACTAATTCTGCTGCTCTGTAATCATCCATATCAAGCTGCCATTGGTCGATGTCATTTTTCTTCATTTTCACTTCAACTGTTTTTTCAGATGAAGCAGGTCCAAGCTTTTTAAATTCCTCAGGGTAGACTTGAAGCGCGTATTTCACTGCCTCTTCATAGCTGGCACTAGAGTTTTTACTGTAGTAGTCTTTCACTTTGTCTTCGATACGGTCTGAAAGAGAAGACGCATCTACAGGTTTAACTGTGGCTTCAACAATTGCTTCGTCTTTAGAGATTGAAGTCGTTTTTGCCTGAATGGAAGAGTTTTTGCTTAATCCCTCTTTAATGCCGTTCACGATATTATCAAGCGCTTTGCTGTCCGCATATGTGCTGGAAAGGCCAGAAGCTGAGAGATAACCGTCTTTAGCTGATTCATTAAAATCATTTACAATTTCATTTTTGTTAGCGCCGGTGATTTTTTCAAAATCGGCGTTATCTTTGCCGAAAAGAAGGACATCAACATAAGCTGATAACGCTTTTGCAGAATCTTGGAGCTTATCTGCCGTCGCCAGAATTTTTTTGTCTTTTCCGTCAATTTTAAAAGTAACTGATTTTGGCTTTTTATCACCGTAAGATTCCGGCGTATAGTTGAGCTCGTATTGCTTGCCTTTATCTACAACGAAGAAAAGATTTCCTTCAACGGATTTGTCAGCGTTAATCGTGCTGCCTTGAAGCTTTTCGCTATAGTCTTCAGGGTCTGTGTCAGACATTTTGGTATCACCTTGATACAATGTGAAATCCATACTGTCTACATTCAGCGGGTCTTTTCCTGTGTTTTTCACCGCGACATTGACTTTTAACACAAGCTGGTCATCTGAAGTGGACTTATCATATTTAGACGGAAGCGTATAAGAGACATCCTTGATTTTGACTTGAGCTATATCTGAGCTTTTTTCTGTTTCTGATTCTTTCTTCTCCGCGCTTGTTTTGCTGCCGGAACAAGCAGCTGTAAACATCATCAGCAGAAGAATTAGGAAAACAGCGTACGTTTTTTTCTGAAACATTCATTTTTCCTCCTCAAATGGTTTAGGAAAGGGGAGTCTTTTGTCTTTGAGAAATGGATCTTTTTGAATGGATTAGCATCATATAACCAAAAAAATCAGTTCTTTTCTCACGGTTTTCACCGGATTTTCTGGAAACTCCGCCCTCCTTTGTCATGAATGGACCTATAAAAAGTTACAACGGAATTAATTTTAAGATTATTAGCTTTTATATTGAATAGGTTCATCATCCTATTTTTGGTGAAAAATGTTCTGGTAAAACTGGTAAACTCAGAAAACTGTGTATTTTAGACTATTACTTTTTGATTAGTCGAGGTAACTTAAGAAGGATGAAAGGGGCTGCCTTTGTGAAGAAAGAGGAACTGAAACAAAAAGCACTGGAAATCGGCCGGGTGCCGACACACTTAAAACTGGAAATTGAAGATTATGGCGGTGATGATAAAAGAGCTCATTTTTGTTGGGCAGATCCTCAGGATGAGAATACCGGCATTATCGTGGAGCTTGGACCGGACGGAGAGCTGGAATCCCTTTCCCGTGATATTGAGCCTGAAAGCGGAGAAAGGCTGTCTGAGGAGAAACTAGAGGATATCATGCGCCAATTTGTCGAGACTCATCATCCGGGGGCACTCTCTGCCTTTGTTCGTGAAGAAAATGACCGTGCATACGGCGATAAAGTGAGATTTTCATATGTTCAAATGGAGGCTGGGCTTCCTCTCCCCATGAGCGGATTTATGGCTGATGTTTCCTTATCAGGTGAGATCGTTTACTTCCGCTATTACGGCGAAGCGGGCAGCATCATCAAGCCAAAGAGGGTCGCGGATGTTGAAGAGGCACTTGCCTTTATCAAGAAGGACGTGGAGTTCGACCTTTTGTTTGAGGTTCTCCATCGTTCTGTTTACAAAAACGGAGATGATCAGCCGCATTTGGTGTATGAGCCTGAATGTAGGGCGATTACCGTACCTGCGGATTTGGTTCAAGAAGAACAAGGAGGAGTTGATGATGACGATGATTACAGGGAGCCGGAGAGCTTTCCTCTCCCTTTATTCGAGGGCATCCGCGAAAAGGCCGATCCTGACAGCATGATTGGTATTGAAAATGGGTTTGTCAAAGAGCGGGAAGCGGATTTGGGAGATGGGAGAATCGGAATCGTTTGGCGGAATCCGGATGACCCTGTGTATCAGCCGGCGGATAAAAGCATGGACAGCTGGTTTAAGGGACGGACTCATCAAGTGCTGAAAACCATCTATAACAAAGAAACCGGAAAACTCGAAGGCGTCATGTCATTTATGGAGAAAAAAGGGCCGCTGACAGTAACCTTGGCAGAGTGTGAAAAAATCGCGCTTCGCTTTCTATTTGCTTTATTTCCGAATGCCGATCAATATTTTAGGATCAGATACGATGAAAATGATGAAGAAGAAAACGCAGTCGCTGGTTTTACATTTGAGGCGCATTGTCACGGGGTTCCGATCCGATTTGGGCAGATCAGAATTTGTGTCAGCCGCCAGACAGGGTATATCACCGTTTATATGGGACCAGATATTGACCCAAATGAGCTGGCAACCATTGATCCTGTGCCGGCCATTTCAGTTGAACAAGCCAAGGCTATCTTTTGGCAGCATTTTAAAGTTGAGCTTGGCTGGGAAAGAGAGTACGGAGATGATGAAGAACACAGCTACCGGCTCGTCTATAAGCCGGTGTATCCGCGTTTTATCGATGCACATACAGGAGAGTCTGTCTTCAGCTCATGGTAAAACAGCCAAAAGTCACGCAATTGCCTCAGGTATAGAAGAGAGTACGTGATGAAAGTAACAGAAAGAATCTCGAAAAACAATGACAATAATAGAAAAGGACCTTTCTTCACTTTAAAAGAAGAAAGGTCTTTTTATATAATAAACAGGATTCTCTTTGTCGTAGACTCTTTGAAAGGGATGACTTCATTGGTTAATAAACAGCTGAAAAAGAAGGCGCAGGAGATCGGAAATGTACCGACGCATTATGAGCTTGAGATAGAAGATTACGACCAAAAGCAAAAGAAGTACGGGCAGGCATATTTTATCTGGAAGGACCCTAAAGATCCGGAAAAGCACATTACAGTTGAACTTAGAAATGACGGCGCCTTGCTCACCTTTTCAACAACTGTCCACTCCGAGACAGACAAAAAACTTCCAGATGCCGAGCTGAAGCTGACGGCTCTTCAGTTTGCCGCTGCCAATCATCCCGGCACATTTATGAATTTTCATTTTCAAGGCAAGGAAGAAAGGGGGCAGCACATCCGGTTTGTCTATACCAAAATGGAGCTGGGGCTTCCGATTCCCAATTCAGGCTTTTTAATTGATATGACACGAAGCGGTCAGATTGTCCACTTTCTATATTACGGGGAAGGGCATAAAGCCGAAGTTCCGACGGAATTTGTAGCAAAAGAGAAGGTTGTATCCCATTACTTAAACACAATGTCTTTTGAGCTGATGTACGATGTCATTGATGGCGAACAGGAACCAAGGCTTGTATATGAACCGATTCTACCGGGATACAGCTATCCCGCAGATGTAGACGAAATTGTGCCCGACCAGCATATCGCAGATGAAAGAATAGAAAACACGGCGCCACTGCCGCCGCTTCAGAACAAGGAAGAAGTTGATATATTTGCCTTGCTGGGTTTTACCTCTGATATGCAGAAAGTCAGTGAAAGAGACTTTGGAGAACAAATTGGAAGCACGTGGCGCAGGGGCGCTGCGCCGGAGCGTAAGGATTTAAGCATAGGAAGCTATTTTGAAACGAGAAATAAAAATACAATCAAAATGAAGACGGATAAAAGAACCGGAAAATTAAAAGCAGCGCTTTCTTTTATGGACTGGCGGAACAACCTCCAATGCTCCACGGAAGAATGCCAAGAGATAGCGCTTCAATTTTTGTATGCCCTCTATCCGAGAGCGGCTGAGTTTTTCAGGGTGAATCCCGTCCGAATTGATGAAAGAGGGAGAGTCCGCAACCATTTTTCTGTCTGGTATAAAGGAGTGCCGCTGCGGTTCGGCGCTGCCCGCATCATTGTCAATCCGGAAACTGGGTTGATTGACGCTTTTATGGCGCCTGATATTGAACCTGAACAATTGGAAGCGATAAATCACAGGCCGGATGTTTCCGCTGAAGAAGCGAAAGAAGCATTTTTAGCCGCTTTTGATGTGAAACTGGAATGGCAGCCTGATTTTACAGCAGGCAGTGACCAGCACTGCAAACTTGTCTATAAGCCGGTTTACCCTTCCTATATTGATGCGCACATAAGGAAAAAGAAAAGGCTGTGAGGGGTGTCTAGTTAGGAATCATCTCCAAGTGGGGGTAGTCCTTGAATCGTTTCCAATCCCCGCCCCATTCGAAACCGAGTGTCTTAGCGATCTCGACAACCTCCAGCCAATCTGATTTTCCGTTTTGATTGCCGTCATATTCCATATCCCATATGATGCTGCCATCCTTTTTTTGAAGGGCGAAATCAATCGCTAAACCATAGTTATGATACGATTCCCCTCCTCTTGCATAGGTGACAATATTCCCTTTTTTTGTACGTCCCTGTTTATATAATTCATCTTGTTCCTTAAAGGACCTGAATCCTTCAGTAATGACGACGTCAATGCCCTTATTCGCTGCAGCGGCTTTGAGTGCATCGGCATTCTGCTTCACAATCGGATGAAGATCCGAGGGGACAGGCATGTCCTGCAAGGCGTTTTGAGAATGCCATTCATGCCGAATATAACTAAAACAAAGATCTAGAAGAAATAGAATACATAAGATAACAAATGTTTTTGCGGGTAACTTCATATCGGTCTCACTTTCTCAAGATGTGCTGAATGTTAACGCTTTTAAGTGATTGACTCTCTCTAAAAGCGAACAGCTATGATAAAATATAACATAAATAGTAGCAGGAGGAAGGAGGCAGACCGATGAGAGCAAAGATTCCATCAGAAGAAGTAGCAGTAAAGCTGAATGAATGGTACAAGCTCATTCGCGCATTTGAAGCAGATCAAGCAGAAGCGTTAAAGCAGGAGATTGAATACGATTTAGAAGATATGGAAGAGAACCAGGACTTGCTTTTATATTTTTCTTTGATGGAATTCCGGCATCGAATCATGCTTGATAAGCTGATGCCGGTGAAAGACAGCGACACCAAGCCTCCGTTCTCTGATATGCTGAACGAAATTGAAAGCAATCAGCAAAAACTCACGGGCTTACTGGAATACTACTTTTATTATTTCAGAGGAATGTACGAATTCAAGCAGAAAAATTTCATATTAGCGATCGACCATTATAAACATGCCGAGGAAAAGCTCGAGTATGTCGAGGATGAGATCGAAAAAGCTGAGTTTCTTTTTAAAGTCGCAGAAGTGTATTATCACATCAAACAAACATATTTTTCCATGAATTATGCGAGCCAGGCGCTTGATATTTATACGAAATATGAACTGTACGGTCGCCGCCGGGTTCAGTGTGAATTTATCATCGCCGGAAATTTGACCGATGTGTATCATCATGAAAAAGCACTGACCCACTTGTGCAGCGCTTTAGAACATGCCAGGCAGCTTGAAGAAGCGTACATGATCGCCGCTGCCTATTATAATGTCGGACACTGTAAGTACAGTCTGGGTGATTACAAAGAAGCGGAGGGCTATTTCAAAACAGCCGCCGCCATTTTTGAGGAGCACAACTTTCAGCAAGCTGTTCAAGCTGTATTTTCACTGACCCATATCTACTGTAAAGAGGGAAAATACGACAAGGCAGTAGAGGCGTATGACCGCGGGATAAAGAGCGCGGCTGAATGGGAGGATGACATGTACTTGACGAAATTCCGCCTCATTCATGAGCTGTATCTTGGAAGCGGCGACCTGAACGTGCTTACAGAATGCTTTGACCTGCTGGAATCCAGGCAGCTTCTTGCTGACGCCGAAGATCTGCTGCATGATACAGCGGAACGTTTCAATCAGCTGGAACATTACGAGTCAGCCGCTTTCTTTTACCGCAGGCTGATGAATATTAAAAAGAAGCTTGCCGAGCAGCGTTTTCAATAGGAAATGGCAGAGAACTACAGGTTCTCTGCTTTTTTTGTGCTGTTTTCAACTCGGAAAAACAGGGTATTTTCCACTGCATAGTGAGAAACAGAGGAGGATATCAAGTATGTACAAAGATTTAACCGGAAAAACAGCGATTGTGACAGGGTCTTCAAAAGGAATCGGGAAAGCCATTGCGGAACGGTTCGGACAGGAGAAAATGAATGTTGTTGTAAACTACCACAGCGACCCGTCTGGAGCCGATGAAACCCTGGAAATCATTAAGCAGAACGGAGGGAAAGCCGTCGCAGTTGAGGCGGACGTGTCAAAAGAAGAGGGGATTCAGGCGCTCTTGGACACAGCTTTAGAGCATTTCGGCACGCTCGATGTGATGGTAAACAACTCCGGTTTTAACGGCGTTGAGGCGATGCCGCATGAGATGAGTCTTGAAGATTGGCAGAGAGTGATTGATGTCAATGTTACCGGAACCTTTCTGGGAGCGAAAGCAGCACTTAACCACATGATGAAAAACAATATCAAGGGCAATGTGCTGAATATCTCAAGTGTTCATCAGCAGATTCCGCGCCCTGTCAACGTTCAGTATTCCACATCCAAAGGCGGCATCAAGATGATGACGGAAACGCTGGCGCTCAATTATGCGGATAAGGGAATCCGCGTCAATGCGATAGCGCCCGGCACCATTGCCACAGAATCAAATGTTGATACGAAACAGGAAGAGAGCAGGCAAAAACAATTGAAAAAAATCCCGATGAAAGCCTTCGGAAAGCCTGAAGAAGTGGCGGCAGCAGCAGCTTGGCTCGTATCTGAGGAAGCAAGCTATGTGACCGGCACAACACTTTTCGTCGACGGCGGAATGACACTTTATCCATCTCAGCTTGAATAGAATACAAAACAGGGGGATTGCGGGATGAAAACGGACTGGTGGAAGGATGCAGTGGTGTACCAAATTTACCCGCGAAGCTTTCAGGACAGCAATGGAGACGGAATTGGGGATTTGCGGGGGATTATTTCCCGTCTTGACTACATAAAGGAACTGGGGGCAGATGTGATTTGGATTTGCCCGATCTATCCTTCTCCGAATGTTGATTACGGGTATGATGTGACAAACCATAAGGCGATTATGGATTCTTACGGAACAATGGACGATTTTCACGAGCTGCTGGACCAGGTGCATCAGCGGGGATTAAAGCTGGTGATGGACTTTGTGTTAAATCACACCTCGGTCGAGCATCCGTGGTTTAAAGAAGCGGAGCTGGACAAAAACAGCAAATACCGTAGCTATTATTATTGGCGTCCCGGCACAAAGAACGGCCCGCCGACGGACTGGCTCTCAAACTATGGATGCCCGGTCTGGCAATACGAAGAGCACACCGGAGAATACTATCTCCATATGAATGCCGTCAAACAAGCTGATTTAAACTGGGAAAATCCCGAAGTTCGCCGGGCGGTGTATGACATGATGAAATTTTGGCTCGATAAAGGGGTCGACGGTTTGCGAATTGATCAGCTCCATCTCATTTCTAAGAAAGAATATCTTCCTTCGTATGAGGACTATATCAATCAGCAGGCAGAGCCGAAGCCCTTTCAGCCAAATGGCGAACGAATCCATGACTATTTAAAAGAAATGACAGATGAAGTGTTTTCCCAATATGATGTCATGTCTGTCGGAGAGGTCGGCAGTGTCACACCGGAAGAAGGCCTGAAATATACGGGAACAGATAAGCATGAGCTGAATATGATTTTTCACTTTCAGCATATGGAGCTTGATCAGCAGCCCGGAAAAGAACATTGGGATTTGAAGCCCCTTGAGCTTTCTGATTTAAAATCGGTTTTGACAAAATGGCAAAAGAAGCTTGAACATCAAGGCTGGAATACATTGTTTTGGTGCAACCACGACCAGCCCCGGATTGTGTCCAGATTCGGAGACGATGGGGAATACCGCAAAGCATCAGCGAAAATGCTGGCAGCCGTACTTTATTTTATGAAGGGCACGCCGTATATTTATCAGGGAGAAGAAATCGGGATGACAAACGCGCCGTTCACCCGGATTGAAGACTACAAAGATATCCAAACGATCAATATGTATCATAAACGGGTGTTTGAAAAAGGCTATGATCCAAATGATGTGATGAAATCGATCTTAGCCAAAAGCCGGGATCACGCTCGGACCCCGATGCAGTGGAACAGCGGCAAAAATGCCGGATTTACTGACGGCACGCCTTGGCTGAAGGTCAATCCGAACTTCACCGCAATCAATGTGGAGGAAGCGCAGAGAGACCCTGATTCGGTCTTAATCTATTACAAAAAGCTGATCAGCCTGAGAAAGCAGTACGCTGACCTCATGAAAGGAAGCTTTGATCTTTTGCTTCCGGACGATCCGCAGCTGTTTGTATACATGAGAGAAAACAGTAAACAGCAGCTTTTGTCGGTCAATAATTTTTCAAAAGAGCAAGCTGTTTTTCAGTGGCCTAAGAACTGCGGCAAAGCTCAGGCCTCTCTGCTTCTCAGCAATTATAACAACAATGATCTTGCTGACGAAATGGTGTTCCGGCCTTATGAGAGCAGGGTCTATCTTCTGGACAAAACAAACTAATGATTGAAGTAGCCCGGCATTCTTAGCCGGGTTTTTTTAGTACATATATCCGCTCTGCAGGCGGGAAGAATAAATGAAAATGAAATTTATTCTTGCAAAACGTAATGACTTCGGTTTATTATGATATAGGATTACAAAATCGTTACCATTTTGATTTAAAGTTACTGAAAAAGAGGGGATATACGATATGTCTAAAAAATGGAGCGGTTTGTTTGTGATTGCAGCGTGCTTTTTATTAGTTGCAGCATGCGGCAACTCATCAACAAAAGGGTCGGCGGATTCAAAGGGTGATAAACTGCACGTTGTCACAACGTTCTACCCGATGTATGAATTCACAAAACAAATTGTAAAAGACAAAGGCGATGTGGATCTGTTAATCCCATCTTCCGTTGAACCGCATGATTGGGAACCGACGCCGAAAGACATTGCCAACATTCAGGATGCTGATTTGTTCGTTTATAATAGTGAATACATGGAGACATGGGTTCCGTCAGCTGAAAAAAGCATGGGCCAAGGCCATGCCGTTTTCGTTAATGCAAGCAAAGGCATTGATTTAATGGAAGGCTCTGAAGAAGAACACGAAGAGCATGATCATGGGGAGCATGAGCACAGTCATGCAATGGACCCTCACGTATGGCTTAGCCCTGTTCTGGCACAGAAGGAAGTTAAAAATATTACGGCGCAAATCGTGAAGCAGGACCCGGATAACAAAGAATACTATGAGAAAAATAGTAAAGAATATATTGCAAAACTGCAGGATCTTGATAAACTATATCGTACAACCGCAAAAAAAGCGGAGAAAAAAGAATTTATCACGCAGCATACAGCTTTTGGCTATCTGGCAAAAGAATACGGCTTGAAGCAGGTTCCGATTGCAGGGCTTTCACCTGACCAAGAACCGAGCGCAGCCAGCTTGGCAAAGCTGAAAACATATGCCAAAGAACATAATGTAAAAGTTATTTACTTTGAAGAAATTGCATCCTCAAAGGTCGCAGATACGCTCGCCAGTGAAATCGGCGCGAAGACAGAAGTGCTGAATACACTGGAAGGCTTGAGCAAAGAAGAACAGGATAAAGGTTTAGGGTATATCGACATTATGAAACAAAACCTCGATGCCCTGAAAGATTCACTATTGGTTAAATCATAAGATAGTGTGCGCCGGAGGGGTGCACACTATTTCTTTGTGAGAAAGGAAGATTAACATGAATCTCGTCTCATTGAAAGATATCGTTTTCGGCTATTCCCATACGCCTGTTTTAGATAAAGTATCACTTGATATTGAAAGCGGTGAGTTCGTCGGCATCACTGGACCAAACGGCGCCTCTAAATCGACGCTCATAAAGGTAATGCTCGGCATGCTGAAACCGTGGGAAGGCACAGTGACGATCAGTAAAAGGAATACAGAAGGGAAACGCCTGACCATAGGGTACGTCCCGCAGCAAATTTCTTCATTTAATGCCGGATTTCCGAGCACGGTGCTGGAGCTTGTTCAGTCAGGCCGCTATACAAAAGGGAAATGGTTTAAACGTTTAAATGAAGAAGATCATCTTGAAGTAGAAAAAGCATTGAAAATGGTGGAAATGTGGGACCTCCGCCATCGTAAAATCGGTGATTTATCAGGCGGACAGAAACAGAAAATCTGTATCGCCAGAATGCTCGCCAGCAACCCGGATCTGCTGATGCTGGACGAACCGACGACAGCTGTTGATTACGACAGCAGAAAAGGATTTTACGAATTTATGCATCATCTCGTGAAAAATCACAACCGCACAGTTGTGATGGTTACTCACGAACAAAACGAAGTACAGCAATTTTTAGATAAAGTGATTCGATTAGAGAGAGGAGAAAAAGGCGGATGGAAATGTTTGACTTGGAATTCATGCGACGAGCTTTTCTAGCAGGCGGCATGATCGCCGTCATGGCTCCGATACTAGGAGTGTATCTCGTTCTCAGAAGACAGGCCTTAATGGCTGACACACTTTCACATATCTCATTGTCAGGTGTTGCCATCGGCTTTTTTCTCAGCACCAATATAACCGCAGCAAGCATAGTCGTCGTGACCATCGGCGCGATCGGAATTGAATACATGCGGCGGGCGTATCGGACTTATTCAGAAGTGTCCATTGCCATCTTAATGGCAGCTGGTTTGTCCTTCGCGATGTTTTTAATCAGCCTTTCCAAAGGCACAGCCAATATGAGCATCGATCAATACCTATTTGGATCGCTTGTGACAGTAAACCAGCAGCAGGTCTATATTATCAGTATTATCACACTGCTGATCCTGCTTTATTTTATTGTACTGAGAAGGCCGCTCTACCTGCTGACGTTTGATGAAGCAACAGCCAAAACATCGGGAATCAATACAAACGTTCTCTCGTTGTCATTCAGTATTGTCACAGGCCTTGCGATTTCAGTCATTATTCCGATCATCGGGGTCCTTCTTGTATCGGCCCTGCTCGTATTGCCGGCAGCCTTCGCCATCAGAATTGCAAAAGGCTTTAACATGGTTTTCATTACAGCCATACTCATTTCATTATTCAGCGTATTTACGGGACTGACATCATCCTATCAGCTCGGGACGCCGCCAGGTCCGTCTATTACCCTGCTATTGATCGTTTTGCTATTAATCGGATTTGCAGTTCAGGGAGTTTGGACGTTTATCAAAAAAGAAGCTCAGCGCAAAAAAAGAAGCCGATAACATGAAAAGCAGTTTTCCCTAGGGAAAACTGCTTTTTTTATAGAAACAATCCGGCAAGGCGCTCATAAGATTCTTTTTTCGCCTCAAAATCAAACACATTGCACAGAATCATGATTTCATTTGTTTCATAGCGGCCTGTGAGGTCTAACAGCTGTTGTTTGACAGTGCTTGGAGAACCGATCACCATCCGCTTTCTGTTTTCTTCTATGAGTTTTTTATCGGACGCTGTGTAGGGATGGGCTTTCGCTTCCCCGATGCTTGGCACGCGGCTGTCCAAGCCTTTTCCGACGCGAAGAAGCCACAAATCCTGGCTTAATGCGAGTTCTTCTGCCTCTTCATCTGTTTTTGCGCAAATGACAAAAATCGTAAACAGTGCGGATGGATTCGAAAAATGGGCTGAGGGCCGAAAGCTTTCCCGGTAGATGCGGAATGCATTTTCTCCTCGCTCGGGATTAATGAAATGCCCAAATACATATCCAATCCCCTGGTGCGCCGCGCGTCTTGCGCTGTTTTCACCAAGACCGAGCACCCATAGCTCGGGTGCCGTGTCAATAAGGGGCGCCGCTTTGATTCCGGCATACGGATGGTCGGGAGGAAGGGAATCTGTTAGAAAATAAGAGACATCCTGCAGCTGTCTGTTAAATTCGGTTAAGCTTTTTTTCACCCCGTCCGTTAATGCAAGCCTGGTTTTTGTCGTGCCGCCGGGTGAACGGCCGACGCCGAGGTCAATCCGGTTTGGATACAGGGCCTCAAGCTGGCGAAAGGTTTCAGCCACTTTAAATGGGCTGTATTGGGGCAGAAGCACGCCGCCTGATCCGACACGAATGGTGTTTGTCTGTGCTGCGATGCGGGCGATCATGATTTCAGGCGCTGTGCTTGCCAGTCCTTTCGTGCTGTGATGCTCGGCAAACCAATAACGCTTATAGCCCCACTGTTCGCTTAATTGGGCAAGCTCAACCGAATGCTGGAGAGTTGTCACAGGGCTTTCTCCTTTAGAAACAGGTGCCTGATCAAGTATGCTTAAATGAATCAAAAGGCCGCTTCCTTTCTGTCTGTTTTTAGATGGTGACACAAGAATAGGCAAAATGACTTGCCCGCGTCAAATGGTTTGTTTAAGAAGCGCACTTTATAGCATTTGCAAATCATATATCAAATATGGAAGTTTTTTTTCGAGGTTTTTCGTCAATTATTCTTAACTTTTACGAAACTTTGATATAATAACAAACGTATATATTAGTAATTTACGGCTTATTTTCCTTGTGAGCGTAAAAATAAATGTGACTATCTTCACATTTCGATGAGTAGGAGTGAATCGTGTGGCAATTTCTTTAGAAAAAGGTCAACGAATTGATTTAACAAAAGGAAAAGCCGGTCTGTCAAAATTGATGGTCGGTCTCGGCTGGGACCCAGTGTCCTCAGGCGGAGGATTCTTCAGCAAACTGCTTGGCGGAGGCGGTCCGAATATCGACTGTGACGCTTCAGTGCTGATGCTGGAAAACGGAAAATTCACCGATAAGAAAAACCTGATTTATTTCGGCAACCTGAAAAGCCGCTGCGGCGGTGTACAGCATACAGGCGACAACCTGACGGGTGACGGTGCGGGCGATGACGAGCAAATTATGATAGATTTAGATAAAGTGCCTGCAAACATTGATAAGCTTGTATTTGTAGTAAACATTTACGATTGTGTCAGAAGAAAACAAGATTTCGGCATGATTCAAAATGCGTTTATCCGCGTAGTTGATCAATCTAATCACGAGGAAATGCTCAAGTACAATTTGAGAGACAATTACGCCGGCAGAACAAGCCTGATTACAGCAGAAATCTACCGCAGCGGCAGTGAGTGGAAGTTTGCGGCGGTCGGTGAAGGCACAAACGATACGAGATTAGAAGATATTATCAGTCGATACGTATAAAAGAAAAGGAGTGGATGAAACATGACAATTTCATTGGCAAAAGGACAAAAAGTAGATTTAACAAAAACAAATCCGGGTCTTTCAAAGGTTGTTGTCGGTTTAGGCTGGGATACGAACAAGTATGACGGCGGGCACGACTTTGATCTTGACTCAAGTGTGTTTCTGTTAGACGCCGCGGGCAAATGCGCGTCACCAAACGACTTTATTTTCTACAACCAGCTTGAAGGCGGCAACGGTTCAGTCGTTCATTCAGGCGACAACCTGACTGGTGCTGGCGAAGGCGACGATGAGAATGTAAAAGTAAATCTCAGCGCTGTACCGGCAAACATTGATAAAATCTCATTTGTTATTACCATTCACGATGCAGAAGCGCGCAGCCAAAACTTTGGACAAGTATCAAACGCGTTTGTCCGCATCGTAAATGAAGAAACAAATGAAGAGCTCATCCGTTACGATCTTGCAGAAGATTTCTCTATTGAAACGGCAATCATTGCAGGGGAGCTTTACAGACATAACGGCGAGTGGAAATTCTCAGCAATCGGCTCAGGCTACCAAGGCGGCCTTGCCCGCATTGCAACAGACTACGGTTTGCAAGTCGGTTAAGACAAATACGAAGAGCAGAAAGGAGAGAGGCAGTATGGCCATTCAATTATCAAAAGGACAGCGCATTGATTTAACAAAAACAAATCCGGGACTGACTAAAGCGGTGATCGGCTTAGGCTGGGATACAAACAAGTACTCCGGCGGACACGATTTTGACCTGGATGCTTCGGCCTTTTTAGTTGATGCGCATGATAACTGCGTAAATGATCTCGATTTCGTCTTCTATAATAACCTTGAACATCCGAGCGGCGGTGTCATCCATACGGGTGACAACCGCACGGGTGAGGGCGACGGAGATGATGAGCAGATTATCGTTGATTTCTCAAAAATCCCTTCTCACATTGAGAAAATCGGCATCACAGTGACCATTCACGACGCTGAAGCACGCAGCCAAAACTTTGGACAAGTTTCCAATGCATTTGTCCGCGTTGTGGATGAAGAAACGCAGAATGAGCTTCTTCGCTTCGATTTGGGAGAAGACTTCTCCATTGAAACAGCTGTTGTCGTTTGTGAGCTTTACAGACACGGCGGCGAGTGGAAATTCAATGCAATCGGCAGCGGATTTTCCGGCGGGCTGGCTGCATTGTGCCGGAATTACGGTTTGCAAGTGTAAGCGAGTGACAAATAGAGAAGTCACCGTTTCAAATTATAGGAGGAAAAAACTTGGACTTTTTACATCATATTTTGTCTACGTATGCTTCATTTTTCGATTGGAAAATGTGGGGGGAAGTTCTGACTGATCCTGTTTCCTGGGGTTTGATCGGTTCCCTTGTTGTTCTGGAAGGCCTTTTATCGGCCGATAACGCGCTTGTTCTTGCGGTCATGGTTAAACACCTGCCGGAAAAACAGCGGAAAAAAGCGTTAACGTATGGTTTGTTTGGAGCTTATATTTTCAGGTTTATTTTCATCGGGCTCGGTATGCTTCTCATTAAATTCTGGTGGATCAAGGTGCTTGGCGCGCTTTACCTGGCTTGGCTCGTCATTAAGCACTTCTGGATAGGCGAAAAAGAAGAGGAAGCGGACGGCATGAAGAAAAACTCTTGGATGGTCCGCACGTTCGGGATCTTCTGGGCGACTGTCATTTCAGTAGAATTAATGGATCTTGCCTTCTCTGTGGACAGCATCCTGGCCGCGTTTGCAGTATCTGAAAAAGTATGGGTGCTTCTGATTGGCGGTATGCTTGGTATTTTAATGATGCGTACAGTGGCAAAAGTGTTCCTTGTGCTGATTGATAAAATTCCTGAGCTGGAAAACACAGCATTCGTCTTAATCGGCATTATCGCGCTGAAAATGGCGGGGAGCGCTTTCCATTACGAAATGCCGCACTCTGTATTCTTCATTATCATTATCGCTGCATTTGCGGTAACATTGATCATTCACTACATCAATAAACAAAAGCAGGTGCGCGAACAAACAGCCGCTTCAAAAGAAGAATAAAACAAAACAAGGAGGGAGGTTCAATGTCCTTCCTTTTTTGTTACCGAAATATCGTTTCAATGACAAACCGGAAAGGAGGATATGATGAGACAAGAAGAACTAACCATTCATAAAGCACTTCCGGCTGATGGCGATTGGAAAAGCCTGCTGTTTCAGCCATTGCCGGAGCGGGATCACTATGAAACTGCACAAGGCCTTTCTTTTTCTCGTCTTGCCGGTCAGATATTGGGCACGCCTATTGATGAGACGGACTACTATAACGAGCTGTATGAGCTGTCTGTAAACGACCGCATAACGATTTTGAGTGAAACGCTTGATAAAACAATCGAACCGGAAACATTTCAAAAGCTTCAGCATATTCATTCCATCAATCAGAAAGAAAAAGGGCTGTCAGTCAGCCGCTTTGTTGCCTTTCTGGACGGGGAAAAGCTGATTGCGAAGCACTCAAATCCCTTGATGCACCGCCATTTAAGAAAAGCGTTGATGACGCTTTTACATACCTTTGCGGACAGTCATGAAAAGGGGCTGAATCATCCTGATTTTCGCAGAGTGCTGCTTGATGTCTCGAAGTTTTCCTTAAACCATCTGAACCCTTGGCTGGAAAAAACCGATATAGAGCGGGAGATGCCGAAGGTTGTTTGGTATGGAGATGCGACGAAAAGCCAGCTCTATTTCTTATATTATCTGATGCTAGTCGGCTGTGATGTACTACTGTTCCATCCGGCGGGAACCGATCAGCTGGCGCTTGTCGACCCGAAGCAGGATCTCAGTTTTACGGAAAAGCTCCCGGATGTTTCGGAGCTTCAGCCGTTTCCGAAAGAAAAACCAGACCGGAAATCAACAGTGGCTTACCGCTCAACAAAGGAAATTGAACATGTGCTGAATCACGAGGAATCCATGCTGTATAAGCCGTGGCAGTTCAGAGATCACACACCGGTGTCCGTTACGCTGAAAACGACCTATGATGAATTGTTTTTAATCACGAAAGAACGCGCCTTTATTCGGCCGAATTTCAAAGCAGATAAAAATTCCATTGAGATTCCGAATGTATTCGCCAAAATTATGGGCGTGTCGAAAGACAATAAGGAATATTGGAACAGGCTTCATACTCTAGCGGATTATCAGGAAACAGAAATGGTAAGAAGCTTTCCATTTACAGAAGAAATAAAGTCGAACTATCAATTTCACTACAGCCACGCACTTGATCAAGAAGGGAACATTGATCCGGACAAGCTGATGGCAAGCAATGTGTGGCAGTACAAACAGCTGCCGGCAGGCGTTCAGACTGCCATTGCCAAAACGATTTCGAGAATGTGCAGGCACCCGCGGCTTAAGGCTTTGCATCAGGAACAAGTCAAGGATGTTCAAATCTATTTGTTTAAACAAACAACAAACCTGCCTGCTAATCTGCTGAAATTGATTCAAATGTTCGACTATGCGCAAACCGTTCCGAAACTTGTTTTATATCATACGGAAATGAGCGGCGGACTCACGCGTTCGGATGCTGCCGCCCTGCTGTTCCTGAATGAAATCGGAATCGATATCATCATTTATAATCCGCCCGGACACCAAGATATTGAGCAGTTTATTGAAGAGGATCAGTATGATATCCACTGGCTGGATGACATGGTGTTTCAGCAGGACTACAAAGAGCCTTCGCTTGTGAAAAGGCTCTTCAGAACCATTACCCAAAAATAAGGAGAGAAGAAAAGCATGACAACAGAAAATCAAAATCCGCTTGTTCTCGATAAAAATGAAGAGATTTCCCAGCAAAAAGCTGACGATATCCGTCTTCAGCTCCGTCAGGAACCAGAAGTGAAGCGGCTTGCTCAACAAATTGACGTCAAAAACCAAATGGAGCTGCTTGAGTACGGCAAGGAGCCGGCCGTTGAAATATCCAAGTTCTCTGACCGCATCTTAGGGATGATGAAAACAACAAGCGTGACAGACTCCGGCACAATGCTGACTCAGCTTGGGAAAATCATGGACCGCTTCGACAAAAATGATTTTGATGAGCCAAAGGGATTAATGGCGAAGATTTTCAAACGCGGCGGCAGCATGATTGAAAAAATCTTTAAAAAGTATCAGACACTTGGCGGAGAGATTGAAAAAATCCACGTTGAGATTTCTAAATACAAAGATGAGATGACGAAGACGAACTACACGCTCGATGAAATGTATGAAAACAATATCAAATACTATATGGAGCTTGAAAAATATGTCGTTGCCGGGCAGATGAAACTGGAAGAGATGCAGTCGATCCTTCCTTCATATGAGGAAAAAGCGGCAAGCGGGAACCAGCTGGCGCAAATGCAGCTCGATACGTTGCGCAACGGCATTCAGGCGCTTGAGGAACGGGTGTATGATCTGGACATGGCACGGATGGTGGCGCTTCAAACTGCACCTCAAATCCGTCTCCTGCAGCGAGGAAATGCAAAGCTGATCGGGAAAATCAACTCCGCGTTTATCATTACCATTCCGATTTTCAAAAACGGCATTATTCAGGCTGTTACGGTAAAGCGGCAAAAGCTTGTGGCTGATTCCATGAGCGAGCTTGACCGCCGGACAAACGAGATGCTGAAACGAAATGCTGAAAACATCTCGAGCCAAAGTGTTGAAATTGCCAGAATGGCCGGCAGGCCGAGCATAGATATTGAAACGATCGAATCGTCTTGGAACACGATTGTCAGCGGCATGCAGGAAACAAAACAAATCGAAGAAGAAAACAAACGCCTCCGCGAAGACGGCGCGAGACGAATTGCACAGCTTCAGGATAATATTAAAAAAGCAGCATTGCAGCAATAATAAAAACCCCGCTTGTGGAACATAAGCGGGGTATTTCAATTACATCATTTAGTTAATGACAATGTGTAAAGACAGGTGTAAACTTAAACGGTAATCATTTTGCATATCAGAGGTGTTGGCAATGGGAAAACAACAGCCTATATCCCAGCGTAAACTGCTGGGCGTCGCCGGTTTGGGGTGGCTGTTTGATGCAATGGATGTCGGAATATTATCGTTTATTATCGCCGCGCTCCATGTAGAGTGGAATCTGTCGCCCGAAGAAATGAAATGGATCGGAAGCGTCAATTCCATCGGCATGGCTGCGGGTGCGTTTTTGTTTGGTTTGCTTGCTGATCGAATCGGCCGCAAAAAAGTGTTTATCATCACCCTTTTATGCTTTTCCATCGGAAGCGGCATTTCCGCTTTTGTGACAAGTTTATCGGCATTTCTAATCCTTCGTTTCGTGATTGGTATGGGACTTGGCGGCGAGCTTCCAGTCGCTTCAACACTCGTTTCGGAAGCGGTTGTGCCTGAAAAGCGGGGCAGAGTGATTGTGCTTTTGGAAAGCTTTTGGGCCGTGGGCTGGCTCGCAGCGGCCTTGATTTCTTACTTTGTGATACCAAGCTTCGGCTGGCAGGCTGCACTTCTGTTAACTGCGCTGACTGCTTTTTATGCGCTGTACCTGCGGACGAGTCTGCCTGATTCGCCGAAATATGAATCGCTTTCTGCCAAAAAGAGGTCGGTGTGGGAGAATGTAAAAAGCGTCTGGGCAAGACAGTATATACGGCCGACCGTGATGCTGTCGCTCGTTTGGTTCTGTGTGGTGTTTTCTTATTACGGCATGTTCCTATGGCTCCCGAGTGTCATGCTGCTGAAAGGCTTCAGCATGATTCAAAGCTTTGAATATGTCCTGCTGATGACGCTTGCTCAGCTACCTGGCTATTTCTCTGCCGCATGGCTGATTGAAAAAGCGGGCCGGAAGTGGATACTTGTCATTTACTTGATTGGCACAGCAGGAAGCGCCTATTTCTTCGGAACAGCGGATTCCTTAAGTCTTCTGCTTACGGCTGGCATGCTGTTATCGTTTTTCAATCTCGGTGCGTGGGGCGTGCTGTATGCTTATACCCCGGAGCAATACCCGACTGCGATTCGGGCAACAGGTTCAGGAACGACAGCAGCGTTTGGAAGAATCGGCGGCATCTTCGGGCCTTTGCTCGTCGGAACTCTGGCAGCCCGTCATATTTCGTTTTCGGTCATCTTTTCAATCTTTTGCATTGCAATCTTACTCGCGGTTGCTTGTATTTTGATTATGGGGAAAGAAACGAAACAAACTGAGCTAGAATAGGAAAAGCACCTCTTAAAAGAGGTGCTTTCAGCGTGTCGACAAACCCTCGCATTCGTTGTCAGGACTGCGCTTCGGTGCTCAATGCGAAGTGGATCAACGGCTAAATTCTCAGGCGTCCTGCCTAAACGCCGTCGTCATCACATCCTGTGAATGTCCGCTCCTATGCTCGTCCTTCCTAGACTTCAAGGGTTTTCAATCACGCTGAAAAGATTTTGTCAACAATCTGAGGCACCTCTTGAATGAGGTGCTTTTTTACAATTGCGCCCGGGCTGTGGATTGGCGTTTCCCGGTTTTACTGATTGTCTGGTAGAGCGTCATAGAAAGTATGAACAGAATGGCAGTAAATCCTGTGACAGCTCCGAAATGCTGTGTGCTTTGATATAAAAAACCTGCAATACTTGTACCGACAGTGGTTCCGGCATACATAGCGGCATTGGAAAGGGAAGCGATGGTTCCTCGCGCATTTGGTGCAATGGATTGAAAGACACCCATCATTAACGGAAAGATGATGCCAGCTGTAAAGAACGTGAGAAAAAAGCCGGCTTCTACTAAAAACAAGTTTGGAAAGAACGGAAGAGCGAAATAGAGAGCGCCCATTAGCAGCATCCCGCTGATCAGTGTTTTAAACATGCCCAGCTTTTCTGAAACCCGGCTGCCGATAAGGCTCCCGAGCATATTTCCCAGTCCGAGTACAAGCATAGCTGCGCCAATTTGTGACACGGTTAAATGATAATCCGCGGAAAGCCAAGTACCCAGAAAGCTGAACGATGCGAAGTTTCCGGTTTGAAACAGAAAATAGGCAAGCAGAATGACCGATGTTTTCGGCAATGAAAAAAGCTCCCGATAGGGGTTGACAATTGATGGGCGCGCCAATGGTTCAGAAGGCCGGATGCCAGGCATGACCGCCGCCAGGATCAATAGAAGAATAAGCGAGCACGCTGACAAAACGAAAAATGGCGTATGCCATGTAAAGGAAGCGAGAAACCCTCCAATAGGAAGTCCGAGCATTTGTGAAGCGGCCAAACCTGCTGTCGCAATCCCCATGCCTTTTATGATCTGAGAAGGCTGGACAATGACTGGGATGGACGCCCAAATTTGAGGCGTCACAAACGCAGCGCTAACGCCTGCGGCAAAACGGAACAGGCACATGGCGGCAAAAGAGGGAGCGATGCCGCATAAAAATGTGGATACGATAAAGCCTGCAAGTCCCCACAGCATGACTGTTTTCCTGTTCAGCCGGTCTGAGATTGGGCCTGCAATGAAAGCGAAGAGTGCATAACCGAGTGCATAAGCACTGACCATCCAGCCTGACAAATCAGTAGAGACATGAAACTGATCCTGTAAAAGGGGGAGAAGCGGCGAAAGCAAAAAGGTATCCGTGCCAATGACAAACATGACACTGAAGAAAAGCCAAATGCGATTCAAATTTTATCACTCCTATTGTTTTATAACTTTAAAACTATGAAACAGATATGTATAGAGAAAACCCTTTGTTAGAGGGTTTCCAAAAAGCCAGGCAGGTATGTTTGAAATGTGTCTTCACGCAGACTGACGTATTTTGTCCGCGAATCTTTCCGGGTTGCCGTCAATCCCGCTTCACGCAGCGTTTTAAAATGATAAGATGCCGTGGTTTTGACAATATTGCACTTTTCACCTACTTCACCGCAGCTGAGTTCTTTTCCGCTGACATAAAGCGTACGAATAATGGCAAGCCTTGATTCATCAGACAGTGCTTTAAAAATTTGAGCTCTGATTTGATCATCTGATTGTTTCATAGTCATGAAACTATAATACATAATGGGTGTTGAAAAAGCAACTTATTTTTCCAGTAAAGGAGCAGGAAGTCATAAGAGGAAGGAGGAATTCAATTCCAATAAAAGCGTTTTCAACTAAAGGTAGGAGAAAAATCACCCGTAAAATACAATCATATAGGAGGATTACAGAGCATTTAGAAGCATAAATAAGATCATGTGGTCACATGGATGTTTATAAAGAAATGGTACAGAATAAAAGAGAATATGCTGTTTGTGTGGGAAGTTACATAAATGTTACGGTAATAAAGATTGCTTAATATGGAGGGAAAATATGAGTGTAGATGAGAAACCAATTAAGATAAAAGTCGAGAAAGTCTCTAAGATTTTTGGGAAACAAACAAAGAAGGCAGTTCAAATGCTTGCCAACGGAAAGACAAAAAAAGAGATCCTGAAAGCAACCGGATCAACCGTTGGGGTTAATCAGGCAGATTTTGAAGTATATGATGGTGAGATATTTGTCATCATGGGTCTATCAGGGAGCGGTAAATCAACTTTAGTACGGATGTTAAACCGGCTTATTGAACCGACTGCCGGAAATATTTACATTGATGGTGACATGATAACAAATATGTCAAAAGACCAGCTCCGGGAAGTCCGCCGGAAAAAAATCAGCATGGTCTTCCAAAAGTTCGCTCTGTTTCCGCACAGAACGATACTTGAAAACACAGAATACGGACTGGAGCTTCAAGGTGTAGACAAACAAGAGCGGCAGCAAAAAGCGCTTGAGTCTCTTAAGCTCGTTGGACTGGAAGGATTTGAACACCAATATCCCGACCAGCTTTCCGGCGGGATGCAGCAGCGTGTCGGCCTTGCCCGCGCGTTGACAAATGATCCGGACATCCTTCTGATGGACGAAGCGTTCAGTGCGCTTGATCCACTGATTCGTAAAGATATGCAGGATGAGCTTCTTGATCTTCACGATAATGTCGGAAAAACAATTATCTTTATTACGCATGACTTGGACGAAGCGTTGCGGATCGGCGACAGAATTGTCCTAATGAAAGACGGCAACATCGTTCAAATCGGCACGCCTGAAGAAATCCTGATGAATCCATCTAACGAATATGTTGAGAAATTCGTCGAAGATGTTGATTTGTCTAAAGTCCTCACAGCAGGCCACATTATGAAACGCGCTGAAACAGTGCGGATTGATAAAGGGCCTCGCGTAGCATTGACACTGATGAAAAACCTTGGAATTTCTTCAATTTATGCAGTGGATAAACAAAAGAAATTATTAGGTGTTATCTATGCGTCTGATGCGAAAAAAGCGGCTGAGTCTGATTTGTCACTTCAAGACATCTTGAATACAGAATTTACGACTGTACCAGAGAATACGTATCTGACTGAGATTTTTGACGTTGTGTCCGATGCGAATATTCCAATTGCGGTTGTGGATGAGAAGCAAAGAATGAAAGGAATTGTCGTAAGAGGCGCGCTGATTGGCGCACTTGCCGGCAATAACGAGTATATCAATGCTGAAGGCACTAACGAACAAACACAAGATCCTTCTGCACAGGAGGTGAAATAAGATGGATAGACTGCCTAGAATACCTTTAGCAGATATTATTGACCGTTTTGTTGACTGGATTACGATGACGTTTGGCGGATTCTTCGACGGAATCGCTAACGGATTGGCCGCTTTTGTAAATGGAATTGTCACCGGTCTTGGATATATTCCATCTATTTTGTTAACGATTATTTTCGCCGCACTTGCGTGGTGGATCAGTACAAGGGGAATTGCGTTATTTACGTTGATTGGATTCCTCCTGATCGATTATTTAGGATATTGGGACCCAATGCTGCAAACATTGGCGCTTGTTTTGACATCTGTGATTATTTCGATTGTGGTCGGGGTTCCGATCGGAATTTGGGCGTCTCAGAAAGAAACGGTTCGCCGTATTGTAACGCCAATTCTTGATTTAATGCAGACAATGCCTGCTTTCGTATATCTATTGCCGGCGATTTTCTTCTTTAACATCGGTGTTGTGCCGGGTGTTGTTGCATCTGTTATCTTCGCGATGCCGCCGACAATCCGCATGACTGTTCTCGGTATTAAACAAGTGCCGGCGGATTTGATTGAAGCGACTGAGGCATTCGGTTCTACAACAGCTCAGCGTTTGTTTAAAGTTCAGCTTCCGCTTGCGACAAAAACGATTTTGGCCGGGATCAACCAGAGCATCATGCTTGCATTATCAATGGTTGTTATTGCCGCAATGGTCGGTGCACCGGGACTTGGTTCTGAAGTATACAGTGCCGTTACACAGCTGAAAACTGGGGTCGGAGTAGAGGCCGGTATCGCCATCGTTATCGTTGCCATTACCCTGGACCGTATTACTCAAAATATTAAAGTGAAGAAAAGCAGGGGGAATGCCTGATGCTTAAAAAAATCATCGGCATCGGCGTTTCCGCCATGCTGGCGCTCTCACTTGCGGCTTGCGGTTCAGAAAACGATGAAAATGCATCCGCAGCAGAACAAGTGAATAAGACCATCATCGGGATTGACCCCGGTTCAGGGATTATGTCCCTGACTGACAAAGCGATGAAGGATTATGACCTGAATGACTGGACATTGATTTCAGCGTCAAGTGCTGCGATGACCGCTACGCTTAAAAAGTCATACGACCGTAAGAAACCGATTATCATTACAGGATGGACACCGCACTGGATGTTCTCCAGATATAAGCTGAAATATCTCGATGATCCGAAACAATCTTATGGCAGCGCAGAGGAAATCCATACGATCACACGCAAAGGCTTCAGCAAAGAGCAGCCGAATGCCGCAAAGCTTCTGAGCCAGTTTAAATGGACGCAAGACGAAATGGGCGAAATCATGATCAAGGTGGAAGAAGGCGAGAAACCTGCCAAAGTTGCTGCTGAGTACGTCAATAAACACAAGGATCAGATAGCCGAATGGACAAAAGGCGTTCAAAAGGTGAAGGGAGACAAAATCAACCTTGCCTATGTGGCGTGGGACAGTGAGATTGCAAGTACAAACGTCATAGGCAAAGTCTTAGAAGACTTGGGCTATGAGGTAACACTTACTCAGGTAGAGGCTGGGCCGATGTGGACTGCAATTGCAACGGGAAGTGCGGATGCATCCCTTTCCGCATGGCTGCCGAATACCCATAAAGCATACGCCGCTAAATATAAAGGCAAATATGATGATATTGGCACCAGTATGACTGGTGTGAAGATGGGGCTTGTTGTTCCTCAATATATGAAAAATGTCAACTCAATTGAAGATTTGAAGAAGTAATGAAGAAAGCAGCCTGTAGCCAGGCTGCTTTTTTTGCGTTAAGAAGCGTTAGCGGCAGCAAGTGATTCCGCCTTCTGAAATGTTTTGAGCACGGCATTCGCTAAAATGTGAATGCCGTTGAACATCGCATTTCTGTCAAAGGTCATGTGCGGATGATGGAGCCCCGGCTGGAGCCCGCAGCCTAGTCCGAGCATCGTTGTTTTCAGATTCGGCACCTTCACGGCGTAAAAATGGAAATCCTCTCCGCCGGTAGTGACAAGCGGGTCATCAAGCCGCTCAGCCCCGATGATATCTGTAATGGCTTCTGCCATGATCGCTTCAGCTTCTTTGTTTTGTGTTGCCGCAGGAAGGCTGTGTTCTTTTTGCAGCTCGATTTTTGCGCCGAATGCAGCGGCGGCCGCTTCACAGGCTCTTTCTGTTTCGGCGATTAACGCCTCCATGGCTTCATTGGTCTGTGCGCGCAAATCAAGGCTGAACGATGCTTTTCCTGGAATGATGTTAGAGCTTTCACCGCCGGCTTGAAGTTTTGTCATTTTGACGGTATGCGGGATTTGCGGGTCAATATGAATGAGTCCGAGCTTATGTACAAGAAATGCCGCAATTTCAATGCTGTTTTTCCCGAGGTGCGGACGGGCGCCATGAGCCTCTTCCCCGATGATCGTTCCCTCAATGTGCTGGCTTGATCCGTGCAGAATAGACGGAGCGCAGCGGCCGTTCTGTGTTTCCTGGATCGGACGGACGTGAACGCCATACAAATAGTCGATATCATCAAGCACGCCTTCTTCTATCATTTTCAAGGCGCCGCCGCCTTTTTCTTCTGCCGGCTGAAAGATAAAACGGATTGTGCCCTTCGGAAGCTCAGGTTGTTTTTTGAGCAGCATTAATGTGCCCAATGCCATTGTCATATGTGAATCGTGTCCGCAGGAATGGTTGGCGCGAAATGTGCCGTTAACCTCCTGCCACAGCGCGTCAATATCAGCGCGTACCGCTACAACAGGTGAGCCTGAGCCGATTTCGCCGACAACCCCGGTGCAGTCTGAAAACGTGCGCGTCCGGCACCCTAAATCCTCAAGCTTTTGTTTCAAAAATGAAGTTGTCTCATATTCCTTCCAGCTGACTTCAGGGTTCGCGTGCAGATGCTCGAAGATGTCCATAATGGTTTGTTTCATGTCTTCTGAAAGCTTTTGCATGGTAAGAAATACCTCCTTCTATCAGAATGAATTTTTACCTTCTTTACTTTATTTATATTGAAACAGGAAGATAGGCTGTATATAATATAGCACATATTGCTACTATTCAGAATAATTAATATTTTCAAACAGAGGGGATGGATCGAAATATGAGTATGCCAGCAGCCGAAACACAGCCTAAGAAAAAACGAATGACATTTAAAATGCCTGACGCCTATGTCCTCTTATTTATGATTGCTTTCATTTGCGCAATCGCTTCATATATTGTGCCGGCAGGTGAATTTGACCGCGTGACAAAGGGGGATGTCACGACCGCTGTTCCGGGAAGCTATCATTCAATTGAACAGTCTCCGGTCAGCTTGATCAGCTTTTTTACTTCTCTACAGGATGGAATGGTTGGATCAGCACCCATCATCTTTCTGATTTTATTCACAGGCGGCACCATTGCTATTCTAGAAAAAACGGGTGCCATCAATGGCCTGATTTACAATGTCATCAGCAAATTCCGCACAAAGCAATTATTATTTATTTGTATTGTCGGCGCATTGTTCTCCATTCTCGGAACAACCGGGATTGTCGTGAATTCAGTTATCGGTTTTATCCCCATCGGCCTCATTGTGGCACGATCCTTAAAATGGGACGCAGTCGCGGGAGCCGCTGTTATATACATCGGCTGCTACGCTGGATTTAACTCCACCATATTATCACCGTCACCGCTCGGTTTATCACAATCAATCGCGGAGCTCCCTCTTTTCTCAGGAATCGGCCTGCGAGTTGTGATATACATATGCTTTTTGCTGTCTTCTATTATTTATATCTATTTGTATACGAGAAAATTAAAAAAATCAAAAGATGCCAGTGTGTTAGGAACAGATTGGTTCCCTGCGGCAGGAATGGCCGAAGCCGGTAAAGAAGAAGATCAGTCAGTGCCGTTTACCGTTCGCCATAAGCTGATTTTGGCTGTGGCGGGACTCTCACTTGTCGGATTTTTATACGGCGCTTTGAAGCTTGGCTGGTCAGATTCCCAAATGGCTGCGACATTTATTTTTATTTCTGTCCTTGCCGGTTTAATAGGCGGGCTTGCGGCGAACGATATTGCCAAAACCTTCATTACGGGCTGCCAAAGTCTTGTATACGGGGCGCTGATTGTCGGGATGGCACGAAGCATTTCGGTTATCCTTGAAAATGGAAAGCTTCTCGATACTGTCGTCAATGCTTTGGCTTCACTTTTGGATGGATTCAGCCCGATTGCTGGTGCAATCGGCATGTATATCGCCAGTGCGCTGCTTCATTTTCTCATCTCTTCAGGGTCTGGCGAAGCCGTTGTATTTATTCCAATCCTGGCGCCGCTCGCTGATTTGATGGGAATCACGAGACAGGTTGCGGTGGAGGCAGTTATGCTTGGAGAAGGGGTCGTCAACTGTGTGAACCCGACATCCGGCGTTCTCATGGCGGTGCTTGCCGCCAGCGGTATTCCGTATGTCAAGTGGCTGCGGTTTATGGTGCCGCTTGCTCTGATTTGGTTCTTGATCGGGCTTGTCTTTATCGTGATCGGCGTCATGATCAATTGGGGGCCGTTTTAACGATTGCTGCCCGCCGGCTTGTACGGCGGGCTTTTGAGTTATTCATTGCAGAAGCGCAGGCTGTTATTGTAACATGTAAGCCATA
This sequence comes from Bacillus sp. FSL M8-0071, assembly GCF_037975455.1. NCBI lineage: Bacteria > Bacillati > Bacillota > Bacilli > Caryophanales > Bacillaceae > Bacillus > Bacillus sp. FSL M8-0071. Next base: position 322,327 of record NZ_CP150256.1, read on the forward strand.
AGCCATTCGTAAAAGTGCGGGAGGAAGGTCATGAATAATCTGCGTAATAGACTTTCAGGCGTGAATGGGAAAAATAAGAGAGTAAAAGAAAAAGAACAAAAAATCTGGTCGGAGATTGGGATGATAGCGGGAGCATTTGCGCTGCTTGATGTGATCATCCGCGGCATTATGTTTGAATTTCCGTTTAAAGAATGGGCTGCAAGCCTTGTGTTTTTGTTCATCATTATCTTATATTACTGCATCAGGGCTGCGGCATCCGGAATGCTCATGCCGAGAATAGACACCAAAGAAGAACTGCAAAAACGGGTGAAGCAGCAGCGAATAGAATCAATTGCGGTCGCCTTTGCGGTAGTGGTGCTTACGATGTACGACAGGGGGATTCCCCATACATTCTTCGCTTGGCTGAAAATGATTCTTCTTTTTATCGTCTGCGGCGGCGTTCTGTTTCTGCTTCGGTATGTGATTGTGAAGCTGGCTTACAGAAGAGCGGTAAAAGAAGAAATAAAAAAGAAATCATCTTGAAAAATAGATGGTTTCTTTTTTTGTTTGGAAAGCGAGGGAAGCGTTCACAGTTTCGGGCAGCTTTTTTTATAGGAACATTGATTTGTATTCACTCTGCCAAGTTGTTTTGATAGAGTGATTGTGATAATTTTAAATGTAAGCGTTAACAAAATTCTCTAGTCTTCACATCGGTTTGAAAGGAGGAAGCGGAAGAATGAAGTAAGAGGGATTTTTGACTCCGAAGTAAGTCTTCAAAAAATCAAATAAGGAGTGTCAAGAATGTTTGCAAAACGATTCAAAACCTCTTTACTGCCGTTATTCGCTGGATTTTTATTGCTGTTTCATTTGGTTCTGGCAGGACCGGCGGCTGCGAGTGCTGAAACGGCGAACAAATCGAATGAGCTTACAGCACCGTCGATCAAAAGCGGAACCATTCTTCATGCATGGAATTGGTCGTTCAATACGTTAAAACATAATATGAAGGATATTCATGATGCAGGATATACAGCCATTCAGACATCTCCGATTAACCAAGTAAAGGAAGGGAACCAAGGAGATAAAAGCATGTCGAACTGGTACTGGCTGTATCAGCCGACATCGTACCAAATTGGCAACCGTTACTTAGGTACTGAACAAGAATTTAAAGAAATGTGTGCAGCCGCTGAAGAATATGGCATAAAGGTCATTGTTGACGCGGTCATCAATCATACCACCAGTGACTATGCCGCGATTTCCAATGAGATTAAGAGTATTCCAAACTGGACACATGGAAACACACAAATTAAAAACTGGTCGGATCGATGGGATGTCACGCAGAATTCATTGCTCGGGCTGTATGACTGGAATACACAAAATACACAAGTACAGTCCTATCTGAAACGGTTCTTAGAAAGAGCATTGAATGACGGGGCAGACGGTTTTCGCTTTGATGCCGCCAAACATATAGAACTTCCAGATGATGGGAGTTACGGCAGTCAATTTTGGCCGACTATCACAAATACATCTGCAGAGTTCCAATACGGAGAAATCCTGCAGGATAGTGCCTCCAGAGATGCTGCATATGCGAATTATATGGATGTGACAGCGTCTAACTATGGGCATTCCATAAGGTCCGCTTTAAAGAATCGTAATCTGGGCGTGTCGAATATCTCCCACTATGCATCTGATGTGTCTGCGGACAAGCTAGTGACATGGGTAGAGTCGCATGATACGTATGCCAATGATGATGAAGAGTCGACATGGATGAGCGATGATGATATCCGTTTAGGCTGGGCGGTGATAGCTTCTCGTTCAGGCAGTACGCCTCTTTTCTTTTCCAGACCTGAGGGAGGCGGAAATGGTGTGAGATTCCCGGGGAAAAGCCAAATAGGCGATCGCGGGAGTGCTTTATTTGAAGATCAGGCCATCACTGCGGTCAATAGATTTCACAATGTGATGGCTGGACAGCCTGAGGAGCTCTCGAACCCAAATGGAAACAACCAGATATTTATGAATCAGCGCGGCTCACATGGCGTTGTGCTGGCAAATGCAGGTTCATCCTCTGTTTCTATCAATACGCCAACAAAATTGCCTGATGGCAGGTATGACAATAAAGCTGGGGCAGGTTCATTTCAAGTGAATGATGGTAAACTGACAGGCACGATCAATGCCAGGTCTGTGGCTGTGCTTTATCCTGATGATATTGCAAAAGCGCCTCATGTTTTCCTTGAGAATTACAAAACAGGTGTAACACATTCTTTCAATGATCAACTGACGATTACCTTGCGTGCAGATGCGAATACAACAAAAGCCGTTTATCAAATCAATAATGGACCAGAGACGGCGTTTAAGGATGGAGATCAATTCACAATCGGAAAAGGAGATCCATTTGGCAAAACATACACCATCATGTTAAAAGGAACGAACAGTGATGGTGTAACGAGGACCGAGGAATACAGTTTTGTTAAAAGAGATCCAGCTTCGGCCAAAACCATCGGCTATCAAAATCCGAATCATTGGAGCCAGGTAAATGCTTATATCTATAAACATGATGGGAGCCGGGCAATTGAATTGACCGGATCTTGGCCTGGAAAACCAATGACTAAAAATGCAGATGGAATTTACACGCTGACGCTGCCTGCGGACACGGATACAACCAACGCCAAAGTGATTTTTAATAATGGCAGCGCCCAAGTGCCCGGCCAGAATCAGCCTGGCTTTGATTACGTGCAAAATGGTTTATATAATGACTCGGGCTTAAGCGGTTCTCTTCCTCATTGAGGGCAATGCTAGACGGGACTTACCGAAAGAAACCATCTATGATGGTTTCTTTTTTGTTCATAAATCAGACAAAACTTTTCTCTTGCAAAAGTTTGTGAAGTATTGCACAATATAAATGTGAAATACTTCACAAATAAAAAGACATCAAAGAGAAACATACCCTGGAAGGATGATTAATGATGAACAAACATGTAAATAAAGTAGCTTTAATCGGAGCGGGTTTTGTTGGAAGCAGTTATGCATTTGCGTTAATTAACCAAGGGATCACAGATGAGCTTGTGGTCATTGATGTAAATAAAGAAAAAGCAATGGGCGATGTGATGGATTTAAACCACGGAAAGGCGTTTGCGCCACAACCGGTCAAAACATCTTACGGAACATATGAAGACTGCAAGGATGCTGATATTGTCTGCATTTGCGCCGGAGCAAACCAAAAACCTGGTGAGACACGCCTTGAATTAGTAGAAAAGAACTTGAAGATTTTCAAAGGCATCGTTAGTGAAGTCATGGCGAGCGGATTTGACGGCATTTTCTTAATCGCGACAAATCCGGTTGATATCCTGACTTACGCAACATGGAAATTCAGCGGCCTGCCAAAAGAGCGGGTGATCGGAAGCGGCACAACACTAGATTCTGCGAGATTCCGTTTCATGCTGAGCGAATACTTTGGCGCAGCGCCTCAAAACGTGCACGCACATATTATCGGAGAGCACGGCGACACAGAGCTTCCTGTTTGGAGCCATGCGAATGTCGGCGGTGTGCCGGTCAGTGAACTCGTTGAGAAAAACGATGCGTACAAACAAGAAGAGCTGGACCAAATTGTAGATGATGTGAAAAACGCAGCTTACCATATCATTGAGAAAAAAGGCGCGACTTATTATGGGGTTGCGATGAGTCTTGCTCGCATTACAAAAGCCATTCTTCATAATGAAAACAGCATATTAACTGTCAGCACATATTTGGACGGGCAATACGGTGCAGAGGACGTGTACATCGGTGTGCCGGCTGTCGTGAACCGCGGAGGGATCGCAGGTATCACTGAGCTGAACTTAAATGAGAAAGAAAAAGAACAGTTCCTTCACAGCGCCGGCGTCCTTAAAAACATTTTAAAACCTCATTTTGCAGAACAAAAAGTCAACTAACCGCAACTTTAGAGTAAAGGGCTGATTGTCAATGTGGGAGCAGTTGTATGATCCGTTTGGAAACGAGTATGTGAGCGCACTTGTGGCGCTCACACCGATTCTCTTTTTTCTTTTGGCTTTAACTGTTTTGAAAATGAAAGGCATTCTTGCGGCATTTCTTACCCTAGCCGTCAGTTTCTTCGTCTCCGTTTTGGCATTTCATATGCCGGTTGAAAAAGCGATTTCTTCTGTTTTGTTAGGAATCGGGAGCGGGCTGTGGCCTATTGGCTACATCGTCCTGATGGCGGTGTGGCTGTATAAAATCGCAGTGAAAACCGGGAAATTTACCATTATTCGGTCCAGCATTGCCGGCATTTCGCCTGACCAACGATTACAGCTATTATTAATTGGTTTTTGTTTTAACGCGTTTTTAGAAGGCGCGGCCGGTTTTGGTGTTCCGATTGCGATTAGTGCGGCGCTGCTCGTCGAACTTGGTTTTAAACCGTTAAAAGCGGCGGCGCTCTGCTTGATTGCAAACGCCGCCTCCGGAGCCTTTGGGGCGATTGGGATTCCTGTCATCACAGGGGCGCAGATTGGTGATTTGTCTGCTCTTGAGCTGTCTCGGACATTAATGTGGACACTGCCGATGATCTCATTTTTCATACCATTCCTGCTTGTATTCCTATTAGACCGAATGAAAGGAATCAAACAGACATGGCCCGCTCTTCTGGTTGTGAGCGGTGGGTATACAGCGGTTCAGACACTGACAATGGCGGTGCTCGGGCCGGAATTAGCAAACATTTTGGCGGCCTTATTCAGCATGGGCGGGCTTGCCCTCTTCCTCCGCAAATGGCAGCCGAAAGAGATTTACCGCGAGGCAGGGGCCGGCGATGCTGGTGAGAAAAAGGCATACCGTGCCGCTGACATTGCGAAAGCGTGGTCTCCTTTCTACATTTTAACTGCGGCGATCACCATTTGGAGCCTTCCTGCCTTCAAAGCGCTTTTCCAAGAAGGCGGGCTATTATATCAATCAACGCTCCTGTTCAAAATGCCTTTTCTGCATCAGCAAATTATGAAAATGCCGCCGATTGCGCCATCTGCCATGCCGTTAGATGCAGTCTTTAAAGTTGATCTGCTGTCAGCGACTGGAACAGCGATTTTAGCGGCGGTCATCGTGACAGGGCTGTTCAGCAAAAATTTCTCTTATCGGGATGCCTTTGCTTCCTTGAAGGAGACGGGAAAAGAGCTGTGGGTGCCGATTATCACGATCTGCTTCGTGATGGGGTTTGCCAATCTGGCCAACTTCGCAGGGCTCAGCTCTTCAATTGGGTTAGCATTGGCGAAAACAGGAGACCTGTTCCCGTTTGTCAGTCCTGTTCTCGGCTGGATTGGCGTGTTCATCACCGGTTCTGTTGTCAGCAATAATGCTTTGTTCGGCCATTTGCAGGTTGTCACGGGAGCGCAGATCGGTGCGGGTTCAGATTTGCTGTTAGCCGCAAATACGGCGGGCGGTGTCATGGCGAAACTTGTTTCTCCTCAATCTATCGCCATCGCTGCCGCAGCGGTCGGCCAAACAGGCAAGGAATCTAAACTGTTTAAAAGGACAGTGGCGTACAGCCTGATTCTGTTATTGATCATTTGTATATGGACGTTTATTCTTGCAAGATTAGGAGTGTAATATAAAAAAGCAGTACATGCCCAGCATGTACTGCTTTTTTATGTTAATTTGCTTTCTTTGTCATTTCGGCTGTTGTTTTCACTCTGGCTTTCCCCATAAATAAAATGGTAACCGCCGCGAGGACAATTGGAATCAAAGCGAGCAAAAACACATACGTAATACTTGATGACATCGCGTCAATAATGCGATTCAGGATCGCATCAGGAATCTGGGAACGTGTTCCCGCTTGGAATATCTCCTGCGGGTCGCCAATATTTTGCGCAGCATCTGATCCCGCTGAGCCTTTCATACCGCTGAAGGCGTCGCTCAGCTTGTTCGTGAATACGTTTGTTTGCACCGTTCCGAAAATGGTGACGCCTAAGGTCATGCCAAATGATCGCAAAAATGAATTTGTAGAGTTTGCCGTTCCCCGAAAGCGAGGTTCAAGATCATTCATCGATGCCGCCGGCAGCAGGGAGAAGTTAAAGCCTACACCAAAGCCTGAAATCATCATAAAGACTGTCAGCCATACCCGTGCTGTGTCAGGCGTCATATTGGAAAGAAGCAGCATGCCGATAAAGAAAGCTATAACAGATATCAGCATCAAATTGCGGAAGCTTGCCTTCGTTTGGAAGATCCCGCCGATCATGCTTCCGATGACTGATCCAATCATCATCGGCGTCAGAATGAAGCCCGCGCTTGTCGCCGAGCTGCCGTAGACCGCCTGAACGAAAATCGGAATAAATACCGCTAAAATAATAAATGTTCCGCCATACAGGAAAGCGAGAATCTGTGCTGTGGCAAACAAGCGGTTCTTAAACATCCAGAAAGAAATAATCGGCTCTTCTGCTTTTCTCTCCACAATAAAAAAGGCAATGAAGAAAACGGCGAATACAATAAACAGCCCGATGATCTGAATGGAATTCCAATCGTATGTTTTGCCGCCAAGCTCAAGGGCGAACATCAGGCATACAATGGATACGACTAAGGTAATCGCGCCGCCCCAGTCTATTTTCTGCTTTCTGTGCTCCAGAGATTCTTTGTAGTAGCGAATAATGAAAAACAATGACAATGCGCCGATCGGCACATTGATGTAAAACACCCAGTGCCAGCTGATCGAATCTGTAATGATCGCGCCTAAGAGCGGACCAAGAACACTGGATAATCCAAATACAGCACCGAACATGCCGGACATTTTTCCACGTTTTTCCGGCGGAAACAAATCGAAGATAATGGTAAAGGCAATCGGCAGGAGCGCGCCGCCTCCGATCCCTTGAATGGCCCGGAAGATGATCAGCTGATTCATCGTCTGGGCAATCCCGCATAAAGCAGAACCGATTAAGAAAAAAATAAGTCCAAACAGGAAAAAACGTTTTCGGCCGTACATATCGGAAAGCTTGCCGTAAATCGGCATGCCAGCCATAACCGCCACCATATAGGATGCCGTCACCCAGGCAAATTTATCGAAGCTTCCAAGATCGGCTACGATATTGCCCATCGCGGTGGCAACAATCGTATTGTCCATTGCAGACATCAAGATGCCCAGCAGGAGACCGAGGACCACAAATTTGGTGGAAGCCTGTTTTGCTGTTGTTGTGTCCATTTGTTCTACCTCCTCTTACTTTTCTATGTAAGTTCTGATATCATGATAATAGTTTGATTGTTGAATATCTCGATTATCAAGATAAACTCGATTTTATAGGGAGGACTGTCAGTTGTCAACAAGAAATTCCAGAAGTGAGTTGGAAAAGACTGCTGTTCAGCTTTTTCGAAAACTGGGCACAAGAACGGTTCTGTTTCATCAGGCAGCCGCTCAAGCTCTCGGTCTGTTTCCCACCGATTTGAAATCAGCTGACATTTTAAATGAAGCAGGGCCGATGACGGCCGGAGAACTGGGGAAAAAAACCGGCCTCAGCACGGGTTCCGTCACGGCGCTTGTTGACCGGCTGGAAAAAGCGGGGTATGTGGCTCGTGAAAAGGACCCGAACGATCGCAGGAGAGTCGTAATCGTCCCTTTGACTGCTTCGAAAAAACATATAAAGGATTTGTTCCGTCCTCTGTCTGAGTCAACGATGGATTTGTGCCGCGAATATACGGAAGAGGAGCTGGAACTCATTTTCAGTTTTGTAGGCAAAGCCGCCGATATTATGGAGGAAGAGCTTGAACGTCTGAAACAGTAAGTGAATTTGTGCATAGCTTGGCCCGTTCCCGAATAAATTGTACAAGTTACATAAGAGAAGGGAGTACGGGCCGGTGAACATTTTTTTGAGCTATATTGTGCTGGGACTGTCCTTGTCTGCGCCTGTGGGGCCAGTGAATGCGGCGCAAATAGACAAAGGAATTAAAAACGGTTTTTGGCATGCATGGATTTTCGGTTTAGGCGCCATGACAGCGGATGGGCTGTACATGCTTTTTATCTATTTCGGGCTGTCACAGTTTTTGACCGCTCCATTTGTGAAAACGTTTTTGTGGCTCTTCGGCTTTTTTGTCCTGACCTATACCGGAATTGAAACGCTTAAAAACGTCAGAGAACCGATGGATGTGCGAAGCTCGCGGGGGAAACCGTCATACAGGAAAACATTCGCATCGGGTTTTCTCATTTCATTGTCAAACCCATTGAGCATCCTTTTTTGGCTTGGAATTTACGGAAGCATTCTTGCGAAAACAGCAGAGGCCTACAATATGAATCAGCTTCTAATCTATAGCTCCGGCATCATGATCGGCATTTTAATCTGGGATTTCTGCATGGCTATCACAGCCAGTACGTTCAGAAACCTGCTTCATGAAAAGCTATTGAGAGGATTGACCGGAATCGCCGGTGTATCCCTCCTTGTGTTTGGCTTTTACTTTGGTTATCAGGGCATCAAACAGTTATTGGGCTGATTCATGAAGGACAGTCACCTGCCGCTTCCAGTTTTAATATAGTATCCAGATGATACTGGAGGTGGATCAATGGTGAATGGGATTTACACCAAAAGTTTTCTGGAACGTATTCAGGAAGAGCTTCCTGAATGGCAAAGAATCGCTTTTGAGCTGCTGGCAGAAACTCTGGGGGACGACGCGGATACGTTTCCGTGCATTCCCGGACGTCAGGCGTTTCTGACTGATCAGCTTCGGATTGCTTTTGCCGGAGATCCGCGGGAAAACCGTACAGCGGAGGAACTGGCTCCGTTGCTTGCGGAGTACGGCAAGATATCGCGGGACACGGGAAAATACGCATCCCTCGTTGTGTTGTTTGATACACCGGAAGATTTGGCGGAGCATTATTCGATTGAAGCGTATGAAGAGCTGTTTTGGCGCTTTTTAAATAGACTGAGTCATCAAGACGAAAAAGAATGGCCGGAAGACATTCCGGCCGATCCCGAGCATTATAAATGGGAGTTTTGTTTTGACGGCGAGCCGTATTTCATTCTGTGCGCTACACCGGGGCACGAGGCAAGAAGAAGCCGGAGCTTTCCTTTTTTTATGGTCACGTTTCAGCCAAGGTGGGTGTTTGATGACCTAAATGGATCAACTGCATTTGGCCGTAACATGAGCAGACTGATCCGATCCCGGTTAAAAGCCTACGATCAAGCCCCGGTTCACCCGGAATTAGGCTGGTACGGAGGAATGGATAATCGTGAATGGAAACAGTATTTCCTCCGTGACGATGAAAAACAGGTATCAAAATGCCCGTTTTCTTATTTTAAGAGCATGTTCAACAAAATGAAATAAATCAAGAGCTGGCAGGGCGGTCTTTATGTCCCTGCTTTTTCTGGTAGATCATGGTCACGACGGCAATGATCGCGAGAAAGCCTATGCTCACAAAAAAACCGGGCCGGCTTGATTTTTCAAACAATGTACCGGACACTGCCGCAGCAATCAGGATCATCGCTAAATAAATTTGCGTTTTCCCCATGCCCTCGGGTTCGGTCAGCTTTTTGCTGGAGAACAGGATAAACAGCCAAGTGTATAAAAGCATAAGCCCGGCTGCTGTCGTCATGTGCTCATAAATGTTTTTAGGCAGCACTAAAGACAGAATGATGGATAAGACGAGCCCCGCGAACGTCAGCCCCAAGGCCGGCCAGCAAATTTTTTTGCCTTCCTTTAAGGTAAAGCATTTCGGCGCGTCGCCGTCATCAGCCATCGTACAAAGCAATGTCGTAACGGCAAATAGCGAAGCGACAAGGGTCGAGAACCCGGCGATAATGAAAATCCCGTTAAATATATCAAGGATGATCTCAAGGTTGTATCCTTTTAACGACGTAATGAACGGGCTGTCCTGTTCTGTAAACTTGTGTAACGGAACCAAAAGCAGAGCAAGCCCGATTGAAATGATATAAATAATCGCCAGCGTTGCCAGCATCAGTTTCCCTGATTTAGACGCTTCCTCAGGTTTTTTTAAGTGAACCGCCATCAGCCCCATGACCTCAATTCCGCCAAAAGCGTAAAACGCGTAGATTAAACCTGTCCATAGCCCCATGGCGCCGTATGGGAAAAACTCACTCGTCTTATTTGGAACATGTATGCCATGATTTCCGCCGGACAGGATACCGCATAAAGCCAGGATGGCAATGACAATAAACATAAAAATAGCAGCTGTTTTAATCACTGCCAGCACGTTTTCTGTTTTTTCAAAGACGGACAGGCCGGTGAAAATAATAAGGAGCCCAAGTACTGCGTAGATTGAGGCAAACACCCATAGCGGCACTTGAGGAAACCAATGCTTCGTAAAGAGCGAAATGGCTGTCAGCTGGCTTCCGGTAATCAGCATTTCTGATGTCCAGTACACCCAACCGTTGCTGAAGCCTGCCCATTTGCCGAATGCTTTTCGGGCATACGCACAAAATGAGCCCTTTTCCGGCTGCTTCGCCGATAGCTTGGCGAGCTGTTCAAAGACAAAATACGTACCGATCCCTGCGATCAGAAATGAAAGGAGAACGGAAAAACCGCTTTTTACAATTGCGATGCTGGAACCGAGAAAGAAGCCTGTTCCAATCGTGCAGCCGACTCCGATCAGTGACAGCTGCCACCAAGCCAGATTCCCTTTTGGCTGGTCTTTTTTTGTTTGGCTCATTATTTATTCAACCCCTTTTATCTAAGGTTAGATTGTGATCTGTCCAAAGCTTATATACATCGGATTTTTGCCTCTTTTTACATGGAGAAGGAAGCAGACGCTCATACTAATGAAAAAAGGAGCAAACCAATGACACAGCAATATATTGTGGAGCCGAAAAAAGGGCTTGGGCTGAAGCTGAAAAAGGGGCAGATTTTAAAGGTGGTTGATGTAGAAGGGCAGCAGGTGGCTGATTTTGTCGCATACCATGCCAAGGATTTTTATGAACACCTTGATCAGGGAGCGACGATAGACGCCAATCACTCCATTCATGTGAAGGTCAACGACCATCTCTACTCCAACCTGTATAAGCCGATGTTAACCCTGATTGAAGATACGGTCGGCAAGCATGATCTGCTGTTGCCCGCCTGCCGTCCTGATATGAACAGGCTCTTATATGGGAAGCAAAAGGATGAGTTTCAGGATACGTGCTATGACAATATGAACCGTGCGCTTGAGCAGTTTGGCGTACCGAAGCCCCACATGCATTACCCATTTGCGATTTTTATGAATACTGTCCTTGATGAGAAAGGGAATCTGTCTGTGGAAACGCCGCTTTCGAATGCCGGAGATTATGTAAGGCTCAGGGCGGAGATGGATTTAATTGTCGCGTTTTCTTCCTGCCCGATTGAAAAAGGGAAATGCAATGGCGACAGTGTGACATCCATACGGGTTGAAGTCAGCTGATCTCTCTTGTTCACTGTGAATGAAGACCTGTGCTATATTTAATAGGGATACATAACAGTCATGATTCATTTTCATTGATTTGGGGAAATGATCAGTAACAAGGGAAAATGTACAGGAGGAATGATTGGGATGAGCATGCAGGAAAAGATTATGCGTGAGTTACATGTGAAGCCCTCAATTGATCCAAAGCAAGAAATTGAGGACCGAGTCAATTTTTTAAAACAATATGTAAAGAAAACCGGTGCTAAAGGCTTTGTATTGGGAATCAGCGGCGGCCAGGATTCAACACTTGCGGGAAGACTCGCTCAGCTTGCGGTGGAGAGCATTCGCGAGGAGGGCGGAGACGCTCAATTTATCGCTGTCCGTCTTCCGCATGGCACACAGCAGGATGAAGACGATGCCCAGCTTGCTTTGAAGTTTATTAAGCCGGATAAATCATGGAAGTTTGATATTAAATCGACAGTCAGCGCTTTTTCTGAACAGTATCAGCAGGAAACAGGCGATCAGCTGACGGACTTTAATAAAGGAAACGTAAAAGCAAGAACAAGAATGATCGCGCAATACGCGATCGGCGGCCAGGAAGGCCTGCTTGTGTTAGGAACAGACCATGCTGCTGAAGCAGTGACTGGTTTCTTTACGAAGTACGGTGACGGCGGAGCAGACCTCCTGCCGCTGACAGGCTTGACGAAGCGCCAGGGAAGAACCCTGCTGAAAGAGCTGGGTGCACCGGAACGCTTATACTTAAAAGAACCGACTGCCGATCTGCTCGACGAAAAACCGCAGCAGTCGGATGAAACAGAGCTTGGCATTTCCTACGACGAGATTGACGATTATCTCGAAGGAAAAGAAGTATCAGCGAAAGTATCAGAAGCGCTGGAAAAACGCTACAGCATGACTGAACATAAACGCCAGGTTCCGGCGTCTATGTTTGATGACTGGTGGAAATAAGTTGAAGAAAGCCCGCTCTCGGAGCGGGCTTTTGTCGTGTACAGGAGCTTTATTTGATGCGGATATGATTCAGCTTTACCATTAATCTGTCGGTGAACCTTCGGAGGCTGCCTCTCGTATCAGGATCTAATGGGAGTTCGGCTCTCGCGGCAATGTTCTCTGCCACATCCTGAATCGACAGGTTGTCTGTTTGAATGTGGTCCTCAAAAATGGGTGATGATAATCCTTCAACACAGCGGTCGATTTGTTTGGCGGCCCATGAGTTTTTTCCTTCTGCTCTGGTGCGCAGCCTTTTTAACAAGGTTTCCTTTGAAGCCATTAGTGTAAAGTGGTGAACGATCCTGCCTTCCTGTCTGAGCCTGCCGATGATCTCATTGAAGTATTCAGGATGTACAATCGTCATAGGCACAATAATGATGCCGCGGTATGTATCTGTCAGAGAAGCTAGCAAACTGTAATTGAACGCCCGCCATAAGGGATAGCTTTGAAAATCGTCCTTTGCGATCTCCTGCGGCACCATGGAGCGCAGCGCAAAACCCATTTTCTCGGGATCATACACGTAAGATGGGTTTAGCCTTCTGTGCAGTTCGAAGGCTGTTTGTGTTTTTCCGGAACCGAATGCCCCGTTTATCCAAATGATCATCGCCATTTCTCCCTTCCTATTCATCATACAGAAAAAGACCCTTCAATCGAAGAGTCAGCTGGAAAAACAATAAAGGCGGAAGGTTTTAATGCTTTTTTGCGTCGAAGTATTAAAATACCTGCAGAAATGTTGTACAATGAATGTCATTCAGGCAAAAATGGCTAAACAACAAAGCGCACTATAAGCTTGACCGGTAAAGCCGGTATCTATATAAATATTCGTTAAATAAGCATATAATGAAGATAAAATTTCATTCCTTAGGAGGATTTCGCCGAAGATGAACGCTAAACGAGCCATCCCAGTAAGAGAAAGAAATATCGTCCTGATCGGATTCATGGGTGTAGGAAAAACAACAATCGGCCAATTGGTCGCTAAAAAATTATATAGAGATTTTATTGATATTGACCAACAGATCGAAAAGGATTTCAATATGTCAATTCCTGAGATGTTTGAGAAAAAGGGAGAAGACTTTTTCCGGAAAACGGAGAAGGAATATATTTTAGACATCTGCCATCATAAACGATTCAAAATCGTATCTCTGGGCGGGGGATCTTTTAAACAAGAAGAAATCAGGAATTGCTGTCTGGAAAACTGTCTCGTGCTTCATCTGGACCTGTCATGGGAGAACTGGAAGCAGCGCGCGGATTTATTGATCGAAAGCCGCCCCGTACTGCATAACCGTTCAATGGATGAAATGGAACAGCTGTTTAACGAAAGAAAAGTCATTTATGACAAGCACAATTCAAAAGTGGCAACAGACAACCTTTCCCCGGAAGAGGTTGCCGATTACATTGTTGAGACATTAAAAATTGGCTGGGATCTTTATCAGCCGATGTAAAAAGCCGTGCGCAGCGCACGGCTTTTTTATCGTTTTATCCCTTGTATCAAAATCGCTTTTAAACAAAAGGAGATGGGCTGTCCGTTTTGGTTCAATGTAATACAGAACGTGTCGCGTGCTTCGTCTGATGCGTGATTCAAGTGGGTAATGATTTGTTTTTCCCGGTCAGCGGGAGTTCCGCCTCGTTTGATCCAGCTATCGTATTGAATCGGCAAATTCCACTTTTGGATGTCTTGATAGGCCAGTTGATTGGCGCTGAACATCGACTGCCATTCTGATAATGAGCTTTCTCGAACATGGGAAGGGTCTCGAAGCCGGTTCAAATGATTGACAAACTCATCAAGAACGGGATCTTCAGGCGCGTAATGATCAACTAAGAGAAAACGTCCGTCCTGTTTTAGTACGCGTGCAATCTCGCTGACAGCTTTGCGGACATCAGAAAAATGGTGGGCTGCGTATCGGCAGGTGATGATGTCAAATGAATCGTCGGGGAAGGGGAGTGACTCTGCCATTCCTTGCTGAAAGCGTACGTTTTCAACTCCTTTTTCTTGCGCGAAGGAGTACGCAACCTCAACCATCTCTTTCGTTGCATCAACACCGATGCACTCCTGTACATAAGGAGAAAATGCCAGCGCCGTATGGCCGGCGCCCGCTCCTATATCCAGCACTCGATGCTCTGCCCGGCATTCCGCTGTTTTGATCATCAACCCCAAATCTTCCCCCTCGGCAAATACCTTTTCATCCCGATACATCTCGGCGTTTTTAGAAAACGGTGTTTCATTTGTCATTTGAACCAGCTCCTTCTTTTCGTAAATGATGATATGGATTATGTTAGCAATTTTTGTTATGATTCGTCCAAGATATAAAAATGATGAAAATGATAGGTTCAACCTATGGAGGCTGAAATGGATATTAAAGTGATGGAATATGCAGCGGAAATTGCCCGGCGCCAAAGCTTTACAAAGGCGGCGGAACATCTTCATATCGCACAGCCGTCTCTCAGCCAGCAAATCAAAAAGCTTGAGGCTGAGCTGGGGCTTATCCTTTTTCACAGATCCCATGGCTCTGTTACACTGACACCTCACGGCAGGCGTTTCATTGAAAAAGCCGAGGACATCATTCGTTCCAGAGATGATTTGCTTCGGGAAATGCAGGAGCGATCTCAGGGAATCGGTCATAAATTATCCATCGGGATTCCTGCTGTAACAGGGAGATATCTCTTTCCTCCGCTGCTGAAGCAGTTTTTGGCGCGCTATCCTCATGTGGAGGTTCAGCTTGTTGAAAAAGATCCGGTTTTATTAGAGGAGATGACGGCAAAGGGAGAAGTTGACCTTTCTGTTTTATCCTTGCCCATCGAGGATGAACGGCTCTCCATTATACCCTTGCTCACGGAACCGGTTGTTCTCGCGGTGCCGAAGGAAAAACAAAGGTGGATGCCGCCGGAAATGGTCGCGCTGATTGAGAAAGCGCTGGAAGGTAAGGAGGGACACCAGCCGTGTGTGCCGATTGACATGGTAAGGAACGTGCCCTTTATTCTGTTAAAAGAAGGCTTCGGCTTTCGCAGGACAGTTCTCGATCTCTGTGCGGAAAGCGGCTTTAAGCCGAATGCTGCCTTTAAGACGAGCCATATTGAAACCGCCCAATCTCTTGTGGCTAACGGATTAGGTGTGACAATGGCACCGAATATGATCAGAAGGGATAAAGATCCGGGTGTGATCTATTTATCGATTCAATCCGCGCCATCACGAACCCTCGTCTTCGTCTTTTTAAAGAACCGCTATGTCAGTCTGACCGCCCAGGCCTTTATGGAACTAAGCCGGGAAAGTCTTAAACAAACGTTTGATGAAGGCTGTCTGGGAAACAAAGATGAAAATATTTAGAAAACAAAGACGAAACGTGGTAGTATAGGAATACAAACTAAATCTTATAAAACAAAGGGGAATAATCGGAAATGCAACTATTCGATCTGCCGCTCGACCAATTGCAAACATATAAGCCTGAAAAAACAGCACCGAAAGATTTTTCTGAGTTTTGGAAATTGTCTTTGGAGGAACTTGCAAAAGTCCAAGCAGAACCTGATCTACAGCCGGTTGACTATCCTGCTGACGGAGTAAAAGTGTACCGTCTCACATATAAAAGCTTCGGAAACGCCCGCATTACCGGATGGTACGCGGTGCCTGACAAGCAAGGCCCGCATCCGGCGATCGTGAAATATCATGGCTACAATGCAAGCTATGATGGTGAGATTCATGAAATGGTAAACTGGGCACTCCATGGCTACGCCACATTCGGCATGCTTGTCCGCGGCCAGCAGAGCAGCGAGGATACGAGTATTTCACCGCACGGTCACGCTTTGGGCTGGATGACGAAAGGAATTCTTGATAAAGATACATACTATTACCGCGGTGTTTATTTGGACGCCGTCCGCGCGCTTGAGGTCATCAGCAGCTTCGACGAGGTTGACGAAACAAGGATCGGTGTGACAGGAGGAAGCCAAGGCGGAGGTTTAACCATTGCCGCAGCGGCGCTGTCAGACATTCCAAAAGCCGCGGTTGCCGATTATCCTTATTTAAGCAACTTCGAACGGGCCATTGATGTGGCGCTTGAACAGCCGTATCTTGAAATCAATTCCTTCTTCAGAAGAAATGGCAGTCCGGAAACAGAAGTGCAGGCGATGAAGACACTTTCATATTTCGATATTATGAATCTCGCTGACCGAGTGAAGGTGCCTGTCCTGATGTCAATCGGCCTGATTGACAAGGTCACGCCGCCGTCCACCGTGTTTGCCGCCTACAATCATTTGGAAACAGAGAAAGAGCTGAAGGTGTACCGCTACTTCGGACATGAGTATATCCCTGCTTTTCAAACGGAAAAACTTGCTTTTTTTAAGCAGCATCTTAAAGGCTGATAAATGTGAAAAGCCGCCGCATATCATCAGGCGGTTTTTTTCTGCAAACTGCCGGAATGAGAACAGACTGGAGACGAATAGATATGAAACAAAGAATCATTGATGAATTAAAACGGATCGAGCAGTCATACGGAGTCAAAATCGTGTATGCCGTCGAGTCAGGAAGCCGCGCATGGGGATTTCCCTCGCAGGATAGTGATTACGACGTCCGCTTTATTTATGTGCCGAAAAAGGAGTGGTATTTTTCAATTGAGCAGGAGCGTGATGTCATTGAGGAACCGATTCACGATTTGCTGGATATCAGCGGCTGGGAGCTGAGAAAAACGCTTCGGCTTTTCAAAAAGTCAAACCCTCCGCTCCTCGAATGGCTGTCCTCAGACATTGTGTATTATGAAGCATTTACGACCGCAGAGCAGTTAAGAAAACTGCGCACGGAGGCATTTAAGCCTGAAGCAAGCGTGTATCACTATATCAATATGGCGAGAAGGAACGTCAAGGATTATCTACAAGGACAAGAGGTCAAAATTAAAAAGTACTTCTACGTTCTTCGGCCTATTTTGGCCTGCCAATGGATTGAAAAGCACGGAACCATACCGCCAATGGACTTTACTGTTTTGATGAATGAACTTGTTGCTGAACCCGAGCTGAAGGCTGAAATGGAAACCTTGCTTGAACGGAAAAGAAGAGGGGAAGAGCTTGACCTCGAAGCAAGAATCGATGTTATTCACCAATTCATTGAAACGGAAATCGAAAGAATCATGGAAGCGGCAAAAGAACTGAAGGCAGAGAAAAAAGATATGACACCTGAGTTGAACCGTTTGCTTTTGAATACGGTTGAAGAAGTGTGGAAGGATGGAGGAAGCTGATGTTTTTTGTCGCTTCCTTTTCTCCTTTATTCGACAGAATCCCCCCCGACTTTCTAACTATCTGATTGTGGCAAACCCACAAAAATAATCAGAATCTTTGTATTTTGAGAATATTGTGAACGTCGGTTTTGTCCATTTACAATAAACTCATACAAATACTTCTTAGATTGCGGGGTGTTGAGGTTGGAAGTGATCACAAGAGATTTTTTCTTATTTTTATCCAAAAGCGGCTTTCTCAATAAAATGGCGAGGAACTGGGGAAGCCGGGTAGCAGCGGGTAAAATTATCGGCGGGAATGACTTTAACAGTTCAATCCCGACCATTCGACAGCTTAACAGCCAAGGTTTGTCAGTTACTGTCGATCATTTAGGCGAGTTTGTGAACAGCGCCGAGGTCGCACGGGAGCGTACGGAAGAGTGCATTCAAACCATTGCGACCATCGCGGATCAGGAGCTGAACTCACACGTTTCTTTAAAAATGACGTCTTTAGGTTTGGATATAGATATGGATTTGGTGTATGAAAATATGACAAAAATCCTTCAGACGGCCGAGAAACATAAAATCATGGTCACCATTGACATGGAGGACGAAGTCAGATGCCAGAAAACGCTTGATATTTTCAAAGATTTCAGAAAGAAATACGAGCATGTGAGCACAGTGCTGCAAGCCTATCTGTACCGGACGGAAAAAGACATTGACGATTTGGATTCTTTAAACCCGTTCCTTCGCCTTGTAAAAGGAGCTTATAAAGAATCAGAAAAAGTAGCTTTCCCGGAGAAAAGCGATGTCGATGAAAATTACAAAAAAATCATCCGAAAGCAGCTCTTAAACGGTCACTATACAGCGATTGCCACACATGACGACAAAATGATCGACTTTACAAAGCAGCTTGCCAAGGAACATGGCATTGCCAATGACAAGTTTGAATTTCAGATGCTGTACGGCATGCGGTCGCAAACCCAGCTCAGCCTCGTAAAAGAAGGTTATAACATGAGAGTCTACCTGCCATACGGCGAGGATTGGTACGGCTACTTTATGAGACGCCTTGCAGAACGTCCGTCAAACATTGCATTTGCTTTCAAAGGAATGACAAAGAAGTAAAAAAGGAGAGATTATCATGACAACACCTTACAAACACGAGCCATTCACAAATTTCCAAGATCAAAACAACGTGGAAGCGTTTAAAAAAGCGCTTGCGACAGTAAGCGAATATTTAGGAAAAGACTATCCGCTTGTCATTAACGGCGAGAGAGTGGAAACGGAAGCGAAAATCGTTTCAATCAACCCGGCTGATAAAGAAGAAGTCGTCGGCCGAGTGTCAAAAGCTTCTCAAGAGCACGCTGAGCAAGCGATTCAAGCGGCTGCAAAAGCATTTGAAGAGTGGAGATACACGTCTCCAGAAGAGAGAGCGGCTGTCCTGTTCCGCGCTGCTGCCAAAGTCCGCAGAAGAAAACATGAATTCTCAGCTTTGCTTGTGAAAGAAGCAGGAAAGCCTTGGAACGAGGCGGATGCCGATACGGCTGAAGCGATTGACTTCATGGAGTATTATGCACGACAAATGATCGAACTGGCAAAAGGAAAACCGGTCAACAGCCGTGAAGGCGAGAAAAACCAATATGTATATACGCCGACTGGAGTGACAGTCGTTATCCCGCCTTGGAACTTCTTGTTTGCGATCATGGCAGGCACAACAGTGGCGCCGATCGTTACTGGAAACACAGTGGTTCTGAAACCTGCGAGTGCTACACCTGTTATTGCAGCAAAATTTGTTGAGGTGCTTGAAGAGTCCGGATTGCCAAAAGGCGTAGTCAACTTTGTTCCGGGAAGCGGAGCGGAAGTAGGCGACTATCTTGTTGACCATCCGAAAACAAGCCTTATCACATTTACGGGATCAAGAGAAGTTGGTACGAGAATTTTCGAACGCGCGGCGAAGGTTCAGCCGGGCCAGCAGCATTTAAAGCGTGTCATCGCTGAAATGGGCGGGAAAGATACGGTTGTTGTTGATGAGGATGCGGACATTGAATTAGCGGCTCAATCAATCTTTACTTCAGCATTCGGCTTTGCGGGACAAAAATGCTCTGCAGGTTCACGTGCAGTAGTTCATGAAAAAGTGTATGATCAAGTATTAGAGCGTGTCATTGAAATTACGGAATCAAAAGTAACAGCTAAACCTGACAGTGCAGATGTTTATATGGGACCTGTCATTGACCAAGGTTCTTATGATAAAATTATGAGCTATATTGAGATCGGAAAACAGGAAGGGCGTTTAGTAAGCGGCGGTACTGGTGATGATTCGAAAGGATACTTCATCAAACCGACGATCTTCGCTGACCTTGATCCGAAAGCAAGACTCATGCAGGAAGAAATTTTCGGACCTGTCGTTGCATTTTGTAAAGTGTCAGACTTTGATGAAGCTTTAGAAGTGGCAAACAATACTGAATATGGTTTGACAGGCGCGGTTATCACAAACAACCGCAAGCACATCGAGCGTGCGAAACAGGAATTCCATGTCGGAAACCTATACTTCAACCGCAACTGTACAGGTGCTATCGTCGGCTACCATCCGTTTGGCGGCTTCAAAATGTCGGGAACGGATTCAAAAGCAGGCGGGCCGGATTACTTGGCTCTGCATATGCAAGCAAAAACAATCAGTGAAATGTTCTAAGCGGGACTAAATGGGCATCCTCCCTGCGGGGGTGTCCATTTCATCCATATACTATAAAAAAGAGGAGGAAGTGCCATAGAAAACACACAGCTGATTATTTCGATTTGTATTTATATGGCGGGAATGCTGCTAATCGGCTACTTTGCTTACAAGCGTACGTCGAATCTGACGGATTACATGCTGGGAGGACGCTCTTTGGGTCCGGCAGTAACTGCTCTCAGTGCCGGCGCTGCCGATATGAGCGGCTGGCTGCTAATGGGGCTTCCGGGCGCCATGTTTTCTACTGGTCTGAGCGGCGCTTGGATCGTCATCGGACTTTGCCTTGGAGCGTGGGCGAACTGGCTTTACGTCGCACCGCGGCTGAGAACCTATACTGAAAAAGCGGGGAATTCCATTACAATTCCCGGATTCCTGGAAAATCGCTTCGGAGATCAAACAAAGCTTCTCAGACTGTTTTCAGGAATTGTCATTTTAGTCTTTTTCACGTTTTATGTATCGTCCGGAATGGTGTCCGGCGGCGTCTTATTCAACAGCATCTTGGGGATGGATTATCACACCGGCCTGTGGATTGTGACGGGTGTTGTTGTGGCATATACCCTGTTTGGCGGCTTTTTGGCAGTCAGCTGGACAGATTTTGTTCAGGGGATCATTATGTTTGCCGCACTCATTCTTGTGCCGATCGTTACGTTTTTCCACACGGGAGGAGCAGGTGATACAGTTGCTGAAATCCGCTCTGTAGATCCTGATATGTTTAATATTTTCAAAGGAACGAGCGTCCTTGGCATTATTTCTTTGTTTGCCTGGGGGCTGGGATACTTTGGCCAGCCGCATATTATTGTGCGTTTTATGGCGATCACGTCTGTCAAAGAGATCAAAAGAGCGCGCAGAATCGGGATGGGCTGGATGATTTTGTCTGCAGTAGGCGCAGTGCTGACCGGTTTGGGCGGAATCGCTTATTACCATCAGCGCGGCATGACACTGAAGGACCCAGAGACGATTTTTATTCAATTAGGGAATATCTTGTTTCATCCGATTATCACGGGTTTTCTGATTTCAGCGATTTTGGCTGCGATTATGAGTACCATTTCTTCTCAGCTGCTTGTGACATCAAGCTCTCTGGTAGAAGATTTGTATAAGTCGATGTTCAGACGCTCAGCTTCAGATAAAGAGCTGGTGTTTTTAGGCCGTCTGGCTGTTCTGGCTGTTTCAATTGTCGCGTTGGTTCTGGCTTGGGAGAAAAATAACACTATCCTTGGATTGGTCAGCTACGCGTGGGCGGGCTTCGGTGCATCATTCGGGCCGGTTGTACTGCTCAGTCTGTTTTGGAAACGAATGACCAAATGGGGGGCACTCGCCGGCATGATTGTGGGAGCAGCGACTGTAATCATTTGGGCGAATGCCGGTCTTTCGGACTTTCTGTATGAAATGATACCTGGTTTTGCTGCGAGTCTATTATCTGTGTTTTTTGTCAGCATATTGTCGCAGGCTCCGTCACAAGCTGTCACAGACCAGTTCAACGACTACCAAGATACAATGTCACAATAAAGATCGAAAGGAGGAGGAAGGGGCTGTCCCTTTTTCCTCTTTTCTCCTTTTAAGCGGCCATTTTTTTCTTTTGGAAACAAACGTATTTTTTTCTATACAAAAAGACCCCGTATGGATATGATTAAAGTAAAAAAAGTATAGGAGAAAAAGGTATGGAAGAGCTTTTAGAGAGAGTTTTTTCATTTTCAGATGTTGATAAACTGATTGATTTTATTAGCTATGAGCTGCAAAAGCCAGTGATACTGGAAAGCGCGGATTTCTTTTTGTTAGCCTATAATTCTTACTATATTAACCATTTTGATTCTGCCAACCAGCAGACTATTTTTTCGAAAAAGTGTCCGGTCCAGATTTTTGAGAGGTTTCTGAAGGACGGAATTATTGAAAAATTGAAAACAGAGCCTGAGCCTTTTCGCGTCAATAAAATTGAAAGCATTGGGTTAAACCAGAGGGTGGTCGTGAGTGCAAAGCACAAAGGGGAAGTCATGGGCTACATCTGGATTCAGGAGCTGGACCAAAATCTGACGGATGAAGAGCTCGACTTTTTGTACGAGACCTCCTTCCATGTCGGGAAAATCATTTATAAAACGAATAAATTGAAACAGGAAAAGGAAGAAAAAGCAGAGGATCTCATCAAACGGGCGATCTATCAGCAATTTACCTCTGAGAAGGAACTCAGACGGGAAGCTGAAAGGATCAACACCGTGCTGCCTTCCATGTTTTCAGTTGTTATCCTGCACGCCGCAAATGGGGATGGGGAAGCGGTAGAGGATTTAAAGGAAAATATCAGGTCGTACCTGAATTTACGGGATAAGGTCAGTCATGTCTTAACGATCGAATCAAATATTGTCATCGTCGTAGCGAGTTTTTCCCAAAAAAGCTCCGTCTCCTCAGCAGCTTCTGAGTTTATTAACAAGCTGTTAACACATTTTCACTTTCAGAAAATACCTACCCCTATTTATATCGGTATCGGAAACGAATATAATCACCTATTAAAACTTGGCAAGAGCTACACAGAAGCACTTGAAGTCATCAAAGCCGCAGAAATCACCGGCAATCAGGAAAACATTCCATATGAATATGCCAAACTCGGCATTTACCGCTATTTAGAAAGCATCGAACAGAAAAATGAATTTTTAGAATACGAGAATAAAGATTTAGCTTTATTAAAAGCGAAAGACGAAGAAAGCAGCACTGAGCTGCTCAAAACCTTGGAAATCTATCTCCTCAACAACTGCAAAACAAAACCAGCGGCAGAACAGCTGTTTATTCACCAAAATACATTGAATTACCGCATCAAACAGATTACTGAGATGACGTCGATCGATTTAAGCGATTTCAGAACGCGGTGCCAGCTCTATCTCGATTTGATGCTGATGAAAAAGAAATAAAAAAGAAACCAGTACTTGTACTGGTTTCGTCTTCACTTAAAATCCTCTGTAAACATACGGATCATCAGGTTTTTTAATGGTATTCCAGTCAGTTACTTTGACGACAGGGAGAGTTGACTTGAATGGCTGGTAATATTCTGAGGCCAGAGTGCCCTTAATGTGAATCCATTCATCATCCTTGATGTCCATGTCCTTCGGAAATTCCACAAGCATCCCGTACACGCCGGAATCAGCGATACAGTGAATGATGCCAAACCTTAATACGAACAACTGATTTTTGTTAATTGCGTTTCCTTTGTAAGCAAATCCATGAAATTCTATCGTCCGTCCGAGAAATTCACCCGGATAGTTATAGATGGTTTCCATTCCTTTTAGGAAATCGTCATCGGTCAGAGAAATCTCTTTTTTGCTGGAATACTTATTAAACAGCTGTTTCATTTGTTTGTCATAGCTGTCTTGCGCGTAATAAAGGCTGGCATCAGGCCGCAAATACTGTGTTTGGGAGTAGTGATCTCCGCTCTCCATCGCCTTAAACGAGAACCCTTTTGTTTTGACTATGGATGAGTCAAGCGTTGCAATCGGGAAGAAGATGCCTGACACCAAAGGAAAAAGAAAAACAACATAAATCAAATAACGCTGATAAAATGGCTTGTTTTGTTCATGGTCATGCTCGTGATCATGGCCGCACCCGCAATCATGGTCATGGTGATGCCCGCTTTTTTCAGGCGACTTGATAAATAGATATGCTTGGACGGCGGTCAGAATGGCCAGCAGGAAGATCGCAATAAAGGAAAGATAGGCATATTTCATATTGATATATTTTGTTAGATTTCCTGAGGCATGCAGATGATAAAAGAAAAACGTAAATCCCATCAGCACCAATAGACGAAACATCCAATCACCCCTTTACCAGTAGTGATCCCGCTAAAACAATCACGACAATGTATGTAATCAGCAGGAAAACAAATCGTTTTTTGAAGGCCGCAAGCATCATCAATACATTCTTAATATCCACCATTGCGCCAAAGACGAGAAAGGCGATTAACGATCCTAATGAAAATGTGCTGCTGAAGGAAGACGCGATGAACGCATCAACTTCTGAACAAAGCGACAGGACAAACGCCAGACCCATCATCACGAGGGAAGAGGATACATCATTCTGCCCGATCGCAAGCAGAGTGGATGTTTTGACATACGTCTGCATAGCGGCTGCGATAAAGGCGCCGATGATTAAATATTTCCCCACGGAGAAAAATTCATCAATGGCATGCCGCAAGGTCCCGCCCAGTTTTTGGAGCAAGGTGCCGTGATGATGATGGTGGTGCCCGGGTTCATCAGGCTTTAAAAGCTGGTTATCCTTAAATTGATAGGATAAAATGACCCCGATGATCAGCGAAACGGCGAGAGCCAGTCCGCCTCTGTAAAAGACCACGCACCATCTATTCCCGAACGCAATATAAGTAGAAAATAAAACAATAGGATTAATGATAGGCGCGGTCAGCATGAAAGCAACGCCCGCATGCAGAGGAACTCCCTTTAACAGAAGCCGCCTCGTAATCGGGATGATGCCGCATTCGCAGGCGGGAAATAAAACGCCGGCCAGCGCACCGAATAAAACGGCGAGAAAACGGTTTTTCGGCATGATTCTTGCAATCATTTCTTCAGAAACAAACATTTGAATGATTCCGGAAAGTATGACGCCAATCAGAATAAACGGAATGGCTTCTATTAAAATGCTGATAAAAATAGAATTCAGCTGAAGAAAAGATGATTGTGCTGTCACAATAAAACCTCCGCTCATGTTAAGCTGCCTTTCTTATGATACCAGAAAAAAAGGCACTGCTTGTTTGACGGAGGAAGGGAAAGGATCGTTTCACTTTGGTTAGGATTCCAAAAAACCGAGTAGGATACTGTCTGTTTCTGCAGCTTCTTTTCCGAGCCAAATCAGGTGTCCCCACGAGTGAAGCAAACAGAGAACAGCGCCACGAATGTGCTCTTTTGCATGATGTGCATGTGACAAGTCAACCAATCCATCATAAACACTTTGCATAATCAGCACGGGACATATGATGGCTTGCAGGTCTTTTAAAGAGACAGCGGCGGTTTGTGACAAGTCAATCAGAAATCCTTCACCCGAGCGCTGCCGGCTGTTCATTTTCCGAAATGCTTCTATGTCTTTTTCATTCATCAAGGACTTGATTCGCTGAAACGGAAGCGTGCTGAATTGGGGGCTCATAGCTCGAAACATCAAACGCGGGAAAGCGTTATTCAAGGAAGAAATCAGCTTCCATATCCACTTTTCCACCGGCGGGCGGAAGAGAATTCTCCCCAATTTATATTCAGTGTCTTTTGGGGTGAGCCACTCTTTGGTGACCGCGGATTGCAGGGTCAATGTATTTACTCTTTCCGGATAATGTGAGGCAAAGCATATGCCGCTCGGCCCTCCTGCTGAGATGGCGATCACATGGACACTGTCGATTTGTAAATGATCTAATAATTTCACATAGAAACGGCAGGCGTTGGCAAGACTTTTTCCAATTTCTTTTGACGTTCGTCCATAGCCGGGCCTTGAAGGCGTAATGATGGAATACCCTTGCTCAATCAACGCTGTGTATCCGAATTCCTCGTAACAATTTGAATGCCCGCCATGCATGACAAGGATGGGGGCACCCTTTCCAGCCACTGAATATTCTAGTGTATGTCCTTCGAAGGTGATCGTTTCGACTCGTCTTTTCATCTGTTACTCCCATTTGTTTTTTTGCCTATTATAGGGTTTTCAACAATTGATCACAAGGTGAAGAAATGAATAAACAAAGGCCCTTGAATATGATATACTTTGTATTGATATTCATTCTCAATTAAAATTTTGATATAGATGTGAACGGGAGGCAGGACGGATGGCTGAGAATCAAGAGGTATATGACGTTACGATTATAGGCGGGGGGCCGATTGGGCTGTTTACTGCTTTTTACTGCGGGATGCGGGAGCTGAAAACAAAGGTAATCGAATTTTTGCCGAAGCTCGGAGGGAAGGTGTCTTTATTCTTTCCTGAGAAAATCATTCGCGATATCGGCGGCATACCGGGGATTGCGGGAAAGCAGCTGATCGAGCAGCTGAAGGAGCAGGCGGCAACGTTTGATCCTGATATCGTATTGAATCAGCGTGTGACCGGGTTTGAACGCCTAGATGAAGGCACCATTGTTCTGACGGGTTCTGAAGGGGAAAAGCACTATACAAGAACTGTGATTTTGGCTTGCGGCATGGGTACACTTGAGGTCAATGAGTTTGACAGCGAGGATGCGGCCCGATATGCGGGCAAAAATCTTCATTACGGAGTGGAAAAGCTCGATGCGTTTAAAGATAAGCGCGTGGTGATATCAGGCGGCGGAGATACTGCGGTCGATTGGGCTAATGAGCTTGAACCGATTGCGGCGTCTGTGACTGTCGTTCATCGGCGTGAGGAATTCGGCGGAATGGAAAGCAGCGTGACGAAAATGAAGCAATCATCGGTGCGGGTGCTTACGCCTTATCGGCTGGAGCAGTTGAACGGAGATGAAGAGCGCATCAAAAGCGTGACCGTTTGTCATACTGAGTCTGGCCAGAGGAAAGACATAGAAATTGATGAGCTGATCATTAATCATGGCTTCAAAATTGATCTAGGGCCGATGATGGAGTGGGGGCTGGAGATTGAAGAAGGCAGGGTGAAAGCTGACAGACATATGCGGACGAATCTTCCGGGCGTGTTTGTGGCGGGCGACGCGGCTTTTTATGAAAGCAAGCTGAGATTAATTGCCGGCGGCTTTACGGAAGGCCCGACAGCAGTCAACAGCGCTAAGGCTTATTTGGATCCTAAGGCCGAGAATATGGCGATGTATTCCACCCATCATAAAAAATTGGTACATAAATAAAACAGCCCTTGGGGGAAAGGGCTGCCAGCCATCAGCTGTGAAGGAGCTTTTTCTGCGTCTGTTGATTCTGAATGAAAGCTAGCAATTCATCCTGTTCTTGTACAGCTGTGAATCCATAAGCTTCGGCAGCTGAGTCATCGCCTATACAGACGATAGGGGGCCGGCTTGCTGACAATTCCGGCGAAATGCCAATTTGTTCGCCACCATTGATCAATTGCTGAACGGACAGCTTGTTCGGGCAAATGACCATGTGCAGCGGGGATTCACTGATGGTACGCTGAATCATGTGGGTGAACCGGTCATCTATGACGTTTTCATGAGTGATATAAAACGAACAGGATTCATGCTTTTGCATGTTTTCCACTGCATGGCGGCTCCCGACAACAAGACGTTTCTCTGAATCAGGCTGAATGGCGGTGACAAGAAAGCCCCGTTTCTCAAGCTCTGTCTTTGCTTGCTCAGATGCTGCACTCAGTTTGGCTGTCAGCTGGCGGATGTCGATTTTCTGAGAAGCCAGTGCTCTGAAAAATTCACAAACCGCCCGGCGCGATGTGAAAAAAACGTCTTCAAAGGTGCCAATCTTTCGAAGAATTTCTTCATTGACAGGCATGTTTTCGGTCCGCCATTTCGGCCACTCGATGAGATCGGCGCCGGAATCGCGCAGCTTGTCTGCAAGCGGGTCTTCATCTTCGCCATGAGTCACAACCATCAAATGCCGTCCGATGAGCGGTTTGCTTTCAAACCAGCTGTGTGTTTGAAAGTTGACGATGTCTCCGATGACGATAATCGCAGGGTTTGTAATCTGGTGTTCCTGCACTTTTTGCTGAATGTTCTCAAGTGTTCCTTTCACACTCCGCTGGCGGCCCCACGTTCCCCATTGGATGACAATGACAGGGACAGAAGGCGATTTCCCGTATGAAATAAGCTGCTGGCAAATATAAGACAAGTTCTTGACACCCATGTAAAAAACAAGGGTTTGAACGCTTCGGGCCAGCCCTTCCCAGTCAAGGTTCGGCGTGCCTTTTAATGATTTATCATGCGCTGTAATCATGGCAAAAGACGATGCAAAATCCCGATGCGTGACGGGGATGCCCGCATATAGCGGCGCTGCAATTCCAGAGGTGATTCCCGGCACCATTTCATAGCGAATGCCGTGCTCATGAAGAGCATCTGCTTCCTCGCCGACTCTGCCGAATACGCTCGGATCTCCGCCCTTCAAGCGAACGACGGTTAACCCATTTAATGCTTTTTCAACCAGCAGGGCGTTAATTTCTTTTTGTTTCATAAAATGGCGGTTTGGCAGTTTTCCGCAATAAATAAACTGGCAGTCCGGTGATGCAAATTCGAGCAGCTTCGGGTTGGCGAGCCGGTCATATAAAATCACATCTGCTTCCTCGAGCGCCTGTTTTCCTTTGATGGTGAGCAGGCCTGGGTCGCCGGGTCCGGCTCCCACGAAATATACGATTCCGTTCTTCATGATCATGTCATCCTTCCGTCACTGTAAAAAATGAAGGACCACTAGAAAAGTGATCCGGTCTTTTGATCAATATACGAGATAAACATGTTCTCCTTCGATCAGCGTTTCATATGTTTTGACGCATCCGTGGTCAGGTTCTTGGACGATTCCGTCTTCTAAGGAAATTTTCCAGTCGTGCATCGGGCAGAAAACATATTGGCCGCTGACGATGCCTTCTGCCAGGACGCCGCCTTTATGCGGACAGCGGTTTTCGATGGCGCGGATGCTTCCGTCTGAAAGCTTGAAAACCGCGAGCTCCTTA
Source organism: Bacillus sp. FSL M8-0071 (assembly GCF_037975455.1). NCBI lineage: Bacteria > Bacillati > Bacillota > Bacilli > Caryophanales > Bacillaceae > Bacillus > Bacillus sp. FSL M8-0071. The sequence continues at coordinate 351,134 of NZ_CP150256.1, forward strand.
TCTTCAATATACACTGTTTTGCCTAATTGTTCAGGCAATTCTTCAATTTTTCCGATACATACTTTTGTTACGTCTTTGTTTACCATGTCCATTCCTCCTCAATGATAGTTTTTGTCATTATGATGTGGTCACGACATTTTCAAATAATTCTTTAGAGGTTTGTTTATCCTCTAAAAAGTCTTTCCACGGATCCTTGTGGACAGAGAGTGTTTCATTCATTCGGCCGTTCAGCTCCTGCCGCTTTTCCGGATCGTTTAACACGGATTGGACATGGGATAAACCGACGCGCTCAAGCCATGCGGACGTACGCTCCAGATAGTTTGCGGTTTCCCTGTAATATTGCAGGTAAGCGCCCGCGTATTCTAAGACTTCTTCATTTGTTTTCACCTTCATCAGCAAATCGCCGGCACGCAAATGGGTTCCGCCGTTTCCGCCGACATAAAGCTCCCAGCCTCCGTCGATGCCGACAACGCCAAGGTCCTTAATGCCGGATTCCGCACAGTTTCGCGGGCAGGCAGACACGGCCATTTTGACTTTGTGAGGCGTGTTCAGCCCTTCGAATTTTTTCTCAAGCGCAATGCCCAGTGCCATGGAGTCTTGTGTGCCGAAGCGGCAGAATTGCTCGCCTACACATGTTTTCACTGTGCGGAGCGTTTTTCCGTACGCGTAGCCCGATGGCATATCAAGATCTTCCCATACCTTCGGAAGGTCTTCTTTTTTCACGCCGATAAGATCAATTCGCTGGCCGCCTGTCATTTTCACGAGCGGGATCTCATATTTGTCAACGACATCGGCTATCTTGCGCAAATCTGTGGAGTTGGTCACGCCGCCGTACATCCGAGGAACGACTGAGTATGTTCCGTCTTTTTGAATATTGGCGTGCATTCGTTCATTAACAAAGCGGGATGTTCGGTCATCCTCGTATTTGGTTGGATTGATCATGCCTAAGTAGTAGTTCAGAGCGGGTCGGCATTTAGAACAGCCTTCTGGCGTTTTCCAGCCGAGCACATTCATGACTTCTCTTGTATGTGACAGCCCTTTGGCTTTGATTTCTTCTACGACTTCATCTCTCGACAATGTGGTGCAGCCGCAAATGGCTTCTTTTTGCGCTGACGCATCAAAGTCTGATCCGAGCGTATGCTGGAGGATTTCTTCTACGAGCGGCTTACAGCCTCCGCATGAGCGGGATGCGCCGGTGCATGCTTTGATTTCGTCCGTTGACGAGCAGCCCTTTTCCTGTATGGCTTGAATAATCGCACCTTTTGACACGCCGTTACAGCCGCAGATGATTTCATCGTCGCTCATCGCTGCGGTTATGCTTGTGCCTGCTTCCTGGCTGAGGGGCTGTAAGATTGATATTTTAGAGGTTTCAGAGATATCGGCTTCTTTTTGAATCATAGAAAACAGGCGATTGCCTTCGCTGCTGTCGCCGAATAAAACAGCACCGACAATTTGATTGCCTCTCAGGACTATTTTTTTATAGATGCCGTCCTGCTCATCGAAGACTTTAATCGCTTTTTTCTCCTCTGATTCGTTAAAGTCACCGGCAGAGAAGACCTCGACGCCTGATACCTTTAACTGTGTGGAGAGAACGGAGCCCTCATACGGTTTTGTTTCGATGCCGCACATATGCTTTGCCAGCACTTTTGCCTGTTCATATAGCGGCGCCACAAGCCCGTAGGCGATTCCTCGGTGCTCGGCACATTCGCCGACCGCGTAAATGTGCGGGATTTCAGTCTGCATATAATCGTTGACGATGATGCCGCGGTTAACCGGAATGCCGCTCTCGGCCCCGAGCGTTGTATTTGGGCGGATGCCGACAGCCATGACGACTAAATCAGCTTCAATGCTTGTGCCATCCTTGAATCGGAGGCCTTCGACACGGTCGTCACCGACAATTTCTTCTGTTTGCTTTTCAAGTAAAAAGGTCATACCTTGTTTTTCTAACTCGTTTTGCAGCAGGCGTCCTGCCGTTGCATCAAGCTGGCGCTCCATCAGGAATGGGGCAAGGTGGATGACGGACACATCCATGCCAAGATTCAGCAGTCCGCGAGCTGCTTCCAAACCAAGAAGTCCTCCGCCGATGACGGCAGCTTTTTTATATTGTTTTGACGCGGCGAGCATTGTGTCTGTATCTTTTATGTCCCGGAAAGCTGTGACGCCTTTTTTGTCTGCGCCCGGAATCGGAAGGATAAAAGGGACCGAGCCTGTCGCCAGGATCAATTCATCGTAAGGCTGGATTCTGTCTGCATCTGTGATGACTGTTTTGTTTTCCGTGTCCACTTTGATGACTGTTTCATTTGTATACAATTGAATGTTGTTTTCTTCGTACCAGTCCCAATCGTTTAACGTAATATCTTTAATATCTGTATCGCCTTGAAGCACTTTTGACAAAAGGATTCGGTTGTAATTGGGATGCGGTTCGGCACCGAAAATTGTGATCTGAAACTCGTCTTTAGCAACACTCAGTATCTCTTCAATGGCCCTTACCCCGGCCATTCCATTACCAACAAGAACTAGCTGTTTTTTTCCCATCAGATGATCCGCTCCTTATCAATGTTTTTTCCAGCGTAGCACAGCAAAAAGGAATATTTAAGATACATGTTATAAAATGTAACAAAATATACGAAAAGTTCTAAAAATTTTATGAAAAATTTAAATAGGTCTGATTCGGACGGCGCATACCTTAAAACCGGGCATTTTACAGACTGGATCTAAGGCTTCTCCGATTAAATCATTCACATTTTGAGCGTCTGCCCAATGGATGGGAACAAAAACAGTATCTTTTCTGATTTGTTCTGATAATTTGCTGCGGACGGTGATGCTTCCCCGCGGCGATTCTATCTTTACCAGTACACGGTCCTCGATATTGTAGGTCGCTGCTGTTTGCGGATGGATCTCCATAAACGATTCAAAATGTCTCGCGGCAAGGGCGGCGCTTTTTCTTGTTTGGACGCCTGTTAAGTAGTGAGACATGACTCTGCCTGTCGTTAAATAAAGCGGATAATCGGCTGTCGGCTTCTCTTTTGGAACAGGTGGTTCGTTTGGAATCACACTTAATGCCGCTTTTTGATCCGGATGAGCAAATGATTCTGTAAACAAGCGCCCAGTTCCGGGATGATCAGATTCCGGACACGGCCAATGAATGCCGCCTTCACGTCTGAGCCTGCCGTATGAGATGCCTGAATAATCGGCAATCCCGCCTCGGCTCGCTTCTCTCAATTCATTGAAAATATCCTCCGCTGACGTATAAGAAAAGTAGCGGCCCTTGCCGAGAGCGGATGCGAGATCACAAATGATCTGCCAATCATGCTTTGCTTCGCCGGGGCATGGCCGGCTTGCTTCTCTTAATGTCACGCGTCCTTCTACATTTGTCATGGTGCCTTCATCTTCTAAGTAAGAGGAGGCAGGTAAAATCACATCTGCGTATTTCGCAGTCTCAGAAATAAACAAATCGATTGCGACAAAGAATGTCAGTCTTCTTAAAGCCTTTTTCACGAGATTTGCATTTGGACTGGAAACAGCAGGGTTGGAGCACATGAGGAACAGTCCTTTGATGTCGCCGTCATTGATTTTTTCCATCATTTCATAGGCTGAGACACCTTTTCGCGGGAGTTCATCCTGATGGATTCCCCACACTTTCGCAATATGCGCCCGGTGTTCTTCGTTTTCGATAGAACGGTAGCCTGGAAGCTGATCGGCTTTTTGGCCATGCTCTCTGGCGCCTTGCCCGTTGCCTTGTCCGGTGATCGCCCCGTAGCCCGAGTAAGGTTTGCCGATTTTTCCTGTGATCAGCACCATGTTTAAGAAGCCTTTCACAGCCGCTGTTCCATCGGTTTGCTGTTCAATCCCGCGGGCTGTAAACAGCATGCCGGACGTTTCCTTGGCAAACTTTACAGCCGCTTTTCTTATATCCACCAGGGGGACACTCGTCTGTTCGGCGATGTCATTCAGGTCCAACGAGTCAGTATGCTGCTTCAGCTCTTCGAATCCATTTGTTCGTGATTGAATGAAATCCTCGTTTATAAGCTGTTCGTCGATGATGATTTTGACGAGACCGTTGGCAAGGGCGGCGTCTGTGCCGGGTTTGATTTTCAAATGAAGATCGGCGATTTTTGTTGTCGCTGTTTCACGCGGATCAATGGCAATGATGTAAGCTCCGTTTTCTTTCGCTTTTTCAAAATATGGCATAATCGTAGGCTGGCACTCCGCGATATTGGTGCCGGCCAGAATGATCACACGGGTGTGGGGAATGTCTGATAAGGGATTCGTTAAGCCTCTGTCCGCGCCGAATGTTTGGTTGGCTGCGGTTGCTGCGGCGGACATACAAAGCCTCCCGTTGTAGTCGATGTATTTTGTCTGTAAGCCCACCCGTGCGAATTTCCCTAACAAATACGCCTCTTCATTTGTAATCGAGGCGCTTCCGTATACCGCCATAGCGTCATGGCCGTGTTCTACTTGTATCATTGTCACTTGGTCTTTAATGTAATTCAGTGCTTCTTCCCAGGAAACAGGCATAAACTCGCCGTTTTTCTTCAGCAGCGGCCGGGTGATGCGGGAGGAGTTCAGGGCATGCTGGTGGGCGTTCATGCCCTTCATGCATAGCCGACCCTGTGTTGTAGGATTATCAATCCCGATCGCAGTGTACTTTTTGCGCGTGACGATGGTTTGTTCCACGAGCTGCATTTTGCACTGCATGCTGCAAAACGGGCATTGAGTGTCATATGTTTTTTCTGATTGGACGTCTTGCTGTTTATCACGGAAATATCTAAGCAGTCGTTCAGTCAAAATGCCTCATCCTTTCTTATATGCGCCCGTCTCTACAGTCGGGTTTTGAATCAGTGACAGATCTGTTTGGAGGCTTTCCAGCAGCTGTGCCCTTAGGTCTTCTTCGAATAGCACTTCTCTGATATGAACGATCCCGAGACGGTCTATCCACTGATGAACTGCTTCTAAGTAATGAGCCGTTTCCCGATAATACTGGATCAGTCCTTTGATCATGCCGGCAGTGCTGTCTTCGTTCTCAGTCACGCAAAACAGAGCTCCTGAACGGGCATGAGTTCCCCGGACGCCTCCGATGTAAATGTCCCAGCCAGCTTGTGTCCGAATTGCGCCGACATCTTGCAGGGCGGCATCGGTGCAGTCTGTTTCACATGATAAGCTGATAGAAATGGGAGCGGGTAAGGGAAGCATCTCAAGTTGTCTTTCGATTTGGGCTGCCAGCTGCTGAATTGATCGATTTTGCCCGCATGTACATGCTTTGATGCTTTGCAGCGCGTGTCGGTGTTCATTAGTGTAAACGGGCATCTTCAGGTCTTTTTTTATGTTCGGGAGATCCGCAGGCTTGATCCCGGAAAGCTTCAGCCTTTGGCCGTGAGTGATGGATACGTCGGGAATGCTGTATGCCTCAATGATGTTGGCGATGGTTCTTAGCTGCTCCGCGTTTGTCCGCCCGCCGTACATTTGCGGGATCAGGATGCATGTCTCTTCAGTGGCTGGCTCAGGCTGGACAAACCCAGGGTACAGCATTTCCAGATAGTATTGAATCGCAGGAACACAAGTACTGCATCCGTTTTTTGTTTTCCAGTCAAGCTGGTTCATCACTTCTGCCGGATTAGTGAATGGCCTGCGCTGAAGCTCAGCGATGATGTCGTCTTCTGTAAAATCAGTACAGCTGCAAAACGAAGGTGTGCCGGCGGGCTTCGTATATTCGCTGTTGGTCATGTGCCTCAAAAGGTCTTCAACGAGCGGTTTGCATCCTCCGCAGGACCCAGTGGCTTTGGTGCAGTGCTTGACTTCCTCAACAGTTGTTAAGCTATTCGTGTGCACCGCTTCTTCAATCGCGCCTTTCGTCACTGTGTTGCATTGGCAAATCGTTTCACTGGAAGGCATGGATTCAAATAAAGGGCCGCTTGTCTCCGGTTCGATGATCTGCTTTTTGACAATGGAGATGTCTCGTTGTTTAAGGAGGCTGTCGAGAAGCCGCTGCTTGTCACGGGTGTCTCCGAATAAAATAACGCCGGCCAGTTTTTCATCTACAAAAAGCGCTTTTTTATAAACTCTTGCTTGTTCGTCGTAGATTTTGATGCTCGTCGTGCGTTCATCCTCTTGGATCTTTCCTGCTGACCACACATCGATTCCAGCTATTTTTAACGCCGCTGATGGTCCTGAGCCTTGATATTCCTCACATGGAACGCCGCAAATATGACTGGCGAGCGCTTTTCCCTGCTCATAAAGCGGAGCCACCAATCCGTACACCGTTCCGTTATGCTCAGCGCATTCACCAACGGCGTAGATATTCGGTTCGCTTGTCTGCATGAAGTCATTCACGATGATCCCGCGGTTCACTTTGATTCCAGCGGATACAGCCAATTCAATATTCGGTTTGACGCCGGCCGCCATCACAATCAAGTCTGCTTTTAATGAAGAGCCATCTTTAAAATGGATTCGGTCTGCCTTCGTGGTGCCGGAAATGGAGACGGTGTCTTTCTCCAAAAGAAAGGTTAGGCCTTTTTGTTCCAGCTCTGTTTGCAGCAGCCGCGCCGCTGTTTGATCGAGCTGTTTTTGCATAATGCCGGCGGAGTGGTGAATGACGCTGACATCCATACCGAGATGCTGTAAACCTACTGCAGCTTCCAGTCCTAATAAGCCGGCTCCGATTACCGCAGCCTTTTGAAAGTGCTGGGCCATGTTCATCAGCGCTTGGCAGTCTTCTATTGTCCGAAATCCATAGACACCTTTTTTGTCTGCCCCGGGGATAGGGAGAATATGAGGGGAGGAGCCTGTTGCCACTATTAATTTGTCATACGACAGAGTGCGTTTCCGATCTGTGATGACCTGCTGCTGATCTGTATCAATCTGAATAACCGTTTCGCCTGTGTAAAGCGTGATCCCGTGCTTGTCGTACCAATCCTTGCTGTTCAGTGTAATATCATCGAGTGACGCTTCACCCTGCAATACAGAGGATAAGAGAATGCGATTGTAATTGGGATGCGGCTCGCTTCCGAAAATGACAATCTCAAACATGTGGCGATTCAGCTTTAATACTTCTTCAATACAGCGGATTCCGGCCATGCCGTTTCCCGCTAACACTAATCTTTGTTTCTTCATGTATCAGACCTCCTTTGGCGAAGCTCGTAAGTTTTCTCCTATTAAAAATTATGTCACAATGCATTGTTAACGCATTAAACGTGTCACAAAAACTTACACATGTCTTTTCCAGAAAATAATGGTCCTATATCCTTGATTCAGAAAATGTAAAATAATGAGGGTCTAGAAAGGGGAATCTTATGAAGCTGTCGGAACTGAAAACTAGCGGTCATCCACTCACTTTGCTCTGTTCCTTTTTATACTTTGATGTCAGTTTTATGATATGGGTTATGCTTGGGGCGCTGGGTGTTTATATTTCTCAGGATTTTGGCCTGTCTCCTTTTGAGAAAGGGCTTGTCGTAGCTGTGCCGATTTTATCTGGATCTGTGTTTCGTATCATTCTTGGTATTTTAACGGACAGAATCGGACCGAAAAAAACGGCAGTGATCGGGATGCTGGTGACGATGATTCCGCTGCTTTGGGGGACATTCGGCGGCCGTTCCTTGACTGAGCTGTATGCCATCGGGATTCTGCTTGGCGTGGCGGGGGCAAGCTTTGCTGTAGCGCTGCCTATGGCCAGCCGCTGGTATCCGCCTCATTTGCAGGGACTTGCGATGGGGATTGCCGGAGCGGGGAACAGCGGCACGTTGTTTGCAACCCTGTTTGGCCCTCGTCTGGCAGAGCAGTTCGGCTGGCACATTGTCATGGGAATTGCGCTAATTCCATTATTGATCGTCTTTATTCTTTTTGTATCCATGGCAAAGGATTCTCCTGCACAGCCGGCTCCGCAGCCGCTCAAAAGCTATCTGCATGTGTTCGGGCAAAAGGAAACATGGTTTTTCTGCCTGCTGTACAGCGTCACATTTGGCGGATTTGTCGGGCTCTCAAGCTTTTTATCTATTTTCTTTGTTGATCAATACCAGCTGTCAAAAATTCACGCAGGGGACTTCGTTACATTATGTGTGGCGGCGGGGAGCTTTTTCCGGCCTGTCGGGGGCTTGATTTCGGATCGTGTCGGCGGCACGAAAGTTCTTTTTGTATTGTTTGTCATCGTGGCACTGTGTATGGCCGGAGTCAGCAGCCTGCCATCTCTTTCAATGGTTATTGTTCTATTGTTTGTCGGAATGATGGGGCTCGGAATGGGAAACGGCGCAGTATTCCAGCTTGTACCGCAGCGTTTTCGCAAAGAAATTGGCATGGTGACGGGAATCGTCGGTGCGGCCGGAGGAATCGGAGGGTTTTTCCTGCCGAACATCTTAGGATCTCTCAAACAGATGACAGGCACATATGCTATCGGTTTTATCACGTTTTCCTGTATCGCGCTGCTGGCGTTTGCACTTGTGCTTGCCGCAGGCTATTACTGGCGGAAAAGCCGGAGCGCGGAAAGCAGCCCGGCGGATGTTTAGGATTTTGACGGACACGCGTTTGTGCGTGTCTTTTTTATTTTCTCTTGATTTTCAACAGTGAACCGATCAAAATAAATAGTAATTATTACGATTTGTTAGCGAGAGGAGTTTTCTGAATGAATCAACATACGCTGCTCCCGAAAAAAACGGAGCGTCTTCAATACTTTGGATCGGTCAGTCCGATCAAAGGCGAGAAACCAGTGGAAAAAGAGAAAATGAAGGACCTGCAAAATATCAGGAAGGATTATTTTTTTGACATTCAGCATGTAGGTGTCGCTAATGTGTCCCATCCAGTCACAATCACTTCTGCCATGATGCCTGCCGAGCAAACAACGGCTGCGAACTTTACAATGACTTGTAATTTGCCGAGAAATCAGAAAGGGATTAACATGAGCCGGTTAACAGAGCTGCTGCAAGTCTATCATCAAAATGGTTGGATTCTCTCATTTTCCTCTCTTCAGCAATTTACGAAAGAGCTTGCAGAAAACATGGACACATCATCTGCCACAGTTGAAGTGAGGTTTCCGTGGTTTTTCGAACGGAAAAGCCCGAAGCTTGAGAAAGCGGGTTTGATGCATGCTGATATATTCATGTCTGTCACCTATCGCAAAGATCAGCCGTTTAAACAGCGTGCCGGCATCTCAGCAAAAGTAACGACTCTGTGCCCTTGCTCCAAGGAAATCAGCGAATACAGTGCCCATAATCAGAGGGGAACGGTCAGCATTTGGGCGGATATTCACCCGGCCGCATCGCTGCCAAGTGATGTTAAAGCTGATTTGCTTCACGCCGCAGAATCAAATGCTTCTGCGAGACTGCATCCGGTATTGAAGCGGCCTGATGAAAAAGCCGTGACAGAAACGGCCTATGAAAACCCGAGATTTGTTGAGGATCTCGTCCGGCTGATTGCTGCGGATTTGTTTGAGCTTGAATGGGTGTCGGCCTTTGAGATTGAATGCCGCAATGAAGAATCGATCCATCTCCACGATGCCTGCGCGAAGCTGCGTTTTTCGAAACAGGTGGATAGAATATGAAACGCTCATTATTCATTATTGCAGTTCTTATGCGAGTCAGCCTGCTCCGATCATGCAGAAGAACACGCAAGTATCAATACAAAGAAAACGGTCGAAAACATAACGGACGTTCGAAAAACAGCAAAAACAAGCATTGATTGGACGAAGCCTTCGGGCGGAGAATACCCGGATATTAAACAGAAGCATGTCTGGATTGATGTGAATGTGAAGGAGCAGAAGGCTTACATCAAGGAAGGAAGCAACACCATCTATACAATGATGATCTCTTCTGGTCTTGATCAAACAAAAGATGATGCTACGCCAAAGGGCTCCTTTTATGTAGAGCCTGAACGGGGAGAATGGTTTTTCTCCGAAGGATACCAGGAAGGCGCAGAATACTGGGTATCATGGAAAAACCACGGCGAATTTCTATTTCATAGTGTGCCAATGACAAAGGATCAAAAAGTCATCAAAACGGAAGCAGAAAAACTAGGAACGAAAGCATCTCACGGTTGTATAAGGCTGACCATTCCAGATGCGAAATGGATATATGAAAATATCCCTGAACATACAAAAGTGGTGATCAGCTGAATTGAAAACCGTTGACAAAAAGGAAAAAAGACCATACAATTTAAATCGTAATAATTACGTTTTGTGGTAAATGGCTTATCATTGGCTGTATCTGTGAAAAGCGGAAAGGCTAAGGATCTTGCTGTCATTGATCCCCATGAAGCGTCTCTTGAAAACTGGAGACGATACACAAGCCGCATTCTGATGAGATATTTGCGCTCTCCATCGGTTCAGCATTTCAAGTAGAGCAATTGCTTTATGCAAGCTGCGGTTTTCCGAATGTCGGCAAGGGGCAGGGATTTGCGATGGGGAAAAGGATTAAACGCGGTTGGAGCCTTTACTGATTTAGAAATCGGGTGGCAGCGAGAAATGAGCGCGAAAAGCTGCTCTACACCATTGTACATACGGCGAAGTATTCGATTTAAATCGTAATCATTCTATTTTAATGGAGGCACTGTTATGAAAAAAATTCCGGTTACCGTACTGAGCGGTTATCTAGGTGCGGGAAAAACAACATTGCTGAACAGCATTTTGCAAAATCGCGAAGGCTTGAAAATAGCGGTTATCGTAAACGATATGAGCGAGGTGAACATTGACGCGGGCTTGGTTAAGCAGGAAGGGGGCCTTTCCAGAACAGATGAAAAGCTTGTGGAAATGTCAAACGGCTGCATTTGCTGCACGCTTCGCGAAGACTTATTAATTGAAGTTGAGAAGCTGGCAAAAGACGGACGGTTTGATTATATCGTCATCGAATCGACAGGAATCAGCGAACCGATCCCGGTGGCCCAGACTTTCTCTTATATCGATGAAGAGATGGGAATCGATCTTACAAAATTCTGTCAGCTGGATACGATGGTGACGGTGGTTGATGCCAACCGTTTTTGGCATGATTATCAGTCAGGCGAAAGCCTTCTGGACCGCAAAGAAGCATTGGGGGAAGAGGATGAAAGAGAAATCGCCGACCTCTTGATCGATCAAATTGAGTTTTGCGATGTACTGATCTTAAATAAATGTGATTTGGTCAGCGAGCAAGAGCTCGAACAGCTTGAAAACGTTCTTCGTAATCTGCAGCCAAGAGCCAGGTTCATTCGTTCCGTCAAAGGAAATGTAAAACCGCAGGAGATTTTGCATACAGGGTTATTTAACTTCGAGGAAGCGAGCGGATCGGCCGGCTGGATTCAAGAACTGACGGCAGGCCATGCGGAACACACCCCGGAAACAGAAGAATACGGTATCTCTTCATTTGTATATAAGAGACGTTTGCCGTTTCATTCTACACGATTTTACCGTTGGTTGGATCAAATGCCAAAGAACGTGGTACGTGCCAAAGGAATCGTCTGGTGCGCATCTCATAACAACCTTGCTTTGCTGATGTCGCAAGCAGGTCCGTCGGTTACGATTAAGCCTGTATCTTATTGGGTGGCGGCGCTGCCGAAGCTTGAGCAGGAGCAAGTCAAACAGCAGGAGCCGGAAATCCTGGAGGAGTGGGACCCGGAGTTCGGCGACCGCCTAACGCAGCTAGTTTTTATCGGAACTGACCTGGATGAAGAAACGATCACGAAAGAGCTTGATCAATGCCTGTTGACTGAGTATGAATTTGATTCCGACTGGTCGCTGTTTGAGGACCCGTTTAAATGGAAGCTGAATCAATAGAAAAAAAGCCGTCCCATGGGGAACGGCTTTTTTTAATGAAACGTTTGTTTAAACATAATGAGCGTATTTTTTCTCAAGGATATTCTGAAAGACCGCGGCAATGGAGCAGATGGCCCAATAAATGAGAGCGGTCAGAATATACATGGTCATATAATCAAACTCTCTGCCCCCGATGATTTTCGCATGCTGGAGCAATTCCGGCACTGTAATCATCGCAGCGAGAGATGACGCCTTGATTAAGTCGAGCAATACATTGGCAAGCGGAGGCAGCGCAATACGTATCGATTGCGGCAAAATGATGCCCCTCATCGTCTGCCAATAGGAAAGACCCAGCGAGGATGCGGCTTCCCACTGTCCTTTTTCGACGGATGAAATGGCTGAACGGTTAATTTCCGCAATGTAGGCGGCGCTGTTAAGGCTAAAGCCGATTAAAGCAGCCGTGACAGCGGAAAATTCAATGCCGATATAAGGAAACCCGAAATAAAGGATAAACAAAATCACCAAAATCGGAACGCCCCGCATAAATGAGATATAGAGCTTCGCCGGCCATCTTAACAAAGCAAGCTTAGACATTCTGGCGAGTGATATGAACAGGCCGATCACAGTTCCCGCAAACATGCTTACAAAAGAGATGAGCAGTGTATATCCAATGCCTTTTATGACATAAGGGAACGATTCAATAGCCAGCTTCGTGTTGAAAATATATTCCCATTGAATGCTATTGATCATGGCGTCCGATTACAAATCAACGTCCTGAACGTCGGCATCAATTTTTTTTGATACATCTGCTTTATTGAAGAATTGTTTCGACAGTTTAGTCAAAGAGCCATCCTTGCTCATCTCTTTCAATGCTTCGTTCATCTTTTTCTGAAGTGCCGCATTGCTTTTTTTCATGACGAGGGCCTGTTTGTTCGGCATGTACTTGATGTCAGGATGAATTGTAATGTTGAGATCCGGGAATGCCGCGAGCGCAAGTGTCTGCAGGTAATAGTCGTTTAAAATGACGTCAGTGCGTCCGTTGGCAACATCTTTTAAATATTGCTCATTCGTCGCATTATCATAAATCACTTCTTTGGCGCCGTATTTTCTCGCGACCTCCATGTAGACGGTTGTAGCCGCGCCAGCCGCTTTCTTCCCTTTTAAATCCTTAAGCGTTTTAATCCCGGATAAATCGTCTTTACGGACGATTGCCGTGCCGTATGAATATTTATATGGAGTAGAAAATGCGAACTTCTTCTCGCGGTCCTTCGTCACATCGATGTCATTCGCGGCTGCGTCAACCTGTCCGCTGTTCACCGCTGTCAGCATCCCGTCAATGCCCATCTCCTTGAACTCAACCTTCAGCCCCAAGCGTTTTGCCGCTTCACGAACAACTTCAACCTCGTAGCCCGTCAGCTTATCAGAGCCAGAGTCAGTATCGTGATAAGAAGTAGGATAGAGCGTACCTGATGTAGCGACTACGATTTTCCCTTTATCCTTAATCTGCTCCCAGCCTGTATCCTTGGAATCGGCTTCATTTTTGCCGGAACAGGCTGCCAATATAAGAAAGAAAGCCATTGTGAAACTGAATATAACGGCTTTGGAATGCATGAATGATTTCACCTATAGTTCCCCCAATCTGTTAATCAACTAAAAAGATAGCATTGAACATAAGGGGTTGCAATATGTTGATCGCGTTTTCAAAAAGTTCGAATTGTGTATACAAAAGGCATGGATGGGTGTTTAAAAGCGTCTATGAAGGGAAGAGGTGATGAAAAAAGGAGTTGTCCAAGGATGAATGCCAGACGTGCATGGAATAGGAGCTTGTGAAGTGAAGGTGCAGCAGATCCGTCATTCATCTATGCCAATACCGTAAGAAATGGTCAAGAAGCATGAAACCGATCTTCAGAATAAATTAAGTCTTGCTGATGCCCCTAAGGCATATGACATATTCGATAAGAAAGAAAATGGAAACATTTAAACCATAATGGGGAGTCAAATGAATATTTACAAACCAGCCGGATTTTGGATCAGACTTGGAGCTGCATTGTTAGACTACATTATAGTCTCCGTGCCGCTTTTGCTGATCTATTGGCTGATTACAGGAAAAGACCCAAACGACAGCATGTTCATCAGTTTGGTTGTTCTGCTGTATTCTATTTTGCTGCCGGTGTTTTGGCGCGGTTATCTTATCGGAAAAAGGATCTGCGGAATCAGAATCGTAAAAAAGACGGATCACAGGTTAGTCTGTTAACAATGTTTTAACAGGTTATTGTAGCCGGCCTGGTTTACTGTATAACCTTCGGACTCGGCTTGATCGCCAGCCTGATTCTGATTGCCGTACGAGAAGACAAACGGACCCTGCATGATTTAATCGCGGGAACATATGTCACTTATGCGACACTAGTGAAGAGGAACTTAATGCTGACGAAGAGATTAGAAAGAGCGAATAATGGTTCGCTCTTTTTATTTTTATGCATAAAAAATACAAGGCAGCAAAACATATGAAAAATAGGATTGGAGGAATAAACTGGATGAAACGAATAACCATCAACATCATCACAATGTTCATTGCAGCGGCTGTCATTTCTCTGACCGGTACAGCTGAGGCCGCTGAAAAACAGCAGCAGCCTCCCGCAAATGTTACACTGACAGATCAGCAAAAGAAAGAGATTGAACAACTGGAAGCAGAGATTCTTAAAAAGCGCAAAGACGTGATCTCAAAGTATGTACAATACGGTATCCTGCCTAAAGAAAGAGGAGAACACATCAAAAATCACTTGGACAAACACTTTGAAATGATGAAACAAAACGGCTTTGTTCCAAAGCACCATCCTCATCCGCATAAATTTGAAAAAAGACATTAAAATGGTAAGCATCCAATTGGAATTGGGTGCTTTTGCGTTATTTACAGGTAGGCAATATTAGCTGAGCTGTTCCGCGACTAACATCGAGTTGATATGAAACGCGTTTCATAGCCTATGATAGGTTTATCAATAATTCAGGAGTGATAAACACTATGATCCACCAGCATCCAGAATCTTTTCCGAAACATTTTTTGTGGGGCTCTGCTTCTGCAGCGTACCAGATTGAAGGCGCTTGGAATGAAGATGGCAAAGGCCCTTCTGTTTGGGATGTGTTTACGAAAATACCGGGCAAAACGTTTAAAGGAACCAATGGCGACATTGCGGTTGACCATTATCACCGATTTAAAGAAGATGTCGCTCTGATGGCTGAGATGGGGTTAAAAGCATATCGATTTTCCGTCAGCTGGCCACGGGTTTTTCCAAAAGGAAAAGGAGAGATCAATGAAGCAGGTCTAGCGTTTTACGATAGTATGATTGATGAATTGCTTTCTCATCACATCGAGCCGGTTCTGACTTTATATCACTGGGATTTGCCTCAAGCGCTTATGGACGAATACGGCGGGTTTGAATCCAGAAACATCATAGAGGATTTTAATCACTACTGTATTACTCTTTATAAACGTTTTGGAGACAGGGTGAAATATTGGGTTACGTTAAACGAACAGAACTACAATTTTAATCACGGATTTATTACAGCCATGCATCCGCCTGGAGTGAAAGACAGAAAACGATTTTACGAAGCAAACCATATTGCGTTTCTGGCTAATGCAAAAGCCATCGAATCATTTAGAGAATATGTGCCTGAAGGCAAAATAGGTCCTAGCTTTGCTTATTCTCCGGCTTACCCTTTATCAAGCCATCCAGAGGATATACTGGCATTTGAAAACGCCGAAGAATTTACGAACAATTGGTGGCTTGACATGTATTGCAGGGGAACCTACCCGCAAATTCCATTCCGCTACTTGGAAAAACAGGGATGGGCGCCGACAATTGAAGCAGGAGATATGGACCTGCTCGCCAAAGGGAAGCCTGATTTTGTAGGTGTCAATTATTATCAGACGATCACCTATGAACGAAATCCGCTTGATGGTGTGTCAGAAGGGAAAATGAATACGACAGGCCAAAAGGGAACCAATCAGGAGACGGGGATACCCGGAGTGTTCAAAACGAAAAAAAATCCGTATCTGACAACGAGCAACTGGGATTGGACAATTGACCCAATTGGGCTGCGTATCGGTCTTCGCCGAATTACAAGCCGCTATCAGCTTCCAGTGTTTATAACAGAGAACGGTTTGGGTGAATTTGATAAAGTTGAGGACGGCACTGTACAGGATGATTATCGAATTGATTATTTGCGTTCGCATCTTGAGCAATGCAGACAAGCCATCAGTGACGGTGTCGATTTAATCGGTTATTGCAGCTGGTCGTTTACTGATCTGTTAAGCTGGCTGAACGGCTACCAAAAAAGATACGGATTTGTATATGTCAATCGTGATGAAGAAAGCACATACGATTTAAAACGCTTGAAGAAAAAAAGCTTTTATTGGTATCAAGATGTCATCAAGACAAACGGAGAAAGTTTATAAAGAGTCCCTGAGAGTTATTCTCTCAGGGGTTTTTCATTACACAGAAACAGCATCAATAATATAAGTGTCGGCGTGCAAATCTGACATTTCAGCCGGCACAGTCCAGCATGTCAATTGATAGTCTCCTTTAGGCAGATCAAAGGACAGTCTTTTAGACATGATGCTTTCAATATGAATTCCGTTTTCTGTGACATGAAAAGGAACAGTCACTTTTTTTTCGTAGGAGTTTACTGTTTCTGAACTGTTCAGGCGCAAAAGAATAAAGGCCTTTGTATTTCGCTGTGCCTCAAAGGAAATGGCTCCGTTTGCCGCAGCATATCCTTTTTCAATCGCTTCGTCAGTCCAATCCATTACAGGAGGTGTAGAATCCTTTTGAAATACAGTAAATTGATGATATGAAATCGAAAGTTCTTGCGGCTTCCATGATTTGATCAATGTGCTGTTCCTCCTCTATGTACTGTTTACTGAATTGTGAATAAAACCTTTGTGCCGTCTGGGTAATCGGTAAGCTGATGCCCGACCCAAGAGCCTGCTCCGCGGTTGTCAGCGGGAGAAATGTATTCTACAGAAGCTCCCTCACCGCCTTCTTTGCACATGGCCATTGGCCATTCATCTCTGTCATACCCCTTTTTGGAAGGTACGTCCTTTAATGATTGCTCGCGGCGTTCCTCAGCTCCGTCTCTGTCAATAGTGCACACCTCTGAGTGTCCCTCATTTATCGCATCCTTAATATGCTTGGCAGTTTCGGGATACCGGTCAGATGGGAAGGCGATTGTTTCATCATATTCTTTCGTTTGAGACGTTTTTTGATCAGTTGAGAAAAAGTCTCCTTTTATCAGACCGACAGCTGCAGCTGCTATGATGACGATGACGAGAAGTATCGTTTTTATGATGTCCGTCGTGATGTTCACCTCCCGCTTTTAAAACTGACACAAGAGTAATCCAGAAAGCATTTGGTGTAAAGGTTTAAATTTTATGTTTTACGCTCAGTTTATTGCAGAAATCGTAATTTTAGCAGATCGAAATATTTGTTTTCAGCAAAATACGATTGCCAATTTACAATAATGATAGTAAGTCATCAGCCGTTTTCGGCTTGATTAATCATTTTAAATTGGCTTATGATACCGGTAAGCTCCTCAGCTAATTGAGAAAGTGTTTCAGAAGCTGCGGTAATCTCCTCCATTGCAGCAAATTGCTCCTCTGTTAATGCAGCCGCTTGCCGGGTATTTTTAGTAGATTCTTTAATGTCGGTCGTATTGGCTGCAAAGGAATCATTTATATGATGTGCACTGGCTGAAATGTTTGTTACAGATGCTGATAAATCACTAATCTCGGCGCTGATTTCACCTGTTGCAGCTGCAATTTCCTTAAATGCATCTCTGGTGCGCTGGATCATGGTGACTCCTTCTGCAGCTTCTGTTTTCACATACTCAACAGATCTTGCAGACCGGTTCATATCCTTTTGTATTTCTATGATCAGTTTTGAAATCTGCCCCGCAGACTGTTGAGACTCTTCCGCTAATTTCCGTACTTCATCAGCAACAACAGCAAAGCCTTTTCCTTGTTCACCGGCTCTGGCAGCTTCAATCGCTGCATTCAGCGCAAGCAGGTTTGTCTGATCGGCAATTTGGGTGATGACCGATAAAATTTGCTCAATTTGTTTAGAGCGGCCGTCTAACTGGTGTATGATTTCTCCGCTTTTCTGAATGGACTGGTGAATCGCATCCATTTGCGCCTGTACATTTGCAATTTCCTTTTGTCCAATGTCTGCTTTTGATTGAGCGAGCTGCCCTTTGTCAGCGATAGCGGCAGTATTTGCAGAAATATCCCGGATGTCTGCTGAAGCTTGTTTTAATGAGCTTTCACTATTTTCAATTCGGGTGATCTGATCTTGGGCTCCATTTGCAATCTGCTGTACAGCTTCTGTGATTTTTTCTGAAGCTTGATTTGTTTCCTCTGCTCCGGCTGAGAGCTGCTGAGAGGCTGACGCAAGCTGAAGGGCTGATTGTTGTACGGTTTGTATGGTATCGTTCAGCTTCATTCTCATCTTATTATAATAGACGCTTAGTTCTGATAGCTCGTCACCGGTTTTGTCTGACACCTCTATTGTCATATCTCCGTTTCCGGCACTTTCAAAGGCACTTTTTAAAGCGTTCAGCCGCTTGTTGATTTTTCTGGTGAAAACCAAGACAAGGATGACAGATACCATAATGACGATAACAAGAACGATAGCGAATTGAGTGAAAAGTGATTGTGTAAGTGATGCTAAAATACTTTGATTAGCCCCGGTATACAGCATGCCGATGATGTTCCCATTTTGATCTTTTAACGGCATGTATGCAGTCTGATAAGAAGAACCTGCTACATCTGCTTGTCCGTAAAAACGCTTTCCTTTCTTTAAAACAGCGGCAATAACTTCAGAAGAAGCCTGGGTGCCGACGGCTCTTTCGCCATTCTTCATGACATTGGTTGCAACACGAGTATCGCCTTGGAAAATGGTAATGGTATCACCTGTCTTTTCACCAAGCAGATCAACAATATCTTCATTTCCATTGATTTGTGTTTGCCCTTTATAGAGCTTATTGTTTTTCACCTGCCAGTCGCCTGACATGACATCATCAATATAAGTGCTGCTTAAAGCGAGATCACCTTTCGCTTTTTCAGTTGCCATTTGTTTCAAGCTTTCTGTAATTTCCTTAAGCATCACAGTGCCAACTGATGCCGAAAACAAAAGAATCACCACGAAAACGAGGCAAAGAATTTTAGTTCCTAGCTTCATCTTAAATCGTTTTATCAACATAATTCCTCCCTTTACGATTTGCAGGTCATATTACTTATCGGGTTTTTGGGTTTAAAGTTTTATTTTAGAAAAAATAAAACCGGCCTGATCTTCAGGCCGGTTGTGTGATGCTATTCAAGGTTTGCGTGGTGAGTGAACATAGTTTCAGAATCGAGACCTTTTTTCTCCATGAGTTTTAAAATCACTGCATCATAGAAGAGCAGCAAAGTTTGTTCAAATAATGATCCCATTGGCTGAATGGTTTTATAGTTTCCGTTTGACTGGTCTTTAGGAGAACCAGGCATTCTGATGATGAGGTCCGCTTGTTTTCCGATGCTTGATTCCGGATTGATGGTTAAAGCGGCAACAATTCCGTGTAAGCTTTTTGCTTTTGCTGCGGTATGAATCAAGCTTTTTGTCTCGCCTGATCCTGAGCCGATAATAACTAGATCTCCTTTGGCGAGCGGCGGAGTGAGAATCTCACCTACAATATGGGCGTTGAAGCCCATGTGCATCAGTCTCATCGCGAAGGATTTTGCCATCAGGCCAGACCGCCCCGCACCCGCGGTGAAAATTTGGTGGGATGAAAGAATGTGATCGGCAAGCTGGTCAGCTTCTTCATTAGAAATATAAGCTACTGAATTGTGTAACTCATTGAGAATTTCCGCTACGTATTCAGTCGTTTTCATAGGAGTTATCCTTGGACAATCAGCTGCTTCATTTTTGAAGCTGTTTCCGCCTTATCAGCTGCGCTTGTAATTCCGCCCCCAACAATGACAAGGTCAGGGTTTTGCTTGATCACTTCTGGCAGTGTATCAAGTTTGATGCCGCCCGCGATTGCGGTTTTTGCGTTTTTTACGGTATTTTTGATTGTCGTTAATTCTTCGAAAGAGTTTTTGCCCTCTGCTTGAAGATCATAGCCAGTGTGGACGCAGATGTAGTCAACGCCTAGTGCGTCAATTTCTTTCGCACGGGATTCGATATCTTTCACGTTAATCATGTCCACTAAGATTTTCTTCTTTTGTTTTTTGGCTTCTTCTACTGCGCCTTTAATCGTTGCATCGTCTGTAGCCCCTAAAACGGTGATGATGTCAGCGCCTGCTTCCGACGCTTTCATAATTTCGTAGCCTCCGGCATCCATGATTTTCAGGTCTGCAAGAACCTTCAATTGAGGAAATGCTTCTTTTATTTCTTTAACGGCTCTTAGGCCTTCATTGATGACGACCGGTGTTCCGATTTCAACTACGTCGATGTATTGTTCTACCTCTTTGACGAGCTCAATGGCTTCCGGGATGTTGACGAGGTCTAATGCAAGCTGTAATTCCATTGTTGATTCACTCCCTTTTTCGAATTATTGTTCATTCTATAGGTTCTCTTATTTGATGAGAAGTAGGCACTTTGAAGTCAACAAGTTACTTGGAGGATACTGTGAGGAGAGACAATCAGATTTCTTTCGCTTGATTTTATGAGTGAGTATAATGAAAAAAGAGTCTGCAAAAAAGTAAGTAAGTGATGATACGTATCTAACATACAAAAAGGTTACTAAGGGGGGATTCTATTGAGCCGGATGGACGACAAAAGGTTTAATTGTGAGAAGGAATTAACGCTTGCAGTGATTGGCGGTAAATGGAAAATGCTCATTTTATGGCATTTAGGAAAAGAAGGCACAAAACGGTTCAATGAATTAAAAACATTGATTCCTGATATTACGCAGAAGATCCTCGTGAATCAGCTGAGAGAGCTTGAGCAGGATATGATTGTTCACAGGGAAGTGTATCCGGTTGTCCCGCCGAAGGTTGAATATTCTCTGACCCCGCACGGAGAAAGCCTCATGCCTATTCTTGAAGCCATGTATGAGTGGGGGAAAGGCTATATGGAATTGATTGATATCGACAAAAATGTCATGAAAGAATCGTTGTAAGACGCTCTTCGCAAGGGTGTCTTTTTTTTGCCTTTTTTTCGGTTTTTGCGCGGTACACATAGTCATGTAAAGATTGGAAATTGCATTCAGCAATAAAAAAAGATTGAACGCAGCAGTTTGGTTTAAAAATTTTTATTTTTCTGTAAATAATGTTTAGTGGAAATGATTGCGGCATCCCGCAAAAATATCCCTGTAAATAAACTGGAATCTTTCGGCATCCCGCATGAAACTTTTCACCCATTTTTCGGTGATAAAAACATTTTTTTCATTTAAAGTGAACGGTAGCAAGATAAAAAATATTGAAAACAATGAATAAATAGCCAAAATTGTTTCCTATTAGGGTGAGAGTCTTGCGGTCTTTATCCGCTTGTGTTAAACCCCGCAATGCTGACTGATGGCAGCCTGTTTTAATAGCGGCAGATTGGAAGCACTGCTTTTTAAGTGTAGTACTTTGGGCTATTTCGGTTGTTAGTTCATAAGAATTAAAATCTGGTATGGATAAAAAAGAGAAAATGCTCTGCACAAGTTCACTGCTTATGAAGACTAGGGGAGGTATGAAAATATGGAAATAACTTTTTACCCTTTAACGGATGCACAAAAACGAATTTGGTACACAGAAAAATTTTATCCTCACACGAGCATTTCAAATCTTGCAGGGATTGGCAAGCTGGTTTCAGCTGATGCGATTGATTATGTGCTTGTTGAGCAGGCGATTCAAGAGTTTATTCGCAGAAATGACGCCATGCGCCTTCGGTTGCGGTTAGATGAAAACGGAGAGCCTGTTCAATATATTAGCGAGTATCGGCCTGTTGATATAAAACATACTGACACTACTGGAGATCCGAATGCGATAGAGTCTATTTCACAATGGAGCCGGGAGGAAACGAAAAAACCTTTGCCGCTGTACGATTGTGATTTGTTCCGTTTTTCCTTGTTCACCATAAAGGAAAATGAAGTGTGGTTTTACGCAAATGTTCATCACGTGATTTCTGATGGTATCTCCATGAATATTCTCGGGAATGCGATCATGCACATTTATTTAGAATTAGCCAGCGGCTCAGAGACAAAAGAAGGAATCTCGCATTCATTTATCGATCATGTTTTATCTGAACAGGAATATGCTCAATCGAAGCGGTTTGAAAAGGACAAGGCGTTTTGGAACAAACAATTTGAATCGGTGCCTGAACTTGTTTCCCTGAAACGGAATGCTTCCGCAGGAGGAAGTTTAGATGCTGAAAGGTTCTCTAAAGATGTGCCTGAAGCGCTTCATCAGCAGATTCTGTCGTTTTGTGAGGCGAATAAAGTCAGTGTTCTTTCGGTATTTCAATCGTTGCTCGCCGCCTACTTGTACAGGGTCAGCGGCCAGAATGATGTTGTGACGGGAACCTTTATGGGCAACCGGACAAATGTGAAAGAGAAGCAGATGCTTGGCATGTTTGTTTCTACGGTTCCGCTTCGGACAAACATTGACGGCGGGCAGGCGTTTTTAGAATTTGTCAAAGACCGGATGAAGGATCTCATGAAGACACTCCGCCACCAAAAGTACCCGTATAATCTCCTGATCAACGATTTGCGTGAAACAAAGAGCTCTCTGACCAAGCTGTTTACTGTTTCTCTTGAATATCAAGTGATGCAGTGGCAGAAAGAAGAGGATCTTGCCTTTTTGACTGAGCCGATTTTCAGCGGCAGCGGATTAAATGATGTCTCAATTCATGTAAAGGATCGATGGGATACTGGGAAACTCACCATAGATTTTGATTACCGCACTGATTTATTTTCTCGTGAAGAAATCAACATGATTTGTGAGCGCATGATTACCATGCTGGAGAACGCGTTAACGCATCCAGAGCATACCATTGATGAATTAACGATGATTTCTGATGCGGAGAAAGAGAAGCTGCTTGCGAGGGCCGGCGGTAAATCTGTGAGCTACCGTAAGGACATGACGATCCCGGAACTGTTCCAAGAAAAGGCTGAGCAGCTTTCAGATCATCCAGCGGTTGTATTCGAAGATCGTACATTGTCCTATCGAACGTTACATGAACAATCTGCACGCATCGCCAATGTGCTGAAACAGAAAGGGGTTGGCCCGGACAGTCCTGTCGCGGTTTTGATTGAACGTTCTGAACGGATGATTACAGCTATCATGGGAATTTTAAAAGCCGGCGGAGCCTATGTGCCGATTGATCCGGGTTTTCCTGCAGAGCGGATTCAATATATTTTGGAGGACTGCGGGGCGGACTTCATCCTGACTGAATCGAAGGTTGCAGCGCCTGAAGCCGATGCTGAGCTGATTGACTTAGATCAGGCAATTGCGGAAGGTGCAGACGATATAACGGAGGCTGATGTAAACGCGCGGAATCTTGCCTACATTATTTACACATCGGGAACAACCGGACGTCCGAAAGGCGTTATGATCGAGCATCGCCAGGTTCATCATTTGGTTGAATCTCTGCAGCAGACGATTTATCAAAGCGGCAGACAAACCCTGCGGATGGCAT
Source organism: Bacillus sp. FSL M8-0071 (assembly GCF_037975455.1). Taxonomy (NCBI): domain Bacteria; kingdom Bacillati; phylum Bacillota; class Bacilli; order Caryophanales; family Bacillaceae; genus Bacillus; species Bacillus sp. FSL M8-0071. The sequence goes on from NZ_CP150256.1 coordinate 374,495, forward strand.
TGCTTGCGCCGTTCCACTTTGATGCGTCAGTGAAGCAGATCTTCGCGTCGCTTCTTTTGGGACAAACCCTTTATATCGTACCGAAGAAAACAGTGACGAACGGGACCGCCCTTGCTACATATTATCGGAGAAACAGCATTGAGGCGACGGATGGAACACCGGCTCATTTGCAAATGCTGGCAGCAGCGGGCGATTTTGAAGGCCTAAAACTGAAGCACATGCTGATCGGAGGAGAAGGCCTGTCATCTGTTGTTGCGGACAAGCTGCTGAAGCTGTTTAAAGAAGCCGGCACAGCGCCGCGTTTGACTAATGTGTACGGGCCGACTGAAACGTGCGTTGACGCGTCTGTTCATCCGGTTATCCCTGAGAATGCAGTTCAATCAGCGTATGTGCCGATCGGGAAAGCGCTGGGGAATAACCGCTTATATATTTTGGATCAAAAAGGCCGGCTGCAGCCTGAAGGTGTGGCTGGCGAGCTTTATATCGCGGGAGACGGTGTGGGCCGAGGCTATTTGCATTTGCCTGAATTAACGGAAGAGAAGTTTTTACAAGATCCATTCGTGCCGGGCGATCGCATGTACCGGACCGGGGACGTGGTGCGCTGGCTTCCAGATGGAACAATCGAATATTTAGGCAGAGAGGATGACCAGGTCAAAGTCCGCGGATACCGGATTGAGCTTGGGGAAATTGAAGCCGTGATTCAGCAGGCGCCAGACGTTGCAAAAGCCGTTGTTTTGGCACGCCCTGACGAACAGGGAAATCTTGAGGTTTGCGCATATGTTGTGCAGAAGCCTGGAAGCGAATTTGCGCCAGCCGGCTTGAGGGAGCATGCGGCCAGACAGCTTCCTGACTATATGGTGCCGGCTTACTTTACAGAAGTGACAGAAATTCCGCTTACGCCAAGCGGCAAAGTCGACCGCCGCAAGCTGTTTGCACTAGAGGTGAAGGCTGTCAGCGGCACTGCCTATACAGCGCCGCGAAATGAGACTGAAAAAGCAATCGCAGCCATTTGGCAGGACGTGCTGAACGTTGAGAAGGCGGGGATTTTTGACAATTTCTTTGAAACGGGCGGGCATTCATTGAAGGCCATGACCCTTTTAACAAAGATTCATAAGGAAACAGGCATCGAGATTCCGCTTCAATTTTTGTTTGAGCATCCGACGATTGCGGCTCTTGCAGAGGAAGCTGATCACAGAGAAAGCCGGGCATTTTCGGTGATTGAACCTGCTGAAAAACAGGAGCATTATCCGCTTTCTCTGGCACAGCAGCGAACATATATCGTCAGCCAGTTCGAGGATGCGGGAGTCGGCTACAACATGCCTGCGGCAGCAATTCTGGAAGGGCCTTTAGATATTCAAAAACTGGAGCGCGCATTTCAGGGGTTAATCCGACGCCACGAGTCATTGAGAACATCATTTGTTCTTGAAAACAGCACGCCGAGACAGAACATTCACGATAGCGTTGATTTCAACATCGAAATGATTGAAAGAGGCGGCCGCTCAGATGAGGCAATTATGGCTTCATTCGTTCGGACATTTGATTTGGCGAAAGCTCCGCTGTTCAGAATCGGTTTGCTGGGGCTTGAAGAGAACCGTCATATGCTGCTGTTTGATATGCACCATTTGATTTCTGACGGTGTATCCATTGGCATTATGCTGGAGGAGTTAGCACGCATTTATAAAGGCGAACAGCTTCCTGAGCTTCGTCTCCAGTATAAGGACTACGCTGTATGGCAAAGCAGACAGGCTGCTGAAGGGTACAAGAAGGACCAGGCTTATTGGAAGGAAGTCTTTGCAGGCGAGCTCCCGGTGCTTCAGCTTCTGTCCGATTACCCAAGACCGCCTGTTCAAAGCTTTGAAGGGGATCGGGTGTCAATCAAGCTGGATGCGGGGGTAAAGGATCGCCTCAATTGTTTGGCTGAACAAAACGGCGCCACTTTATATATGGTGATGCTGTCCGCTTACTATACGCTTTTGTCAAAGTATACGGGGCAGGATGACATCATTGTCGGGACACCGTCAGCGGGCAGAAATCACTCCGATACAGAGGGCATTATCGGGATGTTCGTCAATACGCTTGCGATTCGCAGTGAGGTGAAGCAAGATGAGACGTTTACCCAATTGATCTCGCGTGTTCGTAAACAGGTGCTGAATGCCTTTTCTCATCAGGACTATCCGTTTGAGTGGCTTGTTGAAGATTTGAACATCCCGCGTGATGTTAGCAGGCATCCGCTGTTTGACACGATGTTCAGCCTTCAAAACGCGACAGAGGGCATTCCGGCTGTCGGCGATCTTTCCTTGTCTGTTCATGAGACCAATTTCAAGATTGCCAAATTTGATTTGACGGTGCAGGCGAGAGAAACCGATGAAGGCATTGAGCTTGATTTGGATTACAGCACAAAGCTGTTTAAACAAAGCACGGCAGACAGGCTGCTTACGCATTTTGCGCGATTGCTTGAAGATGCTGCGGCTGATCCGGAGAAGCCGATTTCTGAGTATAAGCTTCTTTCTGAAGAGGAGGCTGCTTCGCAAATTCAACAGTTTAACCCGGGCAGAACACCTTATCCGAAAGACAAAACAATTGTTCAGCTGTTTGAGGAGCAAGCGGCGAATACGCCAGACCACACTGCGCTTCAATATGAAGGCGAATCACTCACTTATCGTGAACTGAATGAACGGGCCAATCGTTTAGCCCGCGGCATTCTTTCTCTTGGAGCTGGCGAAGGCAGAACTGCGGCTGTCTTATGCGAGCGGTCAATGGATATGATTGTGTCGATCTTGGCAGTATTAAAATCAGGTTCGGCTTATGTTCCGATCGATCCGGAACATCCGATTCAGCGGATGCAGCATTTCTTCCGTGACAGCGGAGCAAAGGTGCTTCTCACTCAGAGGAAATTAAAGGCTTTGGCGGAAGAAGCGGAATTTAAGGGCGTTATCGTGCTAGCCGATGAGGAAGAAAGCTATCATGCCGATGCGCGAAACCTCACACTGCCTCTGGATTCAGCGGCAATGGCCAACCTGACGTATACTTCTGGAACGACTGGAACACCTAAGGGGAATATCGTGACACATGCCAATATTCTCCGCACGGTGAAGGAAACGAATTATCTCAGCATTACAGAACAGGATACGATTCTCGGTCTTTCCAATTACGTGTTTGACGCGTTTATGTTCGATATGTTCGGCTCTTTGTTAAACGGAGCCAAGCTGGTGCTGATACCGAAAGAAACCGTTTTGGACATGGCTCGCCTGTCCCGCGTCATCGAACGGGAGAACATCAGCATTCTCATGATTACAACCGCTTTGTTCCACTTGCTTGTGGACTTGAATCCGGCATGCTTGTCAACGCTTCGCAAGATTATGTTTGGCGGGGAACGGGCTTCGGTTGAGCATGTCAGAAAAGCTTTGCAAACGGTTGGAAAGGGCAAGCTCCTTCACATGTATGGGCCGTCTGAAAGCACGGTTTTCGCGACGTATCATCCTGTTGATGAATTGGAGGAGCACACGCTGTCTGTTCCGATTGGAAAACCGGTCAGCAATACGGAAGTATACATTCTTGACCGTACGGGAAACGTGCAGCCTGCCGGGATTGCCGGAGAGCTTTGCGTCAGCGGCGAAGGTCTCGTGAAAGGCTATTACAACCGTCCAGAACTGACTGAGGAGAAATTTGTTCCCCATCCGTTTACATCCGGCGAACGCATGTATAAAACGGGAGACCTTGCGAGATGGCTGCCGAATGGCGACATCGAATTTATCGGGCGAATCGACCATCAGGTGAAGATTCGCGGACAGCGCATCGAGCTTGGAGAAATCGAACATCAGCTGCAAACCCATGATCGTGTTCAGGAAAGTGTTGTGCTTGCCGTTGATCAAGGAGCGGGAGATAAACTGTTGTGTGCTTACTATGTCGGAGAGGGAGACATCTCATCACAAGAGATGAGAGAGCATGCTGCGAAGGACTTGCCGGCATATATGGTTCCTGCGGTGTTTATCCAAATGGACGAGCTGCCGCTGACAGGGAACGGAAAAATTGACCGGAGAGCGCTGCCGATTCCTGATGCCAACGTTTCAAGAGGTGTTTCATATGTTGCGCCACGCAATGGAACGGAACAAAAAGTCGCAGACATTTGGGCACAGGTGCTTCAGGCAGAACAAGTCGGCGTTTATGACCACTTCTTTGACATTGGCGGACATTCATTAGCAGGCATGAAGATGCTTGCCTTGGTTCATCAGGAACTGGGCGTTGAGCTGTCACTCAAGGATCTCTTCCAGTCACCGACGGTTGAAGGCTTGGCACAGGTGATTGCCTCTGCTGAAAAAGGGACAGCCGCAAGTATCAGCCCGGCAGAGAAACAAGATACGTATCCTGTTTCTTCACCGCAAAAACGGATGTACGTGCTTCAGCAGCTTGAGGATGCGCAAACGAGCTATAACATGCCGGCGGTTCTGCGCCTGAAAGGTGAGCTTGATGTTGAAAGGCTTAACAGCGTCATGCAGCAGTTAATGCAGCGTCATGAAGCCTTGAGAACCACGTTTGAAATAAAAGATGGAGAAACGGTGCAGCGGATCTGGGAAGAGGCTGAGTGTGAGATAGCCTATTTCGAAGCCCCGGAAGAAGAGACAGAGCGGATCGTTTCTGAGTTTATTAAGCCTTTCAAAATCGACCAACTTCCACTGTTCAGAATAGGGCTTATCAAGCATTCAGACACTGAGCATGTGCTGCTGTTCGATATGCATCATATTATTTCTGACGGTGCATCTGTCGGTGTGCTGATTGAGGAGCTTTCAAAGCTGTACGACGGAGAAACCCTTGAGCCGCTCCGTATTCAATATAAGGATTATGCCGTGTGGCAGAAGCAGTTCATTCAGTCTGAGCTTTACAAGAAGCAAGAAGAGCATTGGCTGAAGGAGCTGGACGGAGAGCTGCCGGTGCTGACGCTTCCGACTGATTACAGTCGGCCTGCCGTTCAAACATTTGAGGGAGACCGCATTGCATTTTCATTAGAAGCAGGCAAAGCTGATGCTCTGCGCAGGCTTGCAAAAGAAACGGATTCCACGCTTTACATGGTGCTTCTGGCTTCATACAGTGCGTTTTTATCAAAAATTAGCGGGCAAGACGATATCATCGTCGGTTCACCTGTGGCCGGACGATCTCAAGCGGACGTCAGCCGCGTCATCGGAATGTTCGTCAATACATTGGCGCTGCGCACGTATCCGAAGGGTGAAAAGACGTTTGCTGACTATCTTAACGAAGTGAAAGAAACGGCACTCAGCGCTTTTGATGCGCAGGATTACCCACTTGAGGATTTGATCGGAAATGTTCAGGTTCAGCGTGACACAAGCAGAAATCCGTTATTCGATGCAGTTTTTTCAATGCAAAATGCGAATATAAAGGATTTAACAATGAAAGGGATTCAGCTTGAGCCGCATCCGTTTGAACGGAAAACAGCCAAGTTTGACCTCACGCTGACGGCTGACGAAACCGACGGAGGGCTTACATTCGTACTCGAATACAATACAGCTCTGTTTAAGCAGGAAACGATTGAACGATGGAAGCAATACTGGATGCAGCTTTTAGATGCTGTTACCGGCAACCCGAACCAGCCGCTTTCCAGCCTGTCACTCGTCACTGAAACAGAAAAGCAAGCGCTTCTTGAGGCATGGAAGGGCAAGGCGCTGCCTGTGCCGACAGACAAAACGGTTCATCAGCTATTCGAAGAGACTGTCCAGCGCCACAAAGACCGCCCGGCTGTCACATACAACGGCCAGTCTTGGACGTACGGCGAGCTGAATGCGAAGGCGAACCGTCTCGCGCGGATTCTGATGGACTGCGGCATCAGCCCGGATGACCGCGTCGGCATTCTCACGAAGCCGTCGCTTGAAATGTCCGCCGCGGTGCTCGGCGTCTTGAAAGCCGGAGCGGCGTTTGTGCCGATTGATCCTGACTACCCGGATCAGCGGATTGAGTATATTTTACAGGACAGCGGCGCGAAGCTTCTCTTGAAACAGGAAGGCATTTCAGTGCCGGACAGCTTTACGGGAGATGTCATTCTTCTCGACGGAAGCCGCACGATTCTAAGCCTGCCGCTTGATGAAAACGACGAGGGAAATCCAGAAACCGCTGTAACCGCGGAGAACTTGGCGTATATGATTTACACGTCAGGAACGACCGGACAGCCGAAGGGTGTCATGGTCGAGCACCATGCGCTTGTGAACTTGTGCTTCTGGCACCACGACGCGTTCAGCATGACAGCGGAGGACCGCAGTGCGAAGTATGCGGGCTTTGGGTTCGACGCTTCCATTTGGGAGATGTTCCCGACTTGGACGATCGGCGCTGAGCTTCACGTCATTGATGAAGCGATCCGCCTCGATATCGTCCGCCTGAACGATTATTTTGAAACGAACGGCGTAACGATCACGTTCCTGCCGACACAGCTTGCGGAACAGTTCATGGAGCTTGAGAACACATCACTTCGCGTCCTCTTGACCGGAGGAGACAAGCTGAAGCGCGCAGTGAAAAAGCCGTACACACTCGTCAACAACTACGGGCCGACAGAAAATACGGTCGTTGCCACAAGCGCAGAAATCCATCCGGAGGAAGGCTCGCTTTCCATCGGACGGGCCATTGCCAATACGAGAGTATACATTCTCGGCGAGGGCAATCAGGTGCAGCCGGAAGGCGTAGCCGGAGAGCTTTGCGTGGCGGGGCGCGGACTGGCACGCGGCTATCTGAATCGAGAAGACGAAACCGCGAAGCGGTTTGTCGCTGATCCGTTTGTGCCGGGTGAGCGCATGTACCGCACCGGCGATTTGGTGAAATGGACGGGCGGCGGCATCGAATACATCGGCAGGATCGACCAGCAAGTCAAGGTCCGCGGCTACCGGATCGAGCTTTCAGAAATTGAAGTCCAGCTCGCCCAGCTTTCTGAGGTGCAGGATGCGGCGGTGACAGCTGTCAAAGATAAAGGCGGCAATACAGCAATCGCGGCGTATGTCACACCGGAAACAGCTGACATAGAAGCACTAAAATCAGCACTAAAGGAAACCCTGCCGGATTACATGATCCCGGCGTTCTGGGTGACGCTGAACGAGCTTCCGGTTACGGCAAACGGCAAAGTGGACCGCAAAGCCTTGCCTGACCCGGACATCGAAGCGGGAAGCGGAGAATACAAAGCGCCGACGACCGACATGGAAGAGCTGCTTGCCGGCATCTGGCAGGACGTGCTTGGAATGTCTGAAGTCGGTGTCACCGACAATTTCTTCTCGCTTGGCGGAGATTCCATCAAAGGAATTCAAATGGCGAGCCGCTTGAACCAGCACGGCTGGAAGCTGGAAATGAAAGATCTCTTCCAGCATCCGACGATCGAGGAGCTTACCCAATATGTAGAGCGTGCCGAAGGCAAACAGGCAGACCAAGGCCCGGTGGAGGGCGAAGTCATCCTGACGCCGATCCAGCGCTGGTTCTTTGAAAAGAACTTCACGAACAAGCACCACTGGAACCAATCGGTGATGCTTCACGCCGCGAAGGGCTTTGACCCTGAACGGGTGGAGAAAACATTGCAGGCGCTGATCGAGCATCATGACGCGCTCCGTATGGTCTATCGTGAGGGACAGGAAGACGTCATTCAATACAACAGAGGTCTTGAAGCTGCTTCAGCTCAATTGGAGGTCATCCAGATTGAGGGCCAAGCTGCAGATTACGAAGATCGTATAGAGAGAGAAGCGGAGCGTTTGCAGAGCAGCATCGACTTGCAGGAAGGCGGCTTGTTAAAAGCAGGCTTGTTCCAAGCGGAAGACGGAGACCACTTGCTTCTTGCCATTCACCACTTAGTGGTTGACGGCGTGTCGTGGCGGATTTTACTGGAGGATTTCGCCGCAGTATATACACAGCTTGAGCAAGGCAATGAACCGGTTCTCCCGCAGAAAACACATTCATTTGCAGAGTATGCAGAGAGATTGCAAGACTTCGCGAACTCCAAAGCCTTTTTGAAAGAAAAAGAGTATTGGAGACAGCTTGAAGAACAAGCTGTTGCGGCAAAGCTTCCGAAAGACCGCGAATCTGGTGATCAGCGAATGAAACATACAAAGACAATTGAATTCTCGCTGACTGCTGAAGAGACAGAACAGCTCACCACAAAGGTGCATGAGGCATATCACACAGAAATGAATGATATTTTGCTGACGGCATTCGGATTGGCAATGAAGGAGTGGACGGGTCAGGATCGAGTAAATGTTCATTTAGAGGGGCACGGACGTGAAGAAATCATAGAAGACCTGACCATTTCCCGCACAGTCGGCTGGTTTACAAGTATGTACCCAATGGTGCTCGATATGAAGCATGCGGATGATCTGGGCTACCAGCTGAAGCAAATGAAAGAAGATATCAGACATGTGCCGAATAAGGGAGTCGGATACGGCATTCTGCGCTATCTGACGGCACCCGAACATAAAGAAGATGTGGCGTTCTCGATTCAGCCGGATGTCAGCTTCAACTATTTAGGTCAGTTTGACGAAATGTCGGATGCAGGTTTGTTTACGAGATCAGAGCTGCCATCAGGACAGTCATTAAGCCCTGAAACAGAAAAACCGAATGCGCTGGATGTTGTCGGATATATCGAAAACGGAAAACTGACGATGTCACTGGCCTATCATTCTCTTGAATTTCATGAAAAAACAGTACAAACATTCAGTGACAGCTTTAAAGCGCATCTTCTCAGAATCATTGAACATTGCCTATCTCAAGACGGTACGGAACTGACCCCGAGTGATCTTGGTGACGACGATTTGACGCTGGATGAGCTGGATAAATTAATGGAAATTTTCTAATAGAGGTGGCATATGAGCAAAAAATCGATTCAAAAGGTGTACGCACTGACACCAATGCAGGAGGGAATGCTGTATCATGCGATGCTTGATCCGCATTCTTCCTCGTACTTCACACAATTAGAGCTTGGGATTCACGGCGCTTTTGATCTTGAAATCTTTGAGAAAAGCGTCAATGAACTGATTCGGTCATACGATATTCTCCGTACGGTATTTGTGCATCAGCAGCTGCAAAAACCGCGTCAGGTCGTGTTAGCGGAACGCAAAACAAAGGTGCATTATGAGGATATCAGTCATGCAGACGAGAACCGCCAGAAGGAGCACATTGAGCGTTACAAACAAGACGTTCAGCGCCAAGGTTTTAACCTGGCAAAAGACATATTGTTCAAGGTGGCGGTTTTCCGCCTTGCTGCAGATCAGCTGTATCTTGTCTGGAGCAATCATCATATTATGATGGACGGCTGGAGCATGGGCGTCCTCATGAAAAGCCTGTTCCAAAACTATGAAGCGCTCAGAGCAGGCAGGACACCGGCAAACGGTCAGGGCAAGCCTTATTCCGATTACATCAAGTGGCTTGGAAAACAGGACAATGAAGAAGCGGAGAGCTACTGGAGCGAGCGCTTGGCGGGTTTTGAACAGCCAAGCGTGCTCCCGGGCCGCCTGCCTGTGAAAAAAGACGAATACGTCAATAAAGAATATTCATTTACATGGGACGAAACACTGGTTGCCCGTATTCAGCAAACAGCAAATCTCCATCAAGTGACAGGGCCTAACCTATTTCAGGCCGTTTGGGGCATTGTTCTCAGCAAATACAACTTTACGGATGATGTGATCTTCGGAACGGTCGTCTCGGGACGACCGTCTGAAATCAACGGAATCGAAACGATGGCGGGGCTGTTTATCAACACCATTCCAGTGCGGGTGAAAGTTGAACGAGATGCTGCATTCGCTGATATTTTCACAGCTGTTCAGCAGCATGCAGTAGAGGCAGAGCGTTACGATTACGTGCCGCTCTATGAGATTCAAAAACGCTCAGCCCTTGATGGCAATCTCTTAAACCATCTGGTCGCATTTGAAAATTATCCGCTTGATCAAGAGCTTGAAAACGGCAGCATGGAAGACCGCCTCGGGTTTTCGATTAAGGTAGAAAGCGCATTTGAACAAACGAGCTTCGATTTCAACCTGATTGTGTATCCAGGCAAAACGTGGACCGTCAAAATTAAATATAACGGAGCCGCCTTTGATTCCGCTTTTATCGAACGGACAGCGGAGCACCTTACCCGCATGATGGAAGCAGCTGTCGATCAGCCGGCCGCTTTTGTGCGTGAGTACGGGCTTGTGGGAGACGAAGAGCAGCGTCAAATTGTCGAGGTGTTTAACAGCACGAAAGCCGAACTCCCTGAAGGAATGGCTATTCATCAGGTGTTTGAAGAGCAAGCAAAACGGACGCCGGCGAGCACTGCCGTCGTATATGAAGGAACCGTGCTGACGTACCGCGAGCTGAATGCAGCGGCTAACCGTCTGGCGAGAAAGCTTGTCGAACAAGGGCTTCAAAAAGGGGAAACAGCAGCGATTATGAACGATCGCTCAGTAGAAACCGTTGTCGGCATGCTGGCTGTGTTAAAAGCAGGTGCCGCATATGTGCCGCTTGATCCAGCGCTTCCTGGGGCTCGTCTTCGTTTCATGGCAGAGGACAGCTCCGTTCGAATGGTTTTGACCGGAAATTCTTATACAGGGCAGGCACATCAGCTGCAAGTGCCGGTTCTTACACTGGACATAGGCTTTGAAGGGAGCGAAGCGGCTGACAATCTCAGCCTGCCATCCGCCCCGTCTGATTTGGCGTACATCATGTACACATCCGGTTCAACGGGCAAACCGAAAGGCGTCATGATCGAACATAAAAGCATTCTGCGCCTCGTCAAAAATGCCGGGTACGTTCCTGTTACTGAAGAGGACCGCATGGCGCAAACAGGGGCAGTCAGCTTTGATGCCGGAACGTTTGAAGTGTTCGGCGCACTGCTAAATGGCGCAGCGCTTTATCCGGTCAAAAAAGAGACACTGCTTGATGCGAAACAATTTGCTGCATTCCTGCGTGAGCAAAGCATCACAACTATGTGGCTGACATCACCTTTATTCAACCAGCTTGCTGCAAAGGATGCGGGTATGTTCGGCACACTGCGCCATTTAATCATCGGCGGAGATGCCCTTGTCCCGCATATTGTCAGCAAAGTAAAACAGGCATCGCCGTCGCTTTCATTGTGGAACGGATACGGCCCGACAGAAAACACGACGTTTTCAACAAGTTTTCTGATCGACCGCGAGTATGGCGGCTCTATCCCAATCGGGAAGCCGATCGGAAATTCCACTGCCTACATCTTGGATGAGCAGCAATGCCTGCAGCCAATCGGCGCGCCTGGCGAGCTTTGCGTAGGCGGAATCGGTGTAGCGCGTGGGTATGTCAATCTCCCTGAGCTGACAGATAAGCAATTTCTCGAAGATCCGTTCAGACCGGGTGAGAGAATTTATCGCACTGGTGACTTGGCAAGATGGCTGCCGGACGGCAATATTGAATTTTTAGGCAGAATCGACAACCAAGTGAAGGTGCGCGGCTTCCGAATTGAGCTTGGCGAAATTGAAACAAAACTGAACATGGCTGAGCATGTGACAGAAGCTGCAGTGATCATCCACAAGAACAAAGCAGATGAAAATGAAATTTGCGCGTACTTTACGGCGGACCGTGAAGTGGCTGTGAGCGAGCTGAGAAAAACACTGTCTCAGTCTTTGCCTGACTATATGGTCCCTGCCCACCTGATTCAAATGGACAGTCTGCCGCTCACGCCAAACGGGAAAATCAACAAAAAGGAACTGCCTGCACCGCAATCAGAAGCTGTGCAGCCGGAATACGCAGCACCAGAAACAGAGAGTGAAAAGAAATTAGCGGAGATCTGGGAAGGAATACTCGGCGTCAAAGCAGGCGTTACCGATAACTTCTTTATGATCGGCGGCCATTCTTTGAAAGCGATGATGATGACGGCAAAAATCCAAGAGCATTTTCATAAGGAAGTTCCGATAAAAGTGCTTTTTGAAAAGCCGACTATTCAAGAACTGGCACTGTATTTGGAAGAGAATGAAAGCAAGGAGGAGCAGACGTTTGAACCGATCAGGCAAGCATCTTATCAGCAGCATTATCCTGTATCCCCGGCCCAGCGGAGAATGTATATCCTCAATCAGCTTGGACAAGCAAACACAAGCTACAACGTCCCCGCTGTACTTCTGCTGGAGGGAGAAGTAGATAAAGACCGGCTTGAAAACGCGATTCAGCAATTAATCAACCGGCACGAAATCCTCCGTACATCGTTTGACATGATCGACGGAGAGGTTGTGCAAACCGTTCATAAAAACATATCGTTCCAGCTGGAGGCTGCCAAGGGACGGGAAGAAGACGCGGAAGAGATAATCAAAGCATTTGTTCAGCCGTTTGAATTAAACCGCGCGCCGCTCGTCCGTTCGAAGCTTGTCCAGCTGGAAGAAAAACGCCATCTGCTGCTCATTGATATGCATCATATTATTACTGACGGAAGTTCAACAGGCATTCTAATCGGTGATCTTGCCAAAATATATCAAGGCGCAGATCTGGAACTGCCACAAATTCACTATAAAGATTACGCAGTTTGGCACAAAGAACAAACTAATTATCAAAAAGATGAGGAATACTGGCTCGATGTCTTTAAAGGCGAACTGCCAATACTGGATCTTCCCGCGGATTTCGAGCGGCCAGCTGAACGGAGCTTTGCGGGAGAACGCGTGATGTTTGGGCTTGATAAGCAAATCACGGCTCAAATCAAATCGCTCATGGCAGAAACAGATACGACGATATACATGTTTTTGCTGGCGGCGTTCAATGTACTCCTTTCCAAGTACGCGTCACAGGATGATATCATTGTTGGCTCGCCGACAGCTGGCAGAACACATCCTGATCTGCAAGGTGTGCCGGGTATGTTTGTCAACACGGTCGCACTCAGAACGGCACCAGCGGGAGATAAAACCTTCGCGCAATTTCTTGAAGAGGTCAAAACAGCCAGCCTTCAAGCATTCGAGCACCAGAGCTATCCGCTTGAGGAGCTGATTGAAAAGCTTCCGCTTACAAGGGATACAAGCAGAAGTCCGCTGTTCAGCGTGATGTTCAACATGCAAAATATGGAGATTCCTTCATTAAGATTAGGAGATTTGAAGATTTCCTCGTATTCCATGCTTCATCATGTTGCGAAATTTGATCTTTCCTTGGAAGCGGTCGAGCGTGAAGAGGATATCGGCCTAAGCTTTGACTATGCGACTGCCTTGTTTAAGGACGAGACGATCCGCCGCTGGAGCCGCCACTTTGTCAATATCATCAAAGCGGCCGCGGCTAATCCAAACGTTCGGCTGTCTGATGTAGATCTGCTTTCATCTGCAGAAACGGCTGCTTTGCTAGAAGAAAGACATATGACTCAAATTACCGAAGCAACCTTTGCAGCTCTTTTTGAAAAACAGGCCCAGCAAACACCTGACCATCCTGCGGTGAAGGATGGCGGAAATCTGCTGACCTATCGCGAGCTTGATGAACAGGCGAACCAGCTGGCGCATCATCTTCGTGCCCAAGGGGCCGGAAATGAAGACATCGTCGCGATTGTTATGGACCGGTCAGCTGAAGTCATGGTATCCATTCTCGGTGTCATGAAGGCGGGGGCAGCTTTCCTTCCGATTGATCCTGATACACCTGAAGAACGAATCCGTTATTCATTAGAGGACAGCGGAGCAAAATTTGCGGTCGTGAATGAAAGAAACATGACGGCTATTGGGCAATATGAAGGGATAATTGTCAGCCTTGATGACGGTAAATGGAGAAATGAAAGCAAGGAGCGCCCATCATCCATTTCCGGGTCTCGCAATCTTGCATACGTCATTTATACGTCCGGTACGACCGGAAAGCCAAAGGGCGTGCAGATTGAGCATCGCAATCTGACAAACTATGTCTCTTGGTTTAGTGAAGAGGCGAGCCTGACGGAAAATGATAAGACTGTATTGCTTTCATCTTACGCATTTGACCTTGGCTATACGAGCATGTTCCCTGTACTTCTGGGCGGGGGCGAGCTCCATATCGTCCAGAAGGAAACCTATACGGCGCCGGATGAAATAGCGCGCTATATCAAGGAGCATGGGATCACTTATATTAAGCTGACACCGTCTCTGTTCCATACAATAGTGAACACCGCCAGTTTTGCAAAAGATGCGAACTTTGAATCCTTGCGCTTGATCGTCTTGGGAGGAGAAAAAATCATCCCGACTGATGTTATCACCTTCCGTAAGATGTATGGACATACCGAATTTATCAATCACTACGGCCCGACAGAAGCAACGATCGGCGCCATCGCCGGGCGGGTTGATCTGTCTGAGCCGGATGCATTTGCGAAACGCCCGACAATCGGACGCCCGATTGCGAATGCCGGCGCGCTTGTCTTAAATGAAGCATTGAAGCTTGTGCCGCCGGGAGCGAGCGGACAGCTCTATATCACGGGACAGGGGCTCGCGAGAGGGTATCTCAACAGGCCTCAGCTGACAGCCGAGAGATTTGTAGAAAATCCATATTCGCCGGGAAGCCTCATGTACAAAACCGGAGATGTCGTACGAAGACTTTCTGACGGTACGCTTGCATTTATCGGCCGGGCTGATGATCAGGTGAAAATCCGAGGCTACCGCATTGAGCCGAAAGAAATTGAAACGGTCATGCTCAGCCTCAGCGGAATTCAAGAAGCGGTTGTACTAGCGGTTTCCGAGGGCGGTCTTCAAGAGCTTTGCGCGTATTATACGTCGGATCAAGCTATTGAAAAAGCAGAGCTCCGGTACCAGCTTTCCCTAACACTGCCGTCTCATATGATTCCTGCTTTCTTTGTGCAGGTTGACGCGATTCCGCTGACGGCAAACGGAAAAACCGACAGAAACGCTTTGCCGAAGCCGAACGCGGCACAATCCGGAGGCAAGGCCTTGGCCGCACCGGAGACAGCGCTTGAAGAAAGCTTATGCCGCATTTGGCAGAAAACGCTTGGCATAGAAGCCATCGGCATTGACGACAATTTTTTCGATTTAGGCGGCCATTCATTAAAAGGGATGATGCTGATTGCCAACATTCAGGCGGAATTGGAGAAAAGCGTACCGCTTAAAGCACTGTTCGAGCAGCCGACTGTTCGCCAGCTGGCGGCTTATATGGAGGCGTCTGCCGTTTCAGGCGGCCATCAAGTCCTCAAACCGGCTGACAAGCAGGCTATGTATCCATTGTCATCCGCACAGAAACGGATGTACGTGCTCAATCAGCTTGACCGCCAGACGATAAGCTACAACATGCCATCTGTTCTTCTAATGGAAGGAGAGCTTGATATTTCGTGCCTGCGCGACTCACTCAATCAGCTTGTGAACCGTCACGAATCATTGCGGACGTCATTTATGGAAGCTAATGGTGAGCCTGTTCAGTGCATCATTGAGAAGGCGGAGGTTGATCTTCATGTGTTTGAAGCCAAAGAAGACGAAGCGGACCAAAAGATTAAGGAATTTATCCGGCCATTCGACTTAAACGACGCACCGCTCATTCGCGCAGCTTTGCTTCGAATAGAAGCGAAAAAACATTTGCTGCTTTTAGATATGCATCATATCATCGCAGACGGCGTCTCAAGAGGCATTTTTGTAAAAGAATTGGCGCTGCTTTACAAAGGAGAGCAGCTTCCGGAGCCGGCGCTTCATTATAAAGATTTCGCCGTTTGGCAAAATGAAGCTGAGCAAAAAGAACGGATGAAGGAGCATGAGGCGTACTGGATGTCAGTTCTTTCAGGCGAGCTGCCAGAGCTTGATCTCCCGCTCGATTATGCCCGTCCGCCTGTGCAAAGCTTTAAAGGAGATACGATCCGTTTCCGTACGGGAAGTGAGACGGCAAAGGCGGTAGAAAAACTGCTTGCCGAAACCGGAACGACCTTGCACATGGTGCTCCATGCTGTTTTCCACGTCTTTTTAAGCAAAATTTCCGGACAGCGGGATATCGTCATCGGCTCCGTTACTGCCGGCCGGACGAATGCTGATGTTCAGGACATGCCGGGAATGTTCGTCAATACACTTGCCCTGAGAATGGAAGCGAAAGAACAGCAAACATTTGCGGAGCTTTTGGAGCAAGCAAAGCAGACGAACCTGTCAGCGCTTGAGCATCAGGAGTATCCGTTTGAAGATCTGGTTAATCAGCTTGATCTCCCTCGGGATATGAGCCGAAACCCATTGTTTAATGTGATGGTGACGACAGAAAACCCTGATAAAGAACAGCTTACATTGCAAAATCTGAGCATTTCACCTTATGAGGCTCATCAGGGAACTTCTAAGTTTGATCTGACACTGGGCGGATTTACTGATGAAAATGGCATTGGCTTGCAGCTCGAATATGCGACAGATCTGTTCGCAAAAGAAACAGCTGAAAAATGGAGCGAATACGTTCTGCGGCTACTAAAGGCTGTTGCGGATAACCCGAACCAGCCGCTTTCCAGCCTGTCACTCGTCACCGAGACAGAAAAGCAAGCGCTTCTTGAGGCATGGAAGGGCAAAGCGCTGCCTGTGCCGACAGACAAAACGGTTCATCAGCTATTCGAAGAGACTGTACAGCGCCACAAAGACCGCCCGGCTGTCACATACAACGGCCAGTCTTGGACGTACGGTGAGCTGAATGCGAAGGCGAATCGTCTCGCGCGGATTCTGATGGACTGCGGCATCAGCCCGGATGACCGCGTCGGCATTCTCACGAAGCCGTCGCTTGAAATGTCCGCCGCGGTGCTCGGCGTCTTGAAAGCCGGAGCGGCGTTTGTGCCGATTGATCCTGACTACCCGGATCAGCGGATTGAGTATATTTTACAGGACAGCGGCGCGAAGCTTCTCTTGAAACAGGAAGGCATTTCAGTGCCGGACAGCTTTACGGGAGATGTCATTCTTCTCGACGGAAGCCGCACGATTCTAAGCCTGCCGCTTGATGAAAACGACGAGGGAAATCCAGAAACCGCTGTAACCGCGGAGAACTTGGCGTACATGATTTACACGTCTGGAACGACCGGACAGCCGAAGGGTGTCATGGTCGAGCACCATGCGCTTGTGAACCTGTGCTTCTGGCACCACGACGCGTTCAGCATGACAGCGGAGGACCGCAGTGCGAAGTACGCGGGCTTCGGGTTCGACGCTTCCATTTGGGAGATGTTCCCGACCTGGACGATCGGTGCCGAGCTTCACGTCATTGATGAAGCGATTCGACTCGATATCGTCCGCCTGAACGATTACTTCGAAACGAACGGCGTAACGATCACGTTCCTGCCGACACAGCTTGCGGAACAGTTCATGGAGCTTGAGAACACATCACTTCGCGTATTGCTCACTGGAGGAGACAAGCTGAAGCGGGCAGTGAAAAAGCCGTACACACTCGTCAACAACTACGGGCCGACAGAAAACACGGTCGTTGCCACAAGCGCAGAAATCCATCCGGAGGAAGGCTCGCTTTCCATCGGACGGGCCATTGCCAATACGAGAGTATACATTCTCGGAGAGGGCAATCAGGTGCAGCCGGAAGGCGTAGCCGGAGAGCTTTGTGTGGCGGGACGCGGATTAGCGCGAGGCTATCTGAATCGAGAAGACGAAACCGCGAAGCGGTTTGTCGCTGATCCGTTTGTGCCGGGTGAGCGCATGTACCGCACCGGCGATTTGGTGAAATGGACGGGCGTCGGCATCGAATACATCGGCCGGATCGACCAGCAGGTCAAGGTCCGCGGCTACCGGATCGAGCTCTCAGAAATTGAAGTCCAGCTCGCCCAGCTTTCTGAGGTGCAGGATGCGGCGGTGACGGCTGTCAAAGATAAAGGCGGCAATACAGCAATCGCGGCGTATGTCACACCGGAAACAGCTGACATAGAAGCACTGAAATCAGCACTGAAGGAAACCCTGCCGGATTACATGATCCCGGCGTTCTGGGTGACGCTGAACGAGCTTCCGGTTACGGCAAACGGCAAAGTGGACCGCAAAGCCTTGCCTGAGCCGGACCTCGAAGCGGGAAGCGGAGAATACAAAGCGCCGACGACCGACATGGAAGAGCTGCTTGCCGGCATCTGGCAGGACGTGCTTGGAATGTCTGAAGTCGGTGTCACCGACAATTTCTTCTCGCTTGGCGGAGATTCCATCAAAGGAATTCAAATGGCGAGTCGCTTGAACCAGCACGGCTGGAAGCTGGAAATGAAAGATCTCTTCCAGCATCCGACGATCGAGGAGCTTACCCAATATGTAGAGCGTGCCGAAGGCAAACAGGCAGACCAAGGCCCGGTGGAGGGCGAAGTCATCCTGACGCCGATCCAGCGCTGGTTCTTTGAAAAGAACTTCACGAACAAGCACCACTGGAACCAATCGGTGATGCTTCACGCCAAAAAGGGCTTTGATCCTGAACGGGTGGAGAAAACATTGCAGGCGCTGATCGAGCATCATGACGCGCTCCGTATGGTCTATCGTGAGGAAAACGGGGACATCGTTCAGGCGTATCAACCGATCAGTGAGAGCAAGGTCAGCTTCGAAATCGTGGATCTGTACGGCTCCGATGAAGAGATGCTGAGAAGCCAGATTAAAATTCTCGCGAACAAGCTGCAGAGCAGTCTCGATCTGCAAAACGGGCCGCTTCTAAAGGCGGAGCAATATCGCACAGAAGCCGGGGATCACCTGCTCATTGCTGTACACCATCTGGTGGTCGACGGTGTGTCATGGCGGATTTTGCTTGAAGACTTTGCTTCAGGCTACATGCAGGCTGAGAAAGAAGAGAGCCTTGTCTTCCCGCAAAAAACAAACTCCTTCAAGGATTGGGCGGAAGAACTGGCGGCATTCAGCCAATCAGCGCATCTTTTACAGCAGGCTGAATACTGGTCGCAAATTGCCGCTGAACAGGTTTCTCCTTTACCAAAGGATTGTGAAACAGAGCAGCGGATCGTCAAGGATACATCATCCGTCCTATGTGAATTAACGGAAGAAGACACTAAGCATCTTTTAACAGATGTTCATCAGCCATATGGAACTGAAATCAACGATATTCTTCTCAGCGCGCTCGGTTTGACAATGAAAGAATGGACAAAGGGGGCCAAAATTGGCATTAACCTTGAGGGACACGGCCGGGAGGACATCATACCGAATGTGAATATCTCCAGAACGGTCGGCTGGTTTACGGCACAATACCCTGTTGTGCTCGACATATCTGAAGCAGATGCCTCAGCTGTGATCAAAACAGTCAAAGAAAACCTGCGCCGCATTCCGGACAAAGGTGTTGGCTACGGCATTCTTCGTTATTTCACAGAAACAGCGGAAACAAAGGGCTTCACACCGGAGATCAGCTTCAACTATTTGGGCCAATTCGACAGTGAAGTCAAAACCGATTTCTTTGAACCGTCCGCTTTCGATATGGGGCGCCAAGTAAGCGGAGAATCAGAGGCGCTGTACGCATTAAGCTTCAGCGGCATGATCAGAAACGGCCGGTTTGTGCTTTCCTGCTCCTACAATGAGAAGGAGTTTGAAAGAGCTACAGTCGAGGAGCAAATGGAACGGTTTAAAGAAAACCTCCTGATGCTAATCCGCCATTGCACGGAAAAAGAAGACAAGGAATTCACACCAAGCGACTTCAGCGCCGAAGACCTTGAAATGGACGAGATGGGAGATATCTTTGACATGCTTGAGGAGAATTTAAAATAAAACGCAAGGGAATTACAGAAGGCGGGAGCGAAACATATGAGTCAATTTAGCAAGGATCAGGTTCAAGATATGTATTACCTATCGCCGATGCAGGAAGGGATGCTTTTTCATGCCATCCTGAATCCCGGCCAAAGCTTTTACCTTGAACAAATCACGATGAAAGTAAAAGGCAGCTTGAATATCAAATGTCTTGAAGAAAGCATGAATGTGATCATGGACCGGTACGATGTATTTCGTACCGTGTTCATTCACGAAAAAGTAAAAAGACCTGTCCAAGTCGTATTGAAAAAACGGCAGTTCCATATAGAAGAAATCGATCTGACACACTTAACGAGCAGCGAGCAAACAGCCAAAATCAATGAGTACAAAGAACAGGATAAGATCAGGGGTTTTGATTTGACGCGGGATATTCCGATGCGGGCAGCCATTTTCAAGAAAGCTGAAGAAAGCTTTGAATGGGTGTGGAGCTACCACCACATTATTTTGGACGGATGGTGCTTCGGCATCGTCGTACAGGATCTATTTAAGGTATACAATGCTCTGCGCGAACAAAAGCCGTACAGCCTGCCGCCCGTCAAACCGTATAAAGACTACATCAAGTGGCTTGAAAAGCAGGATAAACAAGCATCACTGCGTTACTGGCGAGAGTATTTAGAGGACTTTGAAGGACAAACGACGTTTGCGGAGCAAAGAAAGAAACAAAAGGACGGCTATGAGCCGAAAGAGCTGCTCTTTTCACTGTCGGAGGCGGAAACAAAGGCTTTTACTGAGCTTGCAAAATCGCAGCATACCACTTTAAGTACGGCGCTGCAGGCAGTCTGGAGCGTATTGATCAGTCGCTATCAGCAGTCTGGCGATTTGGCTTTCGGTACAGTTGTTTCAGGGCGTCCCGCGGAAATCAAAGGCGTTGAACATATGGTCGGGCTGTTTATCAACGTTGTCCCGAGACGTGTGAAGCTGTCTGAGGGTATCACATTTAACGGCTTGCTCAAGCAGCTGCAGGAGCAATCGCTGCAGTCTGAGCCGCATCAATATGTGCCGCTTTATGACATCCAAAGCCAGGCCGATCAGCCGAAACTGATTGACCACATCATTGTTTTTGAGAACTATCCGCTTCAGGATGCGAAAAATGAAGAAAGCAGTGAAAACGGCTTTGATATGGTGGATGTTCATGTTTTTGAGAAGTCGAATTATGATCTCAACCTGATGGCTTCCCCGGGAGATGAGATGCTGATTAAGCTTGCCTATAATGAGAATGTGTTTGATGAGGCGTTTATCCTGCGCTTGAAATCTCAGCTTCTCACAGCAATTCAGCAGCTCATCCAGAATCCGGATCAGCCTGTCAGCACGATCAACATCGTCGACGACAGGGAGAGAGAATTTTTGCTAACCGGCTTAAACCCGCCGGCTCAAGCTCATGAAACAAAGCCTCTGACGGATTGGTTCAAGGAAGCAGTGAACGTCAATCCGGATGCACCGGCGCTTACGTATTCCGGCCAGACCCTGTCTTATCGACAATTAGATGAGGAAGCGAACCGCCTTGGACGCCGGCTGCAAAAACAAGGTGCGGGCAAAGGCTCTGTTGTAGCGCTGTACACGAAGCGCTCACTTGAACTGGTGATCGGCATTCTCGGTGTATTAAAGGCGGGAGCAGCCTATCTGCCGGTTGATCCGAAGCTGCCAGAGGACCGAATCTCGTATATGCTGGCTAACAGTGCGGCAGCCTGTCTTCTGACGCATCAGGAGATGAAAGAACAAGCGGCTGAGCTGCCGTATACAGGCACAACGCTCTTCATTGATGATCAAACAC
The DNA here is from genome assembly GCF_037975455.1 of Bacillus sp. FSL M8-0071. Taxonomy (NCBI): domain Bacteria; kingdom Bacillati; phylum Bacillota; class Bacilli; order Caryophanales; family Bacillaceae; genus Bacillus; species Bacillus sp. FSL M8-0071. The sequence continues at coordinate 395,894 of NZ_CP150256.1, forward strand.
GGTTTGAAGAACAGGCAAGCGATCCTGCAACCGCGATTGATCCTAATGATCCGGCATATATCATGTACACGTCCGGCACAACCGGAAAGCCAAAGGGCAATATCACCACTCATGCCAATATTCAAGGATTGGTCAAGCATGTAGACTACATGGCATTCTCTGAAAAAGATACATTCTTATCTGTTTCCAATTACGCCTTTGACGCATTTACCTTTGATTTCTATGCTTCTATGCTGAATGCGGCACGGCTCATTATCGCAGATGAACATACGCTGCTTGATACAGAACGGCTCACAGATCTGATCCTGCAAGAGAATGTCAATGTCATGTTTGCGACAACCGCACTATTTAATCTTCTCACAGATGCGGGAGAGGATTGGATGAAGGGGCTTCGCTGTATATTATTCGGCGGAGAGCGCGCGTCAGTGCCTCATGTCAGAAAAGCGCTGCGGATCATGGGGCCGGGCAAGCTGATTAACTGCTACGGGCCAACTGAGGGAACAGTGTTTGCGACAGCTCACGTCGTGCATGATCTGCCGGATTCCATCTCCTCATTGCCGATTGGAAAGCCGATCAGCAATGCCAGTGTTTATATTCTGAACGAGCAAAGCCAGCTCCAGCCATTCGGGGCGATCGGTGAACTGTGCATCAGCGGAATGGGCGTGTCAAAAGGGTATGTAAATCGTGCTGACCTCACGAAGGAAAAGTTTATCGAGAACCCGTTCAAGCCGGGAGAAACGCTTTACCGTACAGGGGATTTAGCGCGCTGGCTGCCGGATGGAACGATTGAATACGCCGGCCGTATTGACGACCAGGTCAAAATACGCGGACACCGGATTGAGCTTGAAGAAATCGAAAAGCAGCTGCAGGAATACCCAGGTGTGAAAGATGCGGTCGTTGTGGCGGACCGCCATGAGTCTGGCGATGCATCAATCAATGCCTACCTTGTGAACCGGACGCAGCTTTCAGCTGAGGACGTGAAGGCGCACCTGAAAAAACAGCTTCCTGCTTACATGGTGCCGCAAACCTTTACCTTCTTGGATGAGATTCCTTTAACGACGAACGGGAAAGTCAATAAACGGCTGCTCCCAAAACCTGATCAGGATCAGCTGGCGGAAGAATGGATTGGACCGCGGAACGAGATGGAAGAAACAATCGCACAAATATGGTCTGAGGTTCTCGGCAGAAAGCAAATTGGCATTCATGACGATTTCTTTGCGCTCGGAGGGCATTCCTTGAAAGCCATGACCGCCGCGTCCCGCATCAAGAAAGAGCTCGGGATTGATCTTCCAGTAAAGCTTTTGTTTGAAGCGCCGACGATCGCCGGCATTTCAGCGTATTTGAAAAATGGGGGTCCTGATCGCTTGCAGGATGTAACGATAATGAATCAGGATCAGGAGCAGATCATTTTCGCATTCCCGCCGGTCTTGGGCTATGGTCTTATGTACCAAAATCTGTCCAGCCGCTTGCCGTCATACAAGCTGTGCGCCTTTGATTTTATTGAGGAGGAAGACCGGCTTGACCGCTATGCGGATTTGATCCAGAAGCTGCAGCCGGAAGGGCCTTTAACATTGTTTGGGTATTCAGCGGGATGCAGCCTGGCGTTTGAAGCTGCGAAAAAGCTTGAGGAACAAGGCCGTATTGTTCAGCGGATCATCATGGTGGATTCCTATAAAAAACAAGGTGTCAGTGATCTGGACGGACGCACGGTTGAAAGTGATGTCGAAGCGTTGATGAATGTCAATCGGGACAATGAAGCGCTCAACAGCGAAGCCGTCAAACAAGGCCTCAAGCAAAAAACACATGCCTTTTACTCATACTACGTCAGCCTGATCAGCACAGGCCAGGTGAAAGCAGATATTGATCTGTTGACTTCCGGCACTAATTTTGACATGCCGGAATGGCTTGCATCATGGGAAGAAGCTACAACAGGTGCTTACCGTGTGAAAAGAGGCTTCGGAACACACGCAGAAATGCTGCAGGGCGAAACGCTAGATAGGAATGCCGGGATTTTGCTCGAATTTCTTAATACACAAACCGTAACGGTTTCATAAATGAAGTGATGAAAGGAGGAGACAGCCAATGAGCCAACTCTTCAAATCATTTGATGCGTCGGAAAAAACGCAGCTCATCTGTTTTCCGTTTGCCGGCGGCTATTCGGCGTCGTTTCGCCCTCTCCATGCTTTTTTGCAGGGGGAGTGCGAGATGCTCGCTGCCGAGCCGCCGGGACACGGCACGAATCAAACGTCAGCCATTGAGGATCTCGAAGAGCTGACGGATTTGTACAAGCAAGAACTGAACCTTCGCCCTGATCGGCCGTTTGTGCTGTTCGGACACAGTATGGGTGGAATGATCACCTTCAGGCTGGCGCAAAAGCTTGAGCGTGAAGGCGTCTTTCCGCAGGCGGTTATCATTTCTGCAATCCAGCCGCCTCATATTCAGCGGAAGAAAGTGTCCCACCTGCCTGATGATCAGTTTCTCGATCATATTATCCAATTAGGCGGAATGCCCGCAGAGCTTGTTGAAAATAAGGAGGTCATGTCCTTTTTCCTGCCTTCTTTCCGATCAGATTACCGGGCTCTTGAACAATTTGAGCTTTTCGATCTGGCCCAGATCCAGTCGCCTGTTCATGTCTTTAACGGGCTTGATGATAAAAAATGCATACGAGATGCGGAAGGGTGGAAGAAGTGGGCAAAAGACATCACATTCCATCAATTTGACGGCGGGCACATGTTCCTGCTGTCACAAACGGAAGAAGTCGCAGAACGGATTTTTGCGATCTTGAATCAGCATCCGATCATTCAACCGTGATCAAAAGCGGACAGCTTCGGCTGTTCCGCTTTTTTTGTGTTGAATGCCAATTTTTGCATGGTATAATAGTCGAAATACTTAAATAAAGGCAGGTCGAAACATGCGCACGTCTCCCAGGATGAAATGGTTTGTATTGCTGTTTACGTTTGTTTTCGCCATCGGAATGAACTCATTCAGAAATTCCTTTCAATTTTTTATGCTGCCAATGGCAGATGCCTTCCATGCCGACAGGTCGCTGATCTCGGTTTCTGTCAGCATTTTTATGATCACAACCGGCATCGTCCAGTTTTTTGTCGGTTTTTTTATCGACCGTTTCAGTGTCAGAAAAATTATGGCGCTGGGAGCTGTCTGCATCAGCGCAAGCTTTTTGGTGCTTCCTTATTCACCGAATGTTCATGTGTTTTCCGCCATTTACGGTGTGCTTGGCGGAATCGGCTATTCCTGCGCGGTCGGCGTGACGACCCAGTACTTCATCAGCCGTTGGTTTGACACACATAAAGGTCTGGCGCTTGCTATTTTGACCAATGCCAACTCTGCGGGCCTGCTGCTTCTCTCGCCCATTTGGGCTGCGGCTCCGTATCATGCCGGCTGGCAGAGCACCTATACCATTTTGGGAATCGTCATGGCGGCTGTTCTGCTGCCGCTCCTCGTCTTTGGGATGAAGCACCCGCCACATGCGCAAGCGGAAACTGTGAAAAAATCTTATGATTGGCGAGGGTTTTGGAACGTGATGAAGCAATCCCGCCTCATTCATATCCTGTACTTCGGCGTGTTTACTTGCGGATTTACAATGGGAATTATTGATGCTCACCTCGTCCCGATACTGAAGGATGCGCATGTCTCTCATGTCAACGGAATGATGGCCGCGTTCGGGGCATTTATCATCATTGGCGGATTATTGGCGGGCTGGCTGTCAGATCTCCTCGGCAGCAGAAGCGTCATGCTATCCATCTTATTTTTCATTCGGCTGCTCAGCCTCATTTGCCTGCTCATTCCCATTCTCGGAATTCATCACAGCGACCTTTGGTACTTCGGGTTTATCCTGTTATTCGGGCTCAGTTACACAGGCGTGATCCCGCTGACCGCGGCGTCAATTTCGGAAAGCTATCAAACAGGATTGATCGGATCGCTGTTAGGCATCAATTTCTTTATCCATCAGGTTGCCGGAGCTCTTAGCGTGTATGCGGGCGGTTTGTTTTTTGACATGACTCATGGTTATTTGCTGATTGTCGCTGTGTGCATCGTGTTTGTGGGTTTATCGGCTGTAATAGAGCTGGTGCCGTTTTTAGATAAACAGAAGGCAAAAGAAACCCACCATTCAATATAAAAGGATCAGCACTGTCAATGCTGATCCTTTTTAAATTTGAGTTTTTTTGTTTCGGTATTTTTAAGGATAATCTCCTTGAATCTGTTCATCTCCTCTTCGGAGTGAAAAAAATGTTTGGGGATCGCAATATATTGGCCACTTGATGTATTGACCCTGAAGATATTTTTATATTCGAAAACAGCTGTAATTTCATCCCAATTGAAAATGAGGTCATATTTTTTAGAACATATACGAATTCCTTCTTGGTTCAGAGTATATGTTCTTTTAGATTTCATCCGTTCGTTCTTCTTGTATGCTCTGGAAAACTTCACATATAGAAGAAGGAGGAGCAGCAGTGTAAACAGAACGGACATCACGATAATCAACATACTGTTCATAAACAAGTTAAGCGCGTCACTGCCATAAACGATACGGGGCCATCCGTTAATGAAGTTAACTGCAGCAAATATGGTGCAAAACAACAGAAAGTAAAAGCATGATATTTTTGCGATTTGATAAAAAAAGATTTCTCTTACATCCTTAAAAGCGATTTCTCCTGGAAGATTGATACTTTCACTAGCATATTGAATCATACGGTAAACCTACACCTCTAACCATGTTTTTCCTTTCAGTCTAGCATAATTTCTCATTTTTTTGCAGGCATACCAGGGCGCTTTGTTTTTTTCTCCAGATTGATATTGCTCCCCACCACGCCAATCATAATACAAACAGCCCCGGCAAGATGATACCAGGCCAGGCTTTCGTTGAGAATCATAACTCCTGCAATCATCGTCACAATGGTAGATACATGATTAAAAGCACTCATTTTAAACGCCTCAATTCGCGACAGCGTATAGTTAGACAGAAATGAAGTGACAAGTGAAGACAGCACGCCCAAATACACAATGGCGAGAACGAAGCCGGGCTCCCGGAACGGCAGAAAATAAGTGCCGACTGTTCCCGCCGCTCCGTGACGCACAAGGGCGATGGCGTTGAAGACGACAAAACCGATGGCTGACATGATGTAGGTGAGCTCGGTCAGCTTGAACCGCTGCGTCATTTTTCTGGCAGCAGTATTGTACATCGCTGAAGACAAAGCGGACAATAGGATCAGCAAAGACCCTTTTAAGCTGGCTGATTCCACGTCAACGCCTTTCATCACAAAAATAAACATGACGCCGGCAACGGATAAAACCGTGAACCCCTTTTGCGTCCACGTTGGGCGTTCCTTTAAAACATAAGCGGCAAAGACCATCGTGAAAATCGGAATGGCTGCCTGAATAATTCCCGCTTCAGAGGAGGACGAGTACACAAGGCCGAATGCCTGAAAGCTGAAAAATAACGCGGGATACAGCAGGGCGAGCGGCAAAATGGCAATGACGTCCTTTATGCGGATTGATAGCTTTACCCAGCCGAATAAGATCGGTATAGTGGCCGCAGCAAACGCAATGGTGAACCGATGCGCCAAAATATCAAACGGCTCTGCTGTTTGCAGTGCGATTTTTACGAATAGAAAGGATAAACCGATAATGAACGAATATAAAATAGCCGCTATATAAGCGGGGGCTTGCTGATGTTTAACCATAATGGGAAGGGCTCCTTTACCTGAATTGCAGCGCCGGTCGCTCCCTTTATTGTATGGCCGCGGTCAGAACGGTACAATGAGAAAAACAATGAACTGTACCGGTACAAAACAGGGGGAGAAGGCATGGAGAAATATATGAGTCTATTAATGAGGATAGAGGAGATGATGCAAAGCACCGCCTATCAAGAAGGAGACAGGCTTCCATCTATCCGTCAGCTGTCCGCCCGCTACCAAGTCAGCAAAAGCACAGTGATCCGCGCGCTGCAGGAGCTGGAAAAACGCCACCTTATCTATTCCGTTCCGAAAAGCGGCTATTATATTGTGAAAAAGACGGGAAAAGCCAAAAGCGGGCAGCAGGGTCCCATTGACTTTGCCACATCTGCGCCGGATCCCGATGTGTTTCCGTATCTTGATTTTCAGCACTGCATCAACAAAGCGATTGATACATACAAAAACGATTTGTTTATTTATGGGACGCCAAAGGGGCTTCCCTCACTCATCCGCGTACTCCGAAAGCTCTTGGCCAATCAACAGGTATTTGCGGATGAAAGGCATATTTTCATTACATCAGGTGTCCAGCAGGCGTTATCCTTGCTTTGTGCCATGCCGTTCCCAAATGGGAAAGAGAAGATCGCCATTGAACAGCCGGGCTACCATTTGATGGTCGAACAGCTTGAGACGCTTGGGATTCCCGCCATCGGGGTGAAACGAATGGAAGAAGGGCTTGATATAGCCGAGGTTGAGCGGTTATTTCAAACAGAATCGATTAAATTTTTTTATACGATGCCCCGCTTCCATAACCCGCTTGGCTGCTCTTTGTCAGAGTGTGATAAACAGGAGCTTGTGAGACTGGCAGAAGCGTATGATGTCTACCTCGTTGAGGATGATTACCTCGGTGATCTGGAGGAAAATAAAAAGGCAGATCCGCTGTACGCATATGATCTGTCCTCACATGTCATCTATTTGAAAAGCTTCTCGAAAATGATGTTCCCCGGCCTTCGCGTGGGGGCGGCTGTTTTGCCCGAAGCGCTGACTGACACGTTCTATGCGTACAAAAAGCTGAACGACATCGACTGTTCGATGATTTCTCAAGCGGCATTGGAGATTTACCTGAAAAGCGGTATGTACGGCAGGCATAAGGAGAAAATCAGAGATTCTTATAAAGAGCGGTCGCTGAGGCTACATCAAGCCATTCGAACTCACAGGCAGCTGGGAAGCGGACGCTTTACGTTCTCCAGCGGGCAGGCACCCTGTATGCACACCCATCTGGTGCTTCCTCAGGATCTGCCCGCCTCAAGAGTGATTCATAGACTGGAAAAACAAGGGGTTCTCCTTGAGGCGATAGACCGTCATTATTTATCAGATTATCCGAAAGAAAATCTATTAAAAATCAATATTTCCAATGTGAAAACGGAAGATATTGAGCGCGGTGTCAAGCTGTTGATGAGCCATTTATAAAAGCTCTTCGTACGAGACCATTGTGATATCCTCGGGGAAATCAGGGTGTGCGGCGCATACAGCCATTTTGTAGCCGGGATCGACCTCATACGTTTTGATATAGCATGGGGAATGGCTGTCCGGAAGCTCAATGGATACTTGTCCGTCCTGATGCAGGCGCACTGAAAAGGAATCAAGCGGAAGCGATAAGCCTTTGCCTTCCTGTTTGATAAAGCTTTCTTTCATTGACCATAGATGATAAAAATAGTCTGTCTGCTCGTCCTTGTCTTTTGCTAAAAGGTCGCTGTACTCTGTTTTTGAAAAGAAGCGCTTGGCGATCTCAAGACTGATCGGTTTCGTTTTTTCGATATCTATGCCGATCGGCTGTGAATCAAACGCGCAAATGACCCAGCGGCCGGAGTGAGAAATGTTGAAATGAGCGTCGGGAAGATCAGGGATGCACGGCTTCCCGTATTCCTGCGTGCTAAAGCGGATATCGGATTTGTCCAACTGATACTGCCTGCTTATGACTGAGCGAACGAGCACATCTCCCAGCAGGGTGCGGTGAGCATCTTCTTTATGATAAAATCTCCGGCATTTCTCCCGTTTTTCAGGTGATATGAAAGACATGAACCGTTCATTTTCTTCTTGTGAAAGCGGGCGGTCCATATAAATTCCGTAAATCTTCATTCTAGATCCTCCGTCTGCAAAAGATTGTCAAAACCATCCTATCATACTTCCACAAGACTCATATAGAGGAGAAAATAAAAAAACAAAGCCAAGGCGGCTTTGCTTTAGTGTACAGGCGGAGATGCTTTCACAGCGGCTGTCCGCCTTGCCACAGCATAATTCAGCAACTGGATTGACTGGGGCAATGAAAAACGCAAAATAAGTCCGGTGAGGATGGCGGTCAAAATGGTGCCAAAACCGATCGGTCCGCCCATGCCCCATGCCGCAAACAAAATGGTTAATTCCATGCCGTTCCGCACCCATTGCACATTCCAGCCGGTTTTTTCTGTAATCAGCATCATCAGTGAATCACGCGGCCCCGCGCCAAGGCCTGCTGATACATAAACACCGACGCCGTAACCAATCAGCACCACGCCTAGAGAGAAGACGATGATCGAGCCTGTGTAGGTCGAGGGGGCAGGCAGAATGAAATTGAAAAAATCTATAAATACACCAATGAGCACCATATTCAGGAGGGCCCCAATTTTCGGCCAAGCTCTCGTAAACAATGACGTGAATCCGACGATGAGCGCTCCAATAATGATGGACCACTGGCCGACGGTAAGCCCGAAGTGCTGAAACAGGCTGTAATGAAATGCATCCCACGGACTAATGCCGAGTGCTTTTCCTTCTATCGTCAGGGATACACCAAAAGCCAAAATGATCAAACCGGCAAAATAAAATGTCCAGCGCAGAACAAGTTCTTGCTTCACGTGAGGTCCCTTCTTTCGTAAAAATCAGTCGATTGTCATTGTAGCACATCTGACAGAAGGGCGGAATAGGCGAAAGGGGCTCAACAAAAAAACAGGGCCGCCGTAGGCGCCCTGTTTCAGCGTGTTGGAAAACCCTTGCATTCGTTGTCAGGCCTGTGCTTCGGTGCTCACGAATTTAACATTCGCTGTGCTCCAATGCTCGCCCTTCCTAGACTTCAAAGGTTTTCAATCACGCTGAAAATCACAAAATCCTAAAACGAAAATCGTTTTAGGATTTTGTCAATAATCTGAAACAGGGCGCTGGCGCCCTGTTTTTCTTATTACAGCGGGTTCAAAATCCGGTTCAAGAACCGCTGTGTCCGTTCTTCTTTTGGTGCGGAGAAAATTTGCTCCGGCGGTCCTTGCTCCACGATAACGCCGCCGTCGATGAAGATGACTTCATCCGCAACCTCCTGCGCGAACTTGATTTCGTGGGTCACGACGACCATGGTCCAGCCTTCATTGGCTAAGTCCTTGATAACCTTCAGCACCTCTCCGACAAGCTCGGGATCAAGCGCTGAGGTCGGTTCGTCAAACAGCATGAGCTCAGGCTGAATCGCCAGTGCGCGGGCGATGCCGACGCGCTGCTGCTGGCCGCCGGAAAGCTGGAACGGATATAAATCCATTTTGTCCTTCAATCCGACTTTATCAAGAAGCTGAATCGCTTCTTTTCTGACTTCCTCTTTGTTCCGTTTTTGCACCCGAATAGGGCCCTCCATCACGTTTTCGAGGGCTGTGCGGTGCGGGAATAGGTGATACGCCTGAAACACCATTCCGGATTTTCGGCGAAGCTTTAGGATATCCGCCTGTTTCACCTTTTTGGAGAAATCGATGGAGAAATCATCAAATGCAAGCTCTCCGCGATTCGGGATCTCCAGAGCGTTCAGGCAGCGGAGCAGCGTCGTTTTTCCTGAACCTGAAGGCCCAAGTATGGCGATGACTTTTCCTTTTTCAATCTTCATATCTATCTTTTTTAAAATTTCATTTTCACCGAATGATTTGTTTAATCCTTTAACGGTAAGCATACTCGGAACCTCCTTATTTGGCCACGTAGCGGTCAAGACGCCGTTCGATGACATGCTGGACGAGTGAGAGCAGGAAGCAGATAATCCAATAAATAAAGGCTGCTTCAATATAGATCACTAAAATTTGATCAAGATTCCGCGCGCCGATTTCCTGGGCTTTTCTGAACAGCTCAGCGACCAGAATTTGAGAGGCGAGGGATGTATCTTTAATCAGGCTGATAAAGGTATTGGATAATGGCGGGATCGACACACGAAACGCCTGCGGCAAAATGACGCGGAACAGCGTTTTTTGATGTGTCATGCCAATTGTGTAGCCAGCTTCCCATTGCCCTTTCGGCACGGATAAAATAGATGCCCGAATGATTTCAGATGCATAGGCGCCGACGTTTAAAGAAAAGGCGATAACTGCGCTTGGAAATGGATCTAATGTGACGTTAAAGGCCGGGAACAGGTAGAAAATGATGAACAATTGAACGAGAAGAGGAGTGCCGCGTATTGCGGATACGTATACGCTGAACACCCATCTCAAAGGTCTCACTTTCGACATTCTGGCAAGCGCCGTAATCAGCGCCAGGATCATTCCGAATATAAAGGAAAGAATCGTAAGGGGAATCGTATAGTAGATTCCCCCTGAAAGTATCGGCCAGAATGACTGCTGCACCAGATCCCACGGGATCGCCGTGCCAAGCGTCAATGCCGGCAGATTATTTAGAAACATCTTCGCCGAACCATTTTTTAGAAATTTTAGAAAGAGTCCCGTCCTCTTTCATTTCTTTTAATGCTTTGTTGACTTGATCAACAACCTCGCCGCTTCCTTTACGGAACGTGAAATATGTTGACTGAGGCTCACCTGTTTCAAACGCGATTTTCACGTTTTTATTGCCAGATGTTTTTAAGTAGTTCAATACGGCAAGCTTATCGTTGTATGTCATATCGACGCGGCCTTGCTGGATCATTTGAAGGGCCTGCGCCATGCCTTCAACGCCTTCTACTTTAGCGCCGGCATTTGTAGCTAATTTGTTGTAGTTGCTTGTCAGTGATTGAGCTGACGTTTTTCCTTTTACATCTGCTTCAGACTTAATATCGTTGTTGTCTTTTTTCGTTACGACAACGGCACTTGATGTTGTGTATTTATCTGAGAAATCATATTGATTTTCACGATCTGTTTTTCCGACTTGGTTGGCAACAACGTCAAACCGTTTGGAATTCAGGCCGGCAAACATACTGTCCCACTGTGTTTCCTTAAAGTCGACTTTAAGCCCGAGGCGTTTTGCGACTTCTGTGATAACTTCGACATCATAGCCAGTCAGTTTATCAGTGTCTTTGTCGTGGTAAGTGAACGGCTCATATGTTCCTTCCGTTCCGACTGTGAGCACACCTTTTTTCTTAATTGAAGCCCAAAGATCGCCATCTTTGGCATTATCTTTTGACTGATTGTCATTTCCTGCTCCGCAAGCTGCAAGAGCTGCAATACTTACGACCATGAATAAAGCCAATAATGCTTTTTTCATCTTATTCCCCACTTTTCTGGTTGATTTTATTGAAATAAAAAATTAGCTTACAAATCTAAAGGATAACTTTTTTTTAGTATGAGTCAAGTATTTGGTTTTCATAAGACAAATCTTTTAAAATAAATCCAAAAATTGCTGTGCCGGTTTAGGCAAATAACTGTCCGTTCTCCACATGACAGCCGGTGTCATAATGAAGGGATTATTTTCGATATGGACGGTGTGAACGTGATTTCTCATATGAACGGGAATCATTGTGACAGGCAAAATAGACGCGCCAAATCCGGATGACACGAGGCTGAGCAAAGTTGCAGAGTCGTGGCATTCACAAACAATGCGCGGCTCCAGGTTCAAACGATGAAATTCATTCATGACCTGATTATAAACGCCTTTTCCGTTGACAGGCCGCAGCAGGATCAGCGGAAATGAAGGAATGTCCTCCATCTTAATGGTGTCTCCGCACGGATATCCGGCTTCATCTGAAAGCACGAGCACACATGGAATGTCATCAAGCTGTTTGAATTGGACGGTGTCACTTTTGATCAGTGTTGTCGTGACCGCCGCATCGATTTGCCGGCTTTCCAGCAGTTCCAACAGTGTCGCGGGTTCATTTTCCCAAATATTAAAGGTGAGATGGGGGTATCTCTCTTTGATCTGTGTTACTTTTTCAAGCATCAGAGCCGCGCAATAAATCGTTGATCCCACGGCAAGTGTGCCGGCTACTTCCTCCTTCAGCTCCTGTACCTCAATGACTGCATCTTCAAACCTATGCAGAATCTCTTTTGCTCTTTTTAGAAAAACAGCTCCTTCATATGTAAGAGTCATTTGTTTTTTCTTGTTCCGGTCAAACAGGACAACACCAAGTTCGTCCTCCAGCTGTTTGAGCTGCCTGCTTAAAGGCGGCTGCGCCATGTGAAGCTTTTTGGCTGCTGACGTGATTTTCTGTTCTTGGGCAATGGTAATGAAGTATCGAAGCTGGCGAATGTCCAAAAGAAAGCGCCTCCTTATCATACCTTTTAGGTATTAAATATAGATTTAATAGATATTTTTCATATGGATATATCAGGAGTATGATTGAAATGAAAGCAGAATTCAAGCGTAAAGGAGGGGGCAAAGTGAAACTCGTTGTCGGAATGACAGGGGCAACAGGGGCCATTTTCGGGGTCAGGCTGCTGCAGTGGCTGAAGGCCGCCGGAGTGGAAACCCATCTCGTTGTGTCTCCTTGGGCAAACGTCACGATCAAACACGAAACAGGCTATACCTTACAAGAAGTAGAACAACTGGCCACATACACTTACTCACATAAGGATCAGGCGGCAGCCATTTCAAGCGGGTCGTTTGATACCGATGGAATGATTGTTGCGCCGTGCAGCATGAAGTCTCTCGCAAGCATTCGCACCGGAATGGCGGATAATCTGCTGACACGTGCGGCGGATGTCATGCTCAAGGAGAGAAAAAAACTCGTCCTCTTAACGAGAGAGACGCCTTTGAACCAAATTCATCTCGAAAATATGCTAGCGCTTACGAAAATGGGTACCATCATTCTTCCTCCGATGCCGGCATTTTATAATCAGCCGAGCAGCTTAGAGGAAATGGTTGACCATATTGTTTTTAGAACGTTGGACCAATTCGGCATTCGGCTTCCTGAAGCGAAGCGCTGGAATGGGATTGAAAAACAAAAAGGAGGAGCTTGATCATGGCTTATCAAGATTTCAGAGAATTTCTCACTGCCCTTGAAAAAGAAGGACAGCTGCTTACAGTGAATGAAGAGGTAAAGCCGGAACCGGATTTAGGGGCCGCCGCACGGGCAGCCAGCAATCTTGGCGATAAAAGCCCTGCGCTCTTATTTAACAACATTTACGGCTATCATAACGCGCGAATTGCGATGAATGTCATCGGCTCTTGGCCAAACCATGCCATGATGCTGGGCATGCCGAAAGACACACCGGTAAAAGAACAGTTTTTTGAATTCGCAAAGCGTTATGACCAGTTTCCGATGCCGGTCAAACGTGAGGAAACAGCGCCATTTCATGAAAATGAAATCACAGAAGACATCAATTTGTTCGATATACTGCCTCTTTTCAGAATTAACCAAGGAGACGGCGGTTACTATTTAGACAAAGCATGTGTCATTTCCCGCGATCTTGAAGACCCTGACAACTTCGGCAAACAAAACGTCGGCATTTACAGAATGCAGGTCAAAGGAAAAGACCGCCTCGGCATTCAGCCTGTCCCGCAGCACGATATTGCAATCCATCTGCGCCAAGCTGAAGAACGCGGCATCAATCTTCCGGTGACTATTGCGCTCGGCTGTGAGCCGGTCATTACAACGGCGGCATCGACTCCGCTTCTCTATGATCAATCAGAATACGAAATGGCAGGTGCGATTCAAGGCGAACCATATCGCATCGTCAAATCAAAGCTGTCTGATCTGGATGTTCCGTGGGGCGCTGAAGTGGTGCTTGAAGGTGAGATTATTGCCGGAGAGCGCGAATATGAAGGGCCGTTCGGTGAATTCACAGGCCATTATTCCGGCGGACGCAGCATGCCGATTATCAAAATTAAACGCGTCTATCACAGAAACAATCCGATCTTTGAACATTTATACTTAGGCATGCCTTGGACAGAATGCGATTACATGATCGGAATTAACACATGCGTGCCGCTTTATCAGCAGTTAAAAGAAGCGTACCCGAACGAAATTGTGGCAGTGAACGCCATGTACACACACGGTTTAATCGCGATTGTTTCCACAAAAACCCGCTATGGCGGATTTGCGAAAGCGGTCGGCATGCGCGCACTCACAACGCCGCACGGACTCGGCTACTGCAAAATGGTCATTGTCGTTGATGAGGATGTCGATCCATTCAACCTTCCGCAGGTCATGTGGGCGCTTTCGACCAAAATGCATCCGAAACATGATGCGGTCATCATTCCGGACTTATCTGTCCTGCCGCTTGATCCGGGATCCAATCCATCAGGAATCACTCACAAAATGATTCTTGACGCCACTACACCGGTTGCGCCGGAAATAAGAGGCCATTATTCACAGCCGCTTGATTCTCCGCTAACAACGAAAGAATGGGAACAAAAACTAATGGACTTAATGAATAAATAAGGAAAGGATGTTCGAAATGCATACATGTCCTCGATGCGACTCAAAAAAGGGAGAAGTCATGAGCAAATCGCCTGTAGAAGGCGCATGGGAAGTTTATCAGTGCCAAACATGCTTTTTTACATGGAGATCCTGTGAACCGGAAAGCATTACAAATCCCAAAAAATACAATCCAGCGTTTAAAATTGATCCAAAGGAAATAGAAACAGCAATTGAAGTTCCGGCGGTGCCGGAACGAAAGGCTTGATCGGCGTGAACAGTATGTCAGACCGTCTCTTTGAGCTGCTTGACGGGAGATGCCTGAATGAGAAGCAGCATGAGGCCTTCGTTCTGCAAACAGTATCAGAGGATGGCTGGCCGCATGCCGCTATGATCAGTGCGGGTGAAATTATCGCGCTGAGCCGAACTGATATCCGAATCGCTCTGTGGAAAAACACGATGACTTCGGCCAACATCCTTCGCACAGGAAAAGCACAGTTCACGGCGTGGTGGAAGGGAGCGGCCTATTATGTAAAGCTTGAATGCGCGCCTTTACCGCCTTTGAAAGATGCCGAATATGATAGAGACCGTTTTTCCTGCCGCATCGTTTCAGTGAAGGAGGACGTTGCGAAATACGCTGATTTGACTTCAGGTGTCCGTATACAGCTTCACAGCCCTGAAGAGGTGCTGGGCAGATGGGAAAAGACCCTGGAAGATTTAAAACGGTAATATCGATAGCCTGACGCCATGCGTCAGGCTTTTTTTATATAATGAAAACAAAGGGGGCGTGAGAAATGGAACGTGCGGGGATCTGTCACTCGGACGGCTTTGATTTAGCTTATCGAATTGAGGGCGAGGGCGCACCCATCCTTGTGATCGGGAGTGCGGTTTACTATCCGCGCCTTTTTTCCTCAGATATCAAACAGAAATATCAATGGGTCTTTATCGACCATAGGGGATTTGCTAAGCTTAAGCGAGGGCTTCGTGCGGAGGATTCGAGGCTTGATGCCGTCTTGGCTGATATCGAAAGGATGAGAACATTTCTTCAGTTTGAGGATATTATTATCCTGGGGCATTCCGGGCATGCTTTTATGGCTTTGGAATATGCCAGGACATATCCTGAACATGTCCGGAAGGTGGCGCTCTTCAATACTGCGCCTGATAACAGTGAAGAAAGACAGCGAAAAAGTGAATCATTTTTCATGGAAACAGCCAGCCTTGAGAGAAAGAAACGCTTTGAAAAAGATATCGCGAATTTGCCGCAGGACATTGAAAAAGATCCTGAAAGACGCTTCGTGCATATGTGTATTCGCGCTGAAGCGAAAAGCTTTTATCAAGAGCGGCCGCATGCAGCTGCCTTATGGGATGGCGTATTCACGAATATGCCGATCATTGATGAATTATGGGGCAATACATTTGCCCGGATTGATCTTCTTCAGCGGTTAGCTGATGTTCGTATGCCGGTGTATATCGGATTAGGGAGATATGATTATTTGGTTGCACCCGTTTCGCTATGGGATGCTGTTGACGGTTTATATCCCCATGTTGATAAGGTTATTTTTGAAAAGAGCGGCCATCAGCCGATGCTGGAAGAACCAGAAGCCTTTGATCAAAGCTTCAGGAAATGGCTTGATCAATAAAAAACAGCCCGCAGATCAACATCCGCGGGCTGTTTCTGATTATAAGACCCCTTTCATCGCGCGTTTGATTACCGGCGAGAGCAGCAGGAGAATACCGCCAAGAACGATAGAAATCAAACCGATGGTGCCGAAGTACATTGTTTCAGGAATTTTATCAAACAATCCGGCTACTTGGGCATTGATCGCTTGGGCTGCTGCGTTAGTCAGAAACCACATACTCATTGTCTGTGCAGAGAAGGCAGCTGGTGCCAGTTTCGTTGTCACGGATAAACCGACTGGAGACAGGCACAGCTCTCCAAGCACGACAAGCAGGAAGCTGAGAACGAGCCAAAGCGGGCTTACGAGTGCTTCTTTTCCTTGCATAGCAGGGAATACCATAATGATAAATGACAATCCGGCTAAAATAATTCCGATTGAGAATTTAACTGGTGTAGACGGCTGGCGTTTGCCAAGCTTCATCCAGAGCCATGCGAATATTGGCGCAAAAATGACAACAAACAATGGATTTAATGATTGGAACCAAGATGACTGAAGTTCGAATCCGCCCAATGAAAGTCTTATGCGTTCATCAGCGTATACCGCAAGAATGGTCGCTCCCTGTTCCTGAATGGCCCAAAACATGACAGCACCGATAAACAAAGGAACGTAAGCGGCAAGACGGGATTTTTCTGTTTTGTCCGCTTTTTTGCTTGTAAACATGATGATGAAATAAATCACAGGAATCAAAATACCGAGAATACTTACAAGGTCGATAAAACGATTGATCGTCAGCACGCCTGTTTGTACAGAGATAATCACTGCGATCGCCACAATGATAACACCGATTCCGGTGCCAATTGCAGATTTTTTAGACAGCGGATTCGGCACATTGGAACCTGCAAGCCCGAGGTTTTTCTTTCTTGTCAAAGCAAAAACGATAAGTCCGAGAAGCATTCCGACCGCGGCAGCTCCGAAGCCGAGATGATAGTTGTACTTCTGTCCGAGTGTTCCGACAATTAACGGTGCAAGTAAACCACCGAGGTTAATCCCCATGTAGAAAATACTGAAACCTGAGTCGCGGCGCGGGTCTTCTTTCGTGTAAAGATCCCCAACCACGCTTGAAACGTTTGGTTTTAATAAGCCTGTTCCGACAATAATAAGCACCATGCTGATATAGAATGCGATCGCGCTGCCCGGATAGGCGAGTGCAATGTGGCCGAACATAATGAATATGCCGCCGTAAAACACGGTGTTTGCGGTACCGAATACCCGGTCAGCGAGCCATCCGCCAATAATGGTGGACATGTATACGAGTGATCCGTAAATCGACATAATGGCAACCGCAGTGCCCTTGTCAAAGCCGAGCCCTCCGTTTACCGTCTCTGTATACAAATAGTAAAGTAAGATTGCTCTCATTCCATAGTAAGAGAAACGCTCCCAAAATTCGGTGAAAAATAGTGTAAATAGTCCTCGCGGGTGACCAAAGAACCCTTTTTGCGGGACGCTTTTAATGATACTTTCGTTATCAATCGAAGCCATGTCAGCCAAACCCTTTCTAAAAAAAGTGTATTATAAAAATCATATTCTTATATAATACTTGTGTCAATATAATTTATACTCATTTCAAATAGTTCCATATTGGAAAAATTATAAATACCTAAAAATAGTGATTTCCTCCTAATTTTTAAACTTTTTATCGTGAGATTTTCTTACACAACTATTCCTTTATATTTTTTTAATAAAATTTTAGAGAAATGTACAAGCAGATCGGGCCTTTGTGAGTAACATGATAGTAATCATAGAGAAGGAGGCTCGCAATTGGCTGAATTCATATTAAATGCAGCGGATTTCGGTGTTCCTGGAGATGGTAAAACGGATTCGACAGAACGGATTAATCAGTGCCTCAGTACAGCTGTATCGAAAGGCTATCATACTGTCTGGTTTCCAAAGGGAACATATTTAATAGACGCAACGCTTGGCGGAGATCTTAATCAGAGGTTTCGAAACGCGGGGATCATTGTTCCCGGCAACCTTGAGATTATGATGGACCCCGAATGTATCATGAAAGTGATCCCGAATAGTTCGTGGGGTTATTCCGCATTTTATGTGGGCAAGCAAGAGAATATAACCATTTCCGGGGGACAAATTATCGGCGAACGGGATGAGCATACGTATGCCTCGGCAGGGATAAGGTCAACCCATGAATGGGGCTTTGGCATATGTATTGAAGGATGCTCGAATGTTGTCATTGATGATGTGAAAATTTCTGATTTTACCGGCGATGGGATCATAGTCAGCCCAAGGGGATTAAAGACCAATCAAGATTATCGAACGTCAGAGCAAATTATCATCCGCCGCTGTGAGGTTCGGCGGTCGAGGAGAAATAACATTTCCATTACCGGATGTGACATGGTCACGGTGGAGGAATGCTTGATTGAAGATGCCGGAACGGGGAATGGAACAGCGCCGAAATTCGGAATTGACATTGAAGGATATGGCGAAGGTGATGTTGATTATGAGGAACCGATTAATGTATCAATTCGCAATAACCACTTTGTTGGAAACGTTTCAAGTTCTGTGACCAATTTTAACGGGTATGGCATTTTAATAGAAGGAAATCACTCTGACAATACAATCAGCTACGGATATGGGACGCAAACAGTGATCAAGGGCAATATTCTGAGACGCCCTGAAGACGCGGCGGCTGCGCCAAGAGTCGGGATAACCGGACTCGGTGTATCACAAGGAAAAGAGACCAGTGATGCAGTGATCGCTGGCAACCTCATTACCGGATTTTCAACTGGAATTGATGTCAGAGGAAAGAGCGTTCTTGTGACGAACAACAAAATCAGCAACTTTGAAAACACAGGGATATTGGTTTATCAGTCTTCCGATGTAAAGGTAGACGGAAACCAAATTCAAAACGGACTGTCTGAAACAAGGCGCAGCATCGGTCTTCGCGCAGTGCTGTCAGATGACATCGCTTTTCTGAATAACTGTCTCATTCAAGTCGTTGACGGTGTGAACGTTTCCGGCGGAAATATGATCATTAAAGATAATCTCCTGAGAAAATTCAGCCGGGGCATTTGGATTGCTCAAGGGAACGCGGTGATTGAAGGGAATACACTGAATCCTGACGCGTTTGAAGCAGTGCCGGAATCATATTCTGTTTCCGTCACAAACAATGCCGGCGCCATCATCAAAAACAATACATTTAAAGAGTTCAAAAATTACCCCATTTATTGCTCCACAAGTGCGAAAACCTCAATTATCGGCAACCACTTAGAGAGATCTCCGCTTTTGGTCACCATCTATATCAGCGCCGGTGTGCATGAGATTTTTGATAATACCATTTCAGTCAACAGAACAGCCGGGAATCCGATTGTGATTTATATCAATGGCTCTGCAGGCTCTATCGTCTCAGGAAACACCATCAATAACCTCTCCGCGGGCACTGCGACAGCTATTCAAACAAACACCTCAACCAACTCCAAAATCATCGGCAACCGCATTTTTAAAGGGACAATCAACAAACACAGCAGTGATACAATAGACGGCAATTTTATCGTCTGAAAAAAGCGCCCCCTCTAGGGGTTCTTTTTTTTCGATTTATAGATCACGTACATTTCTCTCACAAGTACTAACACAAAAAATAAAATCACGACCCATTCAGCAAATGTTGTCATCTTAAAGCTGGACATATTGTTATAAACGGCTTTTGTTAAACTGAACCCTTGAAGCATGTCCATCAATACAGAAATAGCTAATAAACAAATTAATATGACTCCGGTCACGCCCAATATCTTCATGCTTCATCATCCTCCGCTTTTAGTGTCTATCGTTGGCGGAGAAGTTATACCGCATCTAACCCTAATGCATAATCTCAATTTTAAAAGGAAGAATATGAGAAAACGACAAGGAAAGGTATTTGTGTATGCCTTTATTTTCTAAGCGAAAGAACAGTACCGATTCAAAAGACAAGCAGAATACAGACGAAAGGAATCAGGAACAGCAGCAAGAAAAAGAAAAGCCGGTTCTCATTTCTCCAAGTTTGGCAAAGAATATAGCGGAAACGAAAAAGGAAGTCGGAAGCAGCTCTGACGTCATCATTCGCGAGATTAAAATCGGGGAGCAGGATCATGTCCACCTAGCTGTTATCTATATTGCTGGGCTGGTCAATAATAACACGATCCATGAGTCGTTAATTGACCCATTGGTACAGGATGAGTCTATCCAGAATACTCATGCGATCCAGCAAATTCTTGAAAAAACGCTCCCGCTGGGCGGGGTGAAAGCGGAAAAGAGCTGGGACAAGCTTTTTTCCGAGTTAATGCTCGGCAATGCGCTCATTTTTGCTGATGGCCATGATGAAGCTTTGATTTGCAGCACTCAAGGGGGAGAGCAGCGCTCCATCCAAGAGCCGAGCACCCAGGTGTCATTCCGCGGCCCGCGCCAAGGGTTTACAGAGTCTCTGCAAACCAATATTTCCATGATCCGGCGATACATTAAAAATCCGAATTTATGGGTTGAAAAAATGAAAAAAGGTTCTGTTACGAATACGGATATCGCTCTCATGTACATTCAAGGAATTTGCGATGAAAAGGTGCTGAAGGAAGTGAAACAGCGCCTGGAAAAAATAGATATTGACAGTATTTTGGAATCTGGATATATTGAGCAGCTGATTGAAGATGAAACCTTTACGACGTTTCCGACTATGTATCATACAGAACGCCCTGATGTTGTAGCGGGTAATCTGTTAGAAGGAAGATTCGCGATTATTGTCGACGGAACACCGTTTGTGCTTATTGCCCCGGCCTTATTTGTCCAGTTTTTTCAGTCTGTTGAGGATTATTATTCGCGTTTTGACATTGCGACAAGCATAAGAATTCTTCGTGTTTTAGTCTTTTTCATTTCGCTTGTGGCTCCGGCTGTATACGTGGCAGCCACGACGTTTCATCAAGAAATGATACCGACTCAGCTGTTAGTGGTCATTGCGGCCCAGCGGGAAATTGTCCCGTTTCCGGCTGTTGTGGAGGCGCTGACGATGGAGGTTGCTTTTGAGATTCTGAGGGAAGCGGGAGTCAGGCTGCCCCGGGTTGTCGGCTCGGCAGTGTCAATCGTTGGCGCGCTCGTAATCGGTCAGGCTGCCGTACAGGCTGGTATCGTCTCTCCGGCAATGGTGATTTTCGTGGCACTCACCGCGATTGCGAGCTTCGCAACACCGGCGTTTGCAATGGCGATTTCAGCCCGGCTTATTCGGTTTATCTTTATTATTGCCTCAGCTGTTATGGGTTTTTACGGGCTGATTTTAGGGATCATTATGATGTTTGTCCACTTATGCAGTCTTCGTTCATTCGGCGTTCCATATATGTCGCCGCTTGCACCTTTTTCTTCACAAGGCGTAAAGGACGCGCTTTTCCGGGTTCCGTGGTGGGCCGATGAAAAAAGGCCGGAATCGGTCAGCAAGGAAGATAAGGTGCGGCAGGGGAAAGATCAACGCCCAGAGCCGGCCGCTTCACGAGGAATGGTGAACAAAGATTTGGAAGAAGGGGATCAGAATGGTACGTAAATGTCTATTAGCCGTTCTCATGCTTTTGAGCGTCATTGTGCTGCCCGGCTGCTGGGATAAGAGAGAGCTGACGGATCTTGCGATTATCTCGGCGATTGGCATCGATCGGACAAACGACAGCAACTACGTGCTGCATCTTCAAATTATCAATCCAGGAAATGTTGCCGGCGGCCTTCAGGGAGGCGGTGCTGGAGACAGGCCGCCTGTATCTGTCTATTCGATTGAAGGTAACAATATAACGGAAGCACTCAGAAAAGCCTCCATGAAGGTATCACGGCGGCTTTATTTTGCCCATACCAATCTAGTCGTGATCAATGAAAAGCTGGCAAAAGAAGAAGGTTTGGATTTTGTATTAGATAATCTTGACCGGGACACAGAATTCAGGACAACAGCAACATTCGTCGTTGCCCATAAAACAAAAGCAGAAAATATTGTGAAAATCTTGACGCCGATTGATAAAATTCCGTCAAATAAAGTCAATAAAACACTCGATTTCACGGAGGCACAATACGGGCGGGTGGTCAAAATCAATATTCAGGACGTTTTGAAAACACTTGCCGCCAACACTATGGCACCGGTCATCCCCGGATATATGATGATTGGTGACGATAAAAAAGGAGTCAGCATGGAAAACACGCAGGCGACTGACCCGAAAGCCATTCTTCAGGCAGATGGTTTGGCGGTTTTTGATAAGGCAGGATATTTAAAGTATTGGCTGGAAGATGATGAAAGCGTGGGGGCAGTCTGGCTTATGAATAAGATCCAGCATACGTTTATTAATGCTGACTGGGGCAAGACGAAGGATGCGGTCAGCTTGCAGGTTACCCATCAAGATACAAAGCTGGTACCGAAAATGCGGAACGGACGCCCGTACATCCATGTGAAAGTGTCGGTTGAAGGTATTATAGATGCTGTCAAATACCCTTTCCAATTGTCTGATCCCAAGGTGCTGGCCGCTATTGAAAAAGCGCTCAACAAAGAGCTTGAAAAGGAAATCAGCCATACTGTGAAAAAGATTAAGAAGAATAAAATAGATTTTATCGGTTTTGGTGACACGATATATAGAAAGTATCCGGAGCAGTGGGAGAAAATGAAGGACACTTGGGACAAAGAATATTTGCCGGAACTGCCCATCGATGTGAAGGCCGAGACGTATATCAGAAGGACGGGATTGCGAAACAATCCGATCAAACACCAGTTTAAAGATGATTAGGTCTGAAGAAAGGGGAAGTGACAGATGGAAAAAGCCAGAATAAGCATAAGGCAGCTGTTTGTCATGATTATCATTTTTGAACTGGGCAGCTCCTTATTGATTACACCGGGCTCGATGGCGGGCAGGGATGCTTGGATAGCAGTTTTATTAGGCTGTGCGATCGGACTGTTTCTTTTCTATTTGTATCAAGGCATTTATCAATGTTATCCGAATTCTTCTCCGAAAGAATATATGGATGATATGCTGGGAACCAAGCTGAGCTGGCTGTTTTCATTTCTCTATATCTTGTACTTTGCCTATATTGCCGCAAGGGTGCTGCGTGACTTTGGAGAAATGCTGCTGACGTTTGCTTATCATGATACACCTATCATTATTGTAAATGCTTTATTAATGGTAGTAAGCATATATGCCGTAAGAAAAGGAATTGAAGTACTCGCACGCGCGGCCGAACTTCTTTTCGGGGCCATGTATTTACTGGGCGCGATCGGCCTCGTGCTGATTATTGTCTCAGGCACTATAGACCCGCACAATTTAAAGCCGGTTTTGGCAAACGGTATCTCTCCTATCCTTCACTCTGTTTTCACGCAGACCATGTACGTCCCATTTGGTGAAGTTGTTTTATTTGTGATGATTTTCCCTAACCTGAATGATAGAAAAGATGTGAAAAAAATGGGGATGATCGCCATGGCTATTAGCGGATTGGTTGTGGCGCTCACCGTGGCGATTAATATCAGCGTGCTTGATGTTGATCTTACACTCAGATCCCAGTTTCCGCTTTTAAGCACGATCCAGACAATCAAGGTCGAAGAATTTTTAGACCGGCTCGATGTCTTTTTTATGCTGGCGCTGATCATCGGCGGCTTCTTTAAGGTCAGCCTCTACTTATATGCCACTGTGGTTGGGACATCTACGCTCTTTAAGGAAAAGAACCCCTCTCAATTGGCTTATCCGATGGGATTGGGCATCTTAATCCTTTCTATAACGATCGCGACTAACTTTTCAGAGCACTTGAACGAAGGCCTGAACGTGGTGCCGCTGTATATTCATTTGCCTTTTCAATTATTGTTTCCGCTCTTTCTGTTTATTGTGGCTGTTTGGAAAAAGAAACGAAGAGAGAAGTCAAAAGGGGAGGAAGCAAAAAAATGATAAAAAGAGCGGGGGGATGCGGCCGCCGCTCTTTTTATGTTCACTTCTATATAAAAGGGGGATATAGGGTGCGCCCCTGTCTGCACTGGCAGAGGCGCGTTTTGTTATACGACTGCGACGTTTTCCTTCACAGTAAAACTTCCTCTTGAAAGTCTGATATTGATGTCTGACACTTTTGCAATTTGTTCATCGTGCGTCACCATAATGACGCATTTATCTTCCTTGTGCGCCAGATCCTGAAAGAGGCGTACAATTTCTTTTGATGTGTCCTCATCAAGGTTTCCGGTCGGTTCATCGGCTACGATAAGATCCGTGTCACAGCAGAAAGCCCTTGTAATTGATACCCGCTGCTGTTGTCCGCCGCTCAGTGTGAGCACTTTTTGCCGGGCTTGTTTTTCGTTGATGCCAACCTTCTGCAGCATGTCAAGCGCATATGATTCTTTGTTCTTTTCTTTAGAACCTGTGATTTCCATAGCGGTTGTGACGTTCTGCAAAGCCGTCATATACGGGAGCAGGTTGTACGCCTGAAAGACGATTGATACATATTGATTTCTGAAATTGGTTAAGCCGATTTTAGAAACCGCTTTTCCGTCGTAAAGGATGTTTCCTTCTTTTGGTGCGTCAAGTCCGCCTGCCAGAGACAGGAAAGTGGTTTTCCCCGTCCCTGATGTGCCGACGATTGTGTAGAATTTGCCTTTTTGAAAGCTGATGTTAATATCCTGAAACAATGGCTGGCTTTTGTCTTTATACCAGTAGCCGACTTGTTGAAATTCTAATAAGCTCATAGGTTCCGCCTCTTTCTATTCCTGTTTTGTCAATATCGTTTTCGGATGAAGCCGCAGTACTGAAATTGACGGCAGCAATGTTGCAATGATTGCGATAAGGATGCCGATCCCGCCAAGAATAAGCATGTCGTTCATAGAAACCGCGACGTTCAGTGAATCGATAATGTCTACGTTTGATGAACTGTGGCCGAACACTCCGCCGCCCATGCCGCCACCGCCGCCGGGCATTTGTCCGCTTGCGGTTTGCGTTGAATCGGTTGATGAACTGATTTGCTGGGATAAAAGCTGATTTCCAAGCTGATTCGCGACGAGATTTCCCGTCACAGATGCAAGGCCGATAGCGATAACGGCCACAATCAGAATCTCAGTCAAGAACTGTCCAATCAATTTCCATCGTTTTTCACCGATGGCCATTAACACGCCCATTTCGTATTTGCGCTCCCTGATTGACATCATGACAATCAGGCCAAGAATGACGGCGCCTGCCACTGATACAAGATACACCACGTTTTTAGAGAAAGAAGCTACATTTTCAATCGGTCCGACCATTTGCTGGTAAAGCTGATCGTTTGTATTCAGTGTGTACGTATCGAAGTCAATTGATGTTTTCTTCGCTGCTTTTACGAAAGCATCCATATTTTTCGCGTCGTCCATATAGTAAACAGCTGAGTCAATCGTATTTTTATAGTCGTCGCCTTTCAGCGCCGCTGTTGCTGTGTAAGGCGTATAAAGCTTGTTATAAGGGTTTAAGAAAGAGAAATTTTGGGCTTGGTCATCTCCTGAAGATGTTGTTTTATAAATACCGACGATCTTCAGTTTTACTGTTGTATCCTCATCCGTTGCTGATTCAATTGTGATCGAATCGCCAACGCTCAAATCATTTTCTTCCGCTAAAGTTTCGTTGATCACTGTTACTTTTTTGCCGACATCTGATTTTGTAATCGCGCGTCCGTCTGTGATTTTTGAATCCCCGTCAGAGAAATCATCAACTAATGCTGTGCTGATGACACCTTCAATAGAAAGATCAGCTTGAACCATTTGCGGTCCGCCTTGTCCTCCGCCTTGACTGTTTTTAGCGTTTGAGCTTGAACTGCTGGAGCTGGAATCACTTGAACTAGAGCTTTCAATCGCATCAAAGTTTCCCGCGTTGGCTGAAGCTGATGTGGTGTAATTGTAGCTCTTCACATGATCAAGCGCTGCAAGCTTATTCGCATCAGACACTTTGATCGGTGTGGATTCGAAGCTGCGCTTTTCACCGCTGTCCTGCTGTTTTTCCATTTGCTTTTGGCGGTCAACCTGAAGTGTCACGCTTCCGCCGAGTTCCTGTCTGGCCAGTTCGCTTGATTTTTGTGCTGCCGACTGGATGGTAAGGCCTGATAGAACAAAGACACATATGACTGTAAACACAAATAATTGCAATAACGTTTTTCCCTTTTTAGCCTTCATATTCCAAAAGGCCCGTTTGATAAAGTTCATTTATGTTCCTCCGTATAGGTTTTTTTATGGATAAGACCGCCTCTGGGGCGCGCCCGCTGATAAATTAATAGTAGTCCAAAGGTATGAAAAAAATATGAACAATCTATTTCTAGTTGATGAAATAAAAACTAACAATTGTGAAACGCAAAACCTTCTGTTTAAAATGGTGCTATTATATAAAAAAGCATCAAAACAACCGGAGGATATAATGAAAATATTAATGATAGAAGATAATGTTAGTGTATGTACGATGACGGAGATGTTCTTTTTTAAAGAAGGTTTTGAAGCGGAATTCGTTCATGACGGGTTAGAAGGGTACCAGCGTTTTACGGAAGAAAATTGGGATCTGATCATTTTGGATATCATGCTTCCATCTATGGACGGCGTGACCATCTGCAGAAAAATAAGAGAGACAAGCACGGTGCCGATTATCATGCTGACTGCCAAAGACACTGAATCAGATCAGGTCATTGGCTTTGAGATGGGGGCGGACGATTATGTCACAAAGCCGTTCAGCCCGCTGACATTGGTTGCCCGCATCAAAGCCGTCATCAGAAGATACAAGGCGACAGGCAAAGCAGTTATTGATGAAGATATGATCGAAACGGAATGCTTTACCATTAATAAGAAGACGAGAGAAGTATTATTAAACGGAGAGCCTGTAGAAAATCTCACGCCGAAGGAATTCGATCTGCTTTATTACCTTGTCCAAAATCCGCGGCAGGTGTTCTCCAGAGAACAGCTGCTTGAGCAGGTATGGGGCTATCAATTTTATGGAGATGAGCGGACGGTTGACGTTCATATCAAACGGCTGCGGAAAAAGCTTGCCAGCGAGGACAAGCCTTTCCTGTATACTGTGTGGGGAGTAGGGTATAAATTTGATGAAGATTAAATATTTATATCAGCTGCTGCTAAGCCATATCAGCATTTTGATTTTAGCGTTTGTCATTATCATTTCTCTGTTTTCCCACTTTGTGAAGGAATTTGCCTATCAGAACAAAGTAGAGGAATTGACGTCATATGCGGTGCAGATTGCAAATGAATTCCAAGCCGGCCAGGTGGACATGCGCAGGCTCTATCCTTATCAGGACATTTTAAGCACAAGAAAGACGCAGTTTATCATCTTTAATGAAGAGCAGCAGCCCTATTTTCTTCCTGAAGGCTTTCATCACCCACCAAGGGAACAGCTGAAGAAGTCAGAATGGAATAAGCTAAAAAAAGGGCAGACTGTCATGATCAGGGCAGATGGCCGTTTTGATGATGAAGTGTCACTTGTGGCGCAGCCTATATTTGTTCAGAACGAATTTAAAGGCGCTGTTCTGCTGATTTCTCCGATCAGCGGTGTTGAACAGATGGTCAATCAGGTCAACCTCTATATGTTTTACGCTGTGATCAGCACGCTTGTGATTACGATTCTCGTGAGCTGGCTTCTGTCCAAATTCCATGTCAAACGGATTCAAAAGCTGAGAGAAGCGACAGATAAAGTGGCTTCCGGCGATTATGACATCCATTTGGAAAACAGCTACGGGGACGAAATCGGCGTACTGGCGTCTGACTTTAATATCATGGCGAAAAAACTAAAGCAGTCAAGGGATGAAATCGATCGCCTTGAGAAGCGGAGAAGGCAGTTTATCGCTGACGTGTCACATGAATTAAAAACACCGCTGACGACGATCAACGGTTTGGTTGAAGGGCTGAACAGCCATACGATTCCTGAGGATAAGAAGGATAAATGCTTCTCGCTGATCAGTGAGGAAACGAAGCGCATGCTGCGGCTCGTAAAAGAAAATCTGGATTATGAAAAAATCAGATCCCAGCAAATTACCTTGAACAAGCTAAACGTTCCTCTGATCGAGGTGTTTGAAATCGTGAAAGAGCACTTGCAGCAGCAGGCGGAAGAAAAACAAAACAAGCTGATGATCCAGGTAGAGGATCACGTCATCGTACATGCCGATTATGACCGGTTCATTCAAATTCTCGTCAACATTACGAAAAACAGCATCCAATTTACGCAAAACGGTAACATTTGGCTGCGCGGAATGGAAGGTTATAAAGAGACGATTATTGAAATTGAAGACACGGGTATCGGCATTCCAAAAGAGGATATTGAGCATATTTGGGAGCGATTCTATAAAGCAGATATTTCAAGAACGAACACAGCATACGGTGAATACGGACTCGGTCTCTCGATCGTCAGGCAGCTCGTTGAAATGCACCAGGGCACAGTAGAAATCAAGAGTGAAGAAGGGAAAGGCACAAAGTTCATCATCCGCCTTCCTTTAACGGCAAAACAGCAATAGCATACAGGGCGGCGCATCAACTGATGCAGCCGCCTTTTTTGCACACCGCTTCGGTTTATTGCGTGCTCCCGAAAACAAAGATTGCGTGTTTTTCGGGTTGGGACGGCCTATAAACATGATAAAATATGACATAAACAGTTTTTGATGGGAGAGGGTGAAGGAATGAAGAGTGGGGTAATTCCTTCTTCAGCGGTCGGTCAAAAAATTAACGAGTGGTACAGATATATCCGGACATTCAGCGTGCCGGATGCCGAAGTGTTAAAAGCTGAAATCCAGCAGGAACTGAAACACATGCAGCATGATTCCAACTTGCTGCTTTATTATTCACTAATGGAATTCCGGCACCAGCTTATGCTGGATTATCTTGAGCCGTTAGAGAAATTAAATATCGAAGACCAGCCAAGCCTGTCTGAATTATCAAGAAACATTGACAGCAATCAGGCAGATCTCAAAGGGCTGCTCGACTATTACGTGAATTTTTTTCGCGGGATGTATGAATTTGATAAGCGGGAATTTATTTCTGCCATTACATACTATAAACAGGCGGAGAAAAAGCTCTCCTTTGTCGCAGACCATATTGAACGGGCTGAATTTTATTTTAAAATCGCGGAAGCTTATTATTATATGAAGCAAACGTATTTTTCATTGATTAATATAAAAAACGCCTATGAAATTTACGTGGAGCAGGAAACCTATAATGTGAGAATCATTCAGTGCCATTTCGTGTTCGGGGTCAACCTGATGGATGAAAGAAATTTCGAACAAGCCGCACGCCATTTCAAATTGGCGCTCAACATGGCCCAAGCAGAACAAAAAGCCCAGCTGGTTGGAAGAGCATACTACAATCTCGGGTTATGCTATTACAATCAAGACCTTCTAGACCCTGCCATTGATTACTTTGAAAAAGCGGTCTCCACATTTGAAAGCAGCAGGATCGTCAATTCTCTCCCGCAAGCCTATTTTTTAATCACCCTGATTTATTATAAACAGGGAAAACATGATAAAGCTTCGGAATATCACAAGCGGGGCTATGAATATGCTAAAGAAACAGACGATGCAGACTATGCCGTAAAATTCGAGTTTTTGCAATCCCTATATCTGGATCAGCCCAATGAAGAAGGAATCGAACGATGTTTCCAGTACTTAAAAAATAAAAATATGTACGCTGATATAGAGGATTTAGCCCTAGAAGTAGCAAAATATTACTATGAACAGAAGTGGTTTAAACTGTCTGCTTCCTACTTTCTACAAGTTGAAGAGGCAAGAAAACAAATACAAAGGAGTGAAGGTTTGTATGAAATTGAAATCTAAGTTGTTTGTTATTTGTTTGGCCGCAGCCGCGATTTTTACAGCGGCTGGCGTTTCTGCTAATGCGGAAGCACTCGACTTTCATGTGACAGAAAGAGGAATGACGTAAGAACAAGCCCCTTCTCATTAGCGAGAAGGGGTTTTTCTTTTCAAAAAAACACCGCAAGACATAGTCTTGCGGTGCCGCCTTCATGGAGATTACGTTTATTTAGTAGCCTCCTACAAATGCAGTTCCCACAATGATCAAGAGGATAAATAACACAACAATCAAAGCGAAAGAAGTTCCGTAACCTGACATTTTGTGCACCTCCTTGCGAGATTGCTTCAGCAAATGCTGCAAAACTGTGGCGGACAGGGTCCCGCAGAGACGGTCAGCAGCTTAGAAGCCGCCAACAAACGCAGTCCCTACGATAATTAATAGAATAAACAATACAACGATTAAAGCGAAAGAACTGATGCCGCCGTAACCGCCGCCGTTAGAGTATCCTGACATAAGGTTTCACCTCCCTATGAAGGATACTATAAGATATGCTGAACCGATCCATTTGGCAGGGATAATAGTGGACAAGAGAAAAAATGAAGAATTCGGCTATATGAAGGTGATATAAAAAAATAGCGGGCGCTGCCGCCCGCTATTTATGTACGATTAAGAGATCAGCACGCCCGCGAAAAATTCCTGGTATAACGCTTGAACGGCTTTTCTTTCTTCGGCTTCTTTTACGCCAAACATCATGCTCACTTCAGAAGACCCCTGATTGATCATTTCGATATTCACCTGTGCCTCTGATAATGCTTTGGCGGCTCTTGCCGTTGTACCGACATTGTGGCGCATCGCTTCCCCTACAACCATAATCAGGGCGAGATGATGCTCGACGATGACTTCATCGGCATGCAAATCCTCTTCGATCCGTTTGATGACGCTGCGTTCAGTGGCGGCATCCATTTGCCCCTGCCGTAAAATGATTGTCATGTCATCGATTCCCGATGGAACATGCTCATACGTCAAACCATGCTCCTCCAGGATTTGAAGGGCTCTGCGGCCAAAACCGATTTCTCTGTTCATGAGATACTTGCTGATATAAATGCTGCAAAAACCGGTGTCGCTGGCAATGCCGACGACAGGCCCGTTTGTGTTATCCCGCTTGCTGACGACGCGGGTGCCTTTGGCTGAGGGGTTGTTCGTATTTTTGATCTGAACAGGAATCCCCGCTCTGAATGCCGGAATGAGCGCTTCATCATGAAACACTGAAAAGCCCGCGTAGGACAGCTCCCGCATCTCTCTATATGTCAGCTCGCTGATTTCCTTTGGATTCTCAACGAAGGACGGATTGACAGAATACACAGCGTCCACGTCTGTAAAGTTTTCGTACAAATCGGCTTGTAGTCCGTTGGCAAGAATCGAACCGGTAATATCAGAACCGCTCCGTGAGAATGTGATCACATCGCCATCCTTGCTGAATCCGAAAAAACCGGGAAAAATGATGAGTCCGTCACGTTCCCGAAGACGATAGAGGTTTTGATAGGATTCAGGAAGAACTTGCGCGTTGCCGGGTTCATTTGTCACAAAGAGGCCGGCATCCTTCGGGTTTACATATTCCGCTTTGACGCCTTTATAACGGAAGTAAGCGGCGATCAGTTTGGCATTGTTATCCTCTCCGCTGGCCTTGACTGCGTCAAGGTATTGTTCGGGATTGCTTTTGTCTCCTTCTAAAAGCGTAAACAGATCATCTCTGATTTTTTCGATAATGCTTTGCCCCAGCTGAAGCTCATTGGCGATGAGAGCGTACCGTTCCACAACAGCTTCCGCCAGTTCAGGTGCGCTGCCTGTTGCCAAATATTGTTCTGCACATGCGATTAAGAGATCAGTCACTTTCGTATCCTCGGCATAGCGTTTTCCCGGAGCTGAAACGACTACAGCTTTCCGTGCCGGATCTGAGGTAACGATGTGAAACACCTTGTCAAGCTGGGCGCCTGAAGCAAGTGAGCTGCCTCCGAATTTAACGACCTTCATGTTTACATCTCCTAATGTTTAAAATTTTCACACAAATTTAGTATTTATTATCTCTCTTTCAGTACTGTAAATCAAGGGGGAATTTCTTTCTCAGGAGAACATTTGTATTTTTCACGAGGAATAATGTTAGGTTTGCTGACCGTATGCCTGCGTTATAAAGATAAATATGGTAAACAGCCTAACGTTTTGGGATGGAAAATGGTTAGAATGATTAGTAAAATTGATAAATGACTAGGTTAATATTTTTAAAGAATATTGACTAACCCTATAAAAATGGTAATATGTAAATGATAATGATAATCAATTACTATATGGCCATATTGTTTTGAGTCCTTGCGGAGTAGGAGATACGTTCTTTTTGCTGTAAGGATGTAAGGAGGCAGCATGAAGCTACGTTACTTATTTATTCTACTTATCATATTAGCAGTCACATCTGTATTTATCGGTGTAGAAGATCTGTCGCCGCTTGATCTCTTCGATTTAAGCAAACAAGAGGCGTCAACGCTGTTTGCAAGCCGTATGCCGCGATTGATCAGCATTGTCATCGCGGGATTAAGCATGAGCATCTGCGGTTTGATTATGCAGCAGATCAGCAGAAATAAATTCGTGTCACCGACGACGGCGGGCACGATGGATTGGGCGAGGCTCGGCATTTTAATTTCCTTGCTGCTGTTTACATCCGCCAGTCCTTTAATCAAAATGCTGGTCGCGTTTGTCTTTGCCCTTGCAGGAAATTTTCTGTTTATGAAAATCCTTGAAAGAATCAAGTTTAACGACACCATCTTTATTCCGCTTGTCGGTTTAATGCTCGGGAATATCGTCAGTTCAATCGCGACATTTATCGCATATAAATATGACTTGATCCAGAATGTGTCATCATGGCTGCAGGGAGACTTCTCTTTAGTCGTGAAAGGAAGATACGAGCTTCTTTATCTGAGTATTCCGCTCGTCATCATTGCCTATGTGTATGCGGATAAATTCACATTGGCCGGTATGGGTGAAAGCTTTTCTGTCAACCTCGGCCTCAAGTACAAACGGGTTGTGAACATCGGGCTCATTATCGTGTCCCTGATCACGTCCCTTGTCATTTTGACTGTCGGTATGCTGCCGTTTCTCGGTTTAATCATCCCGAATATTGTATCGATTTACAGAGGAGACAATCTGAAGAGCAGCCTGCCGCATACTGCGCTGTTGGGAGCGGTGTTTGTGCTGTTTTGCGATATACTGGGCAGAATCATTATCTTCCCTTATGAAATCTCGATTGGCCTGATGGTCGGAATCATCGGCAGCGGCATTTTCCTGTTTATGCTGTTAAGGAGAAAAGCCTATGCGTAACCAGATGAAAATAGCTTTGCTCGTTGGTTTAGCCATTGTATGTATTGGCTTGTTTTTGTTTTATGACTTAGGCAATTGGGATTACACCCTGCCGAGACGAATCAAAAAAGTCGCTGCCATTGTGCTGACTGGGGGAGCGATTGCGTTTTCGACCATGATCTTTCAAACGATTACGAACAACCGCATCCTGACGCCGAGCATTTTGGGCCTTGATTCTCTCTACATGCTGATTCAGACTGGCATTATCTTTTTGTTCGGTTCTGCGAATATGGTCATCATGAATAAAAACATCAACTTTATCATCTCTGTTCTGCTGATGATACTGTTTTCTCTTGTTTTGTATCAGATCATGTTCAAGGGTGAGGGGAGAAATATCTTTTTCCTTCTGCTTATCGGAATCGTGTTTGGCACGCTGTTCAGCAGCCTGTCTTCTTTTATGCAGATGCTGATTGATCCGAACGAGTTCCAAGTTGTGCAGGACAAGATGTTTGCCAGCTTTAACAATATCAATACGGATTTGTTATGGCTCGCGTTCATCATCTTCCTGCTGACAGGCGTTTATGTCTGGCGTTTTACAAAATTTTTCGATGTGCTGTCGCTCGGACGCGAGCACGCCGTGAATTTGGGCATTGACTACGATAAAGTGGTGAAGCAGATGCTGATCGTGGTTGCGATTTTGGTTTCTGTTTCAACAGCGCTAGTCGGGCCGATTATGTTTTTAGGCCTTCTGGTCGTCAACCTGGCGAGAGAATTCCTGAAAACATATAAGCATTCATACTTAATCGCAGGCTCCGTTTTCATCAGCATCATTGCGCTGGTCGGAGGGCAGTTTGTGGTTGAGAAAGTGTTTACCTTCTCAACGACGCTGAGCGTCATTATTAATTTTGCCGGCGGGATTTATTTTATCTACTTGCTGTTAAAGGAGAATAAATCATGGTAGAGGTCAGAAATGTAAGCAAACAATATGGCGGGAAAGTTGTTCTTGAAGAGACGTCAGTCACGATTCAAAAGGGCAAAATTACCTCGTTTATCGGTCCTAACGGCGCCGGCAAAAGTACGCTGCTGTCTATCATGAGCCGCCTGATCAAAAAGGATTCCGGCGAGATTTACATAGACGGACAAGAGATTGGAGCATGTGACAGCAAAGAGCTTGCCAAGAAAATGAGCATTTTGAAGCAGGCGAACCAAATCAATATCAGGCTCACGATCAAAGACCTCGTCAGTTTTGGCAGGTTTCCGTACTCACAGGGCCGGCTGACAGAGGAAGACTGGGTTCATATCAACCAGGCGCTTAGCTATATGAAGCTGGAAGACATTCAAGACAAATACTTGGATCAGCTGAGCGGCGGACAGTGCCAAAGGGCATTTATCGCCATGGTCATTGCCCAGGACACAGATTATATCTTTCTGGATGAGCCCCTGAACAATCTGGATATGAAACACTCAGTTGAAATTATGAAACTGCTGAAACGGCTGGTAGAGGAGCTTGGAAAAACGATCGTGGTCGTCATTCACGATATCAATTTTGCTTCAGTCTATTCTGACTATATCGTCGCTTTGAAAAACGGCCGAATCGTTAAAGAAGGACCGCCTGAAGAAATGATAGAAACGTCAGTGCTTGAGGAAATCTACGATATGACCATCCCGATTCAGACGATTGATAATCAAAGAATAGGTGTCTATTTTTCTTAATATATAGAAGAGGTGAAGAGCATGAAAAAGTTCGCATTACTATTCATCGCTTTGGTGACGGCAGTTGTGATTTCTGCATGCGGAAACCAAAGCACAAGCAGCAAAGGTTCTGATTCTAAGGAAGAACAAATCACGGTGAAACACCAGCTGGACAAAAACGGAACAAAAGTACCGAAGAGCCCTAAAAAAGTTGTCGTATTTGACTTTGGAAGCTTAGATACATTAGATAAACTTGGACTTGATGATAAAGTAGCGGGACTGCCGAAACAAGCCCTTCCTAAATATCTGTCCAAATTCAAGGATGACAAATATGCTGACGTCGGCAGCTTAAAAGAGCCAGACTTCGAGAAAGTGGCAGATTTAGACCCTGACTTGATCATTATCTCAGGAAGACAATCTGAGTCTTACAAAGAATTCTCTGAAATTGCGCCGACAATTTACCTTGGCGTAGACACAGCGAAGTATATGGAATCATTTAAGTCTGACGCAGAAACAATCGGTAAGATCTTCGATAAAGAAGATGAAGTGAAGGATGAACTCGCAAAAATCGATCATTCAATCGCAGATGTAAAGAAAACGGCTGAAAAGCTTAACAAAAACGGTCTCGTCATCATGGCGAACGACGGGAAGATCAGCGCATTCGGTCCTAAATCAAGATACGGCCTGATCCATGACGTGTTCGGCGTGACACCGGCTGATCAAAACATCAAAGCGTCTACTCACGGACAAAGCGTTTCTTACGAGTACATTTCAAAAACAAACCCGGATTACCTGTTTGTCATTGACCGCGGTACAGCGATCGGTGAAACATCATCTACTAAACAAGTCGTTGAAAATGATTATGTGAAAAATGTAAACGCAGTGAAAAATGATCATGTCGTCTACCTTGATTCTGCTACTTGGTACTTATCAGGAGGCGGTCTTGAGTCTATGGCACAAATGATCAAAGAAGTGAAAGACGGTTTAGAAAAGTAAAACCAAAAAGAGCCTCCGCTAAATAGCGGGGCTCTTTTTTGTTAATCAGCGTGCCGGCTGCTGTTCGGCAGGGCGCTGGGGTTTCTTTAATGTGAATGAGAGAAGGAAGCCGACAAGTGCAATGACGGCAGCCACAATAAAAGCGGCGTTCATGCCGTGCAGGGCGGCGTGCTTTACATTTGTCGTGCCTGCATGTGCCGCCTGGTTGCTCATCACGGAAACCAATAGTGCGGTTCCGATCGAGCCGCCGACTTGGCGAATCGTGTTGTTCATCGCAGTTCCGTGCGGAATCAAGTGGCGCGGCAGCGCGTTGATTCCGGCTGTTGTCACCGGCATCATGATCATGGCGGTGCCTAAGAGACGAACGGTGTATAAAACGACAATCCAAGCGAGTGACGTATGGTCAGTCAGTTGCATAAACGGCAGAGATGTCAGGAAGATGATGCAGAAACCGGCAATCGCCAGCCCTCTTCCGCCGACACGGTCAAAAATTCTGCCGATAATCGGTGACATAAAGCCCATCACAACGGCTCCCGGAAGGAGCATAAGCCCTGTATCAAAAGCTGTGACGTCTCTGACATTTTGTGTATAAAGCGGCAGGATGGTTTCCGTACCGATCAATAATGCAAAGACGAGGGTTCCCAGCAGTGTTGTTAAGCTGAAAACGCCAAACGTGAAGACGCGGAATTCCAGCATCGGTTTTTCAAGCTTCATTTGTCTTGTGATAAACAAGAGCAGCGCGATGACACCCACCAGCAGTGAAATCAAGACGGTTGAACTGGACCAGCCATAAGAGCCGACGCTTGAGAAGCCGTACAGAAGGCCGCCGAACCCAAATGTTGAAAGGATGACTGATAAAATATCAATCTGTGTTTTTCTTAAAGTCGTCACGTTTTTCATCAGGATGCTGGCAAGAATCAAATCAATCACAGCAAACGGAAGAATAATATAAAACAATGATCTCCAAGAGAAAGCTTCGACAGCCCATCCGGAAAGAGTCGGTCCGATCGCAGGCGCGAATGAGATGACCAATCCGACCATACCCATAGCCTGGCCGCGCTTTTCAATCGGAAAGATTGTCAGGAATACAGTCTGCATGAGCGGCATCATAATGCCGGCTCCGGCCGCTTGAATGATACGCGCTGTCAGCAGAACCGGGAAGTTCGGCGCGAACGCTCCGACGACTGTTCCGGCAGTGAAAATGCTCATTGCTGTGATGAGCAGCGCCCGGCTTGTGAATTTCTCAATTAAAAACGCGGTAATCGGAATTAAAATCCCGTTGGTTAACATAAATGATGTTGTCAGCCATTGTGCTTGGTTGGCATCGACATTGAAATCCCTCATGATATGGGGAAGTGCGGTAATCAACAATGTCTGGTTCAAAATCGCCACAAACGCTCCGGCTAACAAAATGCCGACAATGACAGAACGGTTAAAAGGTTTTTGTTCAATACTTGTGTTCAATACATATCCCTTCTTTTCTCTAAGTAATTAACAGTGTTTTTAACATGGAAACGGGCTGTGTTAAAACACTGGTTTGTTCCAGATAGCCAATCAGTGATTTGAGTAAAAAAGCGCGGGGATCTTCCTTCTTCGCTTCTTCCTCCAGCATGGCGGCTGCGGATGTCAGTTCATTTACGTCATAGTCCGCGGCGGACAGGGAAGAGATGCCTTTATGTAATTCCTTCAGGCTTTCCGATAATAGGACTGATTTATCCTTTGGCTTGTAGGAGGATGCTGAATGAATATAAAGCTCGATGGCTTCGGGCGGAAGAAGAGACTGGCGGGTTTCCCTGTTTTTGATAATCTGATTGAGGGTGCTGATGATAAACTCTGCGATCGGGTCAAGCTCAAGCGGTTTTTCCTCGATTTTGATCAGCATTAAAACCTCACGCATCATGCCGTGAAGAATGATAACCAAATCCCACACAAACGGGAGAATGGTTTCTCCATACGCCTGGATCAGCGAATCGCGGTGCCAGCAGATAATCGTCGATCTGGTCTGATGGATATGCTGTTTGACCCGGTCATTATGCAGCTTGGGGTTTCCGTAGGTCAGCATATTGAAAAACTGCTGATTCCGCCTGAAGCCCTCCAGTTCCATTTTGACCTTTTGCGTCAAACGCTCCTCCGGTGTAAGTGCGGTATTTTCCTGAAGTCTTGAGGCTGCGGCCACCATTTGCTTCTGGTTAAATGACAGCAGCTCCAAAAGCAGATCTTCTTTAGATTGGAACAGCTTATATATCGAAGCTTTTGACATCTTACATTCTTCTGCGATCGCCTGCATGGAAACCGACGTAAAATCCTTTTCCGATAAAAGCTTTCGCGCGGCTAACAAGATATCTGTTTTTTTATCAAGCATCTCATGGCTTCCTTCTTTCTTGAACATTAGAAAACCCATTGGTTCACAGAAAACCAATGAGTAACTATGAAAAAATTTTACCAAATAAACAAAATAGAAGTCAATGGATTTTAACCGGGTAAATGAAAGGCCTGCCGGAAAATCCGACAGGCCGAATAAGAGCTTATTTTTCAACTTTAAATCCTTGTTTTTCAAGCATTTCACGGATGTGCGGATAGTACAGGCGCTCATAGTAGGAAGCGATGCTCTGTGACCAATTTCTTGTTTCTTTTCCGTTTGTCCGTTTATTCATGTATTCAGACATCTGTTCGTCGTATGCCTGAATGTGAGACGTCAGCTCATCCTGATTCAAATAAGTTTCCTGATGATTGACAGCTTCCTGCGGCAAGCGCGGTTTTTTCGCTGAACGGTCGGCAGGATGCCCAATGACAAGGCCGGATAAAGGGAACACGTATTTTGGAAGCTCAAGCAGTTCGATCAGCTCTTGAGGGTTTCCGCGAACCGCACCGATCGGAACTGTGCCAAGTCCGAGTGACTCAGCCGCTGCTGTTGCTGTGCCGAGGGCAATACCAGCGTCTACTGCGCCGACAAGAACAGATTCCAATCCATTTGTGATTTCCATTTTGAAATCATGCAGATCTTCAAGCGCAATTTTGGCCCGGTTGAAATCTGCGCAGAACAGCAGGAAAACAGGAGCTTGATCGATCCATGGCTGGCCGCCTGCCAGCTCGGAGATTTTCTTTTTGCGCTCTTTATCCTGGACTGTGATCACAGTCACTTGCTGTCCGTTGATAGAAGAAGGGGCTGATTGCACCGCTTCAATGATTTGGTCCAATTGCTCCTGAGCTACAGGCTCATCTGTGTAGCTGCGAATCGAGCGGTGGTCTTTTAAAGATTTAATCACTTCATTCATATGGGACACCCTTTCTTTACTCGCTAAGCTCTGTGCGGACAACATCAAGAGGGGCGCTCAGCAGTTCTTTTCCTTTTGCGACAAACCCTTGGAAATGCGCAGTTTCGTTATGGAATTTCATTGCCGCTTCATCTTTCCATTTTTCAAGCATGACAAATGTATTTTCTTCGCCTACTTTTTCGAATAGGTCGTATTGCGCGTTGCCTTCCTCAGCTCTTGAATGCTGAACAAGTGATTGAGCCTCGCTCAAAAATTCCTCGCGTTTTTCTGGTTTTACTTTGATGTAAGCTTGTAATACGATCATTTAAATCTCCTCCGTTGTTATGCGAATTTATTGTTCGAATTTCATCGAACTAAATGTAACATGTATTCTAAATGAGGTAAAGGAAAAACCCTTATATAGTAAAATTGTCATTCTAATTGTTGTGTGATACATTTGTGTCATGAACATTCCAAACCATCCAGAAACAGAAACATTGCAGCTGACAAAGGTTCTTCATGCACTTAGTGATCCGCTTCGTTTAGAGCTCGTCAAGCAATTAGCTGAAGCAAAAGAAAAAACGTGCAGCACCTGTGCAGATGTGCAGGTTGCCAAATCGACTTTGTCGCATCATTTTAAAGTTTTGAGAGAATCAGGCATCGCTCAAGTTCGGATAGAAGGAAAGCGCCGGTATTATTCGCTTCGCGCTGAAGACCTTGAAAAGGCATTTCCGGGCCTGCTTGAAGCCGTGCTGAATGTAGACCAGGACCGCTGGTGAATCAATCCCCTGTAACGGGGATTTTTTTATGTCCGTTAACCGCTTTGAAAAGCCGCTGCACACCCTCCTGAATATCTTCTTCCTTCAGCCGTGCAAAGCCGATAATGAGAGCTGGCCTGCCCGTTTGCCGCTTGTCTTCCTTCAAGTTAAATCGGCTCATTCCGAATATTTCAAGCTGCAGCCCGGCAGCATGTGACAGGATGTCTTGTTCGGTGCGCCTGGTATCAAATTCGGTAACAAAATGCAGCCCCGCATTTGCCCCTTTTACGGTAACCTCTCCGCTGAACTCTGCTTCTAAAGCGGTGATCAGGCGTTCTCTCTTTTCTTTATAATGCTGCTTCATTTTTTTTATATGCTTCTGATATTCACCAGACTCGATAAATTCCTGCAGGGTGAGCTGTGTAAGTGATGAGCAAGTCTGCAGATCATAGCCCCGCTGTTTGTATGTCCTCAACAGCTCAGGCGGCAACACCATATAGCTGATCCGCAAGCCGGGGAGAAGGGACTTTGAAAAGGTTCCCATATAGATGACATTTTGAAAACGGTCGAGGCTTTGCAACGCCGGAATACTGTCTACATCATATGTGAATTCACTATCATAATCGTCCTCAATGATATATCGGCGCGGCTCCTCGGCTACCCAGTTCAGCAGCTGAATTCTTCTGGATACAGGCATAATCGTTCCGGACGGAAACTGATGTGACGGGGTGGTCACCAGTACATCTGGCTGCTGTCTGGTGATTTCAGCAATCGACATGCCCTTTTCATCCAGCATGATCGTCTTGACTTGTTTTCCGGCATTCTTCAAAAGCTGATACATGCGCCTGTAGCCAGGCTCCTCCATCGCATACACGGCTTCCTTGGGTAAAAGCTCAGTCAACAGCTGCATGAGCACCTGTGTGCCTGCCCCTATGATCATTTGTTCTGGCCTGCATTTTACACCCCTCGTCAGGGAAATGAGCCTGGTAATGGCCGCTCTCACTTCATATATCCCTTGCGGATGTGACATATCGCCGAGCGTGCGGTATGAGCGGGAGGCCGCTTTTTGCTCGCAGCGGAACCAGCTTTTGATCGAAAAATGGTCTGTATCGGAACTCATGTGTGAAAACGATATCCAATCGCTCTGGTCGATGTGAATCTCTTTTAGATCATCCGGCAGTGCAAATGGAGGGTGCTCCTCGGCGGAAAACATGTCTAGTTCCTCCACGAAGAAACCCTTTCGTTCAATGGCGTACAAATACCCTTCAGCCAGCAGCTGCTGATAGGCTGAATTCACTGAATTTACGCTGACCTTGAGATTTTCAGCCAGCTCCCGCTTGGAGGGAACCTTCGAGTGAGGCAGCAGATTGCGGCTGAGGATTTCTTTTTTCAGCTTTTGATAAATTTGCTGATAGATATAATCGGCTTGTTCTGAACGATCGAGTGTAATCGTGATATCCATTTTGTAGTTTCTCCTTCTGATACCATCAAAAAGTTATAATTGGTACTTTTCATCATACCAAAGAGAAGTCAGAATGATAAGAAAATACCGACAGGGGGATATTCACATGAGTCAAACAACAGCAAGCATCACAACTGCACAATGGCAGCAAAAACGGGATCAATTTGTGTCAAAAGGTGTGAGCAACGGCAACCGCAGTCTGGCGGTCAAAGGAGAAGGGGCCGAGCTGTACGATCTGGATGGCCGGAGATTTATTGATTTTGCAGGCGCCATCGGCACGTTAAATGTCGGACACTCGCATCCGAAGGTGGTTGAGGCTGTGAAGCGGCAGGCGGAGGAGCTGATTCATCCTGGTTTTAATGTCATGATGTACCCGACTTATATCGAATTAGCAGAAAAACTGTGCGGCATCGCGCCGGGCAGCCATGAGAAAAAAGCGATTTTTCTTAACTCAGGGGCAGAAGCGGTCGAAAACGCTGTGAAAATCGCCAGAAAGTATACAAAGCGCCAAGGCGTTGTCTCGTTTACACGCGGGTTTCACGGGCGCACGAATATGACGATGAGCATGACAAGCAAGGTAAAACCTTATAAATTCGGTTTCGGGCCTTTTGCGCCAGAGGTTTATCAAGCGCCGTTCCCTTATTATTATCAGAAGCCGGCCGGCATGAGTGATGAAAGCTATGACGATATGGTCATTCAAGCATTCAATGATTTCTTTATCGCTTCAGTGGCGCCTGAAACGGTGGCGTGTGTCGTGATGGAGCCAGTGCAGGGAGAAGGCGGATTTATTATTCCTTCGAAACGGTTCGTACAGCACGTCGCTTCATTCTGCAAAGAACACGGCATTGTTTTTGTTGCTGATGAAATCCAAACCGGCTTTGCCAGAACTGGCACTTATTTCGCAATTGAGCACTTTGATGTAGTGCCCGATCTGATCACGGTTTCTAAATCGCTTGCGGCAGGCCTGCCATTAAGCGGTGTGATCGGGCGTGCGGAAATGCTTGATGCGGCAGCGCCAGGGGAGCTGGGCGGCACGTATGCCGGCAGCCCGCTCGGCTGCGCGGCGGCTTTGGCAGTCTTGGATATTATCGAAGAAGAAGGACTGAATGAGCGATCTGAAGAAATTGGCAAAATCATTGAAGACAAGGCGTATGAGTGGAAACAAGAATTCCCGTTCATCGGTGACATCCGCAGACTCGGGGCGATGGCCGCAATCGAAATCGTCAAGGATCCTGACACGCGTGAGCCTGATAAGACAAAAGCAGCAGCGATCGCGGCCTATGCGAATCAAAACGGATTACTTTTGCTGACAGCGGGAATTAACGGTAATATCATCCGCTTTTTGACACCGCTCGTCATCTCAGACAGCCTATTAAATGAAGGGCTCAGCATCTTGGAGGCGGGCCTGCGAGCTTAATCATTGGAAAGAAAATGGCCGGGTCTGC
Organism: Bacillus sp. FSL M8-0071; assembly: GCF_037975455.1. NCBI lineage: Bacteria > Bacillati > Bacillota > Bacilli > Caryophanales > Bacillaceae > Bacillus > Bacillus sp. FSL M8-0071. The sequence continues at coordinate 438,489 of NZ_CP150256.1, forward strand.
TATCATTTTAAGTAATCATGAAAAGAAAGGAATGTTCAATATGCCAGATCAATTAACGGTCTACAACCCGGCTACGGGCGAGGAGATCAAAACGATTCCTCAGCAATCAGCCACAGAGGTAGAAGAAGCCATTGAACGTTCACATCAAGCGTTTAAAACGTGGTCTAAAACATCAGCGAACGAAAGAACGTCTCTTTTGAAAAAATGGTATGAGCTGATTGTTGAACATAAAGAAGAGCTTGCAGATTTAATTACAAAGGAAAACGGAAAACCATACCAGGAAGCAGTCGGCGAGGTACTTTACGGCGCAGGCTATATCGAATGGTTCGCAGAGGAAGCGAAGCGTGTGTACGGAAGAACGGTCCCGGCCCCGACAACGGGTAAACGAATTGTTGTCACACGCCAGCCGGTCGGCCCCGTTGCAGCTATCACGCCCTGGAATTTTCCGAATGCGATGATTACACGCAAAGCGGCGCCTGCTCTTGCCGCCGGCTGTACATTTATCATCAAGCCGGCGCCGGACACACCGCTGTCTGCTTATGAACTGGCGCGCCTCGCATATGAAGCGGGCATTCCGAAGGATGTTCTTCAGGTTGTAATCGGCGATGGAGAAGAAATCGGAAATGTGTTCACAAGCAGTCCGAAAATCCGCAAAATCACCTTCACAGGCTCAACACCTGTAGGGAAAATCCTTATGAAAAACAGCGCGGACACCGTGAAGCACGTCTCAATGGAACTCGGCGGACATGCCCCGCTGATCGTAGATGAAGATGCGGACATTGACCTTGCCGTTGAACAGGCGATGGCGTCCAAATACCGAAACGCCGGCCAAACCTGCGTATGTGCCAACCGCCTGATCGTTCATGAATCCATTAAAGATGAATTTGCTGCGAAACTGAGCGAGCAAGTGTCTAAGCTGAAAGTCGGAAATGGACTTGAGGAAGGCGTCAATGTCGGCCCGATCATTAACAAACGAGGCTTCGAAAAAATCGTCAGCCAAATTGATGATGCGGTTGAAAAAGGCGCGAAAGTGATTGCTGGGGGCACATATGACCGAAACGATGACAAAGGGTGCTACTTTGTGAATCCGACAGTGCTCACCGATGTCGATACGTCCATGAACATCATGCATGAGGAAACATTCGGCCCGGTCGCCCCGATCGTCACGTTTTCTGATATTGATGAAGCGATTCAGCTTGCCAACGATACACCGTATGGCTTGGCTGCTTACTTCTTCACAGAAAACTACCGCCGCGGCATCTATATTTCCGAGAATCTAGAGTATGGCATTATCGGCTGGAATGACGGCGGACCGTCAGCGGTTCAAGCGCCATTCGGCGGAATGAAAGAAAGCGGCATTGGCCGTGAAGGCGGTTCAGAAGGTATCGAGCCGTACCTTGAAACAAAATATTTGTCCATCGGTTTATAAAAGAATGCACGCTCATGAGAGCTGCCGGATTTTCCGGCAGCTCTTTTTGTGTTCCGGCGAATAATCACAACAATTCCAGCCAAAATAACAGCAAATACATTTTGAAAGAAGGTTCCCCAACAATGGATTTATTATTGGCTCTTCTCCCGGCTTTGTTTTGGGGGAGCATTGTTCTCTTCAATGTGAAATTAGGCGGCGGGCCGTACAGCCAGACACTGGGAACGACGATCGGGGCACTCATTGTTTCTATCGTTATTTACTTTTTTGTTCAGCCCGTTCTGTCCCTTCGCATTTTTATTGTTGGAATCGTATCCGGCTTATTTTGGTCACTTGGACAGGCCAACCAGCTGAAAAGCATTCAATTGATGGGCGTGTCGAAAACAATGCCGATTTCCACAGGAATGCAGCTCGTTTCCACCTCGCTGTTCGGTGTGATCGTGTTCCGCGAATGGTCAACACCGATTGCGATTACGCTTGGCGTTCTCGCTTTGATCTTTATCATTGTGGGAATCATTCTCACGTCCTTGGAAGATAAGAATGATAAAAAAGAGGGCGAGCCAAGCAATTTGAAAAAGGGCATTTTGATTCTCCTTGTTTCGACTCTTGGTTATTTGGTTTATGTAGTAGTGGCTAGATTATTCAATGTGTCCGGCTGGTCCGCGTTGCTGCCACAGGCAATTGGTATGGTGGTCGGGGGGTTAGTTTTAACCTATAGACACAAACCCTTTAACAAGTATGCGATCAGAAATATTCTCCCAGGGTTAATCTGGGCAGGCGGAAATATGTTTTTGTTTATTTCTCAGCCGCGAGTCGGCGTTGCAACGAGCTTTTCCCTTTCACAAATGGGAATTGTCATTTCTACGCTCGGCGGTATTTTCATCCTGCGTGAAAAGAAAACGAAACGCCAGCTAATAGCAATTGCGATCGGGATTATCCTGATTATTGCCGCCGCCGTATTCTTAGGAATCGCCAAAACAAATTCATAACAAATGGAGGAGGATGTATATGTATCCGGATTTAAAAGGAAAAGTCGTCGCTATTACAGGAGCTGCTTCAGGGCTCGGAAAGGCGATGGCCATTCGCTTCGGCAAGGAGCAGGCAAAAGTGGTTATCAACTATTATAGTAATAAACAAGATCCAAACGAGGTAAAAGAAGAGGTCATCAAGGCGGGCGGTGAAGCTGTTGTCGTCCAAGGAGATGTCACGAAAGAGGAAGATGTAAAAAATATCGTGCAAACGGCAATTAAGGAGTTCGGCACACTCGATATTATGATTAATAATGCCGGTCTTGAAAATCCTGTACCATCTCACGAAATGCCGCTCAAGGATTGGGATAAAGTCATCGGCACGAACTTAACGGGTGCCTTTTTAGGAAGCCGTGAAGCGATTAAATATTTCGTAGAAAACGATATCAAGGGAAATGTCATTAACATGTCCAGTGTGCACGAAGTGATTCCTTGGCCGTTATTTGTCCACTATGCGGCAAGTAAAGGCGGGATAAAGCTGATGACAGAAACATTAGCGTTGGAATACGCGCCGAAGGGCATTCGCGTCAATAATATTGGGCCAGGTGCGATCAACACGCCAATCAATGCTGAAAAATTCGCTGACCCTAAACAGAAAGCTGATGTAGAAAGCATGATTCCAATGGGATATATCGGCGAACCGGAGGAGATCGCCGCAGTAGCAGCCTGGCTTGCTTCGAAGGAAGCCAGCTACGTCACAGGCATCACGTTATTCGCGGACGGTGGTATGACACAATATCCTTCATTCCAGGCAGGACGCGGTTAAACAAAAAAAGCGACCCAGACATCACATCTGGATCGCTTTTTTATTACGCACGCTTTTTCTTAACAAGTGCTGCTACAGATAAAATAATGGCAGCCGCAGACAGCACAATCGCTGTAATGTCTAGAGCTGAAGAACCTGAGTTTTCGGAATCGTCTTCTGTTTTCGTGGCGCCGTGCTCATCTGTCACTTGTTTTGCAGACGTGATGTTTGTAATGGAATGAGGTGTATCGGCATCCTCGTCACCTGTCCACTCAACAATGCTGCCGTCTTTGTAATATTGGTATGCGTCCCAAGCAGCTTCCTCCGCTTTGTCAGGGTTTTTGGCAACAAAGGTAAACTGCTGGAACTGGCCTTCCTGAATGCCACCGTCAGTCGCTTCCCACGTCACGGACACTGATTTGTCATCATGTTTTTGAGTGGAAACCTTCCAGCCCGGAATTGGCTCATATTGCTGGAATTCAACATCCTTCGGCATTTTGAGGACAACCTTCGTTGTCGGCAGATTTTTCTCAGAAGGGACCTTCATTGTATACGTTTCCCAAGAGCCTGCAGCAGACTCAGCCGGTTTTACAGAAACGTGCGCGCTGGCAGGGGCCGTAAAGAATAAGAGGGAGCCGACAATAGCCGGAGATAGTGTCAATGCGATTTTTTTCAACAACGTAAACACTCCTTAATTGGTCTTTGTAAACATGATATTGATTTCGTTAAAGTCGCCGGTCAGGCCGTGGACTTTGATCTTCCAGTTTCCTTTTTCATTAATCGACAGGTTTTGATCTTGGAAGACGCCTTTTGTTTTTTCTTTTAATGTAAAGGTGCTTTTGTTTTCGCTGCCTGACAGGCCTGTTTTATAAACGGTTAACGTGATTTGCTGGATGTTTTTCACGGGATCTCCGTTATGGTCGGTGACACGCAGCTCAAAAACATTTTTTCCGGGCTGGTTTGGGCTGATGCTGAGAGAAACGCTTTGTCCGTTCTCAATCGCTTTGGTTTGGTAGAACGGTTCCGGCGCCGGCTCAGACGGGCTTGGCAGGCTTGTAAACACGGCCGCTGTGATCAATACAGCGATGCCGATTGCCCACTCCGCTTTCAACGTTCGGCTGATTCCTGTGCGGCGCTGCTTTCTGGTAAGCAGAAAATGAATCGCACCTAAGACCAGCATGAAAACAAACAGCCCGCTTTTCACTAAAAGAGCTTGGCCGTACGCTGTATGGAACAGTGAATCCATTGAACGAATGATGAAAAATCCATTGAGCAAGCCTGAAAACAAAATGACGCCGACTGCAGTGAGCGCCCATGGGGAGAACCGTCTGACCGTCTCCCACGCGAGCGTTTTGTCAGGCTGCCTCCATTCTTTTGAGAGCAGCAAAACGAGTGCCGCTATTCCGCCAACCCAGATGGAAGCGGAAGTTAAATGAAGAAAATCCATCAAAATGCCGACCGTTTTTTCTTCAACGACAGCAGCATGCCCGGTAAACGCCTTGGCGAGCAGGAGACCGAAAAAGAAAATGAGCGGCGCTGTCCAATAGCCAAAGGATGAAAAGCGGTTTTTCCGTATCGCAGGGATGACAGACAGTGCGAGCAGCACGAACAGCGCAGCCTGTATGATCCAAATGGAGCCGCCTGCTGTCTCAAACAGTGTTTCTCTGATGTAGCCCGGCTGGAATGCGCTGCCCCAGCCGCCGCCTGCGTTCGCTTTTGTCTGAATCGGAAGCTGAAGCAAAAGCGCCAGACCCAGTGCTGCGATCGAGCCGGTCAGGATACGTCTCGTCCGTTTGACGAGCTGTTCTGATTTCCCTTTATACCAGAAAAGATGGAAGAAAACCGTTCCGATAAACAGAGATAAGGCTGTATACAGAATCGCGCGATCTGCTGCTGTTCCCGGATTCAGCGCTGAATCGGCTGCTTTTTGGCTGCTGAATCCGCCATCCGCTTTCCCGATACTGAACGGAATGACGCCGGAAACAGGATGTCCATCCGCGGATACGGCATTCCATTCCGCTCTGTACACATCTTTAGGCAGATTCTTCTTCAGCTTCACTGTCATGATGTGATGATTATCTTTTTTGATTTCAGTCTTGTCCGTATCCACACGGTCGCCGTTTGAATTATAGACTTTAATGTAATGAAACCCTTCTTCAACCGGTTCATTAAATTCGATTTCCACCTGCGCAGGGGCGCTTTTTAATTCGCTGTTTTCCCCAGGTGAAGATTTGACAATATAGGCGTGAGCAAAGCTTGTTTTCGGCAGGAAAACAAGAAAAAGCAGAAGGATGATCCACCATCTGTTTCGCTTCATCACTCAGACACCACCTTCCGCTGTATGTGTTGTGTTATTTCTTGGTGCAGGTGCAGCGTTTCTTTCGGTCTTGAAGCATATCTTCCAGCGCTTGGTCGAAAGTGCGGACGGCTCCGCCGAATCCTTTTTGAAATCGTTCGGCATGGTCAAGTGTCGCAAACGGAATGGCCTGCGGCTGGCAGCAGTGCAGGTTTAATTCAGCATTTACGACGAAATAAGCCGAACCGGCACTGACGGTTGTCTGTAACAGAAAATCTCTGCAAATCAAGTGTGAAACCTCTTCCGTTTTATCCGCGTAACGCAAAAATGCGCAATGTGCGCAGCATAGCTGTTCAATGTCTTGGTTTACCGTAATCAGCTGAACCGAATGAGCTTGATTGACGGGCTTCAAGCAATAGCTGCACATATGATCCGTGTGAGGTGTTCGGGCGGGGAGCGTGATGCCGCCGGCCGTTTTAATGACTTGATTTGACTGAACCAGCTGATTGACATCTCTGTATACCGTCATTTCCGAAACGCCAAACCTTGCGCTGATGTCAGAAATTCTGAGCGCGCCTTCTTCTTTCAGCCACTTCAGTATGTGTTGCTGTCTATTAATCGGAAGCATTCATACACCCTCTTTATTAAGATCTATTTAAGCGTAGAGGATTTTAGAGACAGAGACAAGTAAGCTGATGATAAAAAATGTGAAAATATGTTGAACAGCAACAAAACGAAACAGAAGAGACTCTGGTATAATAGACAGATGGAATAGAAAGTGAGGAATACCCTATGAAAGAAACACCATGCCCGAACTGCGGCAAACCTTTGACAGGCGACATGGTCAGATCATCAAATGTGCCTTGTCAATTTCGCTGCGGCCACTGCCGGGAACGGCTTTATGAATATAAAGTATCAGCTCCGATTATGCTGGTATCATTAGCGGCCATTGTGCTGCTTATTTATCTTTTGCTGCTCCTCCGCAATGCGGCAGGCTCAGTGCTGCCAGCTGTACAGCACGTGCCGATGGCTGTATTTGCGCTTGTGTGCGCGTATCCCGTTTTTATTGTGAGTGAGCGGATGATTGCAAAGTACGTGATTCAAAATGGCAACATCATTTATAGAGGAAAGAGAAAAGGCTCCTGAAACCAGGAGCCTTTTTATTTTTAAAAAATTGTCACAGTCATGTGCCAAAGTCCTCTTTACTTTCAATTGTATAGGGACTGTAAGCGTTTTAACATAGAGTCAAAGGGAAGCATCATTCTCTGAACATATTTTTGTATCTTACAGCGACAAACAAAACAGGGAGGGTTTATATATGCAGCAGCAAGAACAGCAGCAAGGCGGCATGAAAGTGAAAGTGCAACGCTTTGGGAGTTATTTGAGCGGAATGATCATGCCGAATATCGGCGCATTTATCGCGTGGGGTATCATTACCGCGCTGTTTATTCCGGCAGGATGGTTTCCGAATGAACAGCTGAACACGCTGGTCAGCCCGATGATTACGTATTTATTGCCGCTTTTGATAGCGTATACAGGCGGAAAAATGATCTACGACCACCGCGGCGGAGTTGTCGGAGCGACAGCGGCAATTGGGGTGATTGTAGGATCGGATATTCCAATGTTTTTAGGCGCAATGATTATGGGTCCGCTTGGCGGATACCTCATTAAACAGACTGATAAATTATTCAAGGATAAAGTCAAGCAAGGCTTTGAAATGCTGATCAACAACTTTACGGCAGGGATTGTCGGCGCGGCTTTAACGATTCTCGCGTTTTACGCCATCGGCCCGGTTGTCTTGACGCTAAATAAATTGCTGGCGGCTGGTGTGGAAGTCATTGTACACGCTAATTTACTGCCGGTAGCCAGTGTTTTTGTAGAACCGGCGAAAGTGTTGTTCCTTAACAACGCCATAAACCATGGAATCTTAAGCCCGATCGGAATCGAGCAAGCATCTCAAACAGGAAAATCAATTCTGTTTTTAGTAGAAGCAAACCCTGGACCGGGGCTCGGCATTTTGCTGGCCTACATGTTCTTTGGCAAAGGATCTTCAAAATCAACGGCTCCCGGTGCGGCGATCATCCATTTCTTCGGAGGGATTCACGAGATTTACTTCCCGTACATTCTGATGAAACCGGCCCTGATTCTCGCAGCCATTGCCGGCGGAGCAAGCGGACTCTTAACGTTTACGATCTTTAATGCCGGACTTGTCGCGGCAGCGTCACCGGGAAGCATTATCGCATTGATGGCAATGACGCCAAGAGGAGGCTATTTAGGCGTATTGGCGGGTGTATTGGTCGCTGCAGCTGTATCGTTCATCGTTTCAGCAGTGATCCTGAAATCCTCTAAAGCTAGTGAAGAAGACCTGGCTGCCGCAACAGAAAAAATGCAGTCCATGAAGGGGAAGAAAAGCCAAGCAGCAGCTGCTTTAGAGGCGGAACAAGCCAAAGCAGAAGAAGCGTCTGAGCTGTCTCCTGAAAGCGTGAACAAAATTATCTTTGCGTGTGATGCGGGAATGGGATCAAGTGCCATGGGGGCATCCATCTTAAGAAACAAAGTGAAAAAAGCGGAGCTTGACATCAGTGTGACCAACACGGCCATTAACAATCTGCCAAGCGATGCGGATATTGTCATCACCCACAAAGATTTAACAGACCGCGCGAAAGCAAAGCTGCCGAACGCGACGCACATATCAGTGGATAACTTCTTAAACAGCCCGAAATACGACGAGCTGATTGAAAAGCTGAAAAAGTAATCTTATAGAAAGAGAGTGATACTCATGCAAGTACTCGCAAAGGAAAATATTAAACTCAATCAAACGGTATCATCAAAAGAAGAGGCCATCAAATTGGCAGGCCAGACGCTGATTGACAACGGCTACGTGACAGAGGATTACATTAGCAAAATGTTTGAACGTGAAGAAACGTCTTCTACGTTTATGGGGAATTTCATTGCCATTCCACACGGCACAGAAGAAGCGAAAAGCGAGGTGCTTCATTCCGGAATTTCAATTATACAGATTCCAGATGGTGTTGAGTACGGAGAAGGCAACACGGCAAAAGTGGTATTCGGCATTGCGGGTAAAAATAATGAGCATTTAGACATTTTGTCTAACATCGCCATTATCTGTTCAGAAGAAGAAAACATTGAACGCCTGATCTCCGCTAAAAGCGAAGAAGATTTGATCGCCATTTTCAACGAGGTGAACTGACATGATCGCCTTACATTTCGGTGCGGGGAATATTGGGAGAGGGTTTATCGGCGCGCTGCTTCATCACTCCGGCTATGATGTGGTGTTTGCGGATGTAAACGACACGATGGTCAGCCTCCTCAACGAAAAAAAAGAATACACAGTAGAACTGGCAGAAGAGGGACGTTCATCGGAGATCATTGGCCCGGTGAGCGCTATTAACAGCGGCAGTCAGACCGAGGAGCTGTACCGGCTGATGAATGAGGCGGCGCTCATCACAACAGCTGTCGGCCCGAACGTGCTGAAACTGATTGCTCCGTCTATCGCAGAAGGTTTAAGACGGAGAAACGCTGGAAACACACTGAATATCATTGCCTGCGAAAATATGATTGGCGGAAGCAGCTTCTTAAAGAAAGAGATATACAGCCATTTAACGGAAGCAGAGCAGAAATCCGTCAGTGAAACGGTAGGTTTTCCGAATTCTGCCGTTGACCGGATCGTCCCGATTCAGCATCATGAAGACCCGCTGAAAGTATCGGTTGAACCATTTTTCGAATGGGTCATTGATGAATCAGGCTTTAAAGGGAAAACACCAGTCATAAACGGCGCACTGTTTGTTGATGATTTAACGCCGTACATCGAACGGAAGCTGTTTACGGTCAATACCGGACACGCGGTGACAGCGTATGTCGGCTATCAGCGCGGACTCAAGACGGTCAAAGAAGCAATCGATCATCCGGAAATCCGCCGTGTTGTTCATTCGGCGCTGCTTGAAACTGGTGACTATCTCGTCAAATTGTATGGCTTTAAGCAAACTGAACACGAGCAATATATCAAAAAAATCATCGGTCGCTTTGAAAATCCTTTCATTTCGGACGATGTGACCCGCGTAGCGAGGTCACCTCTCAGAAAACTGGGAGAAAATGATAGACTTGTAGGCCCGGCAAAGAAAATAAAAGAACCGAATGCACTGGCGGAAGGAATTGCCGCAGCACTGCGCTTCGATTTCACTGGTGACCCTGAAGCGGTTGAACTGCAAGCGCTGATCGAAGAAAAAGGATACAGCGGCGTACTTCAAGAGGTGTGCGGCATTCAGTCCCATGAACCGTTGCACGCCATCATTTTAAAGAAACTTAATCAATAACCGATCACCCGTGACACAATGTCACGGGCTTTTTTTACTATCTCGCAATCTAGTATAATAGAAAGCGCTTACGAAAACAGGGGAAGGAGAATGACGATGAAACAATTTGAGATTGCGGCAATACCGGGAGACGGAGTAGGAAAAGAGGTTGTAGCGGCTGCTGAGAAAGTGCTTCATACAGCCGCTGAGGTACACGGAGGTTTGTCATTCTCATTCACGGCTTTTCCATGGAGCTGTGATTATTACTTGGAGCACGGCAAAATGATGCCCGAAGATGGAATACATACGCTTACTCAATTTGAAGCGGTTTTTTTGGGAGCCGTCGGAAATCCGAAGCTGGTTCCCGATCATATATCGTTATGGGGACTGCTGCTGAAAATCCGGAGGGAGCTTGAGCTTTCCATTAATATGAGACCCGCCAAACAAATGGCAGGCATTACGTCGCCGCTTCTGCATCCAAATGATTTTGACTTCGTGGTGATTCGCGAGAACAGTGAAGGTGAATACAGTGAAGTCGGCGGGCGCATTCACAGAGGCGATGATGAAATCGCCATCCAGAATGCCGTGTTTACGAGAAAAGCGACAGAACGTGTCATGCGCTTTGCCTTCGAATTGGCAAAAAAACGGCGCAGCCATGTGACAAGCGCCACAAAGTCTAACGGCATTTATCACGCGATGCCGTTTTGGGATGAAGTCTTTCAGCAGACAGCAGCTGATTATAGCGAAATCGAAACATCATCTCAGCATATTGATGCGCTGGCCGCTTTTTTTGTGACGCGTCCGGAAACGTTTGATGTCATTGTGGCGAGCAACTTGTTCGGTGATATTTTAACCGACATCAGCTCAAGCCTGATGGGAAGCATCGGCATTGCGCCTTCTGCTAACATCAATCCATCCGGCAAATATCCGTCCATGTTTGAACCGGTTCACGGCTCAGCTCCTGACATTGCCGGACAGGGCCTTGCCAATCCGATCGGCCAGATTTGGACAGCGAAGCTGATGCTCGACCACTTCGGAGAGGAGGAATTGGGGGCGGAAATTCTGGATGTAATGGAGCAAGTGACTGCCGACGGCATCAAAACACGCGACATTGGGGGACAAAGCACAACGGCTGAGGTCACTGATGAAATCTGTTCGCGCTTAAGAAAGCTCTGATGAATCAGGCCGGGGCAGATGGCTGCCCCGGCCTGTCCATTTCCTTACGAAAATTTCCACGAAAGTCTAACCAAGCAGATCCAAATGCTGTATAATAATTTGGAATTCTTAGGAAAGCATCGGGTGAAGGAAGTTGAATGCAAAAACAATCACGTTAAAGAAAAAAAGAAAAATCAAAACGATCGTTGTACTCAGTATCATTATGATCGCAGCTCTCATTTTTACGATCAGATTGGTGTTTTACAAGCCTTTTCTTATTGAAGGATCATCAATGGCCCCAACGCTTAAAGACTCAGAGAGAATTCTGGTTGATAAAGCAGTCAAATGGACTGGCGGGTTTCACAGAGGAGACATCATAGTCATTCATGACAAAAAGAGCGGCCGCTCATTTGTCAAACGTTTAATCGGTTTGCCTGGTGACAGCATTAAAATGAAAAATGATCAGCTATACATAAATGATAAAAAGGTGGAAGAACCATACTTAAAGGAATATAAACAAGAGGTCAAAGAATCGGGTGTAACCTTAACGGGTGACTTCGAGGTTGAGGTTCCTTCCGGTAAATATTTTGTGATGGGAGATAACCGTCTCAATTCACTGGATAGCAGAAACGGAATGGGCATGCCTTCTGAGGACGATATCATCGGTACTGAATCTCTCGTCTTTTATCCATTCGGTGAGATGAGACAGGCAAAATAAAATGCAATGCAAAAAGAACATGGAACATGACGGCACCGATAATAAAGCGCCGTGCACGTTTAAAAAAATGATGATGAAACGGTGCGGAGCCGGCTTTCCGCCCCGTTTTTTATGATAGAAAGCGTTTTGAAGAAAAGGGCCCTGTTGAAATAAACAGAATCAGGATTGGCGAAGCCGTGAAGCGCATCGAATTGGTAAATCTCAAGATGGGTATGCTGTTTTTCCCGCAGTTTTTTGATAAGAAGCGCTACGTCAAACGACGGCTCATAATTAGGGAAAAACAATAGGACCGGGCAGGCTGGCACGTGATGAAGAGAGTCGCGTATCCGGGAACCGTAATAACAAACCGATCCGCTCACCTCAGGCATACTGCTGCATTTCCATGCGATAGTAGCCCCCACGCTGAATCCAATCACAAAGATGTGCCGTCCGGCGTTTTGCCTGATCACATTCTGGATGATGGTTTCTCCCGTTTTCAGCCTTTCGTGTTTTGTAAATTGTTCGTATGCCGTTTTTTCTTCTTTCAGTGTGTAGACTTCATCCTCGCCGAGCAGGTTGGGCGTCAACACATCATATCCAGCCATTTTGATCAGCCGGCCCATCTTTTTCATATGGCTGTTTACACCATATATTTCGTGTACGAGAATGACAAGCGGTTTTGGGAACATAACGGCCTCCTTTTGTGTTTTTTCCATTATATCCTATCGTTTCACTTTAGGCTGAGATATAATGGTCAAAAAAAGGAGATATAAAATGAACTCATTATCTTTGCCTCACCGCTATCCATTTTTGTTTATTGATGGCGTGACGGATAGCGAGCCCGGCAAACATGCGGCAGCTTATAAGCTGATTAGTGAGAACGACTGGTTTATCACTGATACGCAAACAGAAATGCCGTTTTCACTTGTGATTGAAGCGCTTGCGCAAACCGCGGCTTTTACAGGAATTACAGATAAGAACAGCTTGGGATTATTGTCTTCGGTGAAGAAAGCGGAAAAGCTGGGAGAAGCTGTGCCCGGTGACCGGCTTGATCTTACGTTTGAAGTCACGCGCAATCGGCGCGGGTTTGTGTTCGGACATGCCAAGGCATCAGTTGGAGAGCAGCCTGTTGCTGAAGCTGAAATCGGCATCTATATTGAAAAATGAAAAAAACCCTTCACAACATTTTGTGAGGGGTTCTATTTTGTGTCGTAATCCCGTTCGCTTTGAGAGTTATCTCTTTGCTGGCGTTTGTGTTTTTCATCATTCATATTTTCCTTCAGCTCTTCATTAGGAATCGGATCGGTTAAGTCGTTGTGCTCGGGGTTTTCATTTGGTTTGTTTTGCTGTTTTTTTTCTGTCATGTTTGATCACCTCACCGTTTGTTTTCCTCTTATCCATTCTCCTCAAACATAGGAAATCGCTTTTTTGTCCCGCTGGGTATAATGTATTAGAATAGAGAGAAGCACAACAAAAAGATAAAGAGAGGTACATATATGTCTGTTCAAAGAGAAGATGTAGATATCAAGCTGATCGCAATTGATATGGATGGTACACTGCTGAACGACGAGCAGCTGATCTCGGATGAAAACCGCAAAGCCATTCGTGAAGCGGAGGATAAAGGTTTGTATGTGGTGATCAGCACGGGCCGGACGCTGATGACGTGCAGGGAGCTGGCGGAATCGCTAAAGCTGTCATCCTTTCTAATCACGGCAAACGGCAGTGAAATTTGGGATTCGAATTTTAATTTGGTGGAACGGAAGCTGCTTCATACGGACCATATTCAAATGATGTGGGATTTGCGGAATAAGCACAACACTAATTTCTGGGCTTCTACGGTGAATAAAGTATGGAGAGGCGAGTTTCCGGAAAACATTACGGATCATGAATGGCTCAAATTCGGCTTTGACATCGAGGATGACGATATCCGAAACGAAGTGCTTGAGGAGCTGAGAAAAAACAAAGAGCTCGAAATCACAAATTCAAGTCCGACAAACATTGAAGTCAACGCGCTTGGCATCAACAAAGCTGCAGCCCTTGCCAAGGTTACGGAAAAACTCGGCTTTACAATGGAGAATGTGATGGCGATGGGCGACAGCCTTAATGACATTGCGATGATCAAAGAAGCGGGTCTTGGCGTCGCAATGGGCAATGCGCAAGACATCGTAAAAGAAACGGCTGATTATATCACGGATACAAATATTGAGGATGGTGTCGCTAAAGCGATTCGCCATTGGGTACTATAAAAAAAGAGAGTCCTAAGATGGACTCTCTTTTTTAGTTTGGCAGGTTTTATTCTGGGACCATGGTAGGTTTTCTGACAAAAGTATTTCACAAACTGATATGATTCACTTATAATGAAATAAAGTTCAAAAATTCGGAATAGTCGTTCCGAATTTCGGGACAATAAATGACATAAAGCATATCGTTTGCTTTGGCAGGAGGGATTCTGTGTTTCAGATTGATTTAAACTGTGATTTAGGAGAAAGCTTCGGAGCCTACAAGATAGGCCTTGACCAAGATATTTTAGAGTATGTGACATCAGCGAATATCGCATGCGGATTTCATGCAGGAGATCCTAGTGTTATGCGAAAAACCGTCGCGCTTGCAGCAGAAAGAGGCGTGAAAATGGGTGCGCATCCGGGCTTGCCGGATTTACTCGGTTTTGGGCGCCGCAATATGGCGATTTCTCCTGAGGAAGCGTATGATCTTGTCGTTTATCAAATTGGCGCGCTCTCTGGCTTTCTAAAAGCAGAGGGACTTCACATGCAGCACGTCAAGCCGCATGGCGCTTTATACAATATGGCGGCAGTCGATCAAAAACTGTCGGATGCTATCGCGAAAGCTGTCTATAAGGTTGATCCCGGCCTGATTCTTTTCGGTCTTGCTGAGAGCGAGCTTGTAAAAGCGGGAGAACGGATCGGACTTCAGACCGCAAATGAAGTGTTCGCCGACAGAACATACCAATCGGACGGCACGCTGACACCGCGCTCCCAGCCGGACGCACTCATTGAAAGTGATGATGCCGCCGTCACCCAGGTCATCAAAATGGTGAAAGAAGGGGCGGTCAAATCTCAGCAAGGACATGATGTGTCATTAAAAGCAGATACAGTCTGCATTCATGGAGATGGAGCCCATGCGCTGACATTTGCGCAAAAAATCAGAAAACAGCTCAAAGCGGCTGGAATTGAAGTGACAGCTATTTCAGAACAGAGGTCAACATAAAGGAGGAACAATAGATGGAGCAGCAGAAAAAGACAGCAGGAAAAAAAGCGGGCAGCTGGTCATTGCTGATGGGCGCCGCCTTTTTAATGGCGACATCAGCAATCGGACCGGGTTTCCTCACCCAAACCGCAACATTCACAAACACACTCGCAGCAAGCTTCGGTTTTGTCATCTTAATCTCTATTATTTTAGATATTTTCGCCCAAACCAATGTGTGGCGCATCATCGCAGTTTCTGGAAAACGAGGTCAGGAAATTGCGAATATGGTGCTTCCCGGACTGGGATATTTCATCGCCATTCTCGTCGTGCTTGGCGGACTAGCTTTTAATATTGGGAATATCGGAGGGGCCGGGCTGGGACTTCAGGTGCTGTTCGGCATTACACCTGAAACAGGCGCTTTAATCAGTGCCGTTATCGCCATTTTGATTTTTGTCATCAAGGAAGCAGGAAAAGCGATGGACCGTTTTACGCAAATCGCGGGGTTCGTGATGATTATTTTAACGGTCTACGTTGCGGCGACGACAGCTCCTCCAGTCGGACAGGCAGTCGCAAATACATTCGTCCCGGAACACATCAGCATATTTGCCATTGTCACCCTAGTGGGCGGAACCGTCGGCGGTTATATCACATTTGCCGGGGGACACCGTTTGCTTGATGCCGGAATTAAAGGGAAGGAATCCATTCCGCAGGTGACAAAAAGCTCGGTTGTCGGCATTTTAATTACATCTGTCATGCGTATCGCTCTTTTTCTTGCGGTTCTAGGCGTTGTATCGAAAGGCCTGCACATCGATGAAAGCAACCCGGCGGCTTCTGTCTTCAAGCTGGCTGCTGGAAATGTCGGTTATAAAATTTTCGGATTGATCATGTGGTCTGCGGCGATTACGTCTGTTATTGGAGCAGCCTATACATCTGTTTCATTTTTCAAGACCTTTTCTCCAAAAATTGAAAAGAATTCACGCGGTATTATTATCGGATTTATTGTGGTTTCTACGTTAGCTTTTGTCACAATCGGCCAGCCTGCGAAGATCCTCGTCCTTGTCGGTTCACTGAACGGCTTAATTCTGCCGATTGCGCTCGGAACGCTGCTTGTTGCCGCCTACAAGAAAAACATTGTCGGTGATTATAAGCATCCGCTTTGGCTGACAAGCACAGGCGCGCTTGTAGTGATTGTAATGGCAGTTATGGGAATCTACACGTTAATTACACAACTTCCTCAATTGTGGAGCTGATATAAGTGGAGCAATTAAACAAAATGGCGCCAAAGGATGTACGTGCCCTGATACGAGAGGGGAAAATAAACGGGCCGACCGCAGGCATGTCCGGCGGCTACGCCCAAGCGAATCTTGTGGTTTTGAAAAAGGACCTTGCGTTTGATTTTCTGCTGTTTTGCCAGCGAAATCAAAAGCCCTGCCCCGTGCTGGATGTGACTGAAGCAGGTTCGCCTGTGCCGTCTCTGGCTGCGCCGGATGCTGATATCAGAACGGACTTTCCGAAATACCGTATTTACAGGCACGGTATCCTAACGGAAGAAGTATCTGATATTACGCCATACTGGGAGGACGATTTTGTCGGCTTTCTGATCGGATGCAGTTTCTCCTTTGAACAGGCACTAATCAATAATGGGATAGCTGTCCGGCATATTGATGAGGGGACAAACGTCTCGATGTATAAAACGAATATCGATTGTGTTCCGGCGGGGGCGTTTCACGGACAGATGGTTGTCAGCATGAGGCCGGTTCCTGAACGGCTGGCTGTACGTGCCGCACAAGTGACCTCGCGTTTTCCGGCTGTGCACGGAGGGCCGATCCATATCGGTAATCCGGGAGCAATCGGGATTCGCGATCTCGGGAAACCGGATTTCGGAGATGCCGTTTCCATTCGTGACGGCGAGGTTCCTGTTTTTTGGGCATGCGGGGTGACCCCGCAAGCCGTGGCTATGAATGTAAAGCCTGAAATGGTCATCACACATGCGCCGGGGCATATGCTCATCACAGATATTCGAGACGAGTCGCTTGCGGTGCTGTAACCTCTCGTCATCCTGATGAACCAGAAATAAAAGAGGTGAGAAAGATGACTGTACGATATCAAATCGAACAGCTCGGTGATTCTGCAATGATGATCCGATTCGGAGAAGAAATCAATGAACAGGTTAACGGCATTGTCCATGCCGCGGCCGCTTATATAGAAGAACAGCCATTTCCGGGATTCATTGAATGTATCCCGGCTTTTACAAGTCTAACCGTATTTTATGATATGTATGAAGTGTATAAGCATTTGCCTCAAGGCATAAGCTCACCTTTTGAGAAGGTCAAGCGCGATGTCGAAGAGCGGCTGGTAGAAATAGCCGAAGACTATGAGGTCAACCGCCGCATTGTAGAAATTCCCGTCTGCTATGGCGGTGAATTCGGTCCGGATTTAGAAGAGGTGGCGAAGGTCAATCAGCTGTCACCGGAGGAAGTAATCGACATTCATACAAACGGTGAATATGTGGTATATATGCTTGGCTTCGCGCCCGGTTTTCCTTTTCTAGGCGGGATGTCAAAACGCATTGCAGCTCCGAGAAAATCATCACCAAGACCGTCGATTCCCGCAGGTTCGGTCGGTATTGCGGGATTGCAGACAGGCGTTTATCCGATTTCAACGCCGGGCGGCTGGCAGCTGATCGGCAAAACGCCGCTGGCTCTTTTCCGGCCGCAGGAAAACCCGCCGACATTGCTGCGGGCGGGAGATATTGTGAAATTCGTTCGCATCTCAGAAAAAGACTATCACGCCTATAAGGAGGAGTCCAATTGAGCATGAAAGTATTAAAGCCCGGACTGCTCACAACGGTTCAGGATATAGGCAGAACGGGTTACCAAAAATACGGCGTTCTGGCCAGCGGCGCTATGGACACGGTTTCACTGCGCATTGCCAATCTGTTGATAGGAAACGGCGAAAATGAAGCAGGTCTCGAAATAACGATGATGGGGCCCGGTCCGTCGTTTCATTTTTCAAAACAGACACTGATTGCTGTGACAGGGGCGGACTTCACGCTGCGTATTAATGACGAGGAAGCGCCTTTATGGAAGCCTGTGCTCATCAAGGAAAACAGCACGGTCAGCTTTGGCCCCTGCAAACTCGGCAGCCGTGCTTATTTGGCGGCAGCTGGCGGCATTGAGGTGCCTGCCGTCATGGAAAGTAAAAGCACATACGTCAGAGGAAGCATTGGCGGACTTCATGGCAGAGCGCTTCAAAAAGAAGATGAACTGAACATTGGAGAGATGTCAGCTCTTTCGCAAACCATCCTTTCTCGCTTAAGTTCGCAGCTTGGAAAACAGGGATTTGCAGCACCGAAGTGGTCAGTCAGCCGCGGCAGATTTCTGCCATTGAAGAAGAATCCCGTCATTCGGGTGCTGGAAGGAAAGCAATTTGCCTTTTTCACAGAAGAATCAAAAACGCGTTTTTATGAAGAAGCATTTCGTGTCACGCCGCAGTCCGACCGTATGGGCTACAGGCTCAAAGGAGAACCGCTCGAACTGAAGGCCCCGCTTGAGATGGTGTCGGAAGCGGTTTCATTCGGAACAGTTCAGGTGCCGCCTGACGGCAACCCGATTATCCTGCTTGCAGACCGGCAGACGACTGGCGGCTATCCGAGGATCGCGCACATCATATCCGCTGATCTTCCGATTGTTTCCCAAATCATGCCGGGCGAGCACGTTCAGTTTGAGCCTGTGTCCCTCCAGGAGGCAGAAGCGCTTGCGGTAGAACGGGAACAGCATATAAAAGAACTGAAAACGAGAATGAAGATGGAATGGCTGACATAGCAAAGGGGATGAATGATGCAGAATAAAAATAAAACAGTAGTCAAATCTATGGCGCTGCTTAATTTGTTTTTGCATAAACCAAGCCTAACCTTAAGTGAACTGGTGTCGCTGACGGGAATGCCGAAGACCTCTGTTCACCGGATGGTCAGCTCCTTGGAGGAAATGGGGTTCCTCAGTCGGGATGCGTCCGGCGCTTATTCGCTGGGATTGGTGTTTTTGGAATTCGGACAGCTTGTCGCTGACAGGCTGGATATCAGAAAAATAGCGAAACCGGTGATGGAAGAGCTGTGCCGGGAAGTGGATGAGGCCGTGCAGTTGATCATGAGGGACGGCAATGAAGCGATATACGTTGAGAAAATAGAAGGGACACAGACTGTGCGGCTGTATACGGCGATCGGCAGGCGTTCCCCCCTATACGCGGGAGCGTGCGCCAGAAGCATTCTGTCCTTTCTTCCCCGTGAAGAAATCGAAGCATACATCAAACAAACCGAGCTCATTTCGATTGGCTCCGGAACGATTACCGATCCCGAAAAACTGCTTCAGGAGATTGATGCCTCTGTGCAAAATGGCTATACTGTCAGCTATTCAGAGCTCGAAAACTATACGGCGGCGATCGGCGCCCCGATCTTTAACCATAAGCGCCAAGTGGCAGCCGGCATTAGCATTGCAGGCTTTGAAGCGAGATTTACAGAAGACAGGCTGCCCTATTTAACAGAAAAGGTGAAGGACGCCGCTTTACAGATTTCAAGAAAAATAGGATATACATAAGTAGCCAATCTTTTCTCTGCTGCGTACATTAACGTATCGACGTTCAAGAGTGGAGGAAAGAACATGGTGCTTCGATATACAGCTCTGGGCGATTCCTTGACGACAGGGAGAGGCTCCGGGCTGTTTTCACCCGGCTTCGTCCAGCGTTTTGGGGACATGATGGAAGCTGACTTGAAAACAAGAACGGCAATAAACATATTTGCCAGATCAGGCCTGAATACAGAAGAGATTTTGGGACTCCTGTCATATCCCTATGTGCAAAAATGCATTCGAGATGCCGATATGATAACGATCACAGGGTGCGGAAACGATCTCATCGATTCGGTCTTAGCCTACCAAACCTCTAAGGATGAAACGATTTTCAGCCGTGTATCCGCCCATTGCCATGAGAATTTTGAAAAGATGATTGCCAAAATCGCCGAGATTAAAGGAGAAAATCCTTCCCCGTACGCCATTCGTGTGTTCAACTTATACAATCCGTTTCCCGAAATTGATATCGCCGGCAAATGGATCACTTCGTTTAATTCACATTTAGAAACACTTGCATCAGCACCCCATGTCAAAATCGCGGATGCCTATAGCATCTTCAAAGGCAAAGAACAGGAATATCTGTCCTCTGACGGTGTCCATCCGAACAGCAAAGGCTATCAAGCGATGGCTGAAGCCGTTCACAAGCTAGGCTATAAAGAATTATCAGTTTCATAGAAAACGCGCCTCATGACAGGCGCGTTTTTTATGTGTGATCGAAATATTAAAAGAAACTTAAAATTCTCTGTCTTCTGTTCTACAGACAAACAAAGTGCGCTAGAATAATGGAGGACGTAGGCAAATATAGCCATAACGTTCAATATTTCGTATATAAGGAAGGATGGTCCTTTTGTTTCGGATTTTTAAAATGTCTTTTGCGGTTATCATTATTATACTGGCGCTTATTGCTTTTAACTATACGGAACACACCTCTGTTATCCAATCGGTCATGCTCGTCTTTCTTGGTGCGGTCATGTTTATGCAGGGGCTTGAAGAACGCAAAAAAGAAAATGACGGCTCAGGCGCTTTTAATATTTATACCGCCGTTTTTGTATGGTCTGTCTCCCTTATCGGTTTTACACTTCATATTATATAAATCTATTACACATCCTGAAAATGCTCGACCGTCGGGAACGGGGTATAGAACCGATGAAGCAAGGCTTTCCACTCTTGATACTCTGAAGAACCGCGAAAGCCTTCCGTATGGTCCTCAAGTGTTTCCCACTCCACAAGAAGCAGATATTTATGCGTTTCCTCCATGCATTTTGATAACGAGTGAGTGATATAGCCCTTCATGCCGGAAATAATCGGCGCCGCTTGCCGGAATGCATCCTCAAACTCTTGTTCAAGGCCTTCTTTAATGTGAAGCATTGCTGCCTCTCTGACCATGCTATCCCTTCTTTCTGTCTTTTCAAATAGTCTACAGCAAACGATAGGAGATTTCTGCAAAATCGGTGAACTTTTCCTTCATTTTCAAAAAAATCTTGCACGCACCAATTCAATTAAGAGAAAATAACAAGTGGAAGGCAGGGGAAAGTCATGTTAAAAAAGTGTATTCTACTAGTATTTCTATGCGTCGGATTGATTGGGTTAATCGGATGCTCCAAAACAGATTCACCAGAGGATCGCATGGAAGCATTCGTGAAACAGTGGAACGATCAGCAATTCGATGACATGTATCAAAGCCTGACTAAAGATGTCAAAAAAGAAATCTCCAAAAAAGATTTCGTCAACAGGTATAAAGCCATCTATGAGCAGGCCGGCGTAAAAAATTTGAAAGTCACTGCGGGAGAAGTAGATAAGGACGATCAAGACAACAAGACAATGAAACATATCCCGTATAAAGTCAGCATGAACACAAATGCCGGCAAAGTCAGCTTCAAGAATACTGCTGTGCTGAAATTAGAAAAAACAGATGACGAGGAGTCATGGAATATAGATTGGGACCCATCGTTTATTTTCAAGCAGCTGGCTGACGACAAAACCGTGCAAATTATGAGCATTGAACCGAAACGAGGCCAAATTTACGATAAAAATGGAAAAGGTTTAGCTGTCAATACAGATGTTCCGGAAATTGGAATTGTTCCCGGAGAGCTTGGCGATAAAAAAGAGAAAGTTATAAAAGAACTCGCCAAAAAACTTGATTTGACTGAAGACGACATCAAGAAAAAGCTGGATCAAGGCTGGGTAAAAGACGATTCGTTTGTGCCGCTCAAAAAGGTCAAGCCTGACCAGGAGAAATTAGTTTCTGAAGCGACGTCATTACAAGGCGTAACAAGAACGAATGTCAGCTCCCGCTACTATCCGTATGGCGAAAAGACAGCCCATTTGACAGGCTATGTCCGCGCCATTACAGCGGAAGAACTGAAGAAAAAGAAAGAAGGAACGTACAGCGATACGTCTAACATCGGTATCGCCGGACTTGAAAATGTGTATGAAGGCAAGCTAAGAGGCACAACTGGCTGGAAAATCTACGTGCCGCAAACCGGGGAAGTCATCGCTGAAAAGAAAGCAAAGGACGGCGAGGATCTTCACCTCACAATTGATATCAAAACGCAAACGAAGCTGTATGATGAACTGAAGGATGACAGCGGGGCGGCAGTCGCGCTGCAGCCGCAGACAGGCGAAACACTCGCCCTTGTCAGCGCGCCTTCCTACGATCCAAACGGATTTATTTTCGGCTGGAGCGATAAGGAATGGAAAAAGCTAAACAAAGATAAAAACAACCCGTTTTCAGCGAAATTCAATAAGACATACGCGCCAGGTTCTACCATTAAACCGATTGCGGCTGCTATTGGAATCAAAAACGGCACCCTTAAAGCCGATGAGAAGAAAACAATCAAAGGCAAGGAGTGGCAAAAAGATTCGAGCTGGGGCGGCTATTCAGTGACACGTGTGTCTGAGAGACTTCAACAAGTCGATTTGGAAAACGCCCTTATTACGTCAGACAATATTTATTTTGCCCAGAATGCGCTTGATATGGGAGCGGACACCTTCACAAAAGGCTTGAAGACATTCGGTTTTTCAGAGGACGTTCCGTACGAATTCCCGATCCAGAAATCGTCTATTGCAAATGACAAGCTTGATTCAGACATTTTGCTTGCGGATACAGGCTACGGACAAGGGCAAATGCAAATGTCTCCGCTTCACTTGGCAACTGCTTACACGCCATTTGTTGACAATGGAGACCTTGTCAAACCGACGCTGATCAAAAAAGATTCACAAACAGCTGATGTTTGGCACAAGCAAGTGGTCACCAAGGAAGGAGCAGCAGACATTACAAAAGGTCTGAAAGGCGTTGTGGAAGATGAGCGCGGATCAGCGTATCAGCCTGTCGTGAAAGGAATCACAGTGGCCGGGAAAACAGGAACAGCCGAGCTGAAAACATCAAAAGATGATAAAGACGGCACGGAAAATGGCTGGTTTGTCGGCTACGATTACAAAAACAAAGACCTGCTTGTCGCCATGATGATCCAAAATGTGCAGGACCGCGGCGGCAGCCACTATGTCGTTGAGAAAGCGAAAAAGCAATTTCAATCGAATTAAAATGTCTTTTTAAAAGGAGCGAAAGGAAAAAGGGGATCTGAGGCCGAATGAACTAGTAAGGGGCAAAACCCGGTTTATACAAAGAAAAGAGGGATTTTGCATGCAGCGTATTCAATTGGCGGAGGATCTTCAATTTTCAAGAGTCATACACGGGCTTTGGCGGCTGAATGAATGGAACTATTCAGATGCTGAACTTCTGAGCCTCATTGAATGGTGTATCGATCACGGCATCACGACCTTTGATCATGCGGATATTTATGGAGGCTATACGTGCGAAAAGTTGTTTGGAAACGCCCTTGCCCTTTCACCTGGATTAAGAGAAAACATAGAGTTGGTCACAAAATGCGGTATCGTTCTTGAATCGCCTGAACGGCCCGCTCACAGATCGCATCATTATAACACAAGCAAATCGCATATTTTGGCATCCGTTGAGCAATCGCTTATGAACCTTAGGACGGATTATATCGATATGCTTTTGATTCACAGACCGGACCCGCTCATGGATCCGGAGGGGGTAGCAGAGGCGTTTCAGGCATTGAAATGCTCTGGCAAGGTCAGGTACTTTGGCGTTTCAAATTTTAAAGATCACCAGTATCGGATGCTGGAATCATATTTGCCTGAGAAGCTCGTAACCAACCAGATTGAGCTTTCCGCATACGAATTAGAAAATATGCTCGACGGCACTTTGAACCTGTGCCAGGAAAAACGGATTCCGCCGATGGCTTGGTCGCCTCTGGCAGGCGGCAAAGTTTTCACTGGTGACACGGAAAAAGACCGGCGTGTCCGCACGGCGCTTGAATCCGTTCAAGCAGAGATTGGCGCCGCTTCATTGGACGAGGTGATGTACGCATGGCTGTATACGCATCCGGCCGGCATCATGCCGATTGTCGGAAGCGGAAAGCGCGAGCGGATTTCCGCCGCGATAAATGCGTTGTCATACAAGCTTGACCAGGATCAATGGTTCCGCATTTTTACAGCCGTACAGGGTTACGATATTCCATAAAAAGCATCAGCTTACCAGCTGATGCTTTTTCAATATTGTCACACCGCTTAGTGCCAAATTACCATTTATAAGTGATTGATTCTTTCTTGAAAGCGTTTTATATTAAAAGGAAACCTCTCTATATCCTCTACTGCATCTCCTTGCGACTTCATCCGCACATCAAGATTGGCTAGGAGGTCTTTTTTATGTATATGACTGCCAGAGAACAAAAGCTGTTAAAGCACTTATTATTACAAAACAGATATATAACCGTAACTGAGCTTGCTGAGCTGATGCAAGTCAGCACGAGAACCATTCACAGGGAACTCAAATCAATTAAACCGCTGATGGAAACCGTGGGGCTTACGTTAGATAAACAGCCCGGTAAAGGGTTGAAAGCAGTGGGAAGTCCCGAGGGTAAACAAAAGCTGCTTACTGATTTATCATATGAACAGCATGAATACAGCGCCGACGAACGGAAACTGCTCATTCTTTGTTCGTTATTAGAGTCTCAGGAGCCCGTCAAACTGTACACGCTTGCTCATGATCTCCAGGTGACGAATGCCACGGTCAGCTATGACTTAGATGAGCTCGAGAAGTGGATTTCTCCCTTTGGACTGACACTGATCCGCAAAAGAGGTTTTGGCATCCAGCTCATAGGGCCGGAGAATGCGAAACGGAAAATTGTCGGCAACTTGATTGTGAACCGTCTCGACATCCAAATGTTTTTGGAAGCGGTTGAATTAAACATTAAAGGAAAAGCCGATTCTTCAGAGAAAATGTTCGGGGTTGTCAGCAAAGGTGAGCTGTTAAAAATGGAGCGCATCTTATTTCAGCTCAAAGAAAAAATCGCTTTTTCATTGTCCGATAGCTCCTATATAGCGCTCGTCGTCCATCTGACGTATGCGATCGAACGAATTAAGCTTGGGGAAACTATCACCATGGAGCAAAATGAGCTTGAGGAACTGAAGAATGCGAAAGAATACAGTTCGGCTCTTGAAATCGCGGGCGAGCTTGAACGTGCCTTCGGCGTGACGATTCCAGAGGCGGAGGTCGGCTATATTACAATCCACCTTCGAAGCGCCAATCGAAAATACAAAACAGAATACAAAGCGCAGGAAATTGAGCTGGAAACAGCCCTGCAAACAAAGCGGCTCATTGCTTTTATTTCAGACAAAATCAGAATGGATCTGACGAAAAACTACTCTTTATATGAAGGCTTGATTGCCCATTTGGAGCCGGCCGTCAGCCGCATAAAAGAAAATATTGAGATATACAATCCGATGAAGGAACAGATCAAGCGCGATTATTTTCTGCTTTATATGGCGATCGAAGAAGGCGTCGAAAAGTATTTTCCGGGCATGTCCTTTTCTGATGATGAAATCGCTTTTATCGTTCTTCACTTTGGCTCGGCTCTTGAAATCAAAAAAGAAGAAGCAAAAGTGAAAGCGCTTGTCGTCTGCTCAAGCGGGATCGGCTCCTCGAAAATGCTTGCCTCCAGACTGAAAAAAGAGCTGCCGGAAATTGAATCGTTTGATATGTCATCCCTGATTGAGCTAAAGGGGAAGGATGTTCAAGCCTATGATATGATTGTGTCCACTGTACCGATTCCTTATGAAAACATTGATTACATCATGGTCAGCCCGCTATTAAATGAGGAAGACGCAAACCAGGTCAAGCAGTATATCAAGCGGAAGATCCCCCTTATTCTTAACAAAAAAAGAAGCCCGAAGGAAGAGGCGCAGCAAGCTGATGTACCTGACATGCTGGAGGCGGCGGAAAGCATAGGGCGGTATATGGAAGTTATCCAAGATGTTCTGCGCCATTTTACGCTAGCTCAACTCCAAACAAACCCGGACCATAGCATGCTTCTGCTAGAGCTTTTTCAACAGCTGAAGAAGGATGGCCTGATCCGTGATCCGGAAAAAGCCGCGGTTTGCCTGGCTGAGCGGGAGAAACAAGGGGGATTGGGAATCCCCGAAACAAACATGGCGCTTTATCATCTCAAAAATGATGAAATCGTCCTGCCTTTTTTCAAAATGTTTGATCTCAGCACCTCCTATGAAGTGGATGGCATGGACGGAAATACCCTCAGGATGACACGCATCCTCGTCATGATGGCGCCTGGCTCATTATCTGCTGAAGGCTCGGAGATTTTAAGCGCGATCAGCTCGGCAATTATCGAGAGCGGAGAAAGCATGGCGGGGTTTCAGGAAGAAGGAGAACAAGAATTGTATCAGCGGTTAAACCGCATATTTTTCACATGGATGAAAGAAAAAAACATACTGTAAACCTGCATGGCACACGTCAAAAATTTGGCGTGTGTTTTTCTGTGGATGGGGAACAAAATAAGAAAATGTGGGACTATTTTATCATTCAGTATTGGAATAATTCCAAAATGAAATAGTTTTACAAGTTATCTTTTTTGGGTTAAAATGGGTGAGGTAAGGAAGAAAATCTAACAAATTATTGAAGATTCAAGAGAATATAGGAGATGACGATATGGAAACATTACAGCATCTGATTCTGCATGACATGCCGAATAGCGAAGAAATAGAGGCTGTAAAAAGCGGAGACCATACACTGACATATAAAGGTTACCGTAAACGGATTAATCAGCTGGCGAATGCCATGCTTCAAAAAGGAATTCAAAAGGGCGACCGTGTTGCATTGCTTTGCAAAAACGGCCATCCCGCCTCAACAGTTATGTTCGCCGCACTTGAAATAGGTGCTGTTGTCGTACCTGTCAGCTGGCAGCTGAAACCATATGAAATGACAGGCATTTTAAAAGCAAGTGAACCGAAAGCAATGTTTTACGGAGCGGAGTTTAAAGAGACACTAGATGAAGTTCTTCCTGAATTGTCCTCACTGTGTGTAACAATGGAAACAGGAACAGCTTACGAAACATCTGCTGAATTTGAAGCGCTGTTTGCAGGTCCTGATCATTTGCCAGAGACGGAAATGGTTTCACCTGATGATACAGCACTTCTGATGTTTACATCTGGAACAACGGGAAACCCGAAAAGATGCATGATTACACATGGCGGCATATACAGATACGTTAAAAAATCCAACAGCTCAATAGCACGTATGAAGGGCCTTCGTTTTCTTGCATGCCATCCGATTTATCATACGAGTGCGCTCATTTGCATCATGCTTGGAACATTTGCAGAAACAACCTTTGTGTTTACAGAGGATCAAGATCCTGTTCACATGCTGAAGGTCATTGAAGAAGAGAAAATTCAGACCGTGATGGCTCTTCCTGTGTTTTACACGTATTTGCTTGAGGCGTGGGAAAAGCACCAAACTGACTTATCTTCACTTGTTATTTTAATGACAGGCGGAACAAAAGTGCCGAGCAGCCTAATCCGCCGCTATCTTGATATTGGCATTCCGCTCGCGCATGGCTATGGAAGTACTGAGGCTTGGGGCATCAGCACATGGACGCCTGATATGGGAATGGATAAAGCGGCATCTGCAGGAAAACCTGTGGCAGGTGTTAAAGTCAAAGTGGAAGATCCTCTGACCGGAGAAGAACTTCCTCAAGGAGAAATCGGCGAAATCGTTGTTCATACTCCATTCTTATTTAAAGGCTATGAAGACAATCCTGAAGCAACAGCGAAAGTGCTGCAAAATGGATGGTTTAGAACCGGAGATTCAGGATATGTAGATGAAGATGGCTTTATTTTCATCACGGGACGCTACAAGGATGTCATTATTTACGGAGGCGATAACGTCTATCCTGATCAGGTTGAAGAAGTTATCCAGCAGATCCCGGGAATCCTTGAAACGGCTGTGGTCGGTATTCCAGACCCGCTTTACGGTGAAAAACCGAAAGCTTTTATCGTGAAAAATGGCGGCCAGCGCATCACGGCAGAGGATGTCATTGCATTTTGTAAAGAACGCCTGTCCGCTTACAAAATACCTGAAGTTGAATTTGTTAACGAACTGCCGAAAAACAACCTTGGCAAGGTGAAAAAAGACGTCCTGCGCAATCAGGCTGTACATTCATAAAAAAGAAGCCCACCACTTTATGTGGCGGGCTTCTTTGCAGTTGCACAGACGGAAAGCTCAGGCTTAATGTTCTTAAATTTTATATCAATGTCTTCGAAGCCGGCTGCTTTAAAGTCAGCAATCATCTGTCTTCCAAATGATTTGGTTTTCTCAGGACTGGCATCAGCTTCCCGCGGCTGCATCGTAATGGCTGCTTTGCCGCCTGGCTTTAATGCCCGATAAATCTGTTTCATGCCTTTTGTTTGGTCATTCCAAATGGTGTAGTTGTTAACGGAAATCACTTTATCATAAAACGAGGCGGGGAGAGGAAATGTCTCGATGCTTCCTTGTATCAGGCGTACGCCCTTTGGTTTCACTCTGCGGGCGGCCAGCTTCAGCATGGCCTCTGACACATCAATCCCATGAAGATGAACATCCTTCTCGCGTTTCAGCATCTGCTGCATGCAGTATCCCGGGCCAAACCCGACTTCTAAAATGCTGTCCCCGCGCGTGATACCCAGCTGATTGATTGTCCACTGATTCAGTGTTTGATTTTCAGCAGCCATGATGTACCCGGCAATCATGCCGATGACGCCCTTTGGCCTGCTGAATCTTCTAGAAAGCATGTTAATCATTCAGCAACCAACCCCCTTTTTGAGTTATTTCCTCCAAGCGTTCCATGTGAAACATTTTTCTGATAAAGCAATGCGAAGGTGCCAAGCCATGTTTATCCAAAGAGTGTGTGAGGTACACAACAAATAGACATGAAAACAAAGGAGGAGAATCATCATGGCAAATTATCCAAAAGAACTGCCGGCACAAACTCAAAGTCGCCAGCCGGGAATTGAAAGCGAAATGAATCCAAGTCCGGTGTATGAGTACGAGGATTATAAAGGAGCAGACAAATTAAAAGGAAAAGTAGCTCTTATTACAGGCGGCGACAGCGGGATCGGACGCGCGGTTTCCGTCGCTTACGCAAAGGAAGGCGCAGACATCGCCATTGTGTATAAGGATGAGCATGAAGACGCTGAGGAGACGAAGAAACGTGTTGAACAAGAAGGCGTAAAATGCCTGCTGATTGCTGGTGACGTAGGTGAAGAGGAATTCTGCAATGAAGCGGTTGAAAAAACGGTCAAGGAACTAGGCGGCCTTGACATCCTTGTCAACAATGCAGGTGAACAGCATCCGAAGGAAAGCATCAAAGATATTACGAGCGAACAGCTTCACCGCACATTCAAAACAAATTTTTATTCTCAATTTTATTTGACTAAAAAAGCAATTGATTACCTGAAACCGGGCAGCGCCATCATCAATACGACATCCATCAACCCGTACGTAGGGAACCCGACACTGATTGATTATACAGCGACAAAAGGGGCGATCAACGCCTTTACAAGAACAATGGCGCAGGCGCTTGTTAAAGACGGCATCCGTGTAAATGCAGTCGCGCCGGGTCCAATCTGGACGCCACTAATCCCAGCTACGTTCCCTGAAGAAACAGTTGCTCAATTTGGGCAAGATACGCCGATGGGCCGTCCTGGACAGCCTGTTGAGCACGTCGGCTGTTATGTGCTCCTGGCATCAGATGAGTCCTCTTACATGACAGGACAGACCCTGCATGTCAACGGCGGAAACTTTGTGACGACATAAGAGGGAGTGAGACATATGGGCATCACGAAAGAAGAAGTGAACAGCTACTATCAAAAAGCAGGGATTGTATTAACGGACGAGGAAGTAGACCAAATCCAGCTGATGGATTACGGCTTAGGAAAAGAAAGAAAAGTCGGGCTCCAGCTCTTCGTCTACGTCAATACAGACCGTTATTGTTCAAAGGAATTGGTGCTGTTTCCGGGACAGACTTGCCCGGAACACCGCCATCCGCCGGTCGACGGCCAGGAAGGCAAGCAGGAGACCTTCCGCTGCCGCTACGGAAAAGTGTATCTTTACGTAGAAGGAGAAAAAACGCCGCTTCCAAAAGTTCTCCCTCCTCAGGAAGACAGAGAACACTATACGGTCTGGCACGAAATTGAGCTAGAACCGGGCGGGCAATACACGATTCCACCAAACACAAAGCATTGGTTCCAGGCCGGGGAAGAAGGTGCCGTCGTGACGGAAATGTCATCGACGAGTACGGATAAACATGATATCTTTACCGATCCAAGAATATAAGGATGGGCTTAACAGCCCATCCTTTTTGTATTGAAAAAAACAGAATCATCGCTATAATGGTTAAAAAAGGAAAGAGGGCGAGGCAATGTTCACTTGCAAGGTAAATGAGCACATCACCATCCGATTATTGGAGCCGAAGGATGCGGAGCGGCTGGCCGAACTCATTATCCAAAATCAGCAGCGGCTTGGCAAGTGGCTGTTTTTTGCGGAAAATCCAAGCAGCGCTGACACGTACCGAGAAACAATCATTCCAGATTGGCGGCGCCAGTATGCCGACCTGAACGGCATTGAGGCGGGTCTCCTTTATGACGGCAGCCTATGCGGCATGATCAGCCTGCATAACCTTGATCAAGTGAATCGTAAGGCGGAAATCGGATATTGGATTGCCAAAGAATTTGAAGGGAAAGGCATTATTACAGCTGCCTGCCGAAAACTCATTACGTATGCTTTTGAAGAGCTTGAGCTGAATCGTGTGGCGATCTGTGCGGCTGTCGGAAACGAAAAAAGCAGAGCGGTTCCGGAGCGGATCGGGTTTCTAGAGGAAGGAAGGGCACGGGATGGCTTATACGTAAACGGCATGCATCACGACCTCGTCTACTACAGTCTGTTAAAGCGTGAATGGGAAGGCGAAAAATAAAGAGCACACTTTCTTGTTTAAATCTTCCCCGGATGTGGAAAAGTAACAGCGGAGACGTTAAAAAGGAGTGATTCGAGATGAATCAGCAAGACATTAAACAAAAAGTGCTTGATGTTCTAGATCACCATAAAGTAGGTTCGCTCGCAACAGTTCAAAAGGGCAAACCGCATTCCCGCTACATGACTTTTTTCCATGACGGGCTGACGATTTACACACCGACAAGCAAGGAAACTCATAAAGCAGAAGAAATTGAGAACAACCCCAATGTCCACATTTTATTAGGCTATGATTGTGAAGGTTTTGGCGACGCATATGTCGAAGTTGCCGGAAAAGCCAAAATCAACAATTCGGCAGAACTCAAGGACAAAATATGGAGTTCCAAATTAGAGCGCTGGTTTGACGGCAAGGATGATCCGAATCTGGTGATTCTTGAAATTGAACCGGAGGATATCAGATTAATGAATGCCGGGGAGAAAACACCGGTCTCACTCGAACTATAAAAAATTTGTGTTTTCAGGGGCGATATGTTATTATGAATAGCTAGTAAGAAAAATAAGCAAATAAAAAAGAAAGTAAACTTCTTTTTTCTGTTTTGAGAGAGAAGCTTACCGCTTCCCAAGCAGCATAACCAGCTGCCCTTATTCTTTTCCTTCATAACAAATCGCCCCTAACGATGAGATGGAAAAAAGACTTTTTTGTTTTACAATTCACACCGGCGCGGCTTCGGAGCCGCAGTGACGATTGAGAGGTAGGGCTTTCGTTGTCTTGTGTTCAAGAAATTTCCATGGTGTTTACTTTCCAGAATGATTCTTCGGAACAATGCTTTATGAATCTAACCCGCCTGACTTGGCGGATGATATAATCTTTATTTGCGTATAGAAAAGAATAAGACAAACCGCCCGGCGTACGCCGGACGGTTTTTTTATTGCAAAAAACACATCGTACTGAAACCTCCTTGTCTTCATTCCAGTCTTATCTCTAGGATGAAATTGGAGGAAGAATAACGTGCATGTCATTACAACACAAGTACTTTTTATTTTTTGTTTTTTATTGCTGATTCACTCGATAGAAACTTTAGCCTATGCCACAAGGCTTTCCGGGGCCCGCGTTGGATTTATTGCGTCCGCGCTTTCTCTGTTTAATGTCATGGTCATCGTATCCAGAATGTCGAACATGGTGCAGCAGCCCTTTACTGGGCATTTAATTGATGATGCTGGAAAAAACGCACTGGCGATTGTAGGGGAGCAGTTCCGCTTTTTAATTTTCGGATCGACAGTCGGCACCATTTTGGGCATTATCCTGCTCCCGTCTTTTGTCGCTCTTTTTTCACGGGCGATTATTCACTTGGCGGGCGGCGGCGGCTCCGTTTTTCAAGTATTCCGAAAGGGATTCTCGAAACAAGGATTCAAAAATGCCCTTTCCTATTTGCGTCTGCCGTCCATTTCATATGTAAAAGGATTTCATATGCGCTTGATTCCGAAGCGTTTGTTTGTCATCAACATGCTGATCACATCGATTTATACGATTGGCGTGCTTTCGGCTTTATACGCAGGCCTTCTGGCGCCGGAGCGCAGCACGACAGCCGTCATGGCTTCGGGTTTGATCAACGGAATTGCGACGATGCTGCTGGCCATTTTTGTTGATCCTAAAGTATCCGTTCTAGCTGATGATGTGGCAAAAGGAAAACGAAGCTATCTCTATTTAAAATGGACCTCTATCACAATGGTCACATCAAGGGTGGCGGGCACACTCCTCGCCCAGCTCATGTTTATTCCGGGGGCCTACTATATCGCGTGGCTGACAAAGTGGTTTTAATAAAAAAGGCTGGATCATAAAAATCCAGCCTTTTTTGCGTTCCCTTATTTATATTTCCTTAATCCGCGGTCGTACAAAAAATTTCCGAATGGGACGAAAGCGGCGACGAAGCCGGCAGCTGACCATTTCAGCGGCCATTTGACAGAGAAGGTTGCATAAGCCAAGACAAGCAAATACAAAATGAACAACCCGCCGTGAACCGAACCGACAATTGTCACCGCAAGCGGAAGGCCTGCCCAATATTTAAGCGGCATAGCGATGAACAACAGGATTAAGAGTGACATTCCTTCAATAAAACCCATCGTGCGAAGTCTTCCGATCGGCGTTTGCAGCATAAATCGCCCTCCTTGTGGACACGTTTTCATTTTATACTATAAACAATCTGGGGGGGCATATGACAGCTTTTAAAAAATGTTCGGAAAACATTCATTTTTACATGCCTTTTCTAGGGAACTGTACTTGTCATTTACAAAAATACCCGAGATAATGTGTACAAAATCAAAAAAGAAGGATGTTGAAATGAAACTTGACCAGATTGATCTGAATATCATTGAGGAGCTGAAGAAGGACAGCCGTTTGTCGATGAGGGAATTAGGCAGAAAAATTAAGCTGTCGCCTCCATCTGTGACAGAACGGGTAAGGCAGCTTGAATCGTTTGGCATCATCAAGCAATACACGCTGGAGGTCGACCAGAAAAAACTGGGGCTTCCCGTTTCCTGCATTGTGGAAGCAACCGTTAAAAACGCGGATTACGAGCGGTTCAAAAGCTATATTCAAACATTGCCGAATATTGAATTTTGCTACCGGATTGCGGGTGCAGCCTGCTATATGCTGAAAATCAATGCCGAAAGCCTCGAAGCGGTAGAAGATTTCATTAACAAAACATCGCCCTACGCGCAAACCGTCACTCACGTCATTTTCTCAGAAATTGACACGAAAAACGGGCGCGGTTAGAGAGTGCCGCGTGAAGTCTGTTATAATAACAGGATGAGCGCGAAAGAAAGAGAAGTGATCAAGCATGTCAAAAACAGTTGTATTAGCTGAAAAACCTTCAGTCGGCCGGGATTTAGCCCGGGTGCTGAAGTGCCATAAAAAAGGAAACGGTTATCTCGAAGGCGATCAATATATTGTGACCTGGGCTTTAGGCCATTTGGTGACGCTTGCTGATCCGGAAGGCTACGGAAAAGAATTTCAATCATGGCGCCTAGAGGATCTGCCGATTATCCCAGAACCCTTGAAGCTTGTGGTGATAAAAAAAACCGGAAAGCAGTTCAATGCAGTCAAATCCCAGCTTACCCGTAAAGACGTCAATCAGATTGTCATCGCGACTGACGCAGGCCGGGAAGGTGAGCTTGTTGCGCGCTGGATCATTGAGAAAGCGAATGTCCGAAAACCAATCAAGCGGCTGTGGATTTCATCTGTGACGGATAAAGCGATCAAGGAAGGTTTTCAAAAGCTGCGCAGCGGCAAAGAATATGAAAACCTGTACCATTCTGCCGTCGCCAGAGCGGAAGCGGATTGGATTGTGGGGATCAATGCCACCCGTGCACTTACCACAAAATTCAATGCCCAGCTCTCATGCGGGCGTGTGCAGACTCCGACGCTTGCCATGATTGCAAAGCGCGAGGCAGACATTCAGGCGTTTACGCCCGTTCCGTATTACGGCATCCGTGCTGCAGTCGACGGCATGACGCTGACGTGGCAGGATAAGAAATCAAAGCAGACGAGAACGTTCAATCAAGATGTAACAAGCCGTTTGCTAAAAAACCTCGAAGGAAAGCAAGCGGTCGTAGCTGAGCTGAAAAAAACAGCGAAAAAAAGCTTTGCGCCTGCGCTTTATGATTTAACGGAGCTCCAGCGTGACGCCCACAAGCGCTTCGGTTTTTCTGCCAAAGAAACGCTTTCTGTCCTGCAGAAGCTATATGAGCAGCATAAGCTCGTCACATATCCGCGGACGGACTCTAGATTTTTATCCAGTGACATCGTCCCGACGTTAAAAGACCGTCTGGAAGGCATGGAAGTAAAACCGTATGCCCAATATGTCAGCCAAATTAAAAAACGCGGCATTAAATCTCATAAAGGATATGTCAATGACGCGAAGGTGTCAGACCACCACGCGATTATCCCGACCGAAGAGCCGCTCGTTCTCAGCAGTCTGAGTGATAAAGAACGAAAGCTGTATGACCTGATTGCGAAACGTTTCCTTGCTGTATTAATGCCTGCATTCGAATATGAGGAAACAAAGGTCATCGCAGAAATCGGCGGAGAAACCTTTACGGCAAAAGGCAAAACCGTACAGTCGCAAGGGTGGAAAGCCGTTTATGATATGGCGGAAGAGGATGATGAGCAGGAGGATGACAGAGACCAGACACTTCCTGCGCTTCAAAAAGGCGACACACTTGCCGTCCGCACGTTAACGGAAACAAGCGGCCAAACGAAGCCGCCTGCCCGCTTTAATGAAGGGACCTTGCTGTCAGCGATGGAAAACCCAAGCGCATTTATGCAGGGAGAAGAAAAAGGTCTCGTCAAAACGCTTGGAGAAACAGGCGGCCTCGGCACGGTGGCAACGCGTGCCGACATTATTGAAAAACTGTTCAACAGCTTTTTAATCGAGAAAAAAAACCAAGATATTTTTATCACTTCTAAAGGAAAACAGCTCCTGCAGCTTGTTCCGGAGGATCTGAAATCACCGGCCTTAACAGCAGAATGGGAGCAAAAGCTGTCTGCGATCGCGGCCGGCAAATTGAAATCGGCTGTTTTTATTAAAGATATGAAGGCTTACGCTCACCAAACGGTAAAAGAAATCAAAAACAGCAGCCAAACCTTCCGACATGACAACATTACGGGAACGGCATGTCCGGAATGCGGCAAAATGATGCTGAAAGTAAACGGCAAACGCGGGACGATGCTCGTGTGCCAAGATCGTGAATGCGGAAGCAGAAAAACGATTGCCCGAAAAACAAACGCACGCTGCCCGAACTGCCATAAAAGAATGGAGCTTCGCGGCCAAGGCGAGGGCCAAACCTTTGCGTGTGTGTGCGGTCACCGTGAAAAGCTCTCTGTATTTGAAAAACGAAAAAACAAAGACAAAGCGCGTGCTACCAAACGGGACGTATCCTCTTATATGAAAAAACAAAATAAAGATGAGCCGATTAACAACGCGCTGGCAGAACAGCTGAAAAAACTCGGTTTGGATAAATAATAAAAAAACCTGTGCCTATCGCACAGGTTTTTTATTGGACTTAGGTCCTGTTTTCTTAATGTTCAAAAAGGGGAAAAAAAGCTAGCAATCTGCATTTTTTTCTTTTATAGTAAATGTACTTTGTAACATGGCAGTCATATTTTCGTCTATAACTATTTGTGAGCGTCTGATTTGCTTCAGGCGACAAAGGGGGATTTGCCTGTGAGGCATGTACTAATTGCTGTCATCTTATTCTTCTTATCTATCGGACTTTCCGCAGGGTGTGCTGAAGCTGGAAACAAGACCCAAAATCAGTCGGCGATAGAAGTGAATGCCAGCCCGCTCCAGCCGGCGGAATATTTCATCTATCACAATTTAATGAATGACCAAGGGCTGATCAAAACCGATTTTTCAGACCAGCCTTCTTACTTGTCGGAATCTCTCGGCCTGTGGATGGAGTTTCTGCTCAGCAAAAATGACGCACCGCATTTCCAGGATCAATATCAGCATCTGACTGATTCATTTCTGATGAGCAATCACTTGGTGACGTGGAAGATTCAAAATGGCCAAGCGAGCGGGACGAATGCGCTGATAGATGATATGAGAATTTTGCTGTCTCTTGACCAAGCCGCCGCAAAATGGGGCCGCAGCGACTACGCGCAAACGGCTAGGGATATCGGCACGTCTTTGAAGACATACAATATGAACAACGGGTTTTTTACAGACTTTTACGACTCACAGGCCGCTTCAAAGGATGTGACGCTTTCATACGTCATGCCTGATGCCTTAGCTGTCTTAAAGAAGAATGGAATCATAGACGAAGAAACAGAACAGCGGAATGCCAATGTTCTCTATTCAGCTCCTTTAAAAAATGGCTTTCTGCCGAAGACATACAGCTCGGAGACGAAGGAATACACATATGATAGTGAAATCAACCTGATTGATCAGCTTTACGCTGCTTGGCATTTGCCGGAAGGGGATGAAAAAGCATCTGTTTTAGCGGATTGGATCAAGCAGGAATTTCAGAAAAACGGAAAGCTGTACGGGCGGTATTCGGCAGATACGAAGGAGCCTGCCGTCCAATATGAGTCTCCATCCGTATATGCATTAGCCGTATTGTTTTTGACAAAACAGCATGAAAACAGTTCTGTCATCAAAGCCATATATGACAGAATGAATGACTTTGAAATTCATGATCCGGTGAAATCGTATTATGGAGGCTATATGAGCGGCACTCAGACGCATTCATTTGACAATCTGCTGCCGCTGTTAGCCGAAAGGAAGCTTTTTAATGAAAATATCATTCAGTGAATCACAAAAATTATTTGCTTATTTTTCAGGGCTCATCGCGGCCCTGTCTTTGTTTATTTATTATGTGTCAGCCCAGCAATCAGAAGGTGCTCTGATCCTTTGCATCACATTTGGCGTCATCGCCGCAGGCATCTGGTTCGGCCCGATTTACGCGCTGGCAGTGACCTTAATCGTACTCTTTGTTCTCGGCACCTTAATGATGTTTTTCCAGACTGGACAGGCTGCGTTATTTCCGGCTGAGGAAGGGCTGCGAATGCTTGTCGTGTGGGGAATCGCGCTTTTGCTGTTTTCTTTTATTTCTGGAAGAATCCACGATATTACAGCAGAGCTTCGGCGCTCGATTACACGGCTTCAATCCGAAATTAAAAGCTATGTTGCTGTTGACAGAGTGACTGGTTTTGATAACAAGCAAAGGATGAAGCTGGAACTTTCAGAAGAAATCAAGCGGGCGGAGCGCTACGGCAATTCTTTTGTGTTTTTGCTGCTGCATATGCATTATTTCAAAGAGTTTAAGTCTTTGTACGGTGAAAAAGAAACGGACCGCCTCTTCCAATATGTCAGTCAGCAAATCAGGACAAGTGTTCGGGAAACGGATAAGAAATTCCGTCCCTCTGATGAGCGTATCGGGATCGTGCTGACGCACACGCCTGCTGAACATATGCCGGCCGTTCTGACCAAGCTGAAGAAACAATTGGATACATATCAGCTGGAAAATGGAAAGTATGTGTCGCTTACGTTCCACGTTTGCTATTTGCCCTACCGCAACGATATCAAAACAGCTGATCAATTTTTAGAAGAACTGGAAAACGAGATGATGATGAATGAACTATAAAGGAATCACATTGCTATGCGTCATGATGCTTCTAGTTTCAGCTATTGCGTCTTTTCCCGTTTCTGCGCAAGCGAAAGATCAGGATGCCGGCATTCTCATCATCTATTCAACCTTGGATGGCAAAGAGTCGTCACAAGTCAAAATGCTCGATTTGCTTGCGGGCCACTTTACATCCCATGTGACAGTCAAAAAAGATTCAGACGTTGAAGCGTCGGATTTCAAAGGGAAAGACCATGTGATTTATTACGGCCAAACGAAAAGAAAGCTCAGCCAAAAACTGCTGTCTCTTATCAGCGGCGTAAAAAAACCGGTTGTCGCCATTGGCTATAACGCAGGTCAAATCAGCCAATTTTCCGGGCTTTCATTAGCCCGCAAAGAAAATGTGTTTCAGGTTCACAGCAGGTCGGAAAAGGCCGATGTGTCTCTGGAAAGCGGGCTTAACGTGCTGAGTGTATCAGGCCTGAAAGGAACGGCGCTTTACACCTTCAAAGCCGATGACGGCACAACGCATTCTTTTATATGGAAAACAAAAAAAGGGAATGTGTACATTGGATTAACAAATTTGTTAAATGACAATTTGATCGTGGCGAAACAGCTCAGAGAAGCTTTCGGAGAGAAGGCGGGGACGACGTTATTGTATTTGCGTCTCGAGGATATCAGCCCGATGTCTGATGAAAAATTGCTGCTCCAAGCCGGTACATACCTGCATAAGCGGCATATTCCTTTTATCCTGGCGGTCATTCCGGTTTATTTGAATCCGGAAACAGGCGACAAAGTGTATTTGTCTGATCAACCGAAGATGGTCAAGGTGCTGAAGAAGCTGCAAAGCATGGGCGGCAGTATCATTGTTCACGGTTATACTCACGCTTATCGCTACAGTGAAACAGGAGAGGGCTTTGAATTTTGGGATGCAAAGGCGGATCAGCCGATTACATCCGGAAATGCCGAAGATCCCCCGTCCATTTTGGAGAAAGAACAGGACTTCCCGAACGAACAAGCCTATCACAGCTATCTCGAACCATTTCGGGAAAAGGAAGAAACGTATACAAAACAAAAACTGAAGCGTGCCATTGAGGATTTGACATCATCGGGTCTTTACCCGCTGGCGTTTGAAGCGCCGCATTACACGATGTCCGATTATGGCTATCAAATCGCCTCGCAGTATTTTACAAGCATTTTCGGCCAGGTCCAGCTCAGCAGCACAACATGGAAAACATCCGGTGCACCTCCGTTTGTGACTGCTCCTTCGATGTTGCACGGAATGACGCTTTATCCGGAAACGATCGGCTTTGTCGACACATCGAAGCAAAACCCGCTCGGTGAGATGGAGGAGCATATCTCCCAGATGATTGATTTTGAAGGCGGAGTAGCTGGAGGATTTTATCACCCGTACCTTGGGATGAAATATCTGCCGGAGCTGGTTGATCAGATGGAACGCATTCCAGACAGTGAATGGCTTGATTTAAAGAAAACAAAACAAACCGTCAAAACAGACAAAGTGGAAATTCATACAAGCGGTGACGGAACGATTCAGGTGAAAAACGGCGTAAGCGCCATTGACGAGTTTTTCGATCATCATCGCCAAACCCCTCTGGAAAAGGCGTTATGGATTCTCTCCGCTGTTGTGCTCTTATTTGTCATCATGTTTGTCAGTTATACGTTTTACTTGAGAGCCACATTGAAAAAACGAATTTTTAAGGAGAGAAGAAGCCTTGGGTAATACGCTGTTCTTTATCTCGCTAAGTTTAATATGGGTTATGCTTCTCTATCACATGTTCCTCATGCAGGGCGGGTTTCGCCACTATATGACCTTCGAACGGAATATCCCGAAGTGGAGAGAAAATATGAAGGAATTGCCGAAGGTCAGCGTCCTCATCCCGGCGCATAACGAAGAGGTTGTGATTCGGCAGACGCTGAAGGCGATGGTCAACCTTTATTATCCGAAGGACCGGCTGGAGATTATCGTCGTTAATGATAATTCATCAGACCGGACGGGTGATATCGTCAATGAATTTTCCGAGAAATACGATTTCATCAAAATGGTGATTACGAAGCCGCCAAATGCAGGAAAAGGAAAATCCTCTGCACTTAACTCGGGTTTTGCCGAATCGAACGGCGATGTGATCTGTGTGTATGACGCCGACAACACGCCTGAGAAAATGGCCGTGTATTACCTCGTGCTCGGCCTGATGAATGACGAAAAGGCAGGCGCCGTGGTAGGGAAATTCCGCGTCATCAATGCGGCAAAGACGCTGCTGACGAGGTTTATTAATATCGAAACGATCTGTTTTCAGTGGATGGCCCAGGGAGGCAGATGGAAATGGTTCAAAATCGCCACGATCCCAGGCACCAACTTCGCGATCCGCAGAAGCATTATCGAAAAGCTCGGAGGCTGGGATGACAAAGCGCTCGCTGAGGATACTGAGCTGACCATCCGGGTATATAATCTCGGCTATCACATCCGCTTTTTCCCTGCCGCCATCACGTGGGAGCAGGAACCGGAAACATGGAAGGTATGGTGGCGCCAGCGCACCCGATGGGCGCGCGGCAATCAATATGTCGTGCTCAAATTTTTGGCGCAGTTTTTTAAGCTGAAACGAAAACGGATTATCTTTGATTTGTTTTATTTTTTCTTTACGTACTTCCTGTTTTTCTTTGGCGTGATCATGTCGAATACGATTTTTGTTGTGAATTTGTTTTATGATTTGCATTTATCGGTTGGATTTTTGGCAATGATTCTCTGGATTTTGGCATTTTTCTTATTTATGACAGAGGTCATGATTACGTTGAGCATTGAAAAAACAGAAATGAACAAGCAAAACTTTTTTATCGTATTTCTCATGTACTTCACATACTCGCAGGCATGGATTGTGCTTGTTATCTACTCTTTATTCGTAGAAATCAAGCACCGTTTATTCAAGCAAGAGGTCAAATGGTACAAGACAGAACGATACAATCAACATAAAAGCGGGTGACCTTTTTGAAACAAATAATGATTTTTCTCACAAGCTTCATGCTGCTGGCGATGACTGGACAAACGGCTCTTGCCAAAGACGTACAGGTCAGCGGTTCGCTCCTCGGGAAAAGCAGCCAAGAACAAGCCAAACAGCAGGTGCTGACCAGCGAGCTGATTACACTGTATGGATCAAAAGACAGCGCAGAGCTGACGTATCAGATCCCGGCAGGCGCTTCTTCAGGCAATCAGCAATTGGTAATCGAATACGAGGCATCAAATCTTTTAATTTCTCCATCATCGTTAACGGCTGTCATTGATGATGAACCGGTCAAGACGTTAAAGCTTGATGGTGATTCCAAACGGAAAACAGTGAAGCTGAATCTGAATAAAAGCCAGTCTGCGCAAGGCTATCACAACGTATCGCTGAAATTCTACGGCGTAATGAAAGAGGGCGTGTGCGTCAGACAGGATACATCAGGCAACTGGATCAAAATTTATCCGGACAGCCGGCTGACACTTGCTGACAGCAGTGAAGCGAAGGGAACGTCGCTGGACCATTATCCGTATCCTTTCGCCCAATCTGGAAATACAGCTGAAGAAACAGCTATCGTCATTCCGGATAACCCAAGTTCAGCAGAAATAGAAGCTGCTGTTAAAACAGAAGGCTATTTGAAAACGGTGGACAGCAGTGTCAGTATTGCGTATGTCACGGAATCTGAACTGAAAAAAATCGATAAGCCGACGATTGTTATCGGCGTGGACAAGCATTGGAACGGCAAAGTGAAAAAACTGTTGAAACAAGCTGGGCTACAGGCAAAAGGAGAAAACCTTCTGCTTGCGGAGCGGGTGCTGAAAGCAGAGGGCAAGCAGCAGCCGGTTTTGTTTGCGCAAGCTGCGTCCGAGGACGCGCTCACTAAAAAAATCAGCGTGATAACAGATCAGACATATACAGGCCAGCTCAGCGGCGATACACTTTCAATCAGCAAGCTTCAGCAGACTGAAAAAAAAGAAAGCGATAAGCTGACCCTTGAGAATTTTGGAGCGGGCGATATCACAATTGGAGCTGACAAAACATCTTCAGCACATTATTTTTATCCGGCTTCGGCTGTTTTAGATGAAAACCAATCGGCGAAGCTGTCGCTTAAACTGAAAAAGTCTGAAACGATTCAAGCCTCAACGGCTGAAAACGAGTCAGCCTCTCAGGCTGCAGAACTGAAAGTGATGATCAACGGCCAGCCGCACTCGGTCCGGCTTGATGAATTAGGAAAAGAAGATAAAAACGGATTCTATCATGTCACAGTGAAAGTGGACCCTAAGCTGCTGCAAAAAAACCGCTACATTGATATTCAGTTTGTCACGATCGGTTTAAAGGAAAACAACCCTTGTAATACGACTGATGAAGAAAAGTGGGTTTTTATCGATAAAAACAGTACATTATCATACGCTATCAAAGGCATGTCTCCTTCAGCGGATTTTCAAGAGTGGCCGCTTCCTTACGCCGGAAACCAGGATCAAACAACGTTAATCGTGCTTCCTGACACCGTAAGCCAATCGAAGCTAGAGGAGCTTTCTCTCGTAACAGAATCCTTTGGCAGCGAAGCACAGCATTCATATACGGTAAAGAAATCATCTGACGTTACAGCAAATGATGCGAAAGGACGAAACCTCATTTTCATAGGAGGGATCAATCAATTTTCTCTTCTGAAGGAGAAATCATCAGATCTGCTTGTGCCGCAGGAAAAGAACGGCTCGTTTGATGTATCTAGTTTCGAGATGCTGAATGAGACGACAAAACAAGTGGTATTTACCCAAGCATCGGTTTGGGATTCACGCTATACAATG
This sequence comes from Bacillus sp. FSL M8-0071, assembly GCF_037975455.1. NCBI lineage: Bacteria > Bacillati > Bacillota > Bacilli > Caryophanales > Bacillaceae > Bacillus > Bacillus sp. FSL M8-0071. Next base: position 481,236 of record NZ_CP150256.1, read on the forward strand.
GCTGTCTTTGCACCGTCAAAAGGAGATGGCACGGCTGTCACAAAAGAGATCATCAGTTATCTGAACAGCAACGATGAGTCGGCAACCGTCCTTAATGAAACAAACAGCCAGCAGGTGTTTACAAACCACCAGCAGCTCAAATCGGAAACAAACAGTTCCGATGCAGAACAACCAACACAGGATCATAGCCAGAAATGGATGTATATTGGTGTGCTGGCACTCATTATGGTGGTTGCGGCAGTGTTCATTTGGATTGCCGTAAGACGCAAAAAAAGAAAGACAGATACAGAATAAAACAGAGGCGATTTTAGCCTCTGTTTTTTTATTTTTGGTAAGTAAATTCCATTTGTGGAACCTGTCATTTTATTTTTTTCTCTCAGCCAATAAGCCTCTTTACAACGTGCGGGAACGGGAGTATGATCTCTTTTAGAAAACAAATCGCTTAATCTGAAATCAGAGCGGGGGACCCAATAGAACGGCTTTTTGCCGTTGGGGTGAATCCTTTTTAGGTAGGGCTAACTCTCATATGCCCGAATCCGTCAGCTAACCTCGTAAGCGTTCGTGAGAGGAGATGAATGAAACCTGTGTTCGATGTTATGGCACAGGGGCATCCGTTTGCCTCTGTGTTTTTTGTTGTTCATTTTTGAATGCAAATCGCATACAGAGACATCATAGCAGAAAGGACTATCATCAACATGTGAGAGCAAGACACTGATGGATGTTTTATTGTTTTAATTGAAAAATGAGAAATTAAAAGGGGAAGACATCGATGTATCATTCAATCAAACGTTTTTTGATTGGGAAACCACTAAAATCCCAAGCAGCTGGAGAGCAAAAACTGACGAAATTAAAAGCCTTGGCTATGCTTTCCTCAGATGCGCTGTCATCTGTCGCATATGGGACAGAACAAATTCTAATCATTTTGGCAACAATCAGTGCAGCCGCATTTTGGTACTCCATTCCGATTGCGGTTGGCGTTCTCATCTTGCTGCTCGCACTGATTCTTTCATACAGGCAAATTATTTACGCTTATCCGCAGGGCGGCGGGGCGTATATCGTTTCTAAAGAAAATCTCGGTGAAAAACCGGGATTGATTGCGGGCGGTTCATTGCTTGTTGATTATATTTTAACAGTAGCGGTAAGTATTTCCGCAGGCACGGATGCCATCACGTCAGCCTTTCCTGCATTGCATGATTATCATGTGCCGATCGCTATTTTTCTCGTGTTAGTGATTATGATTTTGAACCTGCGCGGGCTTTCGGAATCAGCATCCATACTTGCCTACCCGGTTTATCTGTTTGTGGTGGCGCTTTTGGTTCTCATTGCAGTCGGGTTGTTTAAACTTATGACAGGACAAATAGACCAGCCAGCCCATCATACATCGCTCGGCACACCTGTAGCCGGCATTACGCTATTTTTGCTGCTTAAGGCTTTTTCCTCCGGATGCTCAGCGTTGACCGGGGTTGAGGCCATTTCTAATGCGATTCCTGCATTCAAAAACCCGCCTGCGCGAAACGCGGCAAGAACGCTTGCGATGATGGGGATTTTGCTGGCGATCTTGTTTTCCGGCATCACGGTTCTCGCGTACGGGTATGGTACGGCGCCGAAACCTGATGAAACAGTGGTTTCACAAATTGCGTCCGAAACCTTTGGGCGGAATGTGTTCTACTATGTCATCCAAGGTGTCACATCGCTTATTTTGGTTCTTGCGGCAAATACGGGATTCTCAGCCTTCCCGCAGCTTGCCTTCAACCTGGCGAGAGACCAGTATATGCCGCGAATGTTTACAGTCAGGGGCGACCGCTTAGGCTTCTCAAATGGGATTATCTTTTTAGGCTTTGCCTCCATTGTTCTCATTATCTTATTCGGGGGACAGACGGAGCACTTAATCCCGTTATATGCTGTGGGCGTATTTATTCCATTTACGCTTTCACAAACCGGCATGTGCATGAAATGGATCAAGCAAAAACCAAAAGGCTGGATCGGAAAAATGCTGATCAACTCCTGCGGCGCTCTGATATCATTTATGGTTCTATCCATTCTGTTTGTGACGAAGTTTAATGTCGTATGGCCTGTGTTAATCTTTATGCCTATCGTCGTTTTGCTGTTTTTTGCGATTAAAAATCACTATACTGCGGTTGGTGAACAGCTTCGCATCGTAGACAAAGAGCCGGAAGAAATCAAAGGCACCGTTGTGATTGTGCCTGTGGCCGGTGTCACCACCGTCGTGCAAAAATCGATTCACTATGCGAAATCACTGTCCGATCAGGTGATCGCCGTTCACGTGTCATTTGACAGAGAACAGGAAAAGAAATTCGAAAAACGTTGGGAAGAGCTTAATAACGGAGTGCGTCTCGTGACGCTTCACTCCTCTTACAGAAGCCTTGTCCATCCGTTTGATAAGTTTTTGGAAACAGTTGAGGCAAAAGCGAAGAAGGAGCAGTTTTCCGTTATGGTGCTGTTTCCGCAATTTATAACGAAAAAACGCTGGCACACCATCCTTCACAACCAATCGGCCTTCCTCCTCAGAGTCCGGCTGTTCTGGAAAAAGGACATAATGGTTGCCACACTGCCGTATCATTTTAAAAAGTAAAGCTCTAGGACCAAGGGAATCACCTTGGTCCTTTTTAGCGGGAAAAGGAGGTATGGGGGTGTATACACAAGGTGCTTTTGTGATCGTATTGAACGAAAGTCAGCAAATTCTGCTGGTGAAACGAAAAGATGTCCCTCTATGGGATTTGCCCGGCGGCAGGGTTGATCCCGGGGAATCGGCTGAGGAAGCGGCAGTGCGGGAGATATTGGAAGAAACGGGATACAATGCAGCGCTTTCTGCGAAAATAGGTGTTTACCTAAGGCCAAAGTTTCAAGATGAACAGCATCTGTTTTTCGGAAGCATTACAGGCGGACAAGCAATGGCTGACGGCACAGAGACAGCGGGATTAAAGTGGGTTTCCCCGGGGCGTTTGCCGCTTTTTATGGTGCCGAATCGAAAAAGGCAGATCAATGATTTCAAGAACGGCGCTCAAGATGTAAATGTCACCGTCAAGGATAGCGGGTTGCTCGCGGCGATCGACCTGTTGAAAAGAAGACTGGGCAAGCGATTCAGGTCTCCGGGTTTTAAAGCCTTTCTCCTGTGGTATTGAAAAAAGGAAAAAGGAGGATACGTTATGGCACATAAAACTGCAGGACAAGTAATGACAGAGCTGCTTGAGCAATGGGGAGTTGATCATGTATACGGCATCCCCGGAGACAGTATAAATGAGTTTATTGAAGAATTAAGACACGAAAGAAATCAACTGAAGTTCATTCAAACCCGCCACGAAGAGGTAGCGGCACTGGCAGCCGCAGCTGAAGCAAAACTCACCGGCAAGGTCGGAGTCTGTCTGTCAATCGCAGGGCCGGGAGCGGTGCACTTATTAAATGGTTTATATGATGCAAAAGCGGACGGCGCCCCTGTGCTGGCGATTGCAGGACAGGTTTCTTCTGGCGAAGTCGGACGGGACTATTTCCAGGAGATTAAGCTGGAGCAAATGTTTGAGGACGTGGCTGTGTTCAACAGAGAGGTACATAGCGCAGAATCACTTCCGGATCTCTTAAATCAGGCGATCAGGACCGCCTACAGCAAAAAAGGCGTTGCGGTATTGAGCGTGTCAGATGATTTGTTTGCGGAGAAAATCAAACGGGAGCCCGTGTATACTTCACCGGTGTATATTGAAGGGAACCTTGAACCGAAAAAAGAACAGCTCGTCACCTGCGCCCAATATATTAATAACGCTAAGAAGCCGATTATCCTGGCAGGGCAGGGAATGAAAAAGGCGAAACGGGAGCTCTTAGAATTTGCGGACAAAGCCGCCGCTCCGATCGTTGTTACACTCCCGGCAAAGGGTGTTGTTCCCGATAAGCACCCGCATTTTCTCGGCAACCTCGGTCAGATCGGAACAAAGCCGGCTTACGAGGCAATGGAAGAATGTGATTTATTAATCATGCTCGGAACGTCATTCCCGTACCGTGATTATTTGCCTGATGACACGCCGGCGATACAGCTCGATTCAGACCCGGCAAAAATCGGAAAACGGTATCCGGTGACAGCGGGCCTTGTCTGTGATTCGGCTCTCGGTTTGCGCGAATTGACAGAGTATATTGAACGCAAGGAAGACAGAAGATTCCTGAATGCCTGCACAGAACATATGCAGCATTGGTGGAACGAAATTGAAAAAGATGAGACAGAGGCAACAACACCGCTTAAACCTCAGCAGGTCGTGGCCCGTCTTCAGGAAGCGGCAGCCGATGATGCGGTGCTCTCTGTAGATGTCGGCACTGTGACAGTCTGGATGGCGCGTCATTTCAAAATGAACGCGAATCAGGATTTCATCGTTTCCAGCTGGCTTGCGACAATGGGCTGCGGCCTGCCGGGAGCGATTGCAGCGAGCTTGTCCGAACCGGAACGCCAGGCGATCGCCGTCTGTGGTGACGGGGGATTTTCCATGGTCATGCAGGATCTTCCGACCGCTGTCAAATATAAGCTCCCGATCACAGTCGTCATTTTAAACAACGAAAATCTTGGCATGATTGAGTACGAGCAGCAGGTCAAAGGCAATATCGACTATGTCACAAAACTTCAAAATGTCGACTATGCCGCATTTGCAGAAAGCTGCGGAGCAAAGGGCATCAAAGTGACTAAAGCGGAAGAGCTTGCGCCGGCATTCCATGAGGCGCTGCACTCTGACCAACCGGTCGTTGTGGATGTCATGATTGGAAACGAACCGCCGCTTCCTGGCAAAATCACATACGGGCAGGCGAAAGGTTTTAGCAAATACATGCTGAAAAACTTCTTCGAAAACCAAAAATTTGAAATGCCGTCACTGAAGAAAAGTTTGAAACGGTTATTTTAAAAAAACAGGGGCCCTAAGAGCCCTTGTTTTTTGTTGGAAACAAATGTATTTTCAGCATGTTTGAATTCATAAAATGATCGGTATATGTATTAGGAACTGATTTCGCCATACTCGAAACAGACAAAAGGACAAATGCATCTTGTTTCAAAGCAAGATGCATTTGTCCTTGTATGTTTATTCTTATCAAATCTTACAGAACTCTTCTCATTATAAGCTTATTTCTCTTTTTTCTTCAGCCCGAAGAAGAAAGGAAAAGCAGAACCGACCAAGAAGGTGCCGAATAAAAACATGCCGCCGATAAACACGTGGAAATTTGTGTGTCCGGCCGTAAACGCCGTGATTAAGGAAATGATACTGAGCACGATCATGGCAATGCCGGGCGCGACTCTCATTTTTCCCTTGGATCTATGGGCAGTAACAGAACATAAAATGCCGATAACAATAGGAACAATCCACAAATAAAACAGAATAAATACTGACATCATCAAAACTCCGATTTTTCTTCTATCATAACAAATTTCTGTCAAAAAGGGTATCAATGAGCTTTGCGAAAAAATAAAAACCGGCTTTAGAAGCCGGTTTTTTTATCGAAACGTATCTACAATTAAAAACACATTCAAAGCAACGATCAATACAGCAATCAGCCAAGACACCACTGTGATCCATTTGGCGTTGATCAGAGATCCCATGATCCGTTTATTGCTTGTAAACATAATAAGCGGAATGAGTGCAAAGGCGATCCCGAAGGACAGCACGACCTGGCTCAGTACGAGAGCGGTCGTCGGATTAACACCTGACGCGATGATCAAGATCGGCGGAATGATCGTGATAAAACGCCGTACATACAGCGGAATGCGGTAGTTGATAAATCCTTGCATAATCACGTCGCCTGAAAGTGTGCCGACAGACGAACTGGATAGACCGGCAACGAGCAGCCCGATCCCGAATAAAGCCGCAGACATAGGGCTGACAAGATGTCCGAATTGCTGAAATGCGACGTCGAGATCCTCAACAAACAGGCCGTTTTTGAAGAATAATGCGGCAGCCACAATCAGCATACTTGCATTAATAGCCCCTGCAATCAGCATCGCTATTAAAATATCAATAAATTCAAACCTAAAGATTTTTTTCCGTTCTGCATCAGTTTTGCCAACCACCCGCCGCTGTGTAAGGGCAGAGTGTAAATAAATGGCGTGCGGCATAACAGTTGCGCCAAGAATACCCGCTGCAAGAAGCACACTGTCGGTGCCATGAAACGCCGGGACAAAAAGGCCCTTCATCACTGACACGGCATCAGGCTTTGCGAAAAAGGTCTGCAGCGCAAAGGCGATCACGACCACAAACAGCATACCGGCAATACCGGCTTCAAGTGAGCGATAACCGCGGCGCTGAAGCTCCAATATCGCGAAAGAACCGATCGCCGCAATAATAGACGCTTCAAGCATCGGAATGCCGAACAGCAAATACAGTCCCAGAGCCGCTCCGATAAATTCCGCCAGATCAGTTGCGATAATGACCAACTCGCCCTGAATCCATAATCCGATCGAGACAGGCTTCGGGAATTCTTCACGGGCAACCTCAGGCAGATTTTTGCCTGTCGCAATACCGAGTTTGGCGGATAGGGATTGAATTAAAAGCGCCATGATATTGGAAAATAAGATCACCCATAAGAGCATATATCCGTATTTAGAACCCGCCGAAATATTCGTTGCGAAGTTGCCGGGATCAATATAGGCAATGGCTGCTATAAATGCAGGGCCGAGAAAAGGGAGCAGCCCTCTGAATCCTCTGATTTTCCCGTCAAGCGCATCTTGGACGGCTTTGGAACGGGGAGATTGTGCTGTGATGTCCTTGTTCATCATGTCTCACCTGAATTCTGTTTGTTTTTGCCGTACAACAAAGAGTTTCCTTAAGGCAAATTATTTTATCTACATCATATGACCATCCCGGTTTCTTGTCAACCGAAAATGTTCAAAATACACTTCTGAATTTTTCCCTGTTATGTAACATGATATGTAGGGATTCGGGATAAGGTCCCATATAAAAAGACATCGTTTCATTTCGAAACGATGCCTCCTGTATCTAATGAGTCGAGTCTAGGCTTCCTTCCGCAGCCCGCGGAATATAAGGCCCAGCAAGAACACGAAGATGGCTGCCCCGATGATGGCCGGGAAAATAGCAAAGCCGGCGAGGCTCGGTCCCCATGTGCCAAGAAGTCCGTGCCCGATCCAAGCGCCGATCAGCCCGGCAATCATAGAGCCGAAAATTCCTCCCGGCAGCCGGTTTCCTACAATGGCGCTCCCAATTAATCCGATAACAATAGCAACAACTAATGAAACCAAAAAGCTAAGCATCATGATCACCTCTCATAAATGATTTACCAATCAATAACCGCTCCTGATCATTTCGAAACACTTAAAAGCATATTCCTTTATGATCCTGTTTTAATCTTTCTCTGCACACTGCCGTCAGCTAAATGAACAATGACCTCAGTGCCTTTATGCGCCGCGATTTCCTTTGCCCGTTCAATCGCTTCTTTCTTTGTATCCTTGATTTCAGACACACGTTTGGCGCCCTCGGCTTTGACTGCCCAGCCTTTTTTATGCTTAATAACATGCTCTGCTTTATTCATGAGCTCGGGGCCGCTGCCGCTGCTTGGATCAGCATCGCGTTCTGTCTTATCATCATGCGTCAGGAAATCATCAATTTCATCTGTAGAGGCGTTTTCCGCCCATTCCTTCGCTTTGCTTGTCGCAATTGGAATCGCGCGCCCTTCCTCATAGCCTTCATCAATCATCGCATTCGCAATGTCTATCGCCTTTTTTCTCACCGGCTTCTCAAGATTTTTTAATGAAGCAGGATAATCCTTCATCGACCAAGGCATGTCCATCACTCCTTTTCCTTTTATAAAAATGGTACCCGCAGGTGAAAAATAAAAACGCATCCGAAAAAATGAAGGTATACTATATAGTAGAAAAAACGGAAGGGAAGTGCGGATTGGGTGCTAACAGAACGAAAAGAAGACTTACATCAGCAATTAAAAGAGATAGAGAAATGGGAAAAAGATCAGCAAAAAGTCTGGTTTTGGGAAAAGCTCAGCCGTCTCCCGTTTCAGCTGCTGGACAAGCTGACACCGGAATTCATCCAGAAAAAGATCGGCAAGCTCTTGGATGAGGTCGGCAGCTTTGTTCAAACAGGCGGACAGTACCTGACATCTGAAAAACAGATTATCAGGATATTTCAAAAGAAACTGCCGGAGGAGATCTTTGAATCGCTGGAGGACATCCGGAAAGCGCCTCTTTCTGTCATGGATGAAATTGCGGAAGGAATGGGCAAAAACAGAACAAACGCAGCAACCGTTCAAGGCGCGACAACCGGTGTGGGCGGCGTGTTTACGCTGGCGGCAGACATTCCGGCAGTGCTTGGCTTATCACTAAAAACATTACAGGATATCGCAGTCGCATACGGCTATGACCCAAAGGAGAAAAAAGAACGAGTCTTCATTGTGAAATGCCTGCAGCTTACGTCGGCTGATGTTGTCGGCAAAAGATCGATTTTGCAGGAATTAAAACACTACGATCAAGACCGTACATATAAGAATGTCGCTTCTCAAATCCAAGGCTGGCGAGAAGTCGTTTTGGGCTATCGAGACACGTTTGGCTGGAAAAAACTTTTCCAGATGGTGCCGGTTGCCGGAATGGTTTTTGGCGCCGCTGCCAATCGCTCAACATTAAACGACATTACCGAGACAGGCATGATGCTGTACAAAAAGAGGCGCATTCTTGAACGACTGAAAGAAACAGAACGAGAGATGGAATAGCAGAAAGCAGACGGACACCGCGATCCGCCTGCTTTTTTTAGTGGAAACATACCCAATGTGTTTTGTTTGTTTAAAAGAATTGTGAGCGGGAATACAACAACCAACACCAATTAAAGGAGGAATTCAAAATGGCAGACAATAACAAAATGAGCAGAGAAGAAGCAGGTAGAAAAGGCGGAGAAACAACAAGCAAGAACCATGACAAAGAATTCTATCAAGAGATTGGTCAAAAAGGCGGAGAAGCCACTAGCAAAAACCATGACAAAGAATTCTATCAGGAAATCGGCGAAAAAGGCGGAGAAGCCACTAGCAAGAACCATGACAAAGAGTTCTATCAAGAAATCGGTGAAAAAGGCGGAGAAGCCACTAGCGAAAATCATGACAAAGAATTCTATCAAGAAATCGGCCGAAAAGGCGGAGAGGCAACAAGCAAAAATCATGATAAAGAATTCTACCAAGAAATTGGCTCAAAAGGCGGAAACGCCCGCAACAACGACTAATCAAAAGCATAAAGGCAGACAACCTGTAAATAAAAAAGCGATCCGGCACATCAGCTGGATCGCTTTTTTTTGGAATCTTCTCAATTTATGCCGCTATTGCGATACAATAAGTGAAAAAGGGGTTTTCGCTAATGTCCAAGATGCAAAACTTGCTCGCCATCGCAAATGAAGTCAAAGAAAAGCACGCCAATTTTTCAATCTCAGAGGTCAACGACCACTGCGTGCGCCTTGCGGTGTTTACGGGAGAATATGACTGGCACCATCACCCTGACTCAGACGAATTGTTTATTGTTCTTGAAGGGGAGCTGCTGATCGATTTTAAGGACAAAGAAACCGCGGTGCTCAAAGCAAATGACAGCCTGCTGATCCCGAAAGGCACGGTTCACCGCACACGCTCTTATGTCAGAACGGTTAATCTCTGTGTGGAGCATAAACAAGCCGAAACCGTCATCATAGAGGAGCAGCCATGCTAATCAAAAAGGTGATATGTGAAGTAGACGCTGCAAACGCTGAAGCATTTGCAAAAGCGCAGTCACAGTGGGAAGCATTATCGCATATAAGCGGCTTTATCAAACAGGCCGGCGGCTGGCGAAAAACGATAGACGAGCCGCTCACCGCAGAAATCATCAGTGTATGGGAAAACAGAGAAGCCTATGATCATTTTATGGAGAACGAACATGACAGCATATACGAGGAAAACGATCAGAAGGCTGTAATTCTTTCGATAGAGGTGACGGTGTACGAAGAGGATAAACCGTTCGTTCACGATCTGTTACATAACCCTGATATCCGGTACGAACCAGACTGGACGGTTCTTAAGGCATAATCAAAGCCCAAAACATCATGTTTTGGGCTTGTCTCTTTACTCGCGTCCCGGAAGTGTATTATGAACAAAAGGCGGTGCTGGTTTTAACTCCGGTTTTTCTCCAAACGTTTTTGCTTCTTTCACATATTCAAAGGCTTCTCCGTCCGGCGCTTTTTCATTCAGCCAGTTTTGCTCGGCGCTTTCTTCGCCTTCAGAGAAATTGATAAGCTGATGTGAGAACTCTTGTTTTTCGAGCGCTTTCGGGAATGTACCCGGCACAACCGGACCTTCCTGTGCTTCTAATTCTTTAATGGCGGCAAGCCATTGGTTCTGGTGCATTGTGTCACGCGCCAGCAGGAAGCTGAGCATATCTTTGACGCCTTTGTCATCCGTCATTTCAAACAGGCGTGCGACCTGCAGACGGCCCTGAGATTCCGCATTCAGGTTGGCGCGGAAGTCTGCCAGCAGGTTTCCGCTTGCTACGATATAACCGCCGCTCCAAGGTACGCCTGTACTGCTTTCCGGCATGGCGCCAAGTCCTGATACAATCGCATGGTGAGGGTTCATGCCGCCCAGGATGGAGCCGATGACCGGATCTTCAGCAGCTTTTTCCTGCTGATCAAGAGGGGCATCCTCAAGAAGTCTGGCAATCATCGTTGCGATCATTTCAACATGCCCGAGCTCCTCAGTTGCCGTATCCATCAGCAAGTCCTTGTATTTTTCATTTCCTCTTGTGTTCCAGCCTTGAAATAAGTACTGCATGGCAACTGAAATTTCTCCGAATTGCCCGCCTAAAATTTCTTGCATTTTTTTAGCGAATAATGGATCTGGACGATCTGGTTTAGCAGGATGCTGCAGCATTTTTGTGTGCTTAAACATGTACCCATCTCCTTTTTCGATTATCTCTTTTTATATTTCCGATCGATAGAAAGATAAACGAAAAACAGCGTATCGAGATGGGAACTATGAATCTTTTCGCAGCTCCAACAGTTCCCGGATCAGCTCCCGGCCAAAGATGGGCTCATACTGCCGGTAAACAGGGTCAAGACGCTTCATCCATTCTTGTTTCTCTTTATCTGACAGCTCATAAATATGTATAGCAGAATTCTTTTTGATTTCTTCCAGCTGCTCCTTGTTCATTTGTTCGGCATACGTTTCATTCCACTCCGTCGTCTCCTTCATCGCTTCAGTCAAAATGCGCCTTGTTTCTGGTGTTTGCGCCTTCCAGAAGTGTTCATCGGTCATGACAGCGTAGCCGAGGTAACCGTGGCTGCTTATTGTCAAATAGTCCTGAACATTATAAAATTTTTTAGAATAGATGTTTGAAATTGTATTTTCTTCGCCATCGACTACATTGTTTTCTAACAGCTGAAAGGTAGAATTGAAGGATTCCTGATGAGGTGTTGCGCCAAGCAGCTTGAACTGATCCTCAATCACATCGCTTTGCATAATGCGCAGATCCTGCCCTTTTAAATCATCCGGTGTTTTGACCGGCCCTTGATTTGTTGTGATTTGCTTAAAGCCGTTCGTCCAATAGGCCAGTCCTTTTAATTGGTTTTTCTTTAGAGAATCAAACAGCTGTGTGCCGATGCTTCCGTTCAGCCCTTTTTTGACGGCGTTGTAATCTGTAAAAGCATACGGCAGATCCAGCACTCCCCATTCAGGCGAGAGCATGCCGAGCTTCGATGTGGAGGGGGCGATAAATTGAACATCGCCGTTTTGCAATGCTTCAATTTCTTCAATGTCCGAGTACAGGCTTCCATTCGGAAATACTTCTATTTTTATTTTCCCGCCTGATTTTTCGTTCACCAGATCAGCGAATTTATTGGCGGCCAGCCCTTTTGGCGTATTTTCAGCAACCACGTGGCTGAATTTAAACACGATTTGATCCTGCAGGCCTTCCTGGTCGTCATCATAAACAATCTTTTTATTGCCGGTATGATCATGGAATCCGATAAATAAAGCGGTTGCAATTCCAGCGATCATCAGTGCGAGACATGCAAGCAAACTCTTCATGAAAAGCCCTCCCCTATGTTAAGGATAATGGGGGCAATGACATTCGTAAAGACCTGAAAGGAGAAGCTGATGAACAAAAAGAAGCTCTCAATCCGTTGGAAAATCACGATCTTATCCTATATACTCGTCATTTTCTCCTTTTTGATCGGCGGCATTGTGCTCATCGGCAACATTCAGCATACAGAGGAGCGGGAGTTGAAAAAGCGGCTGATGAATACGGCCCGGACTGTGTCAGAGATGACAGAAGTGAAAGAAGCCTTGGCGCGAAAAAAACAAACAGAAGCTGTTCGCCATGCGGTTGAAGAAATCAGGATGATTAATGAAGCAGACTATATTGTCGTCATGGATATGAATCACATCCGATATACGCATCCTGTCAGCACAAGCATCGGCAAGAAATCAGAAGGTGCAGACGAGGAGGCAGCGTTTGCGGAGCACATTTATTTCTCTGAAGCAAAGGGCGAGCTCGGCACGGCGGTTCGCGCTTTTTATCCGGTTAAGGATCAAGACCTGAACCAAATAGGCGTGGTGCTTGTCGGAAAAACGCTGCCAGGGATCGCTGACATCCTGCTTCATTTAAAGCGTGATATCGCATTCATCGTTGTGCTGACACTCGGCTTCGGCCTTGCTGGTTCCTTTTTGCTGGCCCGCCATATCAAAAAACAAATGTTTCAGCTTGAACCCCATGAGATTGTCCGAATGTATGAAGAACGGACAGCGACGTTTCACTCGATGAATGAAGGGGTAATCGCCATTGACAATCGTCTCATCATTACGATTTTCAATGAAAAAGCGAAACAGATCTTTGAAGTGCAGGGGGATCTGATCGGCAAGGTGATTTGGGAGGTTCTCAAGGATTCGCGCCTGCCCGAAATCGTGGAGCGGAACAAAGCGGTTTATAATGAAGAAATTCGTGTCAGCGGAAAAGTCATCATGAGCAGCAGAATTCCGATCGTCATGAAGAAAAAAGTGATCGGCGCCGTCGCGATTTTTCAGGACAGAACGGAAGCGGCCAAGATGGCAGAGGAATTGACTGGTGTCAGAAACTTTGTGGAGGCGCTCCGTGTCCAAAACCATGAGCATATGAATAAGCTGCACACGATCGCCGGTCTCATCCAGCTGGGGAAATCTGAAAAAGCCTTGCAGCTTGCATTCCAGGCGTCAACTGAGCAGGAAAATGTGACTGAATTTCTGCACCGCTCGATTCAAAATGACGCTGCGGCAGGCCTTCTATTAAGTAAAATCAGAAGGGGAAGAGAGCTCGGCATTGCTGTTCATATAGATGAAAACAGCAGTCTTCAGCAATTTCCCGAGCATGTTGATCAGCATGATATTGTCGTGCTTTTGGGGAATCTGATTGAAAATGCCTTCGGCTCATTTGAAACCGTTCAATCTGAAGACAAACGAATTGACATTAGTATCGAACAAACAGATGATATCCTTGCTATTTTAATAGAAGATAACGGCTGCGGAATTGATCCGGCACATATGCCTCGCCTTTACGACAAAGGTTTTACGGTCAATAAAACTGGCGGCACAGGCTATGGCCTGTATCTAGTGAAACAAATCATAGACAAAGGATCGGGCACGATAGAAGTTGATTCACATGCGGGGCAGGGGACATCTTTTTCTATCGTTTTTCCAATGAAGGGGGAGGAAGCACAGCATGGCTCGTAAAGAATGGAAGGTTCTGCTCATTGAAGACGATCCGATGGTTCAAGAGGTCAATAAGGATTTCATTACAACTGTTAAAGGCGTTACTGTCTGTGCAACGGCAGGAAACGGAGAGGAAGGCATGAAGCTGATCAAAGAAGAACAGCCGGATCTCGTCATTCTCGATGTGTACATGCCGAAAAAAGACGGCATCAAGACCTTGCAGGAGATCAGAAAGCAAAAGCTTGAAGTGGATGTCATTGTCGTCTCCGCTGCAAAAGACAAGGAAACGATCTCACTCATGCTGCAAAACGGGGCGGTTGACTATATCTTAAAGCCGTTTAAGCTTGAGCGAATGAGACAGGCACTCGAAAAGTACAAGCAATATAAACAAAAAATCGAAGCGAATGATACGCTGTCCCAGGAACAGCTCGATGCGATCCTGAATATTCCGCAGCAGGCTGTACAGGATCTGCCGAAAGGGTTGAATCATTTCACGATGAATGAAGTCACTGCTTTTTTGAAACAGCAAACCGCATCCCTTTCTGCTGAAGAGGTCGCCAAGGCGCTTGGCATCGCCAGAGTGACAGCCAGACGATATCTTGATTACTTAGAAAAAACCGGGATCATCAAATTGGACGTTCAATACGGCGGAGTCGGCCGGCCGGTCAACCGCTACGTGTTAAAAGGATAAACCTGAGACCAAAAAGACCAAAATGTCCGTTATGATCATAAACTTCCCCAGACATTATGAAAACGCTATCATTATAGTAAGAAAGACACAAAAGGCGAATAGGACAGGGGGATGAAGGATATGAAACTGTTTAAAAATTTAACAGTTCAGGTCATAACCGCGGTCATCATCGGGGTCATTGTCGGGCTGGTCTGGCCGGATGTCGGCAAAGAAATGAAACCGCTTGGCGATACATTTATCAACGCTGTTAAAATGGTGATTGCACCAATTATTTTCTTCACAATCGTTCTCGGGATTGCAAAAATGGGCGATATGAAGAAGGTTGGAAAAGTAGGGGGAAAAGCGTTTATCTATTTCGAGGTTGTCACCACCCTCGCACTCATTATCGGTTTATTTGTCGTCAATATTATGAAGCCGGGTGCGGGTCTTGATTACAGCAAGCTTGAAAAGGGTGATGTATCACAATACACGCAAAATGGCGGTCAGGGAATCGACTGGATTGAATTTGTTACACACATTGTTCCATCCAACATGGTTGATGCCTTCGCAAAAGGGGACATTTTGCAGGTCTTATTCTTTTCTATTCTTTTCGGAGTGGGTCTTGCGGCATTAGGCGAAAAAGGAAAAAGCGTCATTGATTTCTTCGACAAGGTTTCTCACGTTTTTTTCAAAATTATCGGCTACATTATGCGTGCCGCGCCAATCGGGGCATTCGGGGCGATGGCGTATACAATCGGACACTTCGGGCTCGATTCCATCAAACCGCTGGCAAGCTTAATGATGTCTGTTTATATTACGATGTTCCTGTTCGTATTTGTTGCTTTAAATATCATCTGCAAGCTTTACGGATTCAGCCTGTGGAATTACCTTCGCTTCATTAAGGATGAGCTTCTGATCGTGCTTGGCACAAGCTCTTCCGAATCGGTGCTTCCGCGTATGATGGATAAAATGGAGCGCTACGGCTGTTCCAAATCAGTTGTTGGACTTGTTATTCCGACGGGCTATTCGTTTAACCTCGACGGCACATCCATTTATTTATCTATGGCGACTGTCTTTTTGGCACAGGTGTTTGGAGTAGACCTCAGCATCGGCCAGCAAATTACGATTATCCTCGTTCTGATGCTGACATCGAAGGGAGCGGCAGGTGTGACGGGAAGCGGATTTATCGTCCTTGCCTCAACGCTGTCAGCGCTGCAGGTCATTCCGCTGGAGGGTCTTGCACTCCTGCTAGGGGTTGACCGTTTCATGAGTGAAGGAAGAGCCATTGTGAACCTGATCGGAAACGGAATCGCCACGATCATTGTTGCAAAAAGCGAAAATGAATTTGATGAAGCAAAAAGCGTAGAGGCTGTTGAAGGCATGAAAAAAATGAAAACAGCAGTCTGAAAAAAGAACGGCCCATCCATGGGCCGTTTTTTTAATTGTTTAAGAATTATTAAGGTAAGGACAGAGACCTCAGCATTTTTTTGTTATATAATTTACAAATGGATACTATATTGAATGAAGGACGTTTGTCCTAACAGGAGTGTATAAATGGCCGCTTTAGTTAAATTTTTTCAGCACCCGGGAGTAAGGCGTTTCTCCATCTTTGTCGTGTTAACTGGTGTGTTATATCTATTTAAGAGCATGATCAACTTAATATTGCTTACCTTCATTTTCACATTTCTTATGGATCGTTTGGAGCTTGTCGTGCGGCAGTTTGTAAGCCAGTTCTTCCGCGTGAGCCAGCGGGTTGTCATTACGTTTCTTTACATGTTGCTGGCTGTGCTGCTTACAGTCGGGGGCTTTGTGTTTTATCCGGTCGTCGCGGCACAGATCCAGCAGCTGGTAAAGCAGATTAAACATATTGCGTATCATCCTGACAGCATCCCTTTCTTTGATGAGATCACCAGTGTCTTCGGAGATATTAACATCAGTTCATATGTCAAAGAGGGCTTCAATGTAGTGTATACGTATCTGGCCGATATCAGCACATTCGGCTTGCAGGTCGTGATGGCGCTCATTCTCAGCATGTTTTTCTTATTTGAGAAAAAACGGCTTTCTGAATTCATGGCGAAATTTAAAACGAGCAAACTGAGGGTCTTTTATGAGGAGATTGCTTTTTTCGGAAGCAAATTTGCAAGAACGTTCGGCAAGGTGCTCGAGGCTCAATTTATCATTGCGCTCGTCAACTGTATTCTGACGTTTATCGCGCTTTGGATTATGCATTTTCCGCAGCTGTTTGGGCTTTCGATTATGGTGTTCTTCCTTGGATTGATCCCTGTAGCAGGCGTCGTCATTTCCCTGATTCCGCTCAGCATTATCGCCTACAGCACTGGCGGTGGAATGTATGTGCTCTACATTGTCCTTGTCATATTCGCCATTCATGCGATCGAAACCTATTTCTTAAATCCGAAGCTGATGTCGGCGAAAACAGAGCTGCCAATTTTTTTCACCTTCACAGTACTCATTTTCTCTGAACACTTCTTCGGCATTTGGGGTTTAATTATCGGGATTCCGATCTTTGTGTTTCTCCTTGATATTCTGGATGTCACCAACAAGGAAGATAGGTCTAAAGGACCCCGAGAGAATAGCGATAAAATGTAGTTTAAAATCGAATAATGAGTGTGCCTCGATCTGCCGGCCTGCCTGTTCAAGGCATGGAATTAAGACTCGGAATCGGAGCTTGGCATTGCTTCGCACAGTGGTGAACACAACAGGTGACAATGCCTGTCATCATTACAGAAACTGAAAAGAACAAACAGTCGGAGTAAACGCTCATCATCGGTTTAACCAAACATTTGGAAGCAACAAATGCTATAATACAAACAGTGCCTAATGTTAGGCAC
The DNA here is from genome assembly GCF_037975455.1 of Bacillus sp. FSL M8-0071. Lineage (NCBI taxonomy): Bacteria > Bacillati > Bacillota > Bacilli > Caryophanales > Bacillaceae > Bacillus > Bacillus sp. FSL M8-0071. The sequence goes on from NZ_CP150256.1 coordinate 498,444, forward strand.
TGTTTATTTTTTGTCGAAAAAGGAGGAAGGCTTTATGGCTGAGCCGATTTTACATATTGAAGGCCTCGATAAAAAGATTGGGTCTAAACAGATTTTAAAACAGATCAGCATGGACGTCATGGAGGGTGAAATCATCGGCCTTCTCGGTCCAAATGGTTCCGGAAAAACAACACTCATCCGTATCATCGTCGGGCTGCTGAAACAAAACAGCGGAAGCGTGACAATCAGCGGATTCCAGCATGATACAGAGTTTGAAAAAGCGATGGAAGCGGTTGGAGCGATTGTTGAGAACCCTGAGTTCTATCCGTACCTGACAGGCTGGGAAAACCTCAAGCACTTTGCGAATATGCACAAAAAAATAGCGGATGAACGGCTTGATGAAGTGGTGGAACGTGTCGGGCTGACGTCAGCGATTCATGATAAGGTGAAAACCTATTCCCTTGGGATGCGCCAGCGTCTGGGAATCGCCCAGGCAATTCTTCACCGGCCGAAGCTTCTCATTCTAGATGAACCAACAAACGGCCTCGATCCTGCGGGGATGAAGGATTTTCGCGATCATATTAAAGAGCTCGCAGAAATGGAAGGAACAGCTGTCCTGTTCGCCACTCATTTATTGCGCGAGGTTGAAGACTTGTGCGACCGTGTCATCATCATTCAAAAAGGTGAGATCAAAGCGGAAGTCAGCTTACAAGGAACTGATCAAACCACAGAAAAAGCGATTATAGAAGTGCAGCCGCAAGAAAAAGCGCTCAATTGGCTGACAGGCAATCAATATCAAGCTGAGAGCCAAGACGGGACAATTGTAGTTGAGGTGGCAAAAGAAAACATACCGGAGCTGAACCGATCACTTGTCGGACAAGATCTGAATGTGTTTTCCATTACGCCTTACACGCAGTCACTGGAAGACGAATTTATAAAAGCGACAACAGCTCATCAAGAGGAGGGAGAAGAGCTTGTCTAAATTAATTTGGAATGAACATATGAAACTTTTTAATCGGAAGGTCACTTTGGTTTCTCTTATCCTGATGGCTGTCTTTCAATTCTTCATGGCATTGATCATTAAACGGATTGTCATCAGTGCCGGAACAGATGAAAACTTCATCGGCTATTTATCGTATACACCGAGCCTGAACATTTTGCTGCAGGCTTTAACGATCGTAATTGCAGCAACAATTGTTTCGATGGAATTTGATAAAAAGACGATCAAATTTTTGCTCATTCGTCCGGTTAAACGCCAAAAGGTCTTTTGGTCAAAATTAATCACAGTCGTGATGGTAAGCTTCTATTTGTATCTGGCATACTACATTCTGGCATTATTATTCGGTCTCGTGTTTTTTGGCACATCGGTGACTGCGGAATCAAAGACATTGCTGGTCAACACCTTGGCGCTGATCGGGTCAAACTGGCTTGAAGCTGTAATGATGGGATTATTCGGGCTGCTTTGTTCTTCGCTGTTCCGCAACAGCGCGGTAGCAGTTGTTGTTTCTTTTGTCGTTTTATACGGAGCGAGTACACTTGTTCAGCTCATGAAGTTGTTTGAAAACAAGTGGGGCAGCTTTTTGCTTTTTGCGAACACTGACTTTACGCAATACAGAAGCGGAGAGACAGCGTTGTTTTCAGGCATGACGCCATTGTTTTCAATTGGAATTCTCATCATACATGCCATATTCTTCATCGTTGTTGGCTGGTGGTGCTTCTGTAAACGGGATGTTCGGGTCTAAAGGCAAGGAATGACATTTTTGTGAAAAAGCTCACGTAAATCAATATCATTTGATATTTTGGTTTATACTAAAGGTACTGACGGAGGTGTCTCGATTGAGGAACTTTATTACCGCTTTACCGATCGTATTGCTGCTTGGATTCTCATTTGTGTCATTCATGTTTCAGTTTGAACATCTTGTTTATTTCAGGCTCGCGCTTGGGTTGTTTTCTCTCGTGGGACTGTACATGATATATAAAATGAAGACGGGCATCCGCTATTTTATCATCTATCTGTATGCCAGCTGGATTGTGTTGGCCGCAGTGACCGCTTTTGAAGAGCCGATTTTCTCAAGCTTTTTCTTTGGCGGCCTGGTGATGACGATGGGTTACCTGACATATATGCTGATTTATCTCGGCATGAAACAAGACCGGGATGCAAATCCTGTGTAATCGCGCTGTTCCCTTGGGGAACGGCGTGTTTTTTTATACTGGACAAAAAGATTAACAGTTGCGGAAAAATGGCAGGAAATCTATAATACATATTAAATTTATCGGAATTAAAACTTGGGGGGCTGCCGGATGTCATTATTTATACAAAACGATCAACAGCGGCAATGGATGGAGAAAATCGGACGGATTGCGGATGAATTTCAGCAAACAGCTGCTGAAGATGACGAACAGGGACGTTTTCCTGCAGAGAAAATACAAAAACTGCGTGATGCTGGGTATACAGCATTAACATTGCCGGCATCTCATGGCGGAGGGGGCATTTCTGTTTACGATATGCTCCTGTTTCAAGAACGGCTTGCACGGGGAGATGCTCCGACGGCTCTTAGCATCGGCTGGCATTTGAGCGTGATCGGGGAGCTTGGAGAAGGCAACAGCTGGGATGAAGACGTATTTGCATTTGTTGCCAAGGAAGTCCAAAACGGAGCTGTCATTAACAGGGCGGCGACTGAAGCGAAAACCGGAAGCCCGACAAGAGGAGGGCGTCCCGGTACACACGCCGTCAAAAAGGATGGCAAATGGGCAGTGAACGGGAGAAAAACCTTTACGACGATGTCACAAGCTCTGGATTATTTTTTAGTAACCGCATGGATTGAGGACAAACAAACAACAGGCGTGTTTCTCATTCATAAAGATGATCCCGGCTTGTCGATTGAAGAAACGTGGGATATGATGGCGATGCGGGCGACTGGGAGCCATGACCTTGTACTGAACGAAGTTATGCTTGATGAGAATAAGCTGGTGGAACTGCTTCAAGGGCCTCGTGGAGCTAAGCCGAATGGCTGGCTGCTTCACATTCCTGCGATTTATCTTGGTGTGGCTCAAGCTGCTCGTGACTATGCAGTGCAATTTGCATCTGAGTATTCTCCAAACAGCTTGAATGGACCGATCAAGAATGTCCCGGCCGTACAGCAAAGAACAGGCGAAATGGAGCTTGAACTGCTCAATGCCAGACACTTTCTTTTCCATATCGCTCAATTGTATGACGATCCGGAGCGGCGTCCACACTTGACCAGCGAGCTCGGTGCGGCGAAACATATCGTCACAAACGCTGCGCTGTCTGTTGTTGATAAAGCGATGAGAATTGTCGGGGCCAAAAGCCTGGAACGAACCAACCCGCTTCAGCGCTATTATCGTGATGTGCGCGCTGGTCTTCACAACCCGCCGATGGATGACGCCGTGATACACAAGCTGGCGGCTGAAGCGTTTGAGTCATAAAAAAAGAGCCTTACCGGCTCTTTTTATGTATTGTTTTGCTCTTGCAGATTTTTTTGATGCTTGCGGTCGATCCTGTCATAAATAACGTTCATCAGCTTTGGATTGCCCATAATCGCCTCTTTGTTTTCCTGGATCAGCTGTTGGTAAGTTTTCACTTTACGCTTCGGCATGCTCCGGTGCCCTCCTGACATGGTTGTATTCACTTTCTAACTCCGTCAGCGACAATTCATACAGATGACGCTTTGACTTTTTGTATATACCATTCTGTATTAACAGATGAATGAGCTGTTTTTTTCTGATTTCTGCAGACTGAGGTGTCATTGTGTCACCAACCTCCAATCAAACGATATTGATAATCATTATCAATTAACTTCAGTATACAATGTCCGCAATAGCCTGTAAAGATGAAAAGAGTCCTATTCTTGGCCAATTTACAAACATTCAACAAATCGACAAAAAGTTTCCCGGGCAATAATTTGCTGTCGAAATATTCCGCATCATTGAACGCACCCTGCTATTTTTCATGTTTTGAACCATACTATGTAATAGAATGGAGGCTGGTATTCAATGGAGCGGACAGAAAATCTGAAAAAGGGAGAAAAAGGGGCGCTCCTCAATATTTTTGCATATGTCATTCTTGCTGTTGTAAAGCTAGTCATCGGGATTCTATATCATTCTGAAGCGCTGAGAGCAGACGGGTTAAATAATGGAACAGATATTGTTGCGTCAGTAGCAGTGCTGATAGGATTGCGGATTTCTCAAAGACCGGCTGACAGCGATCATCCATACGGCCATTATCGGGCTGAAACAATTTCGTCTCTTGTTGCGTCTTTTATTATGATGGCAGTCGGCATTGAAGTGTTAATCGGCGGAGGAAAAGCGATTGCGGGCGGCACAACGGAAAAGCCAAATCTTATCGCGGCATGGACGGCGTTAGGCAGTGCTGTGTTTATGTATGGCATCTATTTATATAACAAAAGGCTGGCAGCGTCCATTAAAAGCTCTGCCCTGATGGCAGCGGCAAAGGACAGCAGGTCAGACGCTTTTGTAAGCGCCGGCGCGTTTATCGGTGTTTTTTCGTCCCAGCTGAAGCTGCCGTGGATTGATCCGGTAACGGCTTTTATCATCGGCATCATCATTTGCAAAACAGCGTGGGATATCTTTAAAGACGCTTCACATTCCTTAACAGACGGCTTCCATTTAAAAGATCTTGAGCCTTACAAACAGACCGTCGGCAGGATCGAAAATGTGCATCGCCTAAAGGATGTGAAAGCGAGGTATTTAGGCAGTACAGTTCATATCGAGATGGTCATTACGGTTGATCCGAAGCTTACAGTAGAAGAAGGCCATGGAGTGGCGGATGAAGTAGAAGACAAAATAAAACATGAACACGATGTCACTCATGTTCATGTTCATGTAGAGCCTGACGACATAAAATAAGGCTGTTTAACGAATTAGCTTATATGTTCAGATAAAAATTCAGTCACTTCTTCAGGCGTTTTGGCATTGGCGCTGTGAAGGTGAGCTGTTTTTTCACCGTTCTTGAAAATAAGCAGGCTGGGAATGCCCATTACTTGGTATTTTTCAGCCAGGTCAGGAAGCTCGTCCTTATTCAGCTCATACCAATCGTTTTGATTGTATTCTTCCAAAATATCGCCGATGAACATATTCATGCGTGTGCAGTCTGGGCACCAATCAGCATAAAACTTTACAATGATTTCTTTATCGGATTGAATCAGTTCATTAAATTGTTCGTTTGTTGTGATTTTTTTCATATGTCACATCTCCTTTTCAATGCCATTTTAATATAAAATAAAAAGGAATTACATACAAATGCATTCAACATCAGCATGCCCAAAAATAATTAGATCATTTTCCGGTGAAAATGATAAGATAGTAAAGATGAATTGTAGTGGGGGGAGTATCCATTGAAAACAAGTCTAGGATTAGTGTACGGAGGAAAGTCGGCAGAACATAATGTTTCCCTGCAGACGGCTCTGGCTGTAATCAAAGCGCTAAATACTGAGAAGTTTGATATACATCCGATTTATATAACAGAAAAAGGCGAATGGGTAAGAGGCGCCCGTTTAACTGAGCCTGTTTCAAATGTGAAAATGCTTCAATTTGAGCAAGGAGGCAGTGCTTTTTCTCCAGCTGCCTTGAACCAGGAGATGTTTCCGCAGGAAGCGTCACAGCAAAATGAAGCCATCGACGTCGTATTCCCGCTCCTCCACGGACCGAATGGAGAAGACGGTACGATCCAGGGAATGCTTGAGCTGTTGAACATTCCTTATGTCGGCAACGGAGTGCTTGCTTCCTCAGCTGGCATGGATAAAGTTGTCATGAAACATTTATTTGCGCAGGCTGGCCTTGCTCAGGCTAAATACGCAGCTTTCCTTAAAAAAGACTGGACTCGTTCTCCGAAAGAAAGCTGCGAGCAGGTTGAACAGGAATTAGGCTACCCTTGCTTCGTAAAACCGGCGAACCTCGGCTCAAGTGTCGGAATCAGCAAATGCCGAAACCGTGAAGAACTGCAAAAAGCGTTTGAGCTTGCTTTCCAATATGACCGCAAAGTCGTCGTCGAAGAAGGCATTAACGGCCGCGAGATCGAAATCGGCGTTCTTGGAAATGACGATCCTAAATGCTCTGTTGTGGGGGAAATCGCACCGAAGACGGATTTCTACGATTACAAAGCGAAATATGAGGATGGAGATACTGATCTGATGATTCCGGCGATTGTGACTGATGAGGAATACGCAACAATCAGTGATATGGCGATCAAAGCGTTTAAAGCGATCGATGGTTCAGGACTCGTCAGAGCGGACTTTTTCCTGACAGCTGACGGCGAAGTTCTGATCAATGAAGTCAACACAATGCCTGGCTTTACACCTTTCAGCATGTTCCCGCTGCTCTGGAAAGAAGCCGGAGTGGAATATGCTGACCTGATTGAACAGCTTGTGGAGCTTGCAAAAGAACGCCACGCTGAAAAACAATTGATTAAGCATACATTCTAATGAAGAAGGACACTGCCGGTAAAAGGGCAGTGTTTTTTCCCGTATATACAAAAGAAAGAGAGGGACCTTACTTGATTAAGCGAACAGTAAAAAACATTGCCGAAATGGTTAAAGGCACACTAACAAATCCGCAATATGAACAAACAGTCATTCATGGAGTGGCAACCGATACAAGAAAACTGGAACAACATCAGCTCTTCATTCCGCTGAAAGGGGAACGTTTTGACGGCCATACTTTTGTGGAGCAGGCTTTTGAAGCTGGTGTAGCGGCTGTTCTTTGGGATCGGTCAGAACCAAATCCGCCCGAGAATCACGCCGTCATTTTAGTGGACGATACCCTTACCGCACTTCAGCAGCTTGCAAAAGCCTATTTGCAGGAGCTTGGCACGCGTGTCATCGGAGTAACTGGAAGCAATGGCAAAACGACAACAAAAGATATGATTCACGCCGTACTGGGGACCCAGTACCGTGTCCACAAAACTGGAGGAAACTTCAATAATCATATCGGTTTGCCGCTGACAGTTTTAGCGATGCCTGAAAATACGGAGATCGCCGTATTGGAGATGGGAATGAGCGCCAAAGGAGAAATTGACCTCTTGAGCCGCCTGGCAAACCCGGATGCGGCAGTGATTACGAATATCGGCGAATCGCATATGCAAGACCTCGGCTCTAGAGAGGGCATCGCGGAGGCGAAGCTTGAAATCATTAACGGGCTTAAAGAAGCCGGAGTGCTGATTTATATCGGGGACGAACCGCTTCTTCAAAATGCATACAGCTGCCAGACGAAAACGTACGGTACGGGAACGCATAATGATTATCAGCTTCAGGATGTCAGCCAGAGTGAGGAAGGAACCCATTTTACAATCAAAGGGATAGAAAACACGTTTTTTATTCCGATACTCGGCAAGCACAATGTGATGAACGCCATGGCAGCGATTGCTGCAGGGGCTTATTTTGGCATCGCGCCTGAGGATGCGGCAAAAGGACTGAGCGGCCTAAAGGTAACCGGGATGAGACTTGAACTCATCAAAACAGACAGCGGCCTTTCGATAATCAATGACGCTTATAATGCGAGCCCGACTTCCATGAAAGCTGCAATTCAATTGACAGAAAGCCTCGAAGGCTACGGCAAAAAAATGCTCGTGCTCGGTGATATGCTTGAGCTCGGCGATCTTGAAGAAACGTTCCATAAAGAGTGCGGCGCTGTGATCAGCCCTGATAAAATTGACCGCGTCTTTACGTACGGAAAACTGGGAGCTTTTATCGCAGAAGGCGCCCTGAAACACTTTGAGAAAGACCGCGTCAGCCATTACACTGAGAAAAAAGATCTCCTCCAAGCTGTGAAGGAAAACGCATCAAAAGGCGATTTGATTTTATTCAAAGCGTCCAGAGGTATGAAGCTTGAAGAAATCGTTAAAGATTTAATAGAGAGCCCGCTTTCATAAGAAAATATTTTGCGAAAAAACGTATATTGCATCATAAAATAACATGATATGCAAACACTAATGTATGCCGGCCGAAAATTATGTATATCTGGCCGGCTGCGGCTATGATACAATATATATAGGTTATTTCGCGATACGAACATATTCGTCCGGACTTTTCATCGTGACCCGAAGTTCTCCGCTGGATTCTTGGGAGCGGATGGAGCAGCAGCCGGCATATTCGAGATGCCGATCTGCTTCTCATCTTATTGAAAAACAAATAGTGTAATGGTAAGATAAAACTTAAAGTAATTCGGGCTTTGTATACGGATGGATCCTGTCCTTCTTGTCTAAAGGGCAGTTTTATAAGTGGTAAATCACGACATTACTGAAACAGCAATTAGAAGGAGTTTGAATAATTTGACTATAACGTTTCAAGATTTTAATTTAAGTTCTGATCTCATGAAAGCAATTAATCGTATGGGATTTGAAGAAGCAACACCGATTCAGGCACAAACGATACCGCTCGGACTTTCAAATAAAGACGTCATTGGACAAGCGCAAACAGGTACAGGTAAAACAGCTGCGTTTGGTATACCCCTTGTTGAAAAAATTAACCCCGAGTCTCCTAATATTCAAGCAATCGTAATCGCGCCAACCCGTGAATTAGCCATTCAAGTATCTGAAGAATTGTATAAAATCGGACAAGATAAACGTGCGAAGGTTCTTCCTATTTACGGCGGACAGGATATTGGACGGCAAATCCGGGCGTTAAAGAAGAATCCGAATATTATTGTCGGAACACCTGGCCGTCTTCTTGACCACATCAACCGCCGCACCATTCGTTTAAACAACGTAAATACCGTTGTAATGGATGAAGCGGATGAAATGCTGAACATGGGATTCATTGACGATATTGAATCTATCCTTTCAAACGTGCCAAGCGAGCATCAGACACTTCTGTTCTCTGCCACAATGCCTGCGCCGATCAAACGCATTGCAGAGCGCTTCATGACTGAGCCGGAACACGTAAAAGTAAAAGCGAAAGAAATGACGGTTTCTAACATTCAGCAGTTCTATTTGGAAGTGCAAGAACGCAAAAAATTCGATACACTGACTCGTCTTCTTGACATTCAGTCTCCTGAGCTTGCGATCGTATTCGGACGTACAAAACGCCGTGTCGATGAACTGGCTGAAGCTCTGAACCTTCGCGGATATGCAGCTGAAGGTATTCACGGTGACTTAACGCAGGCGAAACGTATGGTTGCGCTTCGTAAATTTAAAGAAGGCGCAATCGAAGTTCTAGTCGCAACTGATGTTGCCGCTCGCGGACTTGATATCTCAGGTGTTACACACGTATACAACTTCGACGTGCCTCAAGATCCTGAAAGCTACGTTCACCGTATCGGAAGAACGGGCCGTGCAGGAAAAACAGGTATGGCGATGACGTTCATTACACCGCGTGAGAAAAGCATGCTTCGCGCAATTGAACAAACAACAAAACGCAAAATGGACCGCATGAAGGAGCCTACACTTGATGAAGCGTTAGAAGGCCAGCAGCAGGTTACTGTTGAACGTCTTCGCACAACAATCAGTGAAAACAACCTGAACTTCTACATGACAGCGGCAGCTGAGCTGCTTGAAGATCATGATGCAGTAACAGTGGTTGCGGCGGCTATCAAAATGGCTACAAAAGAGCCAGACGACACACCGGTTCGCTTAACAGACGAAGCGCCGATGGTCAGCAAACGCTACAAGAACCAGCGCTCTTCTAAACGCAGAGACGGTCAAGGCGGCGGCTACCGCGGCGGAAAAGGGAAAAGCAACAACCGTTCTTCCTACGATAAAAAGCGTTCAAACGATCGCCGTTCTTCAGGTGACAGACGCCAGAAAAAATCTTACTAATTTGATCGATTCAGAGCCCAAAACATGATGTTTTGGGCTTTTTTATGTTCGCGATTTGTTATTCAGCAAATTTTCAGCTGACGGAAGCCATTTTTCTCTGTATGCTTAAGAATGAAACCTTTCTGTAAAAGAGACGTATAAATAACGACGAAAAAAAGGGAGGTAGGTATTTTTGAGAGAGCAGCCAAAAAACCAAATCAGTCCAGACGGATTAAAGGTTTGGCGACTTCAAGAGATCATCATATCCGCTGTTTGCTTACTTATTGTCATTGCAGTTGCAGTGTTAAGCTATTATTTTGATTGGCCGTACTGGATCAGCGGCGTGCTCGGCGCGGTTTGGCTGCTGGGATCGATTGTGACGGTCTTTATCATTCCGAAGGTCCGTCATAAGGTGTGGCGATATGAAGTCCATGAACATGAAATAGATATTCAGTCAGGTATTTTTGTGGTAACACGTGTGATTGTTCCGATGGTCAGAGTTCAGCACGTCGATACGTCACAAGGGCCATTATTAAAAAAATACAACCTGGCAACGGTGAAAATTTCCACGGCCGCGACCGTTCATTCGATCCCCGCTTTAGAGATGGAGGAAGCGGATCGGCTGAGAGACTCCATTTCCCGTCTGGCGAGGGTGACTGATGATGATGTCTGAACCGAAACGCCTGCACCCCGCAGCAGTCATTTTGAATTTATGCCATACCATTATTCAAACGATAAAAAATATCATTCTGCCATTCTTTTTTGTGTATATTGTCAATTCAAACCATACTGTCCGTTTTTACGGAGCCATTGCGCTCGGTGTGCTATTCATCTGGCTTGTAGCGGCAAGCATTATCAAATGGAGAAGGTTTACCTATCGAATTGAAGATGATGAATTTAGAATCGAAGAAGGCTTATTTGTTACGAAAAAGCGATACATATCGATTGATCGGATTCAAACGATGAATACGAGCGCAGGCCTTGTCCAGCAAATCTTTAAGCTTGTGAAGCTGCAAATTGAAACAGCAGGCGGAGGCAAGGAGGCAGAAGCCGTTCTTTCTGCTATTTCTGTTGAAGAAGCGGAACGCATCAAAGAAGCTGTCTTTAAGAAAAAAGCGCAAAGACGAGAAAATGAACTTGATGAAGAACGGCTTGAAGCTGAAGAGGAGTTGGTTCCGGCCGTTGAGGTGCAAGAGCACTATCGCATGAACGCGAAAGAATTGCTCATGGCCGCTTCTACCTCCGGCGGAATCGGAGTCATTATCTCCGCTGTATTTGCACTTATTTCCCAGCTTGATGAAGTGCTGCCAATGGATTGGTTATTCGATAAGTTTTCCTTCCTTCAGCACGCCAGCATCGGTATTTACGCGGTACTGATTTTTATCGGTTTATTTATCGCCTGGATTTTCAGCATCACGGGCATGATGTTTAGATACGCGAACTTTCAAATCATAAAAAAAGAGCAGGAACTGGTAATTTCAAGGGGAATTATTGAAAAACATCAAGTCACGATTCCATTGCGAAAAATACAAGCCATTAAAATCAAAGAAAATATCATTCGCCAGCTTTTCGGCTTTGTAACGGTGTCCATCGTCAGCGCAGGAGGCGGCGACCGGGAAAAAGAAGAAGGCGCTTTGACCATTCTCTTTCCAATGATTCATAAAAAAAAGCTTCCGCACATGCTCCGAACATTTACACCGGAATATACGCTGGAAGAAAACTGCCGCCGCCTGCCGCGGCGCGCGTTGAAACGTTATTTGTTCCGTTCTGTCATTTTTTCACTCTTTTTGATCATCCCGTTATGTATCTTCTTTCAGCCATGGGGCTATCTGTCAGTGATCCTGCTGCCGATAGAATTGTTCTTCGGCTATCTCGCGTATAAAGAGGCTGCATGGACGATCAACGGGGACCGTCTTCAGCTGACGTCTAGATTTATAGGCAGAACAACCGCCATTGTACTGAAAAAACGAATGCAGGTCTGCAAGTTCAGCCAATCCTATTTCCAAAAGAAAGGCCGCTTGTATACCATTTCTACTTCGGTGAAATCATCGAGCCATATGGAAGAATTAACGGTGAGGGATGTAGGTGAAGAGGATGCAGCCTTCATTTTAAAGTGGTACTCATATGAAAAAGCGGACGGTTAATACCGCCGCTCCAGCGTGTCGACAAACCCTCGCATTCGTTGTCAGGACTGCGCTTCGGTGCTCACGAATTAGAACATTCGCTCCGCTCCTATGCTCGTCCTTCCTAGACTTCAAGGGTTTTCAATCACGCTGAAAAGATGACAAAATCCTAAAATGAAAACCATTTTAGGATTTTGTCAACAATCTGAAGCGACGGTTAATACCGCCGCTCTTTTTTTTGCACGAATAAAAACGAAAGAAGAAGCCCGCCGCATAGTCCAAACAGATGGGCCATCATGTTAATATTGGAGTTGATAAACGACATGAGAACGGCAAATGCGAGCAGTGTGATGATCATTTTGGAATGCTCCTGCCCTATTAGTTCATTGCGAAAAAGAACCATAAACAGGTACACGCCGAATAGCCCGAAAATGGCGCCTGAAGCACCGACATGCACGTAATCAAGCGGCTCTGTAACATAAGTGCCGATATTGCCGATGATGCCGGAGCCGGCGTATACAAGAAGAAAACGCGCTTTTCCCAGCATGCGTTCCAAAGCCGGGGCAAATAAAAAGATGGACATGGAATTAAACAGCAGATGTGTGAAACCGGCGTGCAGCAAAATCGGTGTGATCAGCCGCCACCATTCACCGTTTGCGACACCTAGATTATAGCCTGTGACGGTATCCCTCCATAACACGACTGAATGGGCAGGAAGTGAAAAAAACAGCCAGAGAACAGCTTGCAAAGCCAATATAAAGGTGACAACGGGGTAAAGCCTGATAAACGTTTGAAAATTTTCAGTCCGTATAAACATTCCGAGCCCCTTTTCTTCATTTTGGTATATCTATAGTAACACGTTTATGAGACAAACCATTTAAATAGTACGTAGGCAAAGGAGGTTATCATACATGATTTACGGCATTGGGCTGGACATTACCGAGCTTAAACGCATCGCCTCTATGGCTGGGCGCCAGAAAAGGTTTGCCGAGCGGATTTTGACGCGAAGCGAGCTTGACCAATACTATGAGCTTTCAGAGAAAAGAAAAATCGAATTTCTCGCGGGCAGATTCGCGGCAAAAGAAGCTTTCTCTAAAGCATTTGGCACCGGCATTGGGAGGCAGCTCAGCTTTCAGGACATTGAAATTAGGAAAGACCAAAATGGCAAGCCCTATATCATTTGCACGAAACTGAGCCAAGCCGCCGTTCACGTATCGATCACTCATACAAAAGAATACGCTGCCGCGCAGGTTGTGATTGAAAGGTTGTCAAGCTAGTCTGCATATTAGGGAAACCCCACTCATATATTTGATAGTGCATTAAGGGAGACAAGTTGTTTGAGGCTTTTATGGTACGCATCTGTTCTGCCTAAACGTGTACCGAGCGTACCGTTAAAGTCAAACAAGCGATTTCTTCCTTTTACATCAATTGAGAAAAAGGGGTTGAAAAAGGTGAGAAAAAGCTTTGTTTTGCTTTTAACGGGACTGCTTGCTGTTCTTATTCTTTCTGCCTGCGGGCAAAAAACACAGCAAGATATTGTGGCCGGGTTAGATGAAAAGGCGAAAGAATACACCTCGTACAAAGCAAAAGCGAAAATGACCATCGAGACAGGGAGTGAGCCTCAAGTATACAATGTGGAAATCTGGCACAAAAAGCCGTCTCTGTACAGGGTTTATTTAGAAAATCCGAAAAAGGACCAAAACCAAGTCATTTTACGAAATGAAAACGGAGTATTCGTTCTCACGCCGTCTTTAAATAAGAGCTTCAGATTTCAAAGCGATTGGCCGAACAACAGCAGCCAGGTTTATCTGTTTGAATCGCTCGTAAAGGATGTTCAAAACGATTCGGATGCAGTTTTCACAGCGAAAGAAAAGAAATACGTATTCGAAACAAAAACAAATTATCAGCATAACAAAATGCTGCCCACGCAAGAAATCACATTTAACAAAAAAGATATGAGCCCGTCATCTGTCAAAGTGATGGATACTGACCGGAAAGTGATGGTCAAAGTAGAATTCAGCAGCTTTGAATTTAATAAACAATTTGATAAAGAATCATTTGACGAAAAGAAAAATATGACCCTTTCTCAAATGGATGTTGCCACAAGCGCAAAGCCTTCCGATACATTCGCGGTCAAAACGCCGCTGGAACTGCCGCTTGGCGTCAAGCTGCTTGAAGAAAAAGATATATCTACTGAAGACGGGAAGCGCATCATCATGACGTACGGAGGAGAAAAATCATTTACGTTAATTCAGGAAAAAGCCCAGATTGCGAAGGCTTCCTCCTCCGTTACGCTGAACGGCGAACCGGTAAATCTCGGCTACACCATCGGCGCCCTGTCGGATGCATCATTATCATGGACATATGACGGCGTAGATTACCTTCTCTCTTCTAAAGATCTTTCTAAAGAGGAAATGGTGACAGTAGCGAAAAGCATGCAGGGACAATCATCGAAATAACCGCCAAAGGCCAAACATGATTTGGCCTTTTTTTCGTTAGACATCGTTTCCCTTTAGCCTTTAATTTTAGTATGATATGTAAATGATATTGAATAAAAGCTAGGAAGTGTCGTAATGAGCACAAAACCTTTTTACAGAGATACGTGGGCGGAAATTGACTTGTCCGCAATAAAGGAAAATGTCAGCAATATGAAAAAACATATCGGTGAACATGTCCACCTGATGGCAGTTGTGAAAGCAAACGCCTACGGGCATGGTGATGCAGAAACAGCAAAGGCTGCTCTTGACGCAGGTGCTTCATGCCTGGCCGTGGCCATTTTGGATGAAGCGATTTCACTGCGCAAAAAGGGATTGAAGGCGCCTATATTGGTGCTTGGCGCGGTTCCCCCAGAGTATGTGGCAATCGCTGCTGAGTATGACGTGACCTTAACAGGTTATTCTGTTGAATGGCTTCAGGAGGCAGCCCGCCACACGAAAAAAGGTTCTCTTCATTTTCATCTGAAGGTCGATACGGGGATGAACAGGCTTGGTGTAAAAACAGAGGAAGAAGTTCAGAACGTGATGGCCATTCTTGACCGCAACCCTCGTTTAAAGTGCAAAGGGGTATTTACCCATTTTGCGACAGCGGATGAAAAAGAAAGAGGCTATTTCTTAATGCAGTTTGAGCGCTTTAAAGAGCTGATTGCTCCGCTGCCGTTAAAGAATCTGATGGTCCACTGCGCGAACAGCGCCGCCGGTCTCCGGCTGAAAAAAGGCTTTTTTAATGCAGTCAGATTCGGCATCGGCATGTATGGCCTTCGCCCGTCTGCTGACATTTCGGACGAGATACCGTTTCAGCTGCGTCCGGCATTTACCCTGCATTCGACGCTGTCACATGTCAAACTGATCAGAAAAGGCGAGAGCGTCAGCTACGGAGCCGAGTACACAGCAGAAAAAGATACATGGATCGGGACGGTGCCTGTAGGCTATGCGGACGGCTGGCTCCGAAAATTGAAAGGGACCGACATCCTTGTGAAGGGAAAACGCCTGAAAATTGCCGGCCGAATTTGCATGGACCAATTTATGGTGGAGCTGGATCAGGAATATCCGCCGGGCACAAAAGTCACATTAATAGGCCGGCAGGGGGATGAATGTATTTCCATGGATGAGATTGCAGGAAGGCTTGAAACCATTAACTATGAGGTGGCCTGTACAATAAGTTCCCGTGTTCCCCGTATGTTTTTGGAAAATGGGAGTATAATGGAAGTAAGAAATCCTTTATTGCAGGTAAATACAAGCAATTAACTTACCTAAATGGAGAATTCATAAAACAGCTTTGCTTGAAGAGTGAATAATGGTATCATTATCACTGGATGGATAAAAGAGTCGTATCCGTAAGTTTGGTGGAGGTGTATGTTTTTTGTCTGAATCCAGCGCAAGAACCGAAATGAAAATCAGCTTGCCCGAAAACCTAGTAGCTGAATTGGATGGTGTAGCGATGCGGGAGAAACGAAGCAGAAACGAACTGATATCACAAGCAGTGAGAGCGTATGTCAGCGAACGAACAACTCGTCACAACCGTGATTTGATGAGACGCGGCTATATGGAAATGGCGAAAATCAACCTGAATATTTCTTCTGAGGCTCACTTTGCGGAGTGCGAGGCTGAAACGACAGTTGAGCGCTTAGTCAGCGGAGGATAATCATTTGATTGTGAAACGCGGCGATGTTTATTTTGCTGATTTATCTCCTGTTGTTGGCTCAGAGCAAGGCGGGGTGCGCCCGGTTTTAGTGATCCAAAATGACATCGGAAATCGCTTCAGCCCAACTGCTATTGTTGCAGCCATAACAGCACAAATACAGAAAGCGAAATTACCAACCCACGTCGAAATCGATGCAAAACGCTACGGTTTTGAAAGAGATTCCGTTATTTTGCTGGAGCAAATTCGGACGATTGACAAGCAAAGGTTAACGGATAAGATTACTCATCTGGATGATGAAATGATGGATAAGGTTGATGAAGCCTTACAAATCAGTTTGGCACTCATTGATTTTTAGACATATTTGCAGGTTGCTCAAATAGAGCAACTTTTTTTGTTTTCAAAAAACATAAACGATATAATAGTGAAATAACGAAAAAATATGTTGTTTTTTATTGGGAGGTAAGCGAATTTGATGTCGAATCAGACTGTATACCAGTTCATTGCCGAAAATCAAAATGAACTGCTCCAACTGTGGACTGACACACTAAAAGAATTAAGCGAGCAAGAATCCTATCAGCTGACTGACCAAGTGTATGAAAATATATCTAAAGAATATATCGACATTCTGCTGCTGTCTGTTAAGGACGAAAACGCTGCTGAAAGCCAAATCAGCGAACTGGCGCTTCGAGCGGTCCAAATCGGACTGTCTATGAAGTTTTTGGCTACTGCACTTGCTGAATTCTGGAAGCGTCTCTACACGAAAATGAATGATAAGAGATTGCCAGATCAAGAGAGCACGGAATTAATCTGGCAGATTGATCGCTTTTTCAGCCCGATTAACACAGAAATTTTTAATCAATACTCAATCTCATGGGAAAAAACAGTATCCCTGCAAAAAATCGCGCTGCAAGAGCTGTCTGCGCCGCTTATCCCGGTGTTTGAAAATATCACTGTGATGCCTCTTGTCGGAACAATTGATACCGAACGCGCGAAACGAATTATGGAAAACCTTCTTAATGGCGTCGTCAAACACCGTTCCCAAGTCGTGCTGATTGACATTACAGGTGTCCCTGTCGTCGATACGATGGTTGCCCATCATATTATTCAGGCATCAGAAGCAGTAAGGCTTGTCGGAGCAAAATGCCTGCTGGCCGGAATCCGCCCGGAAATTGCTCAAACCATTGTCAATTTGGGGATTGATTTATCCCAAGTTATAACTAAGAATACCCTGCAAAAAGGAATTCAAACAGCATTGGAAATGACGGATCGAAAAATCGTTTCATTGGGGGAATAACATTTTGAGACATCCGAAAATCCCGATCTTGAAACTGTATAATTGCTTATTAGTGTCCATTCAATGGGAACTTGATGACCAGACAGCATTAACTTTTCAAGAAGACTTATTAAATAAAATATACGAAACAGGTGCTAACGGAGTCGTCATTGACCTGACATCTGTGGATATGATTGATTCATTTATCGCGAAAGTGCTGGGCGACGTCATTACAATGTCTAAGTTAATGGGGGCAAAAGTTGTCTTGACCGGCATTCAGCCCGCTGTGGCAGTGACGCTGATTGAACTTGGAATCGCACTTGAGGAAATCGAAACTGCGCTCGACTTAGAGCAGGGGCTTGAGACATTGAAGCGGGAATTGGGGGAATAGCGAATGAACGACCAATCCTGTGTAAGAATCATGACAGAATGGGATATTGTGGCCGCCAGACAGTTGGGACGAAACGTTGCGAAAGAACTGGGTTTCGGCACGGTAGACCAGGCTAGAATTACAACGGCTATTTCAGAATTAGCCAGGAATATTTATTTATATGCCGGCAAAGGGCAGATTGGAATTGAACAGGTCGCAGACAGAGGAAAAAAAGGCCTGAAAATTATAGCGGAAGACCAAGGGCCGGGAATTCCTGATATCCGAAAAGTCATGGAAGACGGGTTTTCAACGTCTGGAGGACTTGGTGCGGGACTTCCCGGGGTCAAAAGGCTGATGGATGAATTCAGCTTAAATTCCGTAGCGGGGGAAGGAACAGAGATACAAGCCATCAAATGGCTTCGGTAGGAGGTAAGAACGTGGATTTTAGGGAGGTTATTGAGCAGCGGTATCATCAGCTGCTTAGTCGATATATAGCCGAATTAACAGAAACATCTTTATATCAAGCCCAAAAATTCAGCCGAAAAACAATCGAGCACCAAATTCCTCCGGAAGAAATCATCAGCATTCACAGAAAAGTGCTGAAGGAGCTGTATCCAAGTCTCCCGGAAGATGTGTTTCATTCGCTGGATTTTTTAATAGAAGTCATGATTGGCTATGGAATGGCTTATCAGGAGCATCAAACCCTTAGAGGGATACAGCAGGAAATCAAATCAGAAATTGAAATCGCGGCAAATGTCCAGCAGACGCTGCTCGGAACTAAAGTTCCTCAGGAAGAAGCGCTGGATATCGGCGCCATCAGTGTTCCCGCTAAACAGATGAGCGGTGATTACTACCACTTTGTCAAAGACAAGGAATCCATCAATATCGCAATCGCCGACGTGATCGGAAAAGGCATTCCAGCGGCTTTATGCATGTCCATGATTAAATACGCGATGGACTCTTTGCCGGAAACGGGCATACACCCTTCTCAAGTGCTGAAAAATTTGAATCGTGTTGTTGAACAAAACGTTGATGCCAGTATGTTTATTACGATGTTTTATGCGAATTACAATATGGACAAGCATCAATTTACATATGCTTCAGCGGGACATGAACCGGGATTCTATTATTCTCAAAAAGACAACACGTTTTACGATTTAGAGGCCAAAGGACTCGTTCTCGGCATCTCGCAGGACTATGACTATAAACAATTCGATCAGCATCTGGAAAAGGGCGATATGATTGTTTTATTTTCTGACGGCGTCACAGAATGCAGAACGGAAAACGGTTTCTTGGAGCGTCCTGATCTGCAGAAGCTCATTGAGGAACATATGTGTTCCTCCGCGCAGGAAATGGTCAAAAACATTTATGACAGCCTCCTCAAATTGCAGGATTTTCAGCTTCACGATGATTTTACGTTAATTGTTTTGCGGAGAAAGGTTTAACGTCTGTCAGACCAGGGTATAAAGCAACTAGTGATTTGAAGGAAAATTTGAGGTGATACGAATGAATATAAATGTTGATGTGAAGCAAAACGAGAATGATATACAAGTAAACATTGCAGGAGAAATTGATGTATACTCAGCCCCGGTGCTTAGAGAGAAGCTCGTTCCTCTGGCAGAACAAGGAGCTGACTTAAGAATTTGCCTGAAAGATGTCAGCTACATGGACAGTACCGGATTGGGCGTTTTTGTAGGGACCTTTAAAATGGTGAAAAAACAAGGCGGTTCGCTGAAACTTGAAAATCTTTCTGAACGGCTGATCCGACTGTTTGACATTACAGGCTTGAAGGACATCATTGATATTTCTGCAAAGTCAGAAGGTGGAGTGCAATGAAGAATAACGCTGATTACATCGAAATGAAAGTGCCGGCCCAACCTGAATATGTGGGAATTATAAGACTGACACTGTCAGGGGTCGCAAGCAGAATGGGCTATACGTACGATGAAATTGAAGATTTGAAAATCGCAGTCAGCGAGGCGTGCACAAATGCGGTCCAGCACGCTTATAAAGAAGATAAAAATGGGGAAGTGTCAATACGATTCGGTGTGTTTGAAGACCGTTTAGAGGTTATTGTGGCGGATGAAGGAGACAGCTTTGACTTTGATCAAAAGCAGCAGGATCTAGGGCCGTACACACCTTCGCACACAGTTGATCAATTATCAGAAGGAGGGCTCGGTCTATATTTAATGGAAACGCTCATGGATGAAGTCAGAGTGCAAAACCACTCCGGCGTCACCGTAGCGATGACAAAGTATTTAAATGGGGAGCGAGTTGATCATGACACAACCATCAAAAACTACGAAACTAACTAAAGATGAAGTCGATCGGCTCATAAGCGATTACCAAACAAAGCAAGATGAACAGGCGCAGGAAACGCTTGTGCGGGTGTATACAAATCTGGTTGACATGCTTGCGAAAAAATATTCAAAAGGCAAAAGCTTCCACGAGGATCTCCGCCAGGTCGGCATGATCGGGCTGCTAGGCGCGATTAAGCGATACGATCCTGTTGTCGGCAAATCATTTGAAGCTTTTGCAATTCCGACAATCATCGGTGAAATTAAACGTTTCCTCAGAGATAAAACATGGAGCGTTCATGTGCCGAGACGAATTAAAGAACTGGGTCCAAGAATCAAAATGGCGGTTGATCAGCTGACCACTGAAACACAAAGATCGCCGAAAGTGGAAGAGATTGCCGAATTCCTCGATGTTTCTGAAGAAGAGGTTCTTGAAACGATGGAAATGGGCAAAAGCTACCAAGCCTTATCCGTTGACCACAGCATTGAAGCGGATTCGGACGGAAGCACCGTCACGATTCTTGATATCGTCGGATCACAGGAGGACGGATATGAGCGGGTCAACCAGCAATTGATGCTGCAAAGCGTGCTTCATGTCCTTTCAGACCGTGAAAAACAAATCATAGACCTTACGTATATACAAAACAAAAGCCAAAAAGAAACTGGGGACATTCTCGGTATATCTCAAATGCACGTCTCGCGCTTGCAACGCAAAGCTGTGAAGAAGCTCAGAGAGGCCTTGATTGAAGATCCCTCGATGGAGTTAATGTAATGATCCAGGTTGAAGAAAACGAGCATATTCAAACTCTAGTATATCAACTGAATAAAGAAGGGAAATCGATTTGCGGTGACAGCTTTTTTATGAAAGCTGATGATAAGGAGTTAATTTGCGCGGTTGCTGACGGACTGGGAAGTGGATCACTTGCTAACGAATCCTCTGCAGCCATCAAAGACTTAGTGGAAAACTATGCGAGTGAAGACGTAGAAAGCATTATCGAACGCTGTAATCAGGCGATGAAAAACAAAAGAGGCGCTACAGCATCTATCCTGAAAATCAATTTTGAGCAAAGGCAGTTTACGTACTGCTCTGTCGGAAATGTACGGTTTATTCTGCATTCCCCGTCTGGTGAAAGCTTTTATCCTCTGCCGATTTCGGGCTATTTATCAGGCAAGCCGCAAAAATACAAAACGCACACCGCCACCTATGAAAAGGGTTCAAAGTTCATTATACATACAGATGGACTCAACGTACCTGATATCCGCTCCCATTTGAAAAAAGGCCAATCGGTAGAAGAAATATCGAATTCGCTGAAAATGTATACGACATCGAGAAAAGATGACCTGACCTATATTCTCGGACAGCTGTCCTAGAGAATAAGAACAAGAAGAAGCCGGAATGCCGGCTTCTTTTTTTTGCGGTTGACTATTAATAAGTGCGCTTATTATAATTAATAAGTGAACTTATCATTCTGGGAGCTTATGGGATGTGGAATTATGAATACACAGCGATAGCTGATGTGGATGTGGGAAAACCTGGAACTGTTATCAGGAAACAGAAACAATGGATCAATGGGAGACGGGTATTGCATCAGATTCTTTGAAAGGACAATTTCAAAATGGAACGGAAGGAACATTGCTTCTGCAAGGAAAAACAATTCTCTTATGGCTTGAGCATGTGGAGAAACATCGGGCGTTTTCTGTCATGGTCAACATGCCCGCATAGCAATGTAATAATGGAGTTTTTTCACGTGCTTCAAAAGCAAAAAGAAGATTTGTGTATCACATATGGAATTGTATTAGAAGGCGCTGAAGCAAAAAAGTGGGGAGAAATCATTGGGACTGAACTGTCTAAAGACATGCCGACGGCTGTCAGCAGGCTTGTCCATCTTTACGGAGGAGTGATAAAATGAACACAAATTACTGGATCGGCGTTGTGTCAGAGCAGCATGTATTAAAAGGCGCTGCCGGCGGTTTTGCACAGCTGTGCCATGGAAAAAAAGCCCCGCTCGCCAAAATGAAAGAGGGAGATTGGCTGATTTATTATTCTCCGAGAGACGCATATCCAGACGGCAAACTGCTGCGAAGCTTTACTGCGATCGGCAAAGTAAAAAGCGGAAACATCTATCCGTATCAAATGGCTCCGAATTTTATTCCATACCGATTAGATATAGACTATTATCCATGCCATAAAATCGGTTTTTACGACATTAAATCAAAGCTTGAATTTGTTCAGGAAACCAAGCATCTTGGCTTTTTATTTCGCAGAGGACACTTTGAAATAAGCAAAAAAGATTTTTTGACAATAGCACAAGCGATGGGAGTTAACATAAGTGGAATGGCACTCTAAATTTAGCGGTCCGAACACAAGCCCGGGCTTTTTATTATGGCAGGCCACGCAAAGCTGGCAGCGGAAAGTAGGAAAAGCATTGGCTGAGTTTGACCTGACCCACGTTCAATTTGTTCTGCTGACCTCGTGCAAGTATATGATTGCTCACGGAGAAACCGTCACGCAAAAAAAACTTGCAAGCTTCAGCCAGACCAATATCATGATGGTTTCGGAGGTTGTGCGGACGCTTGAGAAAAAAGGATTTATCGAAAGAAGCAAAAATCCCCAGGATAAAAGAGAGGTCCTCCTGTCTCTTACAGAAATAGGAGGAGAAAAAGTAACAGCGGCTTTGCCAATTGTTGAGAAGATTGATCAAGCCTTCTTTGCAGCTGCGATGAAAAAAGAGAATTTTCTGAGCGGCTTACAGGAACTATTGAAACATGAGTAAAGATACGGGCAGCGCCAGCTGTCTTTTTTTATGTGTTTTTTTCGGTTTTTGATACACTAGAGAAAGAACGACAAAATTGGAGGCTTTGGTTACATGGAAACGTCAGCCCTTTTAAAACAGCAAATTGCGAAAGAAATAGGTTTATCACAAAAACACGTTGAAAGTGTCATCCGCCTGCTTGAGGACGGCAATACAGTCCCGTTTATTGCCCGGTATCGAAAAGAGCAGACGGGTTCAATGGATGAGGTTCAGATTCAGACGATTTCTGAACGCTGGCAATACATACAAAACCTGAATCAGCGAAAAGAAGAAGTCATCAGGCTGATTGCAGAGCAGGATAAACTGACAGATAATCTAAAACGTAAAATCGAGCAATCGGTGAAGCTTCAGGAAGTGGAAGACCTTTACCGCCCTTATAAACAAAAACGTAAAACAAAGGCGACAGTCGCCAAAAGCAAAGGCCTTGAGCCGCTTGCCGACTATATCCTGACACTTCCCCAAGATGATCATCTGGCAGCAACTGCAGACCAATACATCAGCGAAGAAAAAGAAGTGTTCACACGAGAAGAAGCGATTGAAGGCGCCAAGCACATTATTGCGGAACAAATCTCAGACGAGCCGACCTTCAGAAAGTGGATTCGCCAGGAAACCTTCAAAAGAGGAACCATTAAGTCTGCAGCCGGAAAGTCGGCAGACACCGATGAGAAAAATGTGTATGAAATGTATTACGAGTATGAAGAGCCAATTGCAAAAGTTGTTCCGCATAGGGTGCTGGCAATGAACCGCGGCGAAAAAGAAGATATTTTAAAGGTAGCGATCGAACCGCCTGCGGATCACATTAAGGCGTATTTAGAAAAACAAATCATCAAAAATCGCTCAACATCCGTAAAAGAGATTTTGCAGGAGACAATTGAAGACAGCTATAAAAGGCTGATCCAGCCGGCAATCGAGCGTGAAATCAGGAAAGAGCTCTCAGAAAAAGCTGATGAACAGGCGATTCATATTTTCTCAGAGAACTTGAGAAAGCTTCTTTTGCAGCCGCCGATGAAAGGCAAAACCGTTCTCGGTGTTGACCCAGCCTTTCGAACTGGCTGTAAGCTCGCTGTGTCAGATGAGACCGGAAAAGTCTTGAAAATTGATGTGATCTATCCGCATGCGCCAGTCAACAAAACAAAAGAAGCCCATGAAAAAGTGAAAAAGATTCTTGAGCAGTATCAAGTCGAGATGGTGGCGATCGGAAACGGCACAGCATCCAGAGAAACAGAACAATTCATCGTCAATGTACTCAAAGACATGCCGCGCAAAATTTATTATGTGATCGTCAATGAAGCGGGAGCAAGCGTCTATTCGGCTTCTGAGCTTGCCAGAGAAGAATTCCCTGACCTTAAGGTTGAAGAGCGCAGTGCCGTATCTATTGCTCGGAGACTTCAAGACCCGCTCGCGGAGCTCGTTAAGATCGATCCGAAGTCTGTTGGTGTCGGACAGTATCAGCATGACGTCAGCCAAAAACGCTTAAATGAATCTCTGCGGTTTGTCGTCGAAACTGTCGTAAACCAGGTTGGAGTAAACGTCAACACAGCCTCCGCCGCGCTGCTTCAATATGTAGCTGGATTATCGAAGTCTGTAGCAGGCAACGTTGTCAAAAAACGCGAGGAAATCGGAAAGTTTTCAAATCGAAAAGAACTGAAGGACATCCCAAGGCTCGGTGCGAAAACCTATGAACAATGTATCGGTTTCTTAAGAGTGCAGGAAGGGACAGAGCCTTTGGATAGAACAGGCATCCACCCGGAAAGCTATAAAGAAACAAAAGCACTTTTGAAAAAACTCGGACTTTCAACAGAACATATCGGCACGGCGGAATTGAAGGACAAAATCAATCAGCTGGCGCTCTCTGAAACGGCAAAAGAGCTGGGAATCGGCGAAATCACTCTGAAAGACATTTGTGAACAGCTGACAAGGCCGGAACGCGATCCACGCGATGAGGTGCCTAAGCCTTTGCTGAAAACAGACGTCCTTCAGCTGGAAGATTTGAAAGAGGGAATGGAACTGCAGGGCACCGTGCGCAATGTAGTGGACTTCGGAGCGTTTGTTGATATCGGAGTCAAACAAGACGGGCTTGTGCATATCTCAAAATTGAGCAATCAATTCGTCAAGCATCCTCTTGATGTCGTATCTGTCGGCGATATTGTGACAGTTTGGGTTGACGGCGTAGATGTACAAAAAGGCAGAGTATCGCTGTCTATGGTAAAATAAAAGCACTGCTTACGAGCAGTGTTTTTTCCTATAGAAATACCAGCATTGATTCAGCAGTTTAATTTGGTAATTATCTTTTTCAAGGAACGCTTTTTGCATCTGCTTTTTAAGCCAATTTGGCATAGGCTCATTCCTCCTCAGCTTTTATCATAAGAGGGACGGTGATTACCATATTGTATGCGAACGGTGAATTGTCCCGTTCAATGTTTTTTAAGTGAGGTGCACTATGGATAATATAGAGCTTCAAAAGCTGACAGAGGATATTTCTAAAACGTATTTTAAAAAGCCGTTCCGCCATCAGGCGCTTTTTAATGACAGGCTTAAAACCACTGGCGGCAGGTACCTGTTAACCTCCCATAACATTGAATTGAACAGAAAATATCTGATTGAACACGGCAGGGAGGAGCTGATCGGCATTATCAAGCACGAGCTCTGCCATTATCACCTCCACCTTGAAGGAAAAGGGTACAAGCACAGAGACAGAGATTTTAGAATGCTTTTGCAGCAGGTCAACGCGCCGAGGTTCTGTACACCCCTTAAGAAAAAAGCGGAAAACAAAAAAACTTATATGTATATCTGTACGGCCTGCGGCCAACAGTATATAAAGAAGCGCGCCATGAACCCTGACAGATACAGGTGCGGAAAATGCCGCGGGAAAATAAAAAGAATTTTTTCGTGAAAAAGGTTGACGAATATGGCAAGCCTATGTTACATTATAAAAGTCGTTACGAGAGATAAATAAAAATATTTACCTCTTGACACTGTAAATCAAGGCTGATATAATAAGTCTTGTCTCATTATTCCACAGTAGCTCAGTGGTAGAGCTATCGGCTGTTAACCGATCGGTCGCAGGTTCGAATCCTGCCTGTGGAGCCATATTGGAGAAGTACTCAAGTGGCTGAAGAGGCGCCCCTGCTAAGGGTGTAGGTCGCGTAAGCGGCGCGAGGGTTCAAATCCCTCCTTCTCCGCCATAAGATTTCGATATAAGTTCTCAACCATCGGCCCGTTGGTCAAGCGGTTAAGACACCGCCCTTTCACGGCGGTAACACGGGTTCGAATCCCGTACGGGTCATTCCATTTCGTTGGGCTATAGCCAAGCGGTAAGGCAACGGACTTTGACTCCGTCATGCGTTGGTTCGAATCCAGCTAGCCCAGCCATTTTTATTTTTGAAATCTAATAGTAAGAGCCATTAGCTCAGTTGGTAGAGCATCTGACTTTTAATCAGAGGGTCGAAGGTTCGAGTCCTTCATGGCTCACCATTTGTCTTTTTGCGGGTGTGGCGGAATTGGCAGACGCGCTAGACTTAGGATCTAGTGTCTTACGACGTGGGGGTTCGAGTCCCTTCACCCGCACTTTATTTACAAAGTGCACGCAAATCTGTTTTACTAGGTTAAGAGCCTACTAAACCAGCATAACACAATTTAATGATCACGCGGTCGTGGCGGAATGGCAGACGCGCTAGGTTGAGGGCCTAGTGGGTGAATAACCCGTGGAGGTTCAAGTCCTCTCGGCCGCATCAATGATACCAAGGGTTGTAGACCTTTGGTATTTTTTTATGCTCTCTTTTAATTTTAAGGTTTACTCCTTTTTACCCACTTGTTATAATAATGCATCCAGCTTATCAGCAGTTTCTTTTTGTTTATTGGAAAAGAGATGCAAGAAAAATCAGTTGTTGTTCTGATGGGAGCATGTCCAAGTCGTTCTTTTATTGTGATATAATCTTCTCTTTGATCAATTAACAATTTGACATGGGAATACTTTAGCTGTGAAGTCAGGTTGGTTAAACTCCTTCTCAATTTAAGAACCGCTACTATAAAATCATGTGAATAGCAAAGAGGGACTTGTTTATTAAAGAGAGAATGTTAAGGGAACGAATAGGAAAACATCTATTCATTTGATAGGTAATTATGAAAAAAGAGATTATCTTAATTACTGAGTAATAGGAAAATATATGATGTAAATATATGTCAATGAGCTATATGGAATGGTTCCAAGTTACGATGCGATTGTCGTCCATATAAGGTCACTAAAATTAGAGAAAGTCTATACAAACTTTAAAAAGGGTTCAAAGGCGATTGTGTAAAGTTTAAAATCTTTTTGTGGGGAGATCTTTTGCGTTTTCCACCCGTACTTGTTTATTTAGCTTTCTATCCCCCCTAAACTAGATATTCTTAGTCCAATATTGATAAAAAGAATGGGCGATCTTCCTCTATAACTTCCTTAAACGGACACCATTCTCGTAACTCTACCTTCTATCAGTCGCGTTCCCAATAACCTGGTTAGATGAGCAGGTTATTTTATTTCAACTGATGAATTAATGAAGCTGTACTTTGCTCTCTTTTTTTCTTTTGAATAGATTGCACAGAGTAAAACCTATACCATTAACCCCTGCATATGGTAGCAATTCACTTTTCTGCTCCATATTCATACACCTTGGTCTAACTACGGTTACTTTGGTACGCCTCCAAACCTCTGATCTAATTTGCACGATATAACCTAAATAAAAAGGGCTATAAAGAAGCTGCCCTTTAAAATTTTAAGGACAGCAAGATGATATAAACTTCACTATAAATTAACAAATAAACAAACTTATGTTACTTCTGCCTAAACAGCCAATACTCACATTGGATTGAATTTTATTACTCTTAGGTATATCGGTGTCATAAAGTTTCTGAAGTGAAAGAACTTTTTTCATAATGCTATACCTCCAGTTTATTCATTAGATTGTGAAATAGTAAAAACCTAATGGAAATCTTCATTAAAAACCACCTATGGAAGTACAAGCGTATAGACTTACTGAGCTGCCTTGACCACCCTCACAAATAAAAATACTGAGAACTGACTTTTTATCAGGGCTGTCACTTTTTTTCGTTGATAATTTTTGAAGTGACAAAATTTTATCAGACATTATAACACCTCCTTTTTGATTATGATTTTGTAAAAAAAGTGAAAATTTTCACTTTTCTCCATTGTAATATTTCCCATAGGGTATTACAATATAAATAACTTAAATTGCCTAAAAAAGAAAAAAAAGAAATAGAAAGGTAATGAGTCATGGATAATATATGTAAACTTAGTTTTCAATTAGGAAAATCAAAAGTGAATTCATTAGGTAGCGCATCTATTATCATATACAAAGATGAATTCTTTGTTGCTACTGCAGCTCATTGCCTATACGATGTAGGCAGTAATGAAATAGCTAAAAACATATCAATAGAAGTAGAGAACTGTGGAATGAAAGAATCATATGATGTACTAAATATAGTAATACCTGAAAAATGGATTAGTACTCATAGGTTAACTTATGACTATGCTTTTGGATGGATTAAATTGCCTGAAAGCATGAGGAATGTTGCTTTTATTCCTAACTTTGATTTAAGTGGGATGATAGAAGAGCATAATAAAGCGGTTACATTAGCAGGCTACCCAATTTCATTTTTTAAATCTCAGAAGAAATACTCTAAAGGAGATTTAGATTTAACTCTTTTTAAAGAAGAGCAGCTTATTGGAATGAGATCCAAACTTAAACATGGGATATCTGGCGGTCCTTGGTTTTTTGAAAGTGATAATGAAAAATTCCAGATTGGTGTTACATCTGCAAGAATTAAAAGTTTCAAAAATAAGGTTTGGGCGTCTATTTGGACTAAAGATACAGAAAGAATACTAAACAAGTTATTGACAAGTGAGATGCAAGAAAAAATTATTCTAGCCTAAAGTGAGGGATTTTGATGGATTTAAGATATGTTGAGTTTTTGAGCCCAGGCAATTTATTTTATGAATTGGTAACACCGAATAAAATAGTAAACAATTATCGTATCCCAAACTTAAATTCTGAAGAGTGGAAACAAAACACGGATATTAATTGGAGTTATTGTATTAACACAAAGAAAAAGATGCCCAAACAAGGATGGAAAATACATATCACTACAGATATTGATGAGGCACAAAAGACTTTAGATATTGTCCTTCCATATCTCATTGAAAATGAAATATCCTTTAAATTTGTTCCTAATGAAAGGCAATTATTATTCAAAAACTCTAAAAACGGAGACAGAGCATCTTCGGGTAAATTCATTACAATCTATCCTTACGATAACAAGACTTTTCTAACATTACTTTCAGATTTAGATAATCTGACTAAAGCTTTAAAAAAAGGTCCTTATATATTGAATGATAAACGCTGGAAGTATTCAAATGTCTTCTTTCGTTATGGAGCATTTGTATCTATGTATGTGAATAAAGATGGACAAAATGTTCCAGCAATTCAGCGACCTGATGGCACATTAATTCCAGATGTCCGTGCTCCATATTATGAAGTTCCTGACTTTGTTGAAGAACCTGTTGAAATACAAATCATGACTAAAAAAGTTGATGCAGAACTTGATAAAGAAGACACATCGAAGTTTGATTCATACAATGTTATTTCTGCACTGCATTTTAGCAATGGTGGTGGAGTATATAAAGTTGAAAAAAACGGGAAAACGTTTGTTATGAAAGAAGGAAGACTTGGTTCAGGTTTGGATCGGTTGAAACTAGATGGTTTTAAACGAATTTATAAAGAGGCTGAAACAATAAAGCAATTAAGTGAGAAGCCTTACATAGTTGATTTTTACGATTACTTTGAGATTTGGGAAAATAACTATTTGATTGAAGAACATGTATCAGGAATTTCTCTTATGGAATATGTATCTCAAAACTTTCCGTTTTCATATAAAGAAGATAAAGATATTTATATGGAACGCATGATGCATGTGATAGATCAGTTGATTGATGCTTTAAAAGATCTTCATAGAAGTAAGATTGCACTCGGAGATTTACAGCCAAATAATGTATTGGTATTAGAGGATTACTCAATCAAATTAATAGACCTAGAAACTGCTGTAACTCCCGAAAGCAAATACATCCCCGCCTTAATGACTCCTGGTTACGTTACGGATCAAGCAGAAACTTTTGAGCAAGCAGATTGGTATGCATTACTTAGAATTTGCAGGTTTTTATTTTTACCGATAGAAAATTTATCTGATCTGTCAATTGATATTGAAATAAATCAAGATAAATGGATTGGAGAGAATTTTGGGGATGCAGTTTTAAATAAAATTCAAGAAATTCAAGAGAAGACATTACCAACCATCAAGAAATTAAGTGAAGCTGCTACTTTAACAATTCCACCAATGAAAATAAACTACAAGAATGTTAATGAGATAACTGAAGGTTTGCGAGCTGGAATTATGAGTCATTTAAAACCTAAGTCAGAAAGTTTAATATCCGGAGATATCAGGCAATTCATTGAAAAAATGGGCAGTCTATCAATCGCTAATGGAGGATTTGGTGGAATAATGGCCTTGGATAGAACAGGGACTCTATCCGATTCAGTTTATCAATGGGTTGATCATGTATTGGAGACAATATTGAATTTAGACACGGAAACATATAAAAATTTCCCGCTCGGTTTATTTAATGGTATCTCAGGCATATTGTCCGTTTTATACGATATTGGATATAAAGAAGAAGCAATTAAACTGTTAGAGACAATGCCTTTGCCAGATACTGAAGATTCAGATTTAACACTGTTTTCCGGATTATCGGGAATTGGATTAAACTACCTTGCCTTTTATAGCATTACTCAGAAAAAAGGCTTTCTAGATCGCTCTATAAAAATAGGAAATAGAATAATAGATGCCTATAAAGAAGACTGCTCCATCACTGTAAGGGATCCTTATGCAATGCCGTATGGCTTGTTAAATGGCTGGTCTGGAATCAGCTTGTATATTCTAATGTTAGGCAAGGCGACAAATGACAATGACTTAATAAAGCTGGCTAGCGAAATTTTCAATAAAGAAATAAGCAAAAACATTGAAATTGATTCTAAATTAGAATTAGCACAAATAAAAGAATATTCATTGGGCTATAAAAGGTTGATACCATATCTTGGTGAAGGTGCAGCTGGGATTGCATTAATTATGCTTGAATTCAATAAAAATCTTCCTGATTTTATGACAGAAAGTAATACTGAACTATTCAAAAAACTAACTAATGTTACAGACTTATATAGCACATTTGCAAGTGGCATCTTTCGAGGTGTGGGAGGAATGATTATTCTTGCGAATGCAATGAAATGTGAAGGGGTAAATACAGGCTCATTAGAATATACCATTAAAGCACTCGGGAATTATCTCCTGTATAAGAAACAAGAAGGAATTTTAAGTCCAGGAGAGTATGGTTACCGACTATCTTTAGACTTACAAACAGGAAACAGCGGATTACTACTTGCTCTTTCTGATATAGATAGTGATAAATGGAATAGTTGGTTACCGTTACCTAAAAACAATAATCTGAATCTCTTTGAAATAGACAAGTTCATTAAAGGAGGTGAAACAAATGAAAAAGCTATTATCTCTTCAGCACAAAGCACTTGATAAAGAGGTTACTCTATTAAAAGGCAAGTCATCAGTAAGCTTAGGCTGCGATAAGATCAGTACAGTTAGTTTGTATTTCTGCGGTAACTAAGATTACTCACTGTTTAGACTAAAGGAGGTGAAACAAATGAAAAAGCTATTATCTCTTCAGCATAAAGCGCTTGATAAAGAGGTTACTCTATTAAAAGGCAAATCATCAGTAAGCTTAGGCTGCGATAAGATCAGTACAGTTAGTTTGTATTTCTGCGGTAACTAAGATTACTCACTGTTTAGACTAAAGGAGGTGAAACAAATGAAAAAGCTATTATCTCTTCAGCACAAAGCACTTGATAAAGAGGTTACTCTATTAAAAGGTAGATCATCAGTAAGCTTAGGCTGCGATAAGATCAGTACAGTAAGTTTGTATTTCTGCGGTAACTAAAGATTACTCACTGTTTAGACTAAAGGAGGTAAAACAAATGAAAAAGTTATTATCACTTCAGCATAAAGCGCTTGATAAAGAGGTTACTCTATTAAAAGGCAAATCATCAGTAAGCTTAGGCTGCGATAAGATCAGTACAGTTAGTTTGTATTTCTGTGGTAACTAATGATTATGGACAACCCTACTTAAAGAAAAGAGAGGGGATCATCCTCTCTTTTCTTTGTATTACCCAAAAAGTAAATACAATAAACTATTTAAAAAATATAAAAGGAGTTGGATGAAATGTCAAGAGGAAAGCAAATCAGTAATATCCTGAAATTGCAGAGCTTAGAAAGTGGTCCAGTATATACTGCAGGAGCGACAGGAACTGTTGAAGGTCAATCACTTATTTCACCTGCTAGTATAGCTTTTTGTTTAACTCCTCTTCCTGTCAGTACCATGAGTGCAGCTTTTTGCAATAACTAATCTCTTGAGAGGGTTGTAAATATGGACTTACGATACTTCAAATACTTTATCTCGACAAACAATTCTTTTTATACAAAGCCCGATACCCCTAACAGGGAATCGGCTTTGTATATTTCTAATATACCTAATAATTATAAAACCATAAGAGAAAATCATTGGATTCATGTTATAAACAAAGAGCATAAACTTCCAATGCAAGGTTGGAAGATACATATAAGTACTACAATAGATTCTGCAGAAAAAACATTAGAAATTGTATCAAATGTCCTATTCGATTACAAAATCTCTTTTAAATACGTTAAAAGCTTATGGGAATTAAGTATTAAAAATTCAAAATACAGCAATAGGTCTGCTGCGGGTAAGTTTATTACAATTTTCCCGCCAAATGAACAAGTATTTTTAAATTTGTTAGAAATATTAAGCAGTCTGCTAGATACTCTTCCTAGAGGCCCTTATATTTTAACTGATAAAAGATGGTACGAAAGTAATGTATATTTTAGATATGGTGCATTTTTAAGTATGTATTATTATGAAAATAATAAAAAGGTATTTGCTATTCAAAGTCCTTCTGGTGACTTAGTTGAAGACTCAAGAAGTCCTCATTATTCTATACCCAAATTTATCACTGAACCTGCTCCAATAAGAGAGATGGATAATAAATTAGAAAACGAAATAGCTGAACCTACTCCATTAGATGATATAGAGGTTATCCATGCAATTCATTATAGTAATGGAGGGGGAGTCTACTTAGCCCTAGATAAACTAGACAAAAAAGTTATCCTTAAGGAAGGAAGGCCAAACATTGGATTAGATAGTCTGGGAATTGATGCCTTTACAAGAATAAAAAATGAAGCGATGATTTTAAAAAAACTTGAAGGAACGCGTTACCCTGTAAAAATATATGATTTTTTTAAGGCGTGGGAACATAATTTTATTTTAGAGGAATATATTGAAGGCACATCACTGAGAACTTGGCTTGCAACAAAATATCCTTTTTATACGAATGAAACAAATAAAGAATACTTAAAAACAGTATTAAAAATTTTGAATCAATTAATAGATGCTCTAACTGAAATACATAATCAAGGAATAGGGATAGGAGACTTACAGCCCTCAAATATTATTATCACATCAGACGAAAATATACGATTGATCGACTTTGAGACTGCAAGTTTTATTGATGATAGTGTACCATCGGGTTTAAAAACATTTGGTTTTACTGGCGGGCCTAATATGACGAGAAAACAAGCGGATTGGTTTGCGTTACTAAGAATATCGAGATATTTATTTTTACCTATCGGACCAGTTCAAGATATTTCTTCAAAAATTTTAGAGGCACATGATAAATATATTGAAAATTATTTTGGCATCGAAGCTATAAAAATAATTAATAAAATACAAAAAATTTGTTCTCAAGTTCAGGCAAATCCAGCTAAAGATTTATTGAATGTTGAACATAACCATATTAAAGAAATGTCACTAAATGAAGTAAAGATGTTACTTCAAAATAATATAATAAATAATTTGTTTGTTGATGAAAGGGTAATCCCAGGAGATATTAGACAGTATGAATTAGAAAATGGATTATTTAATATCTTAACTGGCGGTTTTGGAGCTGTATTAGCCTTTAATAGAACAAATATACAAAATAAAAAACTAAACGAATGGGTAGGTAATCAATCTTTAAACGATTTATTGAAGATGGAAAATGGACTATTAACTGGCAAGGCTGGAATAGCCACTAGTTTATGGGAATCAGGTTATTATGACAAAGCAAAACATCTTTTTGATAGCATTAATCATTTTAAAAATAACAGTGATATAACGTTATCATCCGGACTATCTGGAATCGGTTTAGCTTTTTTAGGCCTTTCATATGAAAAAGACTCTATCAAATATCTTAACAAATCTATAGAAATTGCAAACCGGCTAGAGGAATTATTAGAAAAAGACGTTTCAATCGTTCCTTATGATATGGATATAATACCTCGTGGTCTTATTAATGGTTGGTCAGGTGTTTCACTTTTTTATTCTTCTTTATATAAAAGAACTAAAAATCATAAATGGCTTATTTTATCGAAAAAAGCTATTGAAAAAGATTTGATCACTGGTAAATTCGATGATTACGGCGTTTATCAATTAGAAGATATCACTAGAGTAGTCCCTTATTTAGATGGTGGAAGCGCTGGAGTGGGATTGGCATTAATTGAATTAAGTTTACTTTTAAAGGAGGATTTATGGGAGAAAGAATTGGAAGGTATTTACAAAATAGCGAAATCGAAGTGTTTTTATAATTGTGGATTATTTAGAGGTACTGCCGGGATAATGGCTGTTAGTAATGCAATTGATAAATATTATAACCGGGGTATAAATGCTGATAATTTGAAAACTTTAGATCTACACCTCTTTAAAGGAAAGGTCGAAATATATACTCCTGGAGACTTTGGGTATCGTTTATCAAATGATATATTTTCCGGTTCATTAGGATTGTTGCTCGTAATACAAGGTATTATAAACAATACTAATTATATGTGGCTCCCTGTGATGAACATCAAAAAAGTATTTGAGTCTAACTCTTAATTATTTATCTCCCTCAATTAAGAGTGTAGGTAGAAACTTTTCTAATATTTTTTTGAATATGGATATCCGAAGTAAAAAAGGAGATTATTATGAGACCTAAAAACCCCTTATTCTTTTTATTATGTAAAATAAAACTTCCATTATTATTAATTTTGTTTGCTATTTCTATTTCATCTATAGGCAGCATTAGTGGTTTGTTTATACCTCTATTTACAGGTAAGGTTGTTGATAAATTTTCTGAGAACACCTTTGATTGGAGATTTATAGTAATTTTTTTATGCATGTTTTTAATTAACGCGATCTTGAGTGGTATTGGGTTATATTTGCTCAGTAAAATTGGTGAAAAAATGATTATGGCAATTCGTTTTATGCTCTGGGAACATATAATCAAATTAAAAACCTCTTTCTTTGATAATAATGAGAGTGGTTCAATAATGAGTCGTATCACAGACGACACCAATGTTATCAACACTTTTGTATCTCAAAAATTACCCAATATAATACCTTCTATAATCACTATTTTAGGCTCTGTTATCATTTTATTAAGAATGGATTGGCAAATGACTCTTATAACTCTTATTATAGTGCCTATATTTTTAGCAATAATTATCCCTTTAGGCGGAATGGTAAGGAAAATCTCAAAAAAAGCACAATCCGAAGTCGCAAGCTTTAGTGGTTTATTAGGGCGTGTCTTAACAGAAATACGTCTTGTAAAGATATCTAATACAGAAAATCAAGAATTGAAAAATGCTTATAACAACCTTTTTGAAATATATAAATTAGGGTTAAAAGAGTCTAAGATCATTTCAATTATACAACCTTTAACTAGCCTCATCCTTTTACTGACTATAGGAATTATTCTGGGATTTGGCGGTATAAGAGTCTCAACGGGTGTAATATCTGCTGGCACCCTAGTAGCTATGATTTTCTATGTCATACAATTATCAGGCCCTTTGACTAATTTTTCAACGTTACTTACAGACTATCAGCGTGCGATAGGAGCTAGCCAAAGATTAAGTGAAATTCTACTTGAGCACAAAGAAGAGCTAGAGTCCAATAAGAATGCTTTAGATATTGATTTCAGCAATCAAAATTTGAAATTTTCAGAAGTAAGTTTCAAATATGATGATAAACCGATTTTGAATGAAATAACTTTTGATATCCCAAGTAGAAAGGTTACTGCTTTTGTAGGACCGTCTGGTTCTGGTAAAAGTACTATTTTCAATTTAATTGCACGTTTGTATGAATTACCCCCAAGTAATGGGAGCATATCACTCGAAGGAATACCGATTAACGAATTTAACTTATCAGATTGGCGGAATAAAATTGGATATGTAATGCAAACCAACGCAATGATAAATGGCACCGTAAAAGATAATATTACTTATGGAATCAAAAGAGAAATTAGTGAAGATGAAATTATTAAGTATTCTAAATTGTCTAATTGCCATGAATTTGTTATGTTGTTAGATAAAGGTTATAGCACAATAATTGGCGAAAAAGGAGTGAAGTTGTCAGGAGGTCAGCGTCAACGAATTGATATTGCAAGAAACTTTATTAAAGATCCTGATATTCTATTATTGGATGAGGCAACAGCAAGTTTGGACAGTGAGAGTGAGAGAAAAATACAGAATTCACTAGAAGAATTAATGAAAAATAGAACTACAGTAATAATAGCTCACAGATTAGCAACAATTAAAAAAGCAGATCAAATCATTTTCTTAGACCAAGGAGTGATTACTGGTAAAGGAACTCATGACCAATTAATGCTTACCCATGAAAAGTACAGGCGATTTGTGTCAGCCCAAAAATTGGCTAACTAACTAAATTACGAGCTCGCCCCTTTAATCTATTTATTAGTAAATTTAATATCATCATCTAAATCATTTATGTTAAATGAATTAAGATACCTTACAAATTTAGTGTAATCTTAACAATGTAAGATGAGGAATACTTTTTGCATTAGTTAAACTGAAAAGCAGCTAATTATTCGGCATAGTCTGTGGATGTTATGTTTTGATAAGTAGTAATAAATATTACTTTAGCTGTAATTTGACTGCATATACTTTGATTGAGAACATAAAATGGTTATAGAAAAAGACGGATAACCCGGTTTTAAAGTAATTATAAAAAGGAGTTATAACGATGGTAAAAAGATTTTTTCTGGTTTTACTCACACTAATTATGTCTATAGTTGTTATGCTAGTGGCTGCTAAAAATTCTCCTGGAGATAATGTCATTTCATTTGAACAGCCTCGAATATTAATGATATCAATTGGGATAGTGGTATTTTTATTCATTCCCCCGTTAGTCATGTCCTTTTTTGGTAACTGGGTTGTAAGAATCGTATCTGGTGTATACCAATGTTTTATCGTTCTAACCTTTCTGGGGCTCATTCCAATAGGATTTCTTATTCCCGATGGCTTTTTGACCATTGTTGTTTCTATTGCAGGAACTTTAATCAGCATAGTTAGCGTTGTAGTAACCTTTATTGATAGGAATAAAGAAGTTAAATCTTAGCTGAAATAATAAAATAAGGTTAGAAGGCTTTATCCTTAATTTCAAGGAAAGGAGCTTTCTTTTTTTATAGGTTTATATGTTGCGAATGACTAACGCCCTTGATGACTTATGGTTGCTTTTAGTGTAGATACTCGGAAAGAGAGTTACAGGGCGTATCTTAACAGTTCCTAAATCTACAGCTCCCAAATTGTTCATTTACAATAAAATAAATCCTCTCAACGGGCTGCAATTTCTTGTCCATAATTTCTCGGTGTCCTTGAGATTCCAAAAATAGACGCAGAGCTTCGGACTGTAGAAGGAACGGATGCGGATGATTTGGAAAAAGGAGTCGGCCACTACAAAGGCAGTTATTATCCAGATGAAAACGGACAAATTGTTCTATCGGGTCATCGGGATACTTACCGTATTCCGCCGGACAGGGGAACTAAAAAAAGGTGATCAATTAAAGGTTCTGTTGCCATATGGGAGCTTTTCATATGAAATAGACAAAACAAAAATTGTAGACAAAAAGATACGTCTATTATTACCCTGCAGCATAACAAAGAGGAGCTCATTCTGACAACTTGTTACCCGTTTTCATATATCGGTAATGCACCAAAGCGGTATATTATTTATGGAAAACAGATTTGAGAAATTCAGAATATCAAAGATTAGGCTGACGAATTTTCGTCAGCCTTTTTCGTCAGGTTCTTTCTGCATTCTGGTCCATAATTAAATCAAAATAATCTTAGTGAACATAAAAGTATTTTATGTTTTTGTATAAGTTTACTTTACTTTTATATAAGGTCGATTTATAATTTGGTTCAAGAGGTGATGGTCATGAAGAAAGATTTTGGTGATTCGATCTCAAATAAGGTTTATGAATATCGTGTACTTGCCAGATTGTCTCAGCAAGAATTAGCAAAGAAAGTCGGGGTTTCCAAACAAACCATCTTTGTAATGGAGAAAGGAAATTATGTTCCGACTCTGCTGTTAGCTTTTCGAATTGCCGAATTTTTTAATGTGGATGTAAACGAGATTTTTACTTATGAGAAAGGAAATGATCAAAAATGAAAATGAATTCGATCACAGATACGATCACTAACGCAATTTTTTCTCCTTTAAAGTCCTGGGCTGAACATTCTCCGGGAAATTGGAATATTCTTATTGGCAGTGGGTTTGTATTGCTTGTAGTCGGATTGATTCTGACATTCGTATTTACTAAAAAAATGGGTAAGACTGACGAAAGAACAAACCAAATCGCTTTAAAAGGTAGCCTCTGTACGTTATGTGCACTAATTTTTTGCGACTTGCTTTTCCCAAAAGAATATATGTGGCAAGTTTTCTTCTTATTTAAGTATTCTATTGCATTCTTCGCTTCAGCAATCTATCTAGCCGTTCGATATAAAAAAGATTTTTTGTAAATTCAATTACCGAGAAAGATAGTGTCTCTGCTCACCAATTATTAACCACAATTCATATAAACCGTTAGAAATGAAGTAAAATGAAGTTAGAAAATGTAATGAAAATAAGCTTTCATAACCAGTGATATGAATTTACCATGTTGAGGGCCCAGTGGGGTGAATAACCCGTAAAGGTTCAAGTTCTCTCGGCCGCACCCCCAATAATACCAAGGGTTTAACCATCTTTGGCGTTATTTTTTTGCGGAAAATACGGCTGTACCACATTGTGGAGTCCACTAAAAAAGTGCTGACCTCTGCACAACATCGTTGCGCGAGTCTGCACTTTTATTCTGCGATTATGGGGAGTTTATTTTAATCCGTTGTTAGCCGCGCCGATACTTGGCTTTTAGAAGCTTTTTTTAAGTGGCTAAAACCAACAAATTTTTTGCCTTCTTCATCCCATAGGCGGAACTTTAACGACTTAAGGCTTGTTGCCAGTGTAATAGTCGGAACGTTTTGCAATGGTTCAGTGTTGTTATGCACTTTTTCAAGCTTATAGTTTGGGACTCTCGGGCTTAAATGATGAACATGATGAAAACCGATATTGCCTGTTAGCCACTGCATGACTTTTGGAAGCTTATAAAAAGAGCTTCCTTCAACTGCTGCTTTTACATATTCCCAATGCTCATCTTCTTCAAAATAAGAATCCTCAAACGTATGCTGAATATAAAACATCCAAATTCCGAGAGAGCCCGATATCATAAAAATCGGCACCTGAACCAGCAGGAAGTTTTGCCAGCCGACAGCCAAACATAAAAGTGCTGCCAAAGCGACGATCCCCAGGTTCGTTACATACGTATTCATCCGTTCTTTGCGTTTTGCCCCTTTTCGATTAAAACGATTGGCAATCCCGAAAACGTAAATCGGCCCGATAATAAACATAACAAACGGATTTCTGTACAATCGGTACATTATTTTGGTCTTAGTTGAGGCTTCCTTATATTCCTCAACCGTCAGTACCCAAATATCGCCTGTTCCGCGTTTGTCCAGATTGCTGCTTGTCGCATGATGGACAGAATGGTCGTGTGCCCAATGATCAAAAGGATGCAGAGTCAGAATTCCTGTTAATGTTCCAAGGATTCGATTCGCCTTTCTGTTCTTAAAAAAGGAATAGTGGCAGCAATCATGAAAGATGATGAAGGTTCTCACTAAAAAACCTGCCGCAACAACAGAAATCGCTAATGTAAGGAAATAAGAAATCGACAAGCTCTTATATGCCAAACACCATAATAGGAAAAATGGTACCAATGTGTTAATGATTTGACAAATGCTTTTGTGTAAATCGGACTTTTCATAAGGTGTAACCAGTTTTCTCAAAGTCCTTAGGTTTTGTTCTTTCATATTAAAAAGTTTCCCCTTCCCTGGTGATCTTCTAAGTGTAGAAAACGTTTTATAGCCTTAGAAGGCCCAACGTGATACACCCCATATATGATAAGTATCCTTCCCATTCATCTGTGAAATTATTGGAAATGATAAACTGATTTCCAGTTTATTATTAGCAGAGTCAGCCGGGATACAAAAGGCGTATGAAGATTATACCCAGCACATTATCGGGTCAAACTCTCTCAATGCTCCCCCATGGGGATCGATTTATTTGACCGTGAACATTGATTGTTTGAGGAAAAAAGAATGGGTATATCCATGAGTGACTGTTTGGAAACATCTGCAGAAACAAAGTTTTACAAGTGAACAGCCCTGCTTTTAAAAGATTATCTTGCTCTTGAACAAGAAACAGCTGAGCTAAGTACTATTAAGCAAAGAAAAAGGTTTGAAGACACTCGTGATTCATTTTTCATGGTGTTTTCAAACCAAAGTTTTTAATAGGCCTCTTATTCTGCACTGGTATACACATGTTTAACAAATAATGCCATGAATAAATCGGAAATATAATTTGCAGTTATTTCCGATTCCTGATATAATAAAGAAGAATTATTTTTGTTCGGTGTAAAGGATAGTATGAAGATTGACTTTTCGTCTTGATGATACTTTGGGCAAGGATAGTATATACTGTGTGGTTACACACTAGGAGGCAACAAAAATGGAACAAGGTACAGTTAAATGGTTTAATGCAGAAAAAGGTTTTGGTTTTATCGAACGCGAAAATGGAGACGATGTATTCGTACACTTTTCTGCAATCCAAAGTGACGGATTCAAATCTTTAGACGAAGGTCAAAAAGTATCGTTCGACGTTGAGCAAGGTGCTCGTGGAGCTCAAGCTGCTAACGTTCAAAAAGCTTAATCTTCAATCGTTTATACAAACAGGCTCTTTATATAGGGCCTGTTTTTTTATGTCTATATCATACTCAATAAAAAAACCCTACTCAACGTTCGAGTAGGGAGATGCTACAAGGTAATAGAAAAAGATTTAAAACTTCAAAGGTTTGTTTACAGTATAACATACTGGATTGACAATATGCGGAATGTATATAAAATATTTAATTTTTTGTTCAAATATAGATAACTGACTCTTTTTTTCACTAACCTGTTCGTTCATTTAAGTAAGATTAGATGAATTATAAAAATGGTTTCATCTAAATGTTATCAACTCGCATATCTCTTTTATGAGAAGAAGATAAACAATTATTATTCAATGTGGCAGTGGATATAAGAAATTCTTAAAAATAATGAGGAGATCGATTGTTTTTTTCTTCTGGAAATAATCACTTAGAGATACCTAAAACAATGAAAGCCCTACCTCTCTTCCATCCTTACGGCTCCTTGTCCGTGCCAGTGTGAATCAGGATACTAATAACAAGTGACTATTTTATTGAGTTTTTTGGTAAAACTTCAATCTTCGCAGAAGAAATGTAAATAATAAAAATGGATTAGAATGTAGGAATAACAAAAGAGGTCGTTAATGTTCTAAACATAAGTTAGAGAAGATTTGCTTTTCATCATAATATTCCGAAATATTTTTTGGGATCAATACACTATCTAACCGAAACTTTTTATTTGCTTTTCAGTGATTCCTTTAATTACTTCCAGTTCACTAATCAAAAATTCATATGCATTATCCAACATTTTTTTTTCGCTTGCATTAAGTGCTTTTTCTTTCTTCATACGCATTAAATCACGTACAACTTCAGCGCCTTCTTGTATTTCACCTGTTTTTATTTTGTCCGTGTTTATTTTGTACCTTTGCTTCCATGGCAGTAACCTATCTGATTCTCCATGCTGAAAAATGTGCATAATGTGTTTTAATGCAAGTATATCGGTAACTGGTCGTATATTCGAACTCAATATTTTACTCATTGGAATCATAACTGTCATATTACTGATTGACATTCTTATGACATAATACTGTTGTTTTTCCTCTAAGAATTCTTTTTCTTCTATGGCTTCAATTATACCTGCTCCGTGCATTGGATAAACA
This sequence comes from Bacillus sp. FSL M8-0071, assembly GCF_037975455.1. Taxonomy (NCBI): domain Bacteria; kingdom Bacillati; phylum Bacillota; class Bacilli; order Caryophanales; family Bacillaceae; genus Bacillus; species Bacillus sp. FSL M8-0071. The sequence goes on from NZ_CP150256.1 coordinate 540,640, forward strand.
ATGTTATCGCCAATTTGAAACATATCATCCACCTCCATATATGGTATCCTTCTTAAGATTACCATATATGGAGGTGTAATATCAAAATTTTAATAATAACATGATCGAATTTTTGATGTCAATAACTTTTTTGAAAAAACAGATCAAGCAAAAACAATAGGGAACGTGTCGGATTTCCAATCAGGAAAAGGTCAATTGATCCGTGTGAGCAGTTTTTCATTGGCTCAATGACATCACAGAAATGATTTGAGTAGAAATAAGAAGGAACGATATTTGTGAAATGTCAGCTAAAAATATTAAAAATACATGATTAAGTTCTAATTTCTTTATCGATTTGATATGGATAACGGCCCACTTACTTAATGATGCATTTTCACTTATCTTGCGAACAGAAAAAGGTTTGTTGATAAACATTTAGCCACCAAATTGGCATTATTATCAGGGAAATTGACAACCTTCAAATGGGTATTGAGGTGAGAAGAAAAATAAAGAAAGGAGAGATTATAAATGAAGACCAGAACATAAAGAAGTGAAGGGGAAAGAACAAGGTTAATTGAAAAGCAAACTATATAAAATAGTTTGCTTTTTTTTGTTATGACTTCACTTCTTTTTCTTTCTCTTTAATGACTAATAAAACACCGCTCAGAATTAAAAACGAACCTATCCAAAATGTCCCGCCTATTTGTTCTCCAAGCAGAATCCATCCGAGTAAGGTTCCAACCAGAGGCTGAAAAAAGAAAAAGAGGCCTCCACTTGAGGCATTTAATAATTGTAAGCCGTGGTTCCACAATAAAAATGCACAAGCTGTTGAAACAATTCCCAAATACAAAAGGCCACCTAGAATTTTAGGGTCAAGCAGTAGTGGCGTAAAAATCGTGCTAGGTTTTACAAAAGGAGTTAGTGCCACAATGGCCACAAAAGTTGAATACGTGGTAACAAGTATAGGCGAATAGCTGTTTGGCACGCGTTTGATAAGCACTGACATCAGTGCCCATGTAAGGGCTGCAACAAGCAGAGAAATACCGCCAAGCTGATTAGAGGTATCAATATGTCCGTTTCCAACAATAAATAATACGCCTGTGGTCGCTAAAATTATTGAAGTTCCTTTTTTTATATTCAATGGTTCTTTAAGTAATAGACGAGCAAAAATAACCATGAACGCTGGTGTGGAGGACGTAATAATTGCTCCCATTTGTGCTGAAGACAACATCGTTCCATATTCTTGTGTAACAATTGAAATGGTGTTGCCAACAATTCCAATGGCAACAATTAATAAAAGGTCGCGCTTATGAATTTTCCAAGATTGTTTCCTTATCAAACCAACAATAAGAAGCGCAAGGATGGCGATGACGTACCTGATCCAAACCAATTCAAAAGGCGGAATTACTGCGACAACAACCTTAACCACAACATACATGCCACCCCAGATACTAGCGGCTAAAGCTAAATATATAGAACCTAACAGGGTATTTTTCATTTTTTTGTTCCCTCCGTATTTAAAATTAGGTCAATAAATGCCCTAACGGAGAGAAGTAGTCACTTTACTCCATTAAGGGCGGAGAAGTGCTACTGGAACATCATTTTCAAATAGTGGAGCTAAAAACATGTTATGATCACCTCGATTTTCAAGAATGACTATCATTATACAATGTTGGTTTTAAAGCCGTAAACATCTTAAGAGGACTCCGTTTATTAATAGAATAAACTTTATGAATTCATTTTTTTGTATGATAATGGCGTCATATTCATCGCTTGTTGAAATTTACTTATGAAATAACTGGTACTGTTAAATCCAACTTGATAAGACACTTCTGTCACATTGGATTCAGGGTGTTGCAGTAATAATAAGCTTTTTTGAATTCTATAATCCATTACATAACGTAATGGCGTCTTATTCAGCATTCGTTTAAAATAACGGCAGCATTCAGAACGGCTCAGTTGGCCAGCTTTTGCAATGTCCTCTAATGTGATTTTTTCAGCATAATGGAGATGGATCCAGTTTAACATTTGTTTCATTCGATGACTTTTTATCATTTCAGATTGATCGTACTCTAATTGAAAACCATTAACGACCAGGTTTTTCCACATTAACGTTAATTGCATCGTAATGTCAATCTCATAGAGCGATGTCTTTTGTTGAATCAATTGATTTATTTTTTTAACAGCATCTAGAATATTTTTTGCCCACTGTTGATTTCCAGCCAAAAATAAATAGGGCAAATTGGTTGAAAACATATAGGGCTGAACATAGCTTGAATACAGTTCCTGAGACAAAACGAAATGGGGTGACACATTCAAGCAAATATACGTACAATCCGAGCCTTCCTTTTCTTCGGCCATGTGCAGGCAGCCGCTATTGATAAATAATCCATCCCCTTCGTGAACCTCTATTTTTTCTTCATTTATTTGAAAGAGAGCTATCCCTTTTAGTATCAAAACAAATTGGATTTCATCATGCCAATGAAGCGGAATATAGCCATTTATATTTTGATTGATCCTTGTCTCGTAACAGGCAATTGGTAATTCTACCGTTCGATGCTCTGTTAATTCTTTTAAATTTTGATCGATCACAAAATTCTTCACTCAGACATTCTCACCTCAATATACTTATATTTTTTCATTCAATTTGAGTATTTTTTATCATGTTTTGCATTTATTATAACACTATTATTATATTTATTAGTGAGGAGTCATGTATGATTACTTCCAATAGAAGAATGGGATTGTTCTATGTTATCACAGGGGCGACATGTTGGGGGATTGGAGGCACAGTAGCCAAAAAACTTTTTCAAGAATATCAAATTGATGTCAATTGGCTTGTAACGACACGCTTGCTTACTGCTGGAATGTTACTTTTAATGCTGCAACTGTTCAGAAAGGATCGGTCTCAGGTTATTGAGGTTTGGAGAAACAAAGCGTCGGCTGGCCAGCTTCTTATTTTTGGCCTATTGGGAATGCTAGCTGTGCAGTACACATATATGGCATCCATTCAACATGGGAATGCTGCCGTTGCTACATTATTGCAATATTTATCCCCAGTAATCGTCATTATCTACACGCTTTTGCGAAAACAAACGGTTCTTACCAAACAAGATATCATTACTGTTGTACTTGCTTTAGTGGGTTGCTTTTTTTTGTTAACAAATGGTTCAATGTCTCAACTTTCAGTGCCGGCAGCTGCAGTAGTATGGGGAGTTTTATCAGGATTCGCGGCAGCTTTTTATACTTTGTATGCCGTTGGTTTATTAAATAAATTTGATTCTCTTGTCGTTGTAGGTTGGGCTATGATTATTGGCGGTTTTGCATTGGGTTTTATCCATCCGCCATGGCAACTGGATTTTCAACGATTAACTGCTGAGGCGTATGCATATATTTTATTTGTGATATTATTTGGAACAATGATTGCGTTCTGGTTCTTCATAAAAAGCTTGGAAAGCCTCTCTCCAAAAGAAACAAGCCTACTAGGCAGTCTAGAGCCTCTATCAGCTGTTGTAACAACTGTCGTTTGGTTAAAAGCGCCATTTGGTTCTTTTCAATGGATTGGTGCTATTTGTATTATAGGGATAACTTTAATATTGGCTTTACATAAAGAGCCTTCTATGGAGAGTGAAAAATCGATATTAAAGATTAGGAATCACGCAAATCGGGATATATAGGGGCTTTTTTTGCTTACATGACCGGTCCGACAATGAAAAACACTGGTGGAGTTTGAGCCCTCTCGGCAATATCAAAAATACCAAGGGTTTTGACGCCCTTGGTATTTTTTCTTCAAGAACCTTCAATTTTTCTTTTTTGTAATTGGTATCCAAATTTCACTTTTAAAAGATGGTGATGTTACATCCTTATGCTCGTTCCACAATATTTCTGGACCTTCTATTTGTTCGTAATTTGACGATGGAAACCATTCGGAATAAATGCGTCCCCATACTTCTTGCAGTGTATCCGGAAATGGCCCGATTGATTCGAATACAGCCCATGTTGAGGCAGGAACTTCAAGCCGTGAGAAATTATCTGGACACTGTTTCGTTGTGGCTGCGCCAATATAGTGATCGAGCTCTCCTTTTTCCTCTGTCCGACCTTCAGAAAAATTGGTGGATGCACTAATGAGGCCTGATGGTGCTACATTAGAAAGCTCTTTTAGTTTATTTATTGCTTTTTCATCTAAACTTTCCCACATAGATGCAATCTCCGGATTAATCCCTTTAAAAATAATAGGAACTCTTTTTTTAATGCCAACGATGCGAAATGCCTCTTTTTCTTCAATACGGTAGTTCATTTCATTTCCTCCTTTAATTGTTAGCTGGAAGGTCATTCGTGGATAAGCTTTAAGGGAATGGCCATTAAGTCTGGCTTTTGATGGGTTTATGCCATGTAAATTTTGGAATGCCCGTGCAAAAGAATCAGGTGAGTTATAACCGTACTTTATTGCAATATCAATCACTTTTACATTGCTGTCTTTCAGTTCAAAAGCTGCAAGAGTAAGACGTCTGCGACGAATATATTCCGATAATGAAATACCTGCAAGGAAGGAAAACATCCTTTTAAAATGATATTCAGAGCAGAAAGCAAGCTTTGCTGCCTCTTGAAAATCAATATCATTAGTGAGGTTTTCTTCAATATACTTTAACGCCCTATTCATACTTTTAAGCAAATCCATTTATTTGGCCTCCTTTAACCAAAGAATAACAGGAGTGAAATGTATTTATCCGACATTCTGTGCACAGTTTTGCAGGATGACTTATATGAAATAAAGTAAGTGATTCACTTGTATTTGTACAGGTTTTATTGAAGCATGCTGTTCATAAAAAGGCATCAATAAAAGAAAGTTATAATTGTCTTATAAACGGCACATTCATATAATTGAGTGAAAAAGGATGCGTATCATGCCTATCAATTCTTTTGAAAATTATCCGATGAGCTGGAAGCCATCGATTGATAAAGCTGAAAAGCCTATTTATAAAGCACTTGCAGGGCAATTGGAACAGGATATTTTAAACGGAGTTTTATTACCTGGAACAAAACTTCCTCCGCAGCGAGAATTGGCTGATTATTTAGATTTAAATGTGAGTACGATTTCCAAAGCATTTAAAGTGTGTGAGTTAAAGGGGCTGCTGAGTGCGACTGTAGGGAGCGGCACATTTGTATCGTATGATGCGTTGTCGAATGCGTATTTACTTGAGGATACAAAGCCGACACATTTAATTGAAATGGGAGCAATACTTCCAGATCACGCTTCATATGAGCCCTTGTTACACCAACTGAAAAACATGATTCAGGAGGAGGATTATGAAAAATGGTTTAGCTACGGCCGGGCAGGCGAAAGCCTTTGGCAAAAAGATGCAGCTGTAAAGCTCATCCAAAGAGGCGGATTTGAAACATCCGTTGATCACATTTTATTTGCAAATGGAGGGCAAAATGCGATTGCAGCGACATTGGCGAGTCTTTGTAAGCCTGGAGACCGCATCGGAGTTGACCATCATACGTACCCTGGTTTAAAAACTGTTGCATCATTGCTTAGTGTGCAAATCGTACCGATAAAATCAGAGAACGATGAAATGAGTCCGGAGTCACTTGAATATGCGTGTAAAAATGAAAATATTAAAGGTTTGTATTTAATCCCGGATTATCATAATCCGACGACTTCCTTTATGTCTGTTGAGAATCGAAGAATGGTTGCAGACATTGCAAAGAAATATAATCTGTTTGTTATTGAGGATGCATCGTACCATCTTCTTAGCAAAAAGCCGCTTCCGGCACTCGCCTCATTCGCACCGCAACAGGTTATTCATATTGCAAGTTTATCAAAATCGTTAGCGCCAGGCCTGCGTTTGGCTTATGTAGCAGTGCCGAGACAATATAAGGAGCCAATATCGAAGGCGCTTTATAATTTAAATATAACCGTTTCCCCGCTATTAGCTGAACTTACTGCTCGCACGATTGTATCAAATCAATTTGAAGTCTTAATTGAGAGTCATCGTGAACAAACCATTCGCAGAAATCAACTCGTAAACCGATATGTTGCGGGATATACATGTTTAGGTGTTGAAACAGGCATTTTTCGTTGGTTGTTGTTACCGGGTAAAATGTCTGGTGCCGAATTTGAAGAATTGGCTGCTCGACATGGCGTGCAAGTGTATGCGGCTGAACGCTTTGTAGTGGGAAATAGTTGTCCTGAAAGGGCTGTAAGGGTTTCTGTCTGTGCACCAAAAACACTTGAAGAGCTTGAACAAGGATTAATGATCCTGAGACGTTTGCTAGACGATCTTACCTAATATTGTTTGCCATACAATTATGACATTGTATGGCTTTTTTGTGCGTGTTATGATGATCCACATCTAGAGGGAGGTTTATACAAAATTGGCTTTTAGAAAGGAAGGTCAGATGATGTTAGACAAGGACAGCGTAAAAGCAATAGATGTACAAACTGCTTCATTACAAAGCTACATCGGTTCACCAGAAAAACAAAAATCGTTATACAAGCGTACACTATTCGTTGTGAGTATCTCACAAATTTTTGGCGGTGCGGGGCTGGCGGCAGGAGTGACTGTCGGTGCGCTTATTGCACAGCAAATGCTTGGCACTGATGCGTTTGCTGGTCTTCCTTCTGCTTTATTTACTTTAGGATCAGCAGGATCTGCATTAATTGTTGGAAGACTTTCTCAACGTTATGGCCGTCGAACAGGTCTTTCAGCTGGCTTTATGATTGGCGGACTTGGAGCAATAGGCGTTATTATGGCAGCAATCATAAATAGTATTTTCTTGTTATTTATTTCGTTGCTTATTTACGGTGCTGGTACAGCCACTAATTTACAGGCCCGTTATGCTGGTACAGACTTAGCAAATCATAAGCAGCGAGCGACTGCTGTTAGTATTACGATGGTTTTTACTACATTTGGCGCAGTGGCAGGTCCAAGCTTAGTGAATGTGATGGGGGATTTCGCTCTTTCTATTGGTGTTCCATCACTTGCTGGCCCTTTCATTTTAGCCGCAGCAGCATATATGTTAGCAGGTGTGGTCCTTTTCATTATGCTTCGTCCAGATCCATTAGTTATAGCAAGAACAATAGAAGCGGCAAATGAAGAGCCTGGTGATAAAGGACATTTGGCGGCAGCTGAGCATACAGAAAACAAAAAAGGGATAATCGTTGGGGCAACAGTTATGGTTCTTACTCAAATAGTAATGGTAGCTATTATGACAATGACACCGGTTCATATGAGACATCATGGGCATGACTTGGGGGCAGTAGGGCTTGTTATTGGTTTTCATATAGGTGCTATGTATCTCCCTTCACTGGTTACAGGTGTTCTTGTAGATAGGTTGGGACGTACCGCAATGGCTATTTCCTCTGGAACAACGTTGCTTTTGGCAGGTGTAATAGCAGCATTTGCTCCGGGAGATTCTATGGTTCTTCTCGTCATTGCTCTTTCTTTACTCGGATTAGGGTGGAATTTTGGTTTGATAAGCGGGACTGCCCTTATTGTAGATTCAACTGATAGTGCCACACGAGCTAAAACGCAGGGGACAGTGGATGTTCTGATTGCGTTGTCAGGAGCTGCTGGCGGAGCATTATCTGGAATGATTGTGGCAGGGTCAAGTTACCTAGCATTATCATTTACTGGAGGGATGTTGTCCTTATTACTCATTCCAGTGGTGGTATGGTTTAGGGGACGATAAAGGATAGGATTGTTTAATTTACATTAATTTGTTATATTGTTAGATAAAGTCTATTGCGTCGTCTAATAATCTAACTAACTATAGTTGCTCCATTAAATCTAAATCAGCAATTTTGGTATAAAGATTTGTGACCAGGATTCCTTATAGCTGTGTCACTCACTGCATATTCTTTAATTGAATCACATAAAATGGTTATCGGATTTGAAAAAGGCAGGATTACTCGCTTTAGGTAAAGGAGTCATAACGTTGTTAAAAAGGTTTTCTCTTGTTTTTGTTACACTAATGATGTCTATACTTGTTGTTTTAGCGGCCGCTAAAGAGTCGCCTGGAGATCATGTCATCTCATTTGATGAACCTCTTATCTTGATGATCTCAATTGGGATCGTTGTATTTTTATTTATCCCTCCATTAGTCATGTCCTTTTTTGGCAATTTGGTTGTAAGAATAATATCTGGTGTATACCAATGTTTTATCGTTTTCACTTTTCTGGGGCTCATTCCAATTGGATTTCTTATTCCCAATGGCTTTTTGACAATTCTAGTTTCTATTGCAGGAACTTTAGTCAGTATAGCTAGTGTTGCCGTAACCTTATGCATTGGCAAGAATAAAAAAGATATATAATAATTGAATTGTTATTTTTTCAGATTGTCAGTGAAATAATAAAACAAGATGAGAAGGCTTTGTGGGCCTTCTCTTTTTATGTTGTGGACATGGATATAGCCCATGATATTTTTTGTTGTTGCATCATCCTCACTTTAAGCTTAATCTATTGAATAATAAGAGAAGGAACCTATAGAAGAATAAAATAAATACCGAGATGTCAAAAATAAAACTGGACTTCATTATTATCAATTCACGTAAATGTAAAAAGCTTGGAAAGAGGGGAATTCCTTCATGACAAATAGCAGAACGAATCCGAAGGTTGATGAATTTTTAAGTAAAGCGAAAAAGTGGAAGGAAGAATTTGAGAAGTTGAGAACCATCATTCTTGACTGTGAGCTGACTGAAGATTTTAAGTGGATGCATCCTTGTTACACATACAATAATAAAAATGTCGTTTTAATACATGGGTTTAAAGAATATTGTGCGCTTCTGTTCCACAAAGGCGCCTTATTACAGGATGCCCATGGAATTCTCATTCAACAAACGGAGAATGTACAGGCGGCGCGCCAGATTCGGTTTACAAATGTTCAGAAAATAAATGAGCTAGAAAACATTTTGAAAGCCTATATTCACGAAGCCATTGAAGTTGAAAAAGCCGGTTTGAAAGTGGATGTTAACAAAAATATTGAATTGAACATTCCTGAAGAACTTCAAAAAAAATTCGATGAAATCCCTGCCTTGAAAACTGCTTTTGAAGCATTGACCCCGGGACGGCAAAGAGCATACACTCTTTATTTTTCTCAAGCCAAACAATCCAAAACCCGAGAATCGAGAGTCGAAAAATATGTGCAAAAAATTCTCGATGGAAAGGGATTAAAGGATTAGGCACGCCAAGGTTCAGGCTAAAGGAATAGCATCATAGCGTAATAAGATCCTTTCTATAGAAGAAAAACAAGCATAGTAAGATGCTTGTTTTTTCTTAGGACAACATTCACTTACTGCTGAAATGCTTCTTTAGATTAACATTGTATGCCACTAGCAGCGCTATAAAATATTAATGCAACACCTAGAAATAGCTCAATGGTACGGCTCATCACATTTAGAATGCCTAGGAGAACTAATAGAACCGGAAGATTTTTCAGCAAGTTACTGCACTTCAAACTTTGTTTTTATATTAATATATCTTATTTCCTTATTAACCATTGTATTTAGTCAGGTACAGACAAACGAATACTGATTAATGAATCATCATGATATCAATGAGCCGCTTGATTTTTTCATTGTCACCTGTATCAACATACACTGTTTTTCTGTTTTTTATGATATTCTCAGTCACTTCCCTCATGACGCCTTTTTCTACATCATCAGCAGAATCCCATCGTAAAGGCACATTATATACATGAATCGTGCCATCCCCATTGCCATGATAAGTGACTGATCCATCCACTAAACGAGAACCTGCTAACTGGGTTACATCTTCTGGATAGCTGGCACTTGTATCATCATTAGGATTAATTGGCTCGCCAGCCGAAATATGTCGAACATTTAATTCATCTATCTCTTGATTAGGTCCAAGTTGAAGCCAAACTCTGGCATATTCAATTTTTTCCGAAGAGTATGCTGCCAATACATTGTCTTCTTTGCTTTTCTCCTCTGCTGAAGAGGTATCATTTGCAGCTTTTGTTGCGGATTCTTCTGATTCTGTTATTGGCTCCGCTTCATCCTTGCGTATTTTGGTTCTCTCTTCAGGCTCAGTGTGTTTTTCGTCAGTTTGCACAGCAGAAGGTTGATGTGCTTCTTCATCCTTACTGCCCGTACATCCAGCAAGCAAAATCATGAGCAGCAGGGCAGTATTGCAATAACATATCTTTCTGCGTTTCTTCATTCTTTCATTCCTCTCCATTAACTCAGGTCAGCTTCATATATAAGTTTATGTATCTAAATATTACCATGGAATAGATAGGATGATATTGAAAACTGTTTAAGAAGAGGAAACGATCTTGAATAACATCGCGAAAACTTAAGAATTCTTAAGAAGTTTTGCCCCTTTTTCTTCAGGTTTTGAATGTAAAGTGGGATATAAATGCAAAACAAATGGAGAGATTAGATATGAAACGCCTGTTATTCTTATTTCAGTATATAGTGAATCCGAGAACTGTTGGTGCGATCCTTCCTAGTTCAAGGTATCTTGGAGATAAAATGGTGGAAGGAATTGATTTCAAGAAGGCTGCATACATTGTCGAATATGGGCCGGGTACGGGTGTATTCACAAAAAAACTGCTTGAAAAAAGAAGACCTGAAACGACTATTTTATTAGTGGAGCAAAATGAAGAATTTTATTTACTATTGAAAGAGACATTTAAAGACGAAAAGAATGTATTCATTGTAAATGGATCTGCTGAAAATAGCAGCCAGTATGTAAAGGATTATGGTATGCCTTATATAGACTATGTGATTTCTGGCCTTCCCTTTGCAAGCTTGCCAAAAACTGTTTCAGCCAACATTTTATTAGATACCGCAAAGATTTTAAAAAGAGATGGTGAATTCATTACTTTTCAATACACTACGTTGAAAAAACCGTTTTTTGAACAGTTTTTTACCAAAATAGATGTAAAAAGAGAGCTTAGAAATGTACCGCCGGCTTATGTCTTTAGCTGCTCGATGCCGCAAAATGATTTGGAGGAATTATATGGAGTCGAACGTTCTTATTGTTGATGATGACAAAGACATTAGAAATCTCATCTCTGTTTATTTAGAAAATGAAGGCCTGCACACTCAAAAGGCTAAAGACGCAATCGAAGCTTTAAACCTGTTGGGACAAAAAGAATTTGACCTCATGATTTTGGATATTATGATGCCCAACATGGATGGAATTGAAGCATGTATGAAGATTAGGCAAGAACGAAATCTGCCTATTATCATGCTTTCTGCAAAATCGGAGGATATGGATAAAATTCAGGGACTTGCCGCTGGTGCCGATGATTATTTATCAAAACCGTTTAACCCATTAGAATTAATCGCCAGGGTTAAATCTCAGTTAAGAAGATATAAAAAATACAATACTGATACAAGCAGCACGAAGAACATCATTGAAATTGGTGACTTGACCGTAAATACAGATACACGGCAAGTATGGGTGCGGGGCCGGGAAGTGAGGCTGACCCCAAAAGAATTTGATATACTCGAACTTCTTTGCATCAACAAAGGAATGGTTCTGAGTGTGGAGAAGATATATGAAGCAGTATGGAAGGAAGACTTTTTTAAGTCGGACAACACTGTCATGGTCCACATTACAAAAATCAGAGATAAAATAGAAGAGGATTCCAAACATCCCATTTACATCAAAACTGTTTGGGGAACGGGATATAAAATATGAGAAAGTTTGGAAATAAGCTGGTTGCAAAGCTTCTTGGCGCGATTGCAATTAGTTTTCTTGTTTCATTGGGTATGATGGCACTCATTATATTATCGAACGTCTATCTACAAAAGATGAATTATCTCAAAGAGTTTAGCATCCGGAGCAGCTATTTTATGATACTGCTTCAGTTTTCGGCAGCTATTCTTACTTTTATTGCAGTTTTTTTTATCATGGCACGGAAAAAAATATTATATTTGAAGCTTATTACTGAGAGTGTTCATCATATTGCTAATGGAAAATTAGGCTTGACCATCAGGATTGAAAGTAGGGATGAATTGACCCGGCTTGCACAAAACATTAATGATATGTCCAAAGAGTTAGAAAAAAAGTTTGAACACGAAAGACAGTTAGAAAGGTCGAAAAGTGAACTGATTTCAAATGTATCCCATGATTTAAGAACACCATTAACATCAATTATCGGATATTTGGATTTATTAAAAAAAGGGCAATACGACAGTAAAGCGCAATTTCAGGAATATCTTCAAACGATTGATTCGAAATCGCAAAGACTGAAATACCTGATTGATGAACTGTTTGAGTATACGCATTTATCGAGCCCGGACGTTAAGTTAACCTGTAAAGAAGCTGATTTGTCAGGTTTATTGGAACAAATAATAGGAGAATACATTCCCATTTTTGAAAAGGAACGACTAAGTGTTCAAAAATCAATTGCAGAAGACAATGTACCTGTTGTAATGGATATAGAAAAGATGGTTCGCGTTTATGATAATCTCTTTATGAATGCGATAAAATACAGCAGGAAACCATCTGAATTATTCATAAGCCTTGAGATCATTGGTGACAAAGCACTTTTGAAAATTTCTAATCAAGTTGAGGGTTTTCCGGCTGACAATATAGACAAATTGTTTGAACGGTTTTTCAGGGGTGATAAGGCGAGAACAGATCAACAAGGAAGCGGCCTTGGGCTAGCCATTTCAAAAAGAATTGTTGAGCTTCATAATGGTAATATCCATGCGGATTATAGAGAGGGCTGGATGAGCTTTATTGTCGAACACCCCTTGTGTATATAAAAGCTTATGGAGGAAAGTTTCCATAAGCTTTTTTCTTTAGAATAAAACTTAAGAAACCTTAAGAATTTTACGGAGAGTTTCTTCATTCTTATTGCTTATCATGTAGGTATGGAAAGTGAGGAGAGTGTAGAAATTGAAAAGTAAATTTCTTATTTTAGCTTTGTGGTTTTTAGCCATTTATATAGCAAAGGAATTTCATTTACTGTCACTCGATATGGATGATTTACAGGAATTTATATCGGAGAATACAAAATACGCAATGCTGCTGTTTATTGCGCTCTGGATCATTAGACTTCTCTTTTTTATTCCAGGTGTGACTCTCATGTTTTTTGGGGGAGTATGCTTTGATCCGGTTGTGAGCTTTATATTGTCGATAGCTGGCATTTTTTTGAGCGAAACCTTGGTTTACGTTTTTTCAAGAATGTTTTCAAGCGGGAACATGATGAAGGATTTAGAACGTAAATATCCAGAGTTGAAAAAATTATTGGAGACTTACAATTATAAGTTTTTGGCGCTGGGGATGATTTGTCCAATAGCTCCAACAGATGTCGTTTGTTTTTTATCGGCAGCTGTAGGAATCAAGTATACCACTTACATTTTAACGGTTATCGTTACGAATATCCCTTTATTGATATTTTCGAGTTTCATTGTGATCAATTTTAGTGAGTCATTAATGGGAACTGTATTGGTTGTCGCATCATTTGTTTTGGTTTCTATTGTATCCATTAAAATGTGGAACACCCTTAAGCATAAACGGAGCACATAGAAATGCCACGGGACTAGCCATTTATAGCTTATAAGCACCTGTAGAGATTTAAGTTCTTTCGGTATCCAATAATACCAAGGGTATAACTGCCCTTGGTATTATGTTCTGCTGCACATATATAAACCCTCCATTTTCGTTTGTAGATCCTTTTTAATTTTTGTATTTTAGGTTGAATGATCACCAGAAGAAAAATGAACGCATGATCTGAAAAGCTGTTTTGTCGCAAAATAAATAAATCAACGATAACAATCTCGCTACTACGATAGATTTTGATTACTGTATATAATCGTTTTTTAGTAAATGCTCTTTCATTTTTTGAATTGCCTTCGCTTCGTCGGCTCCATTTGCGTGTATATATATTTTGGTTCCGGGTTTAATTCCTAAATCCATAATATCCATTATGGATTTGGGTGATTGTTTGAGGTTAACAGTTTTCCCTTGGTATTCAAGAAAAATGTCTGATGTAAACCGATGAGCTATACTGACTAACAGGGTAGCCGGTCTCGCAAACCCTGTTTCCTTAATGATCGTAAATTGTCTTTTAATCATTCTTCACCTCATTAAAGTCTGCCTCTTGACGGATTTATAGTTGGGTTGCAGATCAAATTTGAATTTAGAGTACCTTTAGGATAAGTGATCTAATTTCATCATTTTCTCTGCATTTTGAAATAACACCCTTTCTTTGTGTTTACAAAATAATTCTCAACTAACTAAAATGGACAATGACTTCATTCGAGAAAAAAGCATGATTCACTAATCAACATTTGTTTATTATTGTAAATAAAAACTTGGTGTGTACAATGGTTACATTCAGGCGATTTGTTGATTATTCAACATTCCACTCTAAATTGTTGATTATCTTAAGAAAGTTTGGTGAAAAGCTATGTCCAAAGTGGATAGAAGAATAACCAAAAGCCAAGAGGCTATTAAAATAGCTCTGATTGAGCTGATGACTGAAAAAAGTTTTGATCATATTACGATTAAGGAAATTTCTGAAAGGGCAAATGTAAACCGGGGAACAATCTATCTTCATTACTTAGATAAATTTGATCTATTAGAAAAAATTATGGAAGAGCATATAAACAATATGGGAGATTTTTGTGAGTCGGCAGCTGAAATGGACTGGATTGAATCGACTGTACACTGCATGGAATACCTTGAGAGTAATTATTTATTCTTTTCGACGATGTTAGCCAGTGAAGGCGCTCGATATTTTCGCAGTCAGTTCCTTAAGTTTAATATCGAAGAGTTCAGGAAAGATGTAGATGTAACGAAAGGCAAGAATTACGGCCAAAGTGAAGATGTCATTGTTGAATTTATAGCAAATGCTTACGTAGGGGTAGTGGAATGGTGGTTAAAAAACGAAATGCCTTATCCGCCTCGTGTCATGGCAGAAAAAGTGGGGGATTTATTAGAGAGGATTTTATAATGGAGGCAGGAAATGGGTGTTGACTTATTTGTCTAGGCACTTCGATCGCATACAAAATACCAAGGGCCAGCAACCCTTGGTATTTTTATACCTTCATGCATTTTTGAAGTTTATGCTTAAAGGTCTGCCTTACTTTGCAAATCGCCGAGCTGCTGCAACGCACATGATAACGGCGATATTCACTGCTACGAGTGCCCAGCCTACTTTCTCGTGCAGAATCACTGAGGCAAGCAGCAGTCCAAAAAAAGGCTGGAGAAGCTGGAGCTGCCCAACCGCTGCAATTCCCCCTTGGGCAAGACCTCGATACCAGAACACAAAGCCGATCAGCATGCTGAATAAGGATACATATGCAAGACTGAGCAGTGCGGGAACGCCGATCGCCGACCATGAGTCCGGCGTAAAAAAGAACGACAATGGCAGCATAAGAGGAAGCGACAGAACGAGTGCCCATGAGATCACCTGCCAATTCCCCAGACGCCGTGAAAGTTTGGCCCCTTCTGCATAACCAAGACCGCATACGACAATAGAAGCCAGCATGTACGCGTCGCCAAGCGGGGATGAACCTCCCCCCTGAATGAGGGCGAAACCTGCTACTAACAAGCTGCCGGCAGCTGAGAAAATCCAGAAGACGGGACGGGGGCGTTCACCCCCGCGCAGTACGCCGAAGGCCGCCGTTGCGAGTGGAAGAAGTCCAATGAAGACAATGGCGTGTGCGGATGTGACATGCTGAAGCGCTAAAGCTGTCAGCAACGGGAAACCAATCACTACGCCGAACGCTACCACTAACAATGAAATGAGATCTCTTTTGGCAGGATGCTGCTGCCGGAAGATGAGAAGGAGACCTCCCGCCAGTACACCAGCTATCGCAGCACGGCAAACTGTGAGAAATAACGGATCGAAGTCTGACACAGCCAAACGGGTCGCAGGCAGCGAGCCGCTGAAAATGAGTACGCCTATAAAACCATTTATCCAGCCATTTGTTCGTTTGTTCATTACAATCACTCCACATATCTTTCTTGTTCATTGTCTGTATTTTCTTAACAAAACCAGCAGCTAAGGATTACAATGACTATAAACTGGAATTGGCCTTTTTTAAACGGCCAGTTTTCATAAAAAAATGCATACCAGTTAGGAGAACAACGTGCAAATGGATATCACGCCTTTTTTGAATAGAACTCTGGATATTCCGCTTTATCAGCAGCTTTATCGGTATTTTAAAGAAAATATGCATCGGGGCCGTATTCAAAAAGGAATGAAGCTTCCTTCAAAAAGACTCCTGGCGAATCAGCTTTCCATCAGCCAAACGACTGTAGAACGTGCCTATGAACAGCTCGCTGCTGAGGGCTATATTGTGAGCAAGCCAAGAAGCGGGTGGTTTGCTGATTATCATGATTCTGATTTTGCTTATGATAGAATGCCAAGCACAACACCCATCCAACAAGAAGCAGAAGAAAATAAACAATGGATTGATTTTCATTATGGAAATGTAGATTCTTCTTACTTCCCTTTTTCCGCATGGCGAAAAAGCATGGTCAATAGCTTAGACCAATATGGACACGAGCTTTATCGGCCGGGACATGTTTTAGGAGAGTTTGAGCTGAGAACACTCATTGCAGAGTACCTGTATCAATCTCGGGGTGTTCATTGCGGCCCTGAACAAGTGATTATAGGTGCCGGGAACCCTATTCTGCTGCAAATCTTGTGCCAAGTTTTTGAGCCGAATATTTCTATAGGGTATGAGGATCCTGGTTATCCAAGAGCACGCAAAATTTTTGAAGCCAATCGCATGAATATTGTTCCGATACCAGTCGATGAGGAAGGAATCTGTATACAGAAGATCAAAGAACAGCAGCCAAACCTTGTATATGTCACACCTTCCCATCAATTTACGCTGGGAACAATCATGACGATCAACAGAAGAATTCAGCTGCTCAAATGGGCGGCCGAAAATCAATCCTTTATCATAGAGGATGATTATGACGGGGAATTTAGGTACACAGGACAGCCGGTTCCTTCTCTGCAAGGGCTTGATCAGCATAACCGTGTCATTTATATGGGCACTTTTTCTAAGTCTCTTTTGCCCTCGCTGCGTATCAGCTATATGATTCTTCCTTCGCCTCTTTTAAAAAAGGGGCATGAAATCACGTCCTTATATAAGCAGACAGTGTCCTGCCACAGTCAGCTAACCCTAGCTGAATTTATAAAAAATGGAGAGTGGCAAAAACACATCAACAGAATGAGAAAACTTTACCGCAAAAAAAGAGCCATTGTATTAGAGGCAGTGCAAAGGGAATTAGGAGAGCATGTCAGAATCCGCGGAGAAAACTCTGGGCTTCGTATCTTACTTGACGTTTATTTGCCATTTGGTGAAAAAGAGTTAATTGAGAAGGCGAAAAAACATGGAGTAAAAATTTATCCTGTTTCTCTTTCTTATCAACATCATCCTCCTACAAAAACGGTTTCGCTCGGGTTTGCAGGGGTTTCTGAATCCGACATAAGAGAAGGCATAAAAAAACTGAAGGCTGCCTGGAAGATATGAGGGAGCTTTCAGTTTAGCAAAACGGCCAAGTGACGGAACTAAGTGTTGAGAGCTGTTCAATATTTTTTAAGTATATGATGAGTGCCAGCAGTCCAGCCCACGATATGTCTGTTTAGCGAAAAACAGAATTTTTTATTTGCTCATCACAGTGCTAAAATAAACAAAATAGACAATTGAAAAATAGAGGTGTAAGAATGAAGTTAGATGAGTTTACAGTTGGCCAGGTCTTCAAAACGAAATCATTAAAAGTATCAAAAGATGATATTATGCGGTTTGCGGGTGAATTTGACCCTCAGTATATGCATGTAGATGAAGAAAAAGCGAGTAAAGGCAGATTTAATGGAATTATCGCTTCCGGCATACAAACACTGGCCATATCTTTTAAACTTTGGATTGAAGAAGGTTTCTATGGAGACGATATTATAGCCGGAACAGAGATGAATCATATGACATTCATAAAACCCGTATATCCGGATGATGAATTGTTTACAATTGTTGAGGTTCTTGATAAGCAGCCAAAGAGAAATGAATTGGGAATA
The DNA here is from genome assembly GCF_037975455.1 of Bacillus sp. FSL M8-0071. Lineage (NCBI taxonomy): Bacteria > Bacillati > Bacillota > Bacilli > Caryophanales > Bacillaceae > Bacillus > Bacillus sp. FSL M8-0071. Next base: position 558,639 of record NZ_CP150256.1, read on the forward strand.
CTCACAGTATTGCTATCTACTTATAATCAAAAAGAAGTAAAAGTGTTTGAAGGTGAGTTATCTGTATTGATCAAACGATAACTCAGAAAGCCCGCTTTTCGCGGGCTCGATTGAAGCAGATGGGTGAAAGATGTTAGCGGGTTTCTTTTGAAAAATAAGAGGTTAAAATATCATAAACAATAGGCAAAGAAGTAAACCCCTCATTTTCTAGAAAATGACCCCCGTGCTGGACTTCGTATAACGCAGCGTCAATTTGTTGTGCCAGCTCCTTGCTCCATGAAAATGGAACAATTTGGTCGTTCTTAGAAGCAATGACAGCACGGTGCTTCGCGGACTCGATGATTTTTTGATGATCAAACGATCCCTGTGTAAATTCATCTAACATCTGTAAAGTGGGCAATGATTTGGCAAAGCCGGAAACAAGAATGATTCCGCCAAGCTGTTTTCGCAATTGAATATGTTCCAAAAATCTCAAAATGGCGGGGCACCCTAAGCTGTGAGCAACCAAATACGTATTTTCATGTAAAGTGTGCTGATATAAAGAGAGTGTATCCAGCCAATCCTCAAGTCTTGGCTGGAGCGGATTAGGCATGTTTAAAATGTCTGCTTGGACCCCATCTGCGAGCAGACGTTTTTTCAGCCAAGGGAACCAATGATTTGTTGAGGAGGCTCTGTAGCCATGAATGATATAGACTTGTTTTGTCATTATTTCCTCCTAAGAAATATTTTCATTCAGTATAAAATTCCTCTCATTGGGAAACAAGTACGCACTTTTTTGTAAGTAGCTTTACATATGAGGCATTCCTTGTGCCATTCCCCACTTACACATTTCATCTATGAGGGGGTACAAAGATCGCCCTCTGTCAGATAACGAATACTCTACTTTCAGTGGGGTTTGAGAAACCTCAGACCGATGAATAAGGCCGTCAGTTTGCAATTCCTTAAGCTGTGCGCTTAACATTTTATGGGTGATGAAGGGCATAGCCCTTTTCAGCTCGCCGTATCTCATCGTTTTTTCACACCCTAACTCATAGAGTATTCTCATTTTCCATTTGCCCCCTATAAGAGATAAGGTGTATTCAAATGGGGCTTGTTTACTGCGGCACAAGCTATTCACTGTAATCAAACCTCCTTTTTTTAGTATCATAACAGAATAATTCAGGGTTTTCGGTGTTGAAGTTTGAGGGCGATTCACGATCTGAAGTGAAAGGGGCCGCTTGCTCAACAGGCGGCACGGTACATGAATGTTCTAAGTCAAAGAGGGTTACCTTACTGTTAATTACTTTATTTTAAAAAATGCATGTTTTTAGCTGAAAATATCTATTATGGTATATTTAAATATAACGAAATATTTGAGAAATGAGGAATGGTATGAATACAACCAAAAAACATAAGAAATTTAAAGCGAAAATGATTCTCCAAATCATCATGGTTATCATTGGAGGAATCATTGCGGCATATGGACTAGAAACAGTGCTCATTCCAAACAGTGTATCTGATGGAGGGGTGACGGGTCTTAGCATCGTTGGTTCACAGCTATTCAACTTGCCGCTGGGGATTTTGATTGCTGTGATCAACATTCCATTTGTCTGGTTAGGATATAAGCAAATTGGGAAAAGCTTTGCATTATTATCAATTATCGGAATCGTATCGCTTGCCGCGGGGACAAGCTTTTTCCACCACACACCCGCTATCATAGAAGGAGATACCCTTTTAATTACCGTTGTCGGCGGGATTATCCTTGGATTTGGAATGGGGCTGGCGCTGCGTAATGGCGGCGCATTAGATGGTATTGACATGCTTGCTGTGCTGCTATCCCGAAAACTGCCATTCGGAACGAGCGATCTCATTCTATTCTTAAACCTATTTGTGTTTATTTTTGTTTCCACAGTATTTGGCTTACAAGGGGCATTGCTTTCAGTCATTGCTTACTACATTGCATCCAAAGTGATTCATGTTGTGGAGGAAGGCTTAAGCGGCTCTAAAACCTTTCAAATTATTACAACCCAACCTGAATTAATGGTAGAGACAATACGTGATCAATTAGGCCGAAGCGCCACATATAAAGAAGCTTACGGGGGTTTTTCCCACGAGAAATTTAAAGAAATCACATGTGTCATCAACCGTTTAGAAGAAACCAAACTAAAGGAAATTATTAATGATATTGATAAATCCGCCTTTGTCACCGTATATGACGTAGCTGAAGTGAAGGGCAGCAATTTTAGAAGTCTTAATCATCATTAAAAAATAGAATGACCTTTTTAACGGTAACTGACATATCGCCGGTAAATGTAATCAAAAACACTTTTTGAGGGCTTGTGGGTGTCACCGGTGAAGGTCTGAATCACAGAAATACCAAGGGCGTCAAAACCCTTGGTATTTTTTCTGGTTATTAGATTTTATCTTCAGCTTTACGTGCTGCTTCGAGCTTATCAATCCTGTCTTTATATTTTTCTCCCCAGTCCTTCATGTGCAGGATAACAGGTTCTAATGTTCTTCCAAACTCAGTTAAAGAGTATTCGACTTTTGGAGGGACCTGTTTATAAACCTCGCGGTGAATCACGCCATCCCGTTCCAATTCTCTTAATTGTAGCGTGAGCATACGCTGGGTAATTTTTGGGTATAGTTTTCGAAACTCATTAAACCTCTTTTTACCGTCAATGAGATGATAAAGAAGAATGCCTTTCCACTTACCTCCGATGATATCTAATGTTGTCTCCACCGGACATCCTTCAAAGTCATCAGAAGAATAATCAATGCCGAGTTTACGATTTCTCAAGCTGTTCACTCCTAATAGTATACTTTTTGATACTATATACATTCAATGTGCGTACTTTTTATATTTTAATATACATCATATAATGATGTCACATCTAAGGAATGAAAGGAATGGATCATATGAAAACACTCGTACTCGTTGTACATCCGAATATAGAATCCTCTCGTATCAATAAAAAGTGGAAAGAAGCCGTTTTAAGTGAACCAGATGTAACTGTCCATGATCTTTATGAAAAATATCGCGATCAACCAATTGATGTGGAATTTGAACAACAGCAGCTCCTGGCCCATGACCGTATCGTTTTTCAGTTTCCATTATACTGGTACAGCAGCCCACCGCTTTTAAAACAGTGGTTTGATGAAGTGTTTACGTTTGGCTGGGCTCATGGTCCCGGCGGAAATAAATTGAAGGGGAAAGAGTGGGTAACTGCCATGTCCATCGGTTCACCTGAACACTCTTATCAAGCCGGCGGATATAACTTGTTTTCGATAAGCGAGCTGACAAAACCGTTCCAAGCATCTGCCCATTTAGTAGGCATGACCTATCTGCCTTCCTTTGCCGAATATCGCGCCAATACAATCAGTGACCAAGAAATTGCCGAAAGTGCGAATCGGTATGTAAAGCATATTACAAATATAGAATTAAACCCGAAGGTTCGCCTGCAAAGGTATTTGAAACAGCTGGAGGGTGTCGATTTAACATAAAGATTGATTTTGGAAAATCCTGTACTCACCAAGCAGGATTTTTTCTTGTTCAACAGAGGGATTTTAACATATAGCAAAAAAAGAAGAAGCCACCAAAAATAAGCTATTTGCTTGGTCCTGACTGCTTATTTTTGGTGAAATACTTATTTCTCTGTGATGAAATAAAGCAAAGCGATGACCGGAAAAGCGATTCCAATCCATAATGCTGTACTCCATCCGCCTGAGGCATATGCCCATCCTCCAATTGATGACCCTATCGCACCGCCTAGAAAGAAGATCGCCATGAATAATCCGTTTAATCGACTGCGAATTTCAGGCGCCAACGAAAAAATAGCACGTTGACTGAGCACGAGGTTTGCAGATACACCCATATCTAACAGAATAGCTGCGGCCACTAGAACTGTTATACCGACGGGGGAGCTGCTCTGAATCATGAGCGGCAGTAATAAAGAGACAACGACAACACCGAGAGCGATTCCAGTGGCAAGCCGGGTCAAGCCTCGATCAGCCAGCCGGCCGCCTATTGGTGCAGCGACTGCACCCGCAATGCCCACCAATGCGTAGAGTGCTATTGCCTTCTGAGAAAAATGAAAATCAGGACCCGACAATAATAAAGGAACGGTAGTCCAGAACAAGCTGAAAGCTCCAAATACAAACGCATGATAGATGGCACGGCGGCGTAAGACTGGAGTCGTGCGCAGCAGTTTCCACATTGAACCGAGTAAGGCAGTATAGTTTGTATTTGCTGTTGGTTTTCTGGCAGGAAGCACTTTTGATAATACGATGGCCAGGATAACACTTACCACGGCGGACAAAGCGAATATTGCATTCCACCCCCAGATATCAGCGACTAGACTAGATATCGGACGGGAAAGCATAATACCGAGTAATAAGCCGCTCATGACATTGCCAACAACCCGGCCGCGTGCAGCGTCTGATGCAAGGTATGATGCAAATGGAACAAGCACTTGGGCTGCGATTGACCCCAATCCGACGAAAAACGCAGCTGCTAAAAACAGTGTTCCATGCTTCACAAATGCTGTTAGTGTCAAAGCCGCTGCGCTTAGAAGGAGCGATGCAACGACAAGTTTTTTGTTTTCGATAATATCTCCTAAAGGGACAAGGAATAGTAAGCCGGCAACGTATCCGATTTGGGTGAGTGTGACGATCAATCCAGCACTGCCTGGAGAAAGTCCAATTGCCTTACTAATTAATCCGACCAAGGGTTGTGCATAGTAAAGATTAGCAACAATGATACCGCATGCTGTTGCGAGAAGAAGGGTTAAACTGGGTGAGATCCTCTGACCTGCTTGTTTGTTTCCATTAGCCATAAGAATGAACTCCTTTTTAAGTGGTTTTTTGAGTGTAATCATGACTTCTCAACACAAGTGATTTTATAAACTGAACGTTCAGTTTTGTTGATTAATGAAAATAATATACTAAACGTTCAGTTTTGTAAATGGATTTCTGTTTTCTTTTTTATTTAGGTTAAGTATACTGAACGTATAGTTTATATTTCGGGAAGGAATGATTCATGTGCAGAGTAAACGAGGGCGGCCGCGTGATGAAGGAACGCATAAGGCGATTCTATCTGCAGCCTATGGCCTATTGCTGGAAAAAGGCTTCGATGCGGTGACAGTCGATAAAATTGCCGAGCGTGCGAAAGTGAGTAAAGCAACGATTTATAAATGGTGGTCTAACAAAGCTGCCGTTATCATGGACAGCTTTCTTTCGACAGCGACGGACAGGCTGCCTGTGCCTGATACAGGGTCGTCAGTACAAGATATAGTAACCCACGCCACGAATTTAGCTAGGTTTTTGACAAGCCGGGAAGGAACCGTTATTAAGGAATTAATAGGGGCAGGGCAGTTGGATGAAAAATTGGCAGAAGAATATCGCACGCGATTTTTCCAGCCTCGCCGCCTCCAAGCGAAAGGCCTTCTAGAAAAGGGAATTCAGAAAGGTGAATTGAGAGAGAATCTTGATATTGAAGTAAGCATAGATCTCATTTACGGACCAATTTTCTATCGTCTGCTTATAACAGGGGATGAGGTGAATGATTCCTATGTGCATGATTTGGTGATGAACGCGTTTAAGGGAGTTCAAGCTACCTCTGCTACAGAGAGTATGTAGCTGATAAGAACTGCAAAAGCTACGGTTTATATGACAAATTGGTTCTCTCTAATCGCACAGTGAAAGATAAGATTTTTGTTGCTGAGCGGAATCATCGAGGGAAAAGTTCTCTTATCGGATGTCGAAAAAGAAGTCATTCAATCGTGAATACATATTATTACATTTCCTTTTCATCGATTGGAACAAGGGTTCTATACTTCAATGGAATATCGCAAAGTTGGAGTATTTAAAGAACAGGGGAAAACGATGGCCATTATGTAGGTGTCATGGCAATGGAAAAATACTTGCAATGTAAACAGGCCTCTAAAGAGACCTGTTTTTTAATATCCAGATGATTGTCTAGTTTCAGCTTGGGCTCTATGACCACTCCCATAACTGAAATAGTCTAATATTTATACCGGAATATTTGATGTTCCAAATATAAGGGATTGTTTATATAAATAAAAGTTTATATAATGACGGGGGCGCTAAGGAAACGCGGGGAGCGACTCAGGTTTTGTTCGAAGTTTTGATCCTTAAGATATACGGAGCGCTACATATGGAAACGTAAAGGGGAATGTATAATCATTTGGCGTGTATATAATGATTTGCTTATATATTGATTTGGGAAGGAGGAGCTCATATGACGATTGATGTTGCGGCGATGACTCGTTGTTTGAAAACACTTAGTGATCAAACTAGGCTTATAATGATGAGATTATTTCTTGAAAAAGAATATTGTGTCTGTCAATTGGTTGATATGTTCGAAATGAGCCAGCCCGCCATAAGCCAGCATTTGCGGAAATTAAGAAACGCAGGTTTTGTGAATGAGGACAGAAGAGGCCAATGGCGTTATTATTCAATAAATGGTTCCTGTCCTGAGTTTGATACATTGCAATTGATCTTACATCAAATCGATCAGGAGGATGAATTGTTAAACCATATCAAACAAAAGAAAACTCAAGCGTGTTGCCAGTAAGGAGGCATTAGATTGACATCAATGATTTTGGCAGTATTCATCTTTTTATTAACTCTAGTATTGGTCATATGGCAGCCGAAAAATTTATCTATAGGGTGGTCAGCCTGTGGAGGCGCAGTTTTAGCTCTAATAGCAGGTGTTGTCAATTTTCATGATGTGTTAACTGTGACAGGGATTGTTTGGAATGCGACCTTGGCTTTTGTGGCCATCATACTGATATCGTTAATTCTTGATAATATCGGTTTCTTTGAATGGGCAGCGCTTCATATGGCTAAGGCTGCAAAAGGAAACGGTGTGCGGATGTTCGTTTATGTATCTCTATTAGGAGCTATTGTCGCCGCGTTATTTGCAAATGACGGTGCAGCTCTTATATTGACACCAATCGTATTAGCGATGGTCAGAGCATTACATTTTAATGAAAAATTAGTTTTTCCTTTTATCATTGCCAGCGGATTTATTGCGGATACCACTTCGCTTCCTTTAGTAGTGAGCAATTTGGTCAACATTGTTTCAGCGGACTATTTTCATATTACGTTTATTGATTATGCATCCAGAATGGTTGTCCCGTACTTGTTTTCGCTGCTGGCGAGCATCATTGTACTTTACCTTTTCTTTAGAAAAAGCATACCAAAACGCTATGATCTGACTGAGGTTAAAAAACCTGTTGAAGCAATTAAAGATCAAAACATGTTCAGACTGTCATGGTATATCTTAGGGCTGCTGTTAATTGGATATTTTGCAAGTGAATTTTTTTCTATCCCTGTATCAGTGGTAGCGGGTAGCATTGCGATCATTTTCTTAATCGCTGCGCAAAAGAGTCCGGCCGTCCATACAAAGAAAGTGGTGAAAGAGGCGCCATGGGCTATCGTATTCTTTTCAATTGGCATGTATGTTGTTGTGTATGGTGTCCGAAATGCCGGATTAACGGATGTCCTTTCAGATGTGATTCAAGCCGCAGCTGATCAAGGATTGTTTGCTGGGACAATTGGAATGGGCTTTATTGCGGCGATTCTTTCTTCCATTATGAATAACTTGCCGACTGTTATGATTGACGCATTGGCGATTGCCGGTACAGATACACATGGGATGATGAGAGAAGCGCTTATTTATGCAAATGTGATCGGTTCAGATTTAGGACCTAAAATAACACCGATTGGTTCCTTGGCGACATTATTATGGCTTCATGTTCTTTCGCACAAAGGTATGAAGATTTCCTGGGGCACGTATTTTAAAACAGGAATTATCCTCACGATACCCACTTTATTGATCACACTTGTCGGCCTGTATATTTGGCTGCTGATAATCCATTCTTGTTTCTAAAAGGACAAGGTCACTATATCAAGGAAAATAATGCACAGGTAACTCTTGCCGCAGCCAAATGGCTGAAGGGTGGGGGAGAGAATATCTTGGGGACAAGTGGAATGAGTATAGCGCTGAAATCGAATGTCATGGATGACATCTGAAAGCTGTCAAAGCTATGAAAGAAGCAGGGATTGATATTTCAAATCAAACATCGGATAAATTTGATGATCCGACAAAAGCACACGGAACAGAAGAAGTGTTTCCAAAGGGTCCGTGATGAAATTGGTGACCGTTTAAAACAGTTTGCTGTAACTGGGGAATAAAGAATCGATATACTAGCGTTTCCTTGGGTTATATAATGCAATGTGTTGTTCAACAGGTGTCTGCGAGCTGAGTGCAGACACCTGTTTTTATTAGTCTGAGATTCGTAACAGGGAAGTTATTTAGCTGGTGACAGAGGAAAATTGATTTGTGAACAGAATCATGAAGGAGACGGTGTTTTAAAGGAGTTGTCTGTTTTGCAGGAATTAACAAAAGAAAAATACAGTAGCTTAAAAACAATGTTTGATGACAAATATTGTCCCACATTTGTCTATTCAATATTAGACCAAACCATTCCGGGAGCTGTTTATGCAGATGATCAAACCTTTCCTAAATCGTTTTTTATAGGAACTGAATCAGGCATTTATTTTATTGCGGGAGACCAAGGGAATCGGGATTTTCATGATTTCATTGAGGATATTATGAAGAACAAGTGAAATCATCAAAACGATTTACCTTGTTTTCTTCCAGTGATACATGGGATAGCGTACTGAAACCCATACTGAAAGATGACTTAAACCAAATGAGAAGAGCTGCATTTTCTTATCAACCAAAATCTTTCAAAAAGACTTTGCAACTGCCAAAGGGGCTTGTATTGAAAAGAATTGACGAAGACATCATTTCACATAGCACAGCGTTTAACAGCGCGTATTATGAGGAGTATTGGAATTCTGTCTCACAGTTTGCTTCAAAAGGTTTTGGATTTGCCGTATTACATGGCAATCACGTAGTAAGTGAGTGTACCTCTATATTTTTAGGGCATAATCGAGCGGAAATGGATATCTATACACTTGAAGAATATAGAGGACTGGGGTTAGCTTATTGCGTAGCAAATAGGTTTATAGCGTTTTGTATGGAAAATGGGATTGTTCCTAGCTGGGATTGTGATATTTGCAACAATTCGTCCATTGCATTAGCAGCTAAACTAGGGTTTAAGACGGTAACGGAATACACTATTTACTACTCTGGCTAACCTTAATGAAAGAACCTTAAAAGGAGATACCAACCGATGTTGGTATCTTTTTTGTTTTAGAGTTTTTTTACCCTTTTAGCAGAAAAATGGGTGATGAAAATCTTATTCATTTTATTTACTTTTAGGTAGGTAAAACATACCCCGCCAACTGTAACCACTCCGCCTAGCAGAGAGAGCAGTGTGGGTATCTCGCCGATCCAGAGCCAAGATATGATCAAGGCTAAAGCCGGTGTAACATAAAGTGAAAGGGTTGCTTCTGAAGCACCGACGAGTGAAGTGACATATGCTAGTGCGAAGTAAGGAATAACCGTCGGCAATAATCCTAAGTAAACGATAGACAAAGTTGCGCTTATTGAAGCGTTCATCATCTCTTCGCCTAAGCCTGGCAGAAACACAAGCATAGGTATTGTTCCGCCCCAAATGGTGAATGTAACGAATGGAATAAAACCATATTTTTTTATATAGCGGGCTTGAAAAACGAAATAAATACTCTCCGAAAATGCTGCCAGCAGGATGACCAAGATACCGCTCATTGAATATGTAAAGTCTCCCGCCCCAAATGCAATCAATAATACACCCAATAAACTGATCATAGAGCCAAGCCATTTCGCAAATCCAAAATGCTCTTTATAAAACAGGCGGGATAGCATGGCTGAGAAGATCGGTGCCGTAGTAACGAGTAAGCTTGCAACTCCGGCACTAACTGTTTTTTCACCGATGTTCAGCAAAATGTGATAGAGTGCAAATCCTAAAAACCCTAAAAGAAAAATGGCAGGAATGTCTTTCAAGTCGGGTAGGCGCATCTGAGTCAAAACAGCAAAAAGCAATAATGCCATAGAGCCGATTAACAAACGAAATAAAGCAAGGTGTTCTGGCGTGTACCCTTCAAGTCCTGCGCGAATTCCCGGAAAAGCAGATGCCCATAAACCAATCATGAGACTATGAGATATCATTATTTGAACTGTTTTCTTTCGCATTCCTCTCACTCCTCTTTACAAAAACCAACCAGTTATTTAATGTGTTTCTATACTAATAAAGATTTGATGATATGGCTTCAACCAGTTCAATAGATTTTGACCCAACCAATTTATTTTAAGGAGACCGATTCTATGAGCTTTCCAGAAGAAAAAAAGATGAATAAGCTCCCTAAGTACAGACAAATCGTTCATTTTATTAAAGAGAAAATAGGAAATGGAGAGTGGCCGATTGGAAGCAAGATTCCAAGCCAGCGCACGCTTGCAAAAGATTTTCAGGTAAATCGGAGCACAGTGATTACAGCGTTAGAGGAATTGATGGCCGATGGGCTAATAGAAGGCACAATGGGGAAAGGCACAGTTGTTATCAACAACACATGGACACTGATGGCTAAGAATTCTGCTCCCGATTGGGATCAATATGTCACCTCTGGCATTCAGATGCCAAGCCGAAAAATCGTTCAAGAGATAAATCAATCAGAATCAAATACAGACCTTATACAGCTCAGTAAAGGTGAACTTTCAGCTGAGATTTTTCCTTTGGCTGTTATGAAAGAAATGATGGGGAAGGTATCTCAACACATGGAGGCATTCGGATATGAAGAACCAAAAGGTTACTTACCTTTGAGGGAGGCATTAAGCAACTATTTAAAAACCATTGGAATCAACGTCTCATCTTCTTCCATTCTGATTGTCTCAGGAGCGTTGCAAGCCTTGCAGCTGATATCAATGGGGCTGTTACAAAGGGGATCAACCGTTTATCTTGATCAGCCCTCCTACCTTTATTCATTACACGTATTTCAATCAGCTGGTATGAAGCTGACTGGACTTCCTATGGATAATGAAGGACTTTTGCCTGAAAATGTTCATTTAACAAGAGGAGAGCGGGGAAGGGCTATCTTATATACAAATCCATGTTTTCACAATCCGACTGGTATTCTTATGTCTAAAAAGCGGCGTGAAGAGATCCTGACAGTAAGTGAGAATACACAGCTTCCTATTATTGAAGATGACATTTATCGTGAGTTATGGATCGATGAAATTCCGCCATATCCTATTAAAACAATTGATAAAAATGGACACGTACTGTACATAGGAAGTTTATCGAAAACATTAAGCCCAGGTTTGAGGATTGGATGGATCGTCGGACCGGAACCGGTGATTGAACGTTTATCTGACATTAAAATGCAAACAGATTACGGATCCAGTTCGCTATCCCAGAGAGTAGCGGCAGAGTGGTTTACTTCCGGCCACTACCAGCAGCATGTAGAAAAGGTTAGGCAGCAATTAAAGGTGAGAAGAGAATTGGTCTTGAGTGCTTTAGAAACTCATTTGAAAGATGTGGCGACATGGAATATCCCAAAAGGAGGGTTTTTTGTCTGGATAAAAATATTGCCTTCCATATCAATGAAATTACTTTATACTAAAGCCTTATCAAAAGGGATTCTGCTCAATCTCGGCAGTATCTATGCTCAGGAAAAAGGGAATTATATTCGCTTATCATATGCTTATGCATCTCTTGAAGACCTTCAAAAGGGGATTTATGAGCTGGGTTTAATGATTAAAGAATTGGCAAGCAGGTAACTTTTATATCCTTAAATGGATGTTTCACTAAAAAAGAGATCAAGCCTAATGATCGCTTGATCTGATAATAACAAGGGTTACTAGAATAGACCAAATCATGGTTCGGTCTTAAAATGATCATGTCTCTGAACGAAAAGTCTTTCCGACTTCTCTTCCTAAACCAAAGTAGTGTCTGAAATTATAGATAAGCGGGCTCCATTTGGAAGGGTTGATATGGTTTTCGTCCAGAATGATACTTTCCTCGGCATGAAAATGTAGTGCCTGCGTCTCTACAATTGCGAATGACGATTCATATTCTGGAAGCCGAATGTGTTTCACTTCGGCTTCTATTTGGATAGGGCATTCTTTGATTCGTGTTGGTGATACTGTTTTTGATTGTAAAGGCGTTAACCCTGCTGCCTCGTATTTTTCTTTTTTATATGTAAATCCGAGCTGCTTCTTTAAAGGCGGTATGCTTTTTTTTCCGCTATAAGATGAAATTCTTTCAACGTTTTCCCATAATTCCGGGCCAGGCAAGTTTATGACACACTCTTTGTGTCTTTCCAAATTGTCGATGGCTTTTCCTCCCAGTCCTACTCCAAGGATTATATAATGTCCAAGAGCCCAAGAAGAAGACATAGGACTAATATTAGTGGTTCCATCCTCATTCAATGTGGTTAGAAGAAATGTCGAGGTACCATAATACATGATCTTGGGTTTGATTTCCTTAAATCGACGAGTGTCTTGTTTTTTGATGTCCAACGTTTTTTCCTCCTTTCACGCTTACATTTATATTGTAAAGGATTAACATTTCAACTATCATCGAAATATGAATGTAAGGAGGAAAATCATGAATCCTAATATTGCAAAAATCTCTTCGCTGCTATCAGATCCCTCGCGTTCTTCCATTCTTCTCAGCCTGATGGATGGAAGGATACACCCTGCGGGAGAGCTTGCATATCTCGCTAACATTAAACCTCAAACCGCCAGTTTTCACCTGAATAAATTGCTTGAAGCAAAGCTGATTAGCGTAGAGAAGCATGGGAGACATCGGTATTACAGATTGGCTGACTCAGATGCTGCAAATGTGATCGAACAATTGCTTCATATTGCGCCTAAAGCAAAAATCAAATCTTTAAAAGAGTCAAAAGAGAAAAAGGACTTGCATTTCGCCCGTACCTGTTATGATCATTTGGCAGGTTATGTGGGCGTGCAAATGGCACATTCACTAGTTGAGAAGGGGATGTTAAAAAAAGTTGATTTAAACTTTAAAGTGACCTCAGAGGGGGCTTTATTCTTTTCGAAGTTAGGCATCAATGAAGAGCAACAACGGAATAAGAGGAGAGCTTTTGCCCGCTGCTGTTTGGATTGGAGTGAACGGCAGCATCATATTGCAGGAGCATTAGGAAACGCCCTATTGGTGCGCATGTTAGAAGAAGAATGGATCGTTCGTATGCCTAAAACGAGAGCGATTAGGATTACACAAAGCGGGAAAATCGCGTTTGAAAAGCACCTAAACGTGAAGATTTAGGACTTTGAAGCGGAAACACCAGATGATGAGGCACGATATCTAGGAGGAGTAAGATTTGTTCTAATCTTACTCCTTCTTCTTATTTTGAAGCAGCTCGATTCCCCATTGCAATAGAGATGCGGTTCCAACTGTTTATTTGATTAATGATGAGAACAAGGTCAACATATTGTTTTTCATCATAATGTTCCCGCACCCGATGATATAGCTCATCAGGAACCCTTTTAGATGGAATGAGCGTGATGTGTTCAGATAGTTCGAGAGCCGCTTTCTCTTCAGGTGAGTAAAAATCACATTCATTCCAAGCATGTAAACAGTAAATTCGCTGTTCAGTTTCTCCCATTTTGCGGGCATCGGACGTATGCATATCTATGCAGAAGGCACAGCCGTTGATTTGAGAGACTCTGATTTTGATTAGTTCTCTCGTCGTTCGGCTAATTGAGGATTGTTTCGTGTATTTCTCCATATCCATCATGATTTTCATACCTTCAGGTGCAATCTCATAGTAGGACACTCTTTGACTCATAAGGCAAGACTCCTTTCCATTGAATACCTAGATTGTATCCCGGTATTGATCATTTTACCAATGTGCGGTTTGAATGACAGCTGTTTCAGCGTCTTTTGGAAAGAAGTTTCTTTGAATAAAAATAAGGGTAGCCAGCAATGATGAGTGGGGCTGCTAATGCAAGCAGTATCCATGAGCCTGATTGGCTGTCTCTAGTGACTCTAATGAATATATAAGTACCGATCAGAAAATATAATAAAGCACCTAGAAACCAATACATGTTCATTCCTCTTTTTCCTTGCTTTTTGGTTGCGCATTTTTGTCTGTCATATGGCTTAATCGATCAGGGTTCTGATTTTTTAATACCTTTTCGGTCCGGATTCCTTTTCTCTTTAATGATAAAATTGTGAGATCAATCGATTTCAATGATGATCATTCCTTTAATGAATAGTAAGTTCCTTATGATTTTAAAGGTAAATTTGAAAAGATAAAACGTACATAGAGGCAGAACGTTCATGTACGTTTGGGCAATGATCACTTGTTGGAAACTCTAATGTTTCCCTGCACCTGATATTGTTGTGTTCCTTCTCTTCCTATAAAATGATTGGATACATGTATGTTTGCACGTTGAAATATGGGTTCGATTTTCATGAATCTCTATTCGGTGAAACAGGTAAAGGAAGTGGATAAGGTTTGCTTATAAGGAATCCTTTTAAAGATAAATATTACTCACATGATAGGCGGGCATTAAACATGCTTGCACTCAGAGTGCCGGGCCTGGCTTTTATTCTCATGATCTATATAGCCTCTATCGTGCTGCAATTTGTTTCTGGGGGCTGGTCCATTTTATTGCTTTATGCGTTTACCATATTAATCGCCATTTTTGCTTTGCTTCATTGGCACTCATATCGCTGGGTTAAGAAAAGGGTGGTTCTGTATTTTGTGATACAAGGTTTGATCACCTTTACACTTGCTAATCTCATGACTGGCTACCTTATGCTGGTCATCATTGGCCTTTATGCATTTTTGATTGGACAGATTTTAGGAATGGCAGACAGAAGAAGGACGATTCCCATTCTTTATCTATTGCTGCTGCTGGTCATAAATTCGGCGTATCACCTTCATAAAGGTGAAGTTTTGCATTTTATTGTTATTGCTGCGCCGATCATGATTGTCATCATCACTTATGCCGCAACATTTTTTGCCCAAGTCGATGAAAAAATAAAAGCTCAATTGACTCTTGAAAGGCTGGAGCTGGCTCATCAGCAGGTAGAACAGCTGACGCTGCAGAACGAAAGACAGCGGATGGCCCGAGACTTACACGATACGCTTGCTCAAGGTCTTGTCAGTTTAAATATGCAGCTGGATGCGATTCATGTTCATCTCGCCAAAGGCAACACAGAGAGAGCGAAGGAAATCATACAACAATCGATGAAAAGAGTGAAAAGCACATTAGCTGATGCACGTTCAGCTATTGACGATCTCCGCAGCAAATCAGAAGAAATCGGTGTTTTAAAAGAAAGAATTACCTCGCTAATGGATCATTTTATAGAGTCGACAGGCATGGCTTGTTTATTAGATTACAGATTGCATCAGGTGCTGGATGTGCGTACAGCTGAAAACTGTTATTACATCATTGGAGAATGCATGACGAATGCGGCAAAGCATGCTGAGGCGAAAACAATCTGGATATCCATTTGGGATGATGAAAAGGGAAGGCTCCATTTAACAGTTAAGGATAACGGCAAGGGATTTGATGTTGAAAAAGGAAAGAAAAAGAGAGGACATTATGGGCTTCTTGGCATACAAGAACGCGTCAGGGCAATAAATGGCCAATTCAATATCAAGAGTACAAAATTGAAAGGAACACAAATTGAGATCACTGTACCAATTCAGGGAGAGATGCAAGATGAATAAGGTTTTAATCGTTGATGACCATCTTGTCGTGAGGGAAGGTCTGAAGCTTTTAATTGAAACGAATGATCAATACACCATTATAGGAGAGGCGGAAAATGGAAAAGTCGCAGTCCGTCTTGCAGATGAATTAGAACCGGATATCATTCTGATGGATTTGTATATGCCGGAGATGAGCGGGTTAGAGGCCATTAAACAAATAAAAGAAAAACATGATACCCCCATCATTATTTTGACTACATATAATGAAGATCACTTAATGATCGAAGGGATTGAATTAGGAGCGAAAGGATATCTGTTAAAAGATACGAGTTCAGAAACCCTTTTTCACACAATGGATGCAGCCATCAGAGGAAATGTGCTATTGCAGCCTGATATCCTTAAACGTCTGCAAGAAATCCAATTTGAGCGGATGAAAAAGCAGCGCAATGAGACGCAGCTGACAGAAAAGGAAGTCATTGTTCTAAAAGCAATTGCTAAAGGTCTTAAAAGCAAAGCGATTGCCTTTGATTTGGGCGTCTCTGAGCGAACAGTAAAGTCCAGATTAACGTCCATTTACAATAAATTAGGCGCGAATTCAAGAACTGAGGCAGTAACGATTGCCATGCAAAAAGGTATTCTGACAATAGACAACTAAACTGCATATTTGAAAATTGCCCAAACGTACATGCCCGAATGTACGTTTTTTTCATTTCATTGTCAACTACAATGAGAAAGAATGTGATCAAGCAATGTGTTGAAAGGAGATTATCATGTCAAAAATGTTATATACATTAGGAGGATGGGTTGCTCGCAATCGCATAAAAGCAATATGTGCGTGGATCGTTGTGTTAGTTGCTGCGATAGGCCTTGCAGTGACCTTGAAACCAAGTTTTTCTGAGGATATGTCCATACCTGACACACCTTCGGAAAAAGCGATGGATGTGATTCAAAAAGAATTTCCTCATGGTCCTGATAAAGGGAGCATACGGGTTATTTTCGGTGCTGGTGATGGGGAGAAACTTACTGGGAAGCCAGCAAAAAAAGCAATAGAAGATACGTTCAAAGAAATCAGTAAAGATGATTCTGTTGACTCGATTGCAAGTCCTTTTGTGACAGGGACAATCGCGAAAGATGGCACAGTTGCCTATGCTGATATCAAGTATAAATCATCAGCAGATGATATAAAGGATTACTCTATCAAACACTTAAAAGACAGTTTGAAAATGGCTGATGATGAAGGATTGCAAACTGAGCTAAGCGGAGATGTACCGGGAGCCGAGATGGAGATAGGCGGTGTCTCTGAAATTGTCGGCATTATCTTGGCTTTTGTCGTTTTAGCCATTACATTCGGTTCTTTATTAATAGCAGGTTTGCCGATTTTAACTGCACTGATTGGTTTAGGTGTAAGTATTGGACTGGTTTTGATTGGGACACAAGTATTTGATATTGCTTCCGTCAGTCTTTCATTAGCCGGAATGATTGGCCTTGCTGTTGGTATTGATTATGCTTTATTTATTTTTACGAAACACCGCCAGTTTTTAGGCGAAGGCATACAAAAGAATGAATCAATTGCGAGAGCCGTGGGAACAGCGGGAAGCGCAGTCGTTTTTGCCGGACTTACTGTTATCGTTGCACTTTGCGGATTGACTGTCGTTAACATTCCTTTTATGTCCGCGATGGGGCTGACAGCAGGGCTTAGTGTACTGATGGCTGTTTTGGCTTCCATCACACTTGTGCCTGCGGTCTTATCGATTGCAGGGAAGCGGATGATTCCGAAATCAAACAAGAAAATAGAAAAACAAAGCACTGAAACAAATGTCTGGGGACGCTTTGTCACCAAAAATCCTATCATGCTAAGTGTATGCAGCATTCTGATTTTGATCGTCATTAGTATCCCATCTATGCATTTGGAACTGGGCTTGCCTGATGCTGGGATGAAAGCTAAGGATAATCCGGATCGCCGGGCATATGACTTGCTTGCCGAAGGCTTTGGAGAAGGATTTAATGGCCAATTAACAATCGTAGCGGATGCCACAAATGCTACAGAAAATAAGGCGGAGGCTTTCGCAGATGCAGTGAAAGAAATAAAGGGTTTAGACCATGTAGCAAGTGTCACCCCTGCAATGCCTAATAAAGAAGGGAACTTTGCCATCATTACGGTCGTTCCGGAAACAGGTCCAAATGATGTCACAACGAAAGATTTGGTACACGATGTACGCAGTTTGTCAGATAAAAACGGAGTAGATTTGCTTGTTACTGGATCGACTGCAGTGAATATTGACATTTCAGATCGCCTCAATGATGCGATACCGGTGTTTGCTGTACTTATTGTGGGCTTTGCGTTTGTATTGCTGACCATCGTTTTCCGTTCGCTGCTTGTGCCGCTTGTTGCTGTTGCAGGTTTCATGTTGACGATGACAGCCACTCTTGGAATCTGTGTATTTGTCTTGCAAGACGGGAATCTCATCGACTTTTTCAAAATACCTGAAAGAGGGCCGATACTCGCGTTCCTGCCGATTTTATCGATTGGGATTCTGTTCGGGTTAGCCATGGATTATCAAGTATTCCTTGTCAGCAGAATGCGTGAAGAATATGTAAAAACAAACAATCCAGTACAAGCCATTCAGGCTGGATTAAAACACAGTGGTCCTGTTGTTACAGCAGCCGGCTTGATCATGATCTTCGTTTTTGCAGGATTTATCTTTGCAGGCGAAGCTTCTATTAAAGCCAACGGATTAGCTCTTTCCTTTGGTGTACTCTTTGATGCCTTTATTGTAAGAATGACACTGATTCCAAGTGTCATGAAGCTGATGGGGAATGCAGCTTGGTATTTGCCGAAATGGTTAGACAAGATGATTCCGAATGTGGATATAGAAGGGCATCAACTGACAAAGGAAATACAGCCGGAAATAGATCATGAACAAAAGAAACAAATCAGTGTGTAATAGAAAAAGCAGATCTTTTATGATCTGCTTTTTTGCTTATGGTAGTATTTAGAAGATGAAGTCGGCAGTTAAAAGGAGACGCTTATGGCGCAATCACTCATTTTCGATATGGATGGAACTTTGTTTCATATTGGCAGAAGCTGCATCATACTAGCAGGCATCCCAGGAGAAGTGACATGATTTTTTGACTTTGCATTCACTACTTGATGCCAAGGATCTTGAGAATCCTTCTTGAAAATAAAGGATTTTACAACTGATCATATAAGAAACCTAAAGAAACAAGCACACAAAACCAGCTGTGGGTTTTGTCCAAGAAAAATAGAGTCCATAAGAGGGACTCTATTTTTTGAAATGCCCGGCTAGAAGCATATTGCAGGTCTTTATGAATGCAAATCACTATCTTATAGCCCTTACCGTGAAATGCCTGTTTCTGCATTGAAAAAACGCATTACACGTTCATTTACGTAAGCGGGTTGTTCCATCGATAAAACATGTCCGGCATTTTTAATGACTTCCGCCTCAATATCTGGAACGAATGAAGAGGCTCGGTGCAGGGCTGAGTGGGGATCATAGATGACTTCATGTTCACCAAGTAATAATAGGATAGGAACTCTTGCTGAACGTAATTCCTCATCGGTAAAAACATACGGAAATCCGTCTGCTTTAGGATTTGGATTTCTTGATCCATCCTGCCACATTACCCCTGCCTGAAACTGCTTCACAAAAATCGGGTGCAGCACATTCTGATCATTCATCATCCAATTTAAGAATTTTTCAACTCCATTTGACGCTGTAAGGCCAAGAGCGTATTTGTAGAAATCGTGATGAAATGGCAAAAACGTTTCTGCCGGACTCAGTATAGCTGCGCTTTTTACTCTCTCAGGCATACGTAAAAGGAAATTCATTGTATGGAGACCGCCAAGCGAAAGTCCGATCATGTGGGACTTTTCGATCCCCAGATTGTCAAACACATCAAGAAGCCAATTGGCGTAATCCGTTCTTGTACCGCTTACATTCTCAGGAATACTCTTGTTTTTATCACCTATGATATCAACTGCATAAGTTCTGTATTTACTGCTCCAATCGGCGATGTTGGGATACCACATCGTCGAGCTGAATAATGCTCCGTGGAGTAATACAAGCGGCGGGGCATCCTCTGGGCCGCTTGCAATCACATGTGTTTGACCAAAACGAGTAGATATATAGAATGATTTACAACGGACCGGCCAAAGACTAAGGCTTTCATTATAAGTTTGATAATAGCGGATACCGTTGTCACTTAATTCGGGAATACTAGATGAATGGTTTGACATACAAATGCCCCTCCCAATTTTATTTAAATGAATGTGCCGTTTCGTGATGGGGAATCTGATTTTGATATAACAGACTTTATTTACAATATAATACAGTTGTTATTAGACGTCAAATCCAAGATAAAAAGGAAATAAAACGATTGGAACAGATTATTGAAAATCAATATAACAGAATATTAACCTCCTTTGTGGAGCCGCTTCATTAAAGCCGCAATCCAAATGCATGAATCACAAAAATCACAACAGGAGGGATCAAGAGGGAAGGCAGCAAATTCAATGTTTTGAACTTCTTGATTCCAAGAATGCTTAGACCTGAACTGAGGATGAGTATGCCTCCCACAATTGTGATTTCATTAATAAGGTCTGTATTGATTGCGCTCTCCATTACTTTAGCAAATAAATAGATGGAGCCCTGCCAGACAAATAATACAATGGCGGCAGCCGCTATTCCAAAACCAAAAGTTGAAGCGAGCACAATGGAGGTGATCCCATCTAACATCCCGTTTGTCAGGAGGTATGTATAATCTCCATGCAAAGCGGCTTCAACAGGGCCCAATATTGACAGCGAACCTATACAAAATAATAAGACCGCAGTTGATAAGCCCTCTGCTAAATTGCTTTTAGAAAATTTGTTCACCAGCTTGTTGAATCGTAATTCTAAATTGATGATCTGGCCTAGCAAACCTCCAATGGCTAAACTCACGATGAATAGAATGGGGTATTTACTATCAGGCAAGTGCTGTGTAATGGCGTTGATCCCCAGCGCGACCGCAGCGAACCCCATTGCCTGCATCAAAATATCCTGGTATTCATCTTTAATGCCTTTTTTGAATATCCCTCCGATTATGCTTCCTGCAATGATCATCACTGTGTTAAAAATCGTTCCAAACATAAGTTTTCTCCTCCAAAAATCATTCCTGCATAAAAAATAAACCCTCTAGTTAGTAGAGAGTCAAGGGAGATCAAAACATATTCATGAGATTATTTGATGGGCAGCAGGATTTCAGTCACGTAATTATCTAGGTTATTCGTAATGCCATAATCAATGAGTGTGATTTCGATTGAGTCCCCTGCTACTTCATAATGATGTTCTTTCATATATGCCAGTAATTTTTTGTAGTATGGTTCGGCTTCTGGATGTGACCCTTTAAACCTAATTTGCAGATATTCTCTTGAAGGAAAGATGATTTCTGAAGAAGTTTTTTCATTTTCATCTTCAAGAATCATAAATATACTGGAATATTTGTCAAACTGTTTTGCTTTCACATTTGCTGCAGAAATGGATAAACCAATCTTGCCTATGAATATATCTTCGTTTACATTCAGGTGGGTTCTCAATTCAGCTAACGAATGTTCGATATCATGGCCGAGAACATATTCATGCTGCAAGTAAGCCACACGCATTGCGGGAAGTTTGATTTTTGAAATTTGATGTAACGGCATGTTAACGGCATCTTCTATATGTGTGATGCGTCGGGAGATCTTTCGTTCGATGCGTTCCAATTCTTTCTTTTTTCGATCAATTTCAGCCTGCTGGCTTTTTAGTAAATGAAGAAGAGTGTTTGTATTTTGAGAGTTATAAAAATCAAGAAGCTTATTGATTGGCAGGCCTAGGGCCCTCAAATACTTGATGGTATCAAGCCGCTCAAACTGTTGGGTAGAATAATATCTATAGTTCGTTTGCTCATCTTTATATTCCGGTTTCAAAAGGCCGATTTCATCATAATACCGAAGAGCAGAGATTTTCACATTGAATAACTTTGACACTTCTCCAATCGAAAAAAATTCCTTCATTCTAACAACCTTTCTGTCCCTATGATTGATATACACACATTATATAGTACGGCGAGTTCTAAAGGTAAAGTTTGCATCATAAAGAAAAAGCTCCTTCTAAAAAGGAGCTTTTCACTCTTCGAAATAAGGATTTACATGGATGAGCACTTCTTCTACATCTGAAAACTGTCTTTTGATTTCATTTCGAATTTCGCGGGCGATGTCGTGTCCCTGCTTAATTGTCAAATCATGATCCAAAGATAAACGGACATCAAGCAATTTATAGTGGCCATGTTCTCGCGCGCGGATTCTATCAATTCGTTTTACCTGATCACATTGAAAAATAACAGCTTTATATTCCTCTATCAGCTCGGGATCAACACTCTTTTCCATGAGCACATCAACAGACGGCCTGATTAATTCCATTGAAATCTTAAAAATGAGGTAAGCAACGATTGCACTGGCAATGGCATCGGCGTACAACAGATAGGACCATCCGCGGGTGTTTCCGATGATAGCCAACAGGACGCCGATAAAAGCGGCAAGAGAGGCAACGATATCGCCTTTATGATCGTACGCAATCGCTATAATCGCTTTGCTGTTCCATTTTTCCCCTTGCTTTATAGAATAACGATATAAGATTTCCTTAGCCACGTACGAAATCAGAGCCGCAAACAATGCGCTGTATTGGGGAACGCTTGGCCCTTTAACAAAGGACAGAATCGCTTCTATGAGGATATAAACGGATACGATCACTAAGATAATTCCTACAATCGCCTCACTAATGACTTCAGCTTTTCCGTGACCAAAAGGATGGTCTTGATCGGGCGGTTTATTGGAAATTCCGATCACTGCCAAGACTGCAATCGAAGCAACGACATCTGCCGCGGAATGTATTCCGTCTGCAAACACGGCTTCACTATCGCCTACCAGCCCAAAAAAGACCTTTCCTGCCATTAAGATCAGATTGGCGATCAATGCAATCAAAGCAACTTTTCTGCTTATTTGTTCTCTTTCACTTGCCATTTTTTCCTCCTATAAAACTGCACAAAAAAATAGGAGTGCTCTATATACGCTCTCCGTATCCTTTCCTGTGTAATCACTTTGTTTATCATACCAATTCAATTTCGAGTGGGTCTATAGCAACGTTGTTTCCTGTTTACTAATAAATAAGGTGACAGAAAAAAAGTTGGAGCTGTGCTAAAAGGGTCATACAGCAAACAAATGAGTTCTTATGTAACAACAGTGATGATTCGCCATTAAAATGCTGCCGTCAGTGAAAAATTTCCACCTGATTGTTAAAAACCTATTGACATGAGAAGATCTGTATTTTATTATTATCTCATATTCAAGATATTTTAATTCGAGATATTTGATTGAAAAGATCAGCGATCAAGCGCAACTCTAAGTGTTCAATCGTTGTCAGTTCTTTTACACAATATTCAATAGATTTTTTATAACATAATATCTCGAATTCGAGATAAAAGGGAGTGTAGCGTAATGGCTGAATTTACTCATTTAGTCAATGAAAGACGATCTGCAAGCAATTTTCTTTCAGGTCATCCAATCACAAAAGAAGATCTCAATGAGATGTTTGAATTGGTTGCATTGGCGCCATCGGCTTTTAATTTGCAGCATACAAAATATGTGACGGTTCTTGACCAGGACGTAAAGGAAAAGCTGAAGCAGGCCGCAAACGGACAATATAAAGTGGTTAGCTCTTCTGCGGTTCTCTTGGTATTAGGGGATAAGCAGGCATATCAACAAGCGGCCGATATCTATGAAGGTTTAAAGGTATTGGGGATATTAAATAAGCAAGAGTATGACCACATGGTGCAAGACACCGTTTCGTTTTATGAAAACAGGGGAGAACAATTTAAGAGAGATGAGGCGATAAGGAATGCTTCACTTTCTGCGATGATGTTTATGCTGAGTGCTAAGGAAAAAGGCTGGGATACCTGCCCGATGATCGGCTTTGATGCGGAAGCCGTAAAACGGATTTTGAACATAGACGACCAATTTGAGGTTGTCATGATGATTACGATTGGAAAAGAAAAAACAGAGAGCAGAAGACCTCGCGGCTACCGGAAGCCTGTGAATGAGTTTGTTGAGTATATGTAAAAGGAGCGGATAAAAATGGCTAAAAAAACGATGGGAATTCATCATATTACAGCGATTGTCGGTCACCCTCAAGAGAACACAGATTTCTACGCAGGAGTGCTTGGGCTTCGTTTGGTCAAGCAAACTGTCAATTTTGATGACCCAGGTACGTATCACCTTTATTTTGGGAATGAAGGCGGGAAGCCGGGAACAATCATTACCTTCTTTCCGTGGGCCGGAGCCCGCCAAGGCGTCATTGGAGACGGTCAAGTTGGCGTGACTTCGTATGTCGTGCCGAAAGGGGCTATGGCATTTTGGGAAAAGAGACTAGAAAAGTTCAACGTTCCCTACACCAAAATCGAGCGCTTTGGGGAACAATATGTAGAATTTGATGATCCTCATGGACTGCACTTAGAAATCGTGGAAAGAGAAGAAGGAGAGGCTAACACGTGGACTTTCGGAGATGTAACGCCCGATGTTGCCATTAAAGGTTTTGGGGGTGCAACCCTATTATCAGCGCAGCCTGACAAAACCGCTGAGCTTTTAGAAAACATCATGGGGCTGGAACGAGTCGGCAAAGAAGGAGACTTCGTTCGTTATCGTTCCGCCGGTGATATCGGAAATGTGATTGACCTTAAGTTAACGCCTATTGGCCGCGGGCAAATGGGGGCCGGAACGGTGCATCACATCGCTTGGCGGGCTAACGATGATGAAGATCAGTTAGATTGGCAAAGATATATTGCTTCCCATGGATATGGTGTAACTCCTGTTCGGGATAGAAACTACTTTAATGCCATTTACTTCAGGGAACATGGGGAAATCCTGTTTGAAATCGCAACTGATCCCCCGGGCTTTGCACATGATGAAACACAGGATACAATGGGCGAAAAACTGATGCTGCCTGTACAATATGAACCGCATCGCACACAAATTGAACAAGGGCTGCTGCCGTTTGAAGTAAGAGAGTTAGATTGATTTGACACATAAAAAATAAAGAAACATATATTCAATTGATGATTGCTGGATACTGTCAGCAAAGAATCAGATAAAATCAAAGATGAGGAGAGATACAAATGGAAGATGCAGGACTGTTGCTTATTCGTATAATGATTGGTGTAGTGTTTTTGTTTTATGGCACACAAAAATTATTCGGCTGGTTTGGCGGATACGGGATTAAAGGAACCGGACAATGGTTCGAATCAATTGGGGTGAAACCAGGAAACGTTGCGGCCGCTCTATCAGGTCTTGGGGAGTTAGTAAGCGGAATTCTATTTATTTTAGGCGTATTCCTCCCGCTTGGAGCTGCTATCATAACGATCATCATGTTAGGTGCTATCGTAAAAGTCCATGGAGCGAAAGGTTTTGCGAATGGCGCCGGAGGTTTTGAATATAACCTGGTGCTCATTGCAGTTTCCATAGGGGTTGCACTCATCGGTTCAGGAGCTTACGCTTTGCATTTTTAATACGAAAGTATGTAAGAACAGTTGCTGCTTGTCAGTAACTGTTCTTTTATTTTCACATTTTCGGCAAGCTTGCAGGTACTCTGCAAAGCAAAAAAGCGGATATCATAAATATAAATCTGTATAGTGAATGATACGTATTGATGAGCTTGGTCATGAAAAACAGACCTATTTGAAGGAGTAAATGGATGAAAGAGATGACAGGATTACATTCATTAGTTTCTATAGAAAACTTTATCAAACAGCACAAATTCAGTTTTATTTATATATCAAGGCCTGGCTGTACAGTATGTCACGCAGTTCTGCCCCAGCTCAGAATAGTATTGGATCAGTTTCCAAACATCAAATTGGGGCATATCAATGCTGACGATGTAGCAGAGGTCGCTGGCAGATTTTCAGTTTTCACCGTTCCTGTGCTTCTTTTGTTCATTGATGGGACTGAGTTTCTAAGAGAAGCCCGTTTTGTTCATTTTGAACAGCTTGAACAAAAGCTGAAAAGGGTTTATCGATTATATGAAGGTGAATAAAGGGTTTATACGTTTCACATAGCCAGCCCCATATAAGGGCTTTTTGTCATTTTAAAGGGGACAAGGCTCAAGTCCTCTCCAATGAAAGAACATATTAAAAAACAATCGAAGTTTGGACAAAGAGCTTGTTAAATTAAGAAAGATTTAAGGAATGAATTGGAAAGGATTTATATCTTTTCGCTTCTTTATTGGTCATAATGAAGTTGTGCCAAAAAGAGATGTTTGGCAGTGAACATATCAATAAAAGGAGCTTTTTGAAAATGGGCTGGAGCAAATGGATTAATCTTTTCTGCATCATAGCACTAGGATCAGTCATGGGGTATAAATTATTTACCCATCAGCATATTAGTACTCCTCACTTTATCATATCCTCAGCACTCATCCTGTGGAACATCATTGGGCTTTTCAGAAAAGAATCATCATATCAAACGAGACAAACTAAAGAAATAAGGTAAAAAAAGAACTCAAATGAGTTCTTTTTTTTATTCTTCACTAGGCGAAGAAGGGTTATCAACCTGCCCTTGATCACTTGTATCATTATCACAACTTGCTGAAATAATAATTGAATGAGAAGGAGAGTAATCTCCTAATGTGAAATTCACTCCGTAATTTTTGCTGTTCGCAGTATGGCTGTTTTGCAAGTTTTGTCCGATATCTGTATTGGCGTTTTGTGTCATTCCATTTATCGTGAGATTTGAGATGTTGATTTGAGATCGCATGCTTCAAAAACTCCTTTCACTCAGAAGTAGCTGTCATAAAGGACGCTGGCAGTCTATTTACTTCTATGATATTGCGTTTTTATATCATTGCATCAACATAATGGTAAAAATAATAGCGAGTGAATGATCATCTTTTGAAGATGATCAACCTATCAGCAGAAATAAAGCCGCCTGATAAAGAGGCGGCAGATCGTTATATGTCATCTATGAATTTGATGTATCGTTTTTCGTTTGCCTGAAGGATAAGATAGTCGTTTTTAATGATGAGTAGGAGCCTATAGCAGCGTAGCCATAAAACCAGCCCATAAATACGCCAGAAAAGAGGCTGTGTCGATGGCTTATGAAAACAGAAATGACAAGGCCTGTTATTAAGGCAACTGACGGTACAAAAGTTTTGGGGATTTTCAATAATATTTTGAGGATTTGGGTTATCAATATGATGATTGGAACAGCTATCACAGCATCCCAAAAGTTCGTGTGAATAATTGGAAAAGCCATACGGCACCTCATGAAGTGTTTATTTCTTAATTTTTACGCTAAAAGCTTGGAAAGCAGCTCTTGGATCGCATATGTTACATTTTGGGCTTGATTGGCGGAGCTTGTTTGGCTTAAAGCATTGGATTCAAAAACCAAACCTGTATTACTCCCACCGGAACCCTCTGTTGTTTTAGACACAGAGAACGGGCTGATGGAAACTGCAAATCCGTTATTAAAAACGCTGTTCCCGGATATCGAATGAATATAAACTGGGAATTTCATCATTCATCTCTCCTCTCTGTTATGACTGTTTATACAATATGGTGTGTGAGCAGCAGTTGCTTAAACAAAACGGCAAAAACTTTCAGTAAGAGACAAAAACCTGCAAAATGCCACAAGCGCCTTTTGTTAATGCAGCTTTTTAGGGACGTTTTTTTTATTTTTTTTGCCAACTTCATCAAAAATATTCTGATTGCCAGACTGGGCTTGTCCGTCCTTATTTATGAAATCGGGGTGAATGAGTTTTTTCAGATCCCTGACTGTTAAAGGCTTGGCGTCATCAGTCAATTCAATTCCTAATTGTCCGTTGGCCTCTAATGTCGCTATTTTAACATCTTGTATAGCCGTAACGCCGTGAAGCCGTAGCTGCATTTCAAGCTGGTCAGCTGTAAGTCTCATCTTCTTTAAGTTTTCGATATGAAGCTGTCCGTTTTCAATGACGATTTTTGCTTTTCCGGTTAACATCTTTTCAATGGTGTTCGATTTCATTTGGATCCATTCCATAACGATGAGTGTGCTTGTGAAAATTGCCGCTGCAATTAATGTTTTGAAGAGGCTGTACTCGATGATTGGCTGAACGATAATAGTTCCGATCGAAATCATGACAACCGTTTGAGTTGACGTCATTTGTGCGATTGATTTCCTTCCTGAAATTCTCAGCAAAATGACCCCGGCTACAATGAGAACAAGAGATTCCCAAGTGAAATTCATGCTACCACCTGACCAATGATGAATTAGATTTGTCATGGGATTGGCTTTTCTTCCGGCCAATCGCAATTTAATATATCCGAAAGGCAGTCGGTTCATTCTGTCCTGAACCGAACAATATTTTTGGTATAGATGGATATATTAAGCCAAACAATGATAGCAACAGGAGTTTTTTGGCCGAAACAATCTGGGAAGCGGGGAGCGCCATAACATGATTGAACTTGAAGTTGTCATTAGAACGGTTGCCAGCTTTGGCTTGCTGTTAATCGCAGAACGAATTTTAGGCAAACAGACAATCTCTCAAATGACGATTTTTGATTTTATTGCGGCGATCACACTAGGGGCGATTGCTGCCGGATTAGCTTACAATACTTCAATAAAACCGCACAATATGGCCATTTCGTTTAGTATTTTTGTGCTAACCATTTTTCTAATTTCGTTTCTGTCGATAAAGAACAGGAAGCTGAGGAAATTTTTTGCCGGAGATCCAACAGTGCTGATTCAAAACGGGAAGATACTTGAATCAAATATGAGGAAAATGCGTTACACACTTGATTATTTAAATCAGCAATTACGGGAAAAAGAAATATTTAATATCGAAGAAGTTCTTTTTGCCATTCTTGAAACGAATGGTCAGCTGACTGTGTTAAGAAAACCGCAATTCCGGCATGTGACCAAACAGGATTTAATGATTGCGGTAAACCAAGAACAAAGGCTTCCGATAGAACTTATTATGGACGGAGAAATCATTGAGAATAATTTAAAGCAGAATCGTTTGACGGAATCCTGGCTTTTGGAAGAATTGCGAAAAAGAGACATAAAGGTGAAAGAGACCGTGTACGCAGTGCTGCTGGGTAATGGGGATATTTATGTGGATCAATATAAAGACCATATATCAGTCCCTATGGATAAGGAATGAAGGAACAATCAATCTTAAAGCCCCTTATTGAACGCAACGGTTTCAACTTGTCTTGGGTACGAAATATGCAGAAGCCCGTTTAACAGCTGAATCTGTAACAAATGAGTTTCAGCGGCTTCGGGAAGCTGAATGATTCGCTCAATTTCTCCGTAATACCGTTCACGCAGCACTTCCATTTCGGCTGGAAAAACAGGCGTGATCGTTCCTTTGATCAGCAGCTGGGTTTTAGACAGTAAACGGATCGTTAATTCTTCCTCATACACACCGGGCATTTCCACAATGATAAAATTATATTCCTCATCTTGATAAAAGTCGTAAACAAACGTAGAAGCTTCGGAATCAAAAAAATGTTCCGGGGCTTTATATTTGAGCACATTTGTCCAAAAGTCACTTTGTTTATATTCATTCGTAATCTCAAGCCACTTTCGAATTTTTTCGAAATCCATATGAGATTCTCCTTAAATTTGATTTGAAATCGGCGCAGAAGGGTTTCCGATTTGGTCTTGGTCACTAACGTCTGAATCAATATTTCCAGTGTTCAAAAGTGAAGACGTAGGCGAAAGATCCCCTAAGGAAAAGTTTGCTCCAAAATATTTGCTGTTCGCAGTATGGCTGTTGTGCACAGTCGGACCGACATCTATATTTCCGTTTTGCGTGACGCCGTTGATCTTAATATTTGCGATGTTAATTTGATATGGCATAGACGAAACCCCTTTAATCTAAAATTGGCGGTGGTGCAATCGGAGGAGCATTAACGTTGGATGTATCAGAGTTGCCGATAGATGTCTGGTCATTTACATCAGGATCGTTTAAGAAGTTTTCCATTACGGATTCTGTAGGTGATGTATCACCGAAAGAAGAGTTGGTCCCTTGAGATTTTTGATTGTTGGTAGGGCTGTTATAAGCAGCTTCGCCTATTGTAATTGAACCATTGCCCGAAATACTGTTGATCTTCAAATAATATAGGTTGATTACTGTAGACGGCATCCCATCACACCCTTCCATCTTTCTGTACAGTACATTATGCGCCGCTGCACCCAATTGTTCCTTGCATTTACGGGCAAAACTCTATCTGGCCCCGGAGTGATGCTCAACTATCAGTGAATGAAAAGCCATTGATATAGGAATCAATGAATTGATTCAGTTATTCGAAATGCATGAGACCTTTTAATAAAGGAAGCTGGCAAACAGGATGAGTTTGAAATCATTGACAATGAAGCTAATGCCATGAAATAATACTCGTAAGTAACATTACTCGTGAGTATTATTTTTGGGGTGATCCTAGTTGAAAAGTAAAGGACGTAAAGGAGTAGAAAGCCGAAAACGATTACTTAAAGCTGCCGCTAATGAATTTTCGGTTCGGGGATTCCATGACGCGAAGGTAAGTGAAATTGTGAAAAAAGCTGGGTTCACGCAGCCTTCATTTTACCTGTACTTTCAAAGCAAAGAAGCCATCTTTGCCGAGTTAATAACCGATTTTCACTCTCGAGTCAGAAAGCTGACAGAGTCACTTCTTCTGGAAAACGGATTAAACACGGAGGATGTGTCAAAACGGGTACTGCTAGCTGTAGAGACTGTTTTTCAATTTTTGGATGAGGACAAGGATTTAACCAAGATCGGCTTTTTTCTCAACCCGGAAGCAAAACAAATGAAAAAAGACTTGGCGATGGTTTTGAAAGAGAACTTAGAAGCAGAACAGCGGCTTGGCTATTTTCACTCTGAACTGGATATGGAAACTGTCGCTGAGTGTTTGGTCGGCATGATTGAACATTTAACCGAATCATTTTTGTTAACCGGAATCAAAGATCCGGCAAGCCTCGCAGCAGAGGTTGTGAATCTTTTAATTTACGGGATGCTTCCGAAAGGGAATGATGTAAGATGATATCTATTATGATGAAAGTCAGTTTGGCAGTTTTTATGCTTGCGGGAGGCATCATAAAGGTAAGCCGCGTTCCCTTTCAAGTTGAGCATTGGCGGCATTATCAATATCCATTATGGTTTCTGACTGTTACTGGCATTCTTGAAATAGCCGGGGCACTTGCTATGACAGCGGGAATTTGGAATCGGTATGCAGCGATTGGAGCAGGTGTTCTGTTTGTCGTTCTCATGGCGGGAGCAATTCATGCGCATATGTTTCGAGCAAGACAATCGGTCATCATGGCGATACCAGCGATGATTTGTTTGATTGTTTCTATCATAATCATCATGGGGAGTTACACGTAAGCTTTTCACTAATGTTTAAGAACAAGCCCATTTGCAGGAAATCTCCTTTTCTTATCGAATAATAGAAAGTCCAGGAATTAACTGAATCAGTAAAATAGAGCTCCATTTCTGCGTTATTCGTCCGGCATCAGCTGGGCTTTTTTTATAAAGGAGGAATACAGGATGGCATTCACTTTGGAAGACATGACTGAGGAAGAGTTCGAAGCCTTTCGCGGGATGTCCGTGCAAAATTTTGCGAAACAAAACATAACGTCAGGAACTTGGACGGAAAAAGAGGCGTTTGAGAAATCGGAGCAGGCATATGAAAACATGATTCCGAATGGGCGAGACAGCAGCAATCATTATTTTTGGAACATCACAAATGACCAAGGAGAAAGAATGGGCTGGCTCTGGCTGTATGCTGATCCATTACATCCGCAAAAGGAAGCGTTTATCTATTCCTTTGGATTGTATGAAGCCTTTCGCGGAAAAGGACTTGCTCAATTGGCGCTTCAAACGCTTGATGAAAGAGCAAGAGAGCTTGGTGCGGAAAGGCTGGCTCTACATGTATTTGCACACAACGAGACAGCCGTCTATCTTTATCAGAAGATGGGCTATGCCATGACCAATATACGTATGCGGAAACAGCTATGCTGAAAAGCCGCTTACGTTACCCAAATACAACATGCCTATCTGGAAGCGGTGGCAGGGTACTATAAGTCATCATTAGAAAGATTAAGGTCATGGGAGGCTTGAACATATAAAGAAAAAGGACAACAGCTGTTGTCCTTTTCAATGCCGCTTGAACTTTCTCCCTCAGTCTTTTTTGTCTTGATGATCCAGCTCTTTTATTCGTTTCGTAAGCTCATTGAAAGCCTGATCAAGCTCCTTATACCCTTTATCATTTGGCGTCATAAAACTGAGCTTTCCCAGCACTTCTTGTCTTTCTGTCTCAAGCTTTAACCGAAGCTCCTCCCGCTCATTTCTTTCTGAAGGAGCGTCGTTTAACTGCTTTTCGATGCCGTTGTTTGAGATGACGAGTTTACTGTTTGTTGTTTTTTCGAGAAAGTATCGGTCATGTGAAACCGCCAGCAATGTGCCGCTGTATTGTGACAGTGTTTCTTCCAGCTGTTCGCGTGACGGCAGGTCGAGATGGTTTGTCGGCTCATCTAAAATCAGCACGTCTTTTTCCTCCAGAATATATGCCATCAGCTTGATCTTTACACGCTCACCCATACTCATATGCTTGATCGGTTCAGTCCATTGGGCGGCTGTAAAACCTAAGTGCCTCATCAGATTTTGAACGTGCCCCCTTGCTTTGAATGTTTCATTCTCAAATAACTCTTCCGGTGTTTGTTCTAAAGGCAAATCAAACACCTCCTGCGTTAAATAGCCGATGTTTGCGGACGGCGACACCCATACGCTTCCTTCTGCTGTTTCCTGTCCAAGAATGATATTCAGCAATGTCGTTTTTCCGCTGCCATTGGGGCCTATGATCGCAACCTTTTCGCCGTGCAGAATTGTAAAGTTTGCGTTTTTAAAGAGGGTCCTTTCTTCAAACGCTTTTGTTACATTCTGAACTTCTAAAAAACGTTTTCCTGTTTTGTGGGTTGTATCGATTGAAAAGCGGACTGTATATTCTGGGGTAACGGGTTTTGCCTTTGCTTTTTCCAGCTCTTTTTCAAGCCGCTTCTGCTTGGATTTTATCTGGGCATCCGTACGCTTCGCTTTTACCCGGTGATATTCTTTAAACCCTTCCTTTTTCGTCGATTGAGCATGGGCTTTTTCCGACCAAGAAGCGAGCTCATTCATTTGTGCTTCAATCCGTTCGACCATTTTTTGCTGCTTTTCATATTCACGCTGCTGGGTGAGTCTTTTCTTCTCCCGGAACTTCATATACCCGGAGTAATTCCCTTTGAATTCAATCAGCGTCTGATCCTCAAGCGACCATATTTTTGTTGCGGCTTCGTCTAAAAAATATCGATCGTGAGAAACGAGAATCACCGTGCCGCTATAATGTTTCAGCTGTTGGATGAGAAATTGCAAGCTTTTTTCATCAAGGTGGTTTGTCGGTTCATCTAACAGCAGCAGATCTGCATCCTCTGATAGTCCTTTCGCCAGCCGCGCTTTCAGTTTTTCACCGCCGCTTAACTGATGAAAATCACGAAGAGGCACATGCCATTTCTCCAGTAACTTCTTTTCGGCAGGTGTCTGATCCGCAAAGGAATATGCCGCTGTTTCCTGTTCAACCAAAGCCAGTTTTATATCCTTTCGAAGGATTTGACCCTGGGAAGGGGCTAAGTCATTGTGAATGAGGTGCAGCAGCGTAGATTTCCCAGCGCCGTTTTTGCCGATAATCCCAATGATATCTCCTTGCTGAACACTGGCATTTATATTTTTAAAAACAGTCAGATCCTTCACTTCATAGCTAACGTTTGTTAATGTTACGATCTCTTTCATCCATATCCCTCGCTTTAAAGGGAGAATAAAAAAATCCTCCCAAATGTGTTGGAAGGATTAGCCGTGCCTGTGCATGATCAAATAAGCTATTTTTT
Source organism: Bacillus sp. FSL M8-0071 (assembly GCF_037975455.1). Classification (NCBI taxonomy): domain Bacteria; kingdom Bacillati; phylum Bacillota; class Bacilli; order Caryophanales; family Bacillaceae; genus Bacillus; species Bacillus sp. FSL M8-0071. The sequence goes on from NZ_CP150256.1 coordinate 592,252, forward strand.
ATAAATAGCAGGTCGTATATATAGAAAATGGGCAGACTAATCCTATTTTTTGATTTGAAATATTGATTTCAAACGATAAAAATAAGATTAGTTAATCATTGTCCACCCATCATCCCTTCTTGTTTTGATTACAAACACTATAGCATACCTTCAAATTCAAAAGCAAAGGTCATTTTCATCAAAAAAACTCCTGCTCTCATTTTTGAGGCAGGAGTTTCGAGTGTTATTGATGCTTCGCTTTTCTCACTTTATAAATCACAATCAGCAAAATAAACCAAACCGGTGTGACAAATAAGGAAACACGAGTATCCTGTGCCAGTGCCAGCACAACCAGAACAAACGCCAGGAACGCAAGAATCAGGTAATTTGTAAACGGATAAAGCGGAAGCTTAAACTTGTTTGTTTTCGCTAATTCAGGTCTTGTTTTGCGGTATTTCATATGGCAGATGACCGTAATTCCCCAAATGTAGATAAAGCATACGGTTGAAATACTTGTGATCAGGGTGAATACGCCTTCTGGCATGATGTAGTTTAACGTAACACCGATTAAAATCACGATAGCTGAAAAGAATAAAGCATTTCTTGGCACTTTACGCTGAGTCAGTTTCGCCATTGACTCAGGCGCATTGTGATCTTTCGCCAGGGAATAGACCATACGGCTTGTACTGAATACAGCGCTGTTGCATGCTGAAGCAGCGGAAGTCAATACAACAAAGTTGATAATACTTGCAGCCCCGACGATGCCAACCGCGACAAATACTTGTACGAATGGGCTTTCGCTGGGATTGATGACATCCCAAGGATAGATGCTCATAATCACGAGAAGAGCCCCGATATAAAAAAGCAACACACGGACAGGAATATTGTTGATCGCCTTAGGGATTACTTTTTCAGGATTTTCTGTTTCACCGGCTGTAAGCCCGACAAGCTCAATGCCGACAAAAGCAAACACAACCATCTGGAACGAGAGGATAAACCCGTGCATGCCATTCGGGAACAGGCCTCCGTGGCTCCAGAGATTTGTGAAGCTGGACACTCCTGAGCTTGTGGAAAAGCCTTTGAAAATCATCACAAGGCCAATGACGATTAACGCCAAAATGGCAATGACTTTAATCAAAGCAAACCAAAATTCTAATTCTCCAAACAGCTTGACTGTCGCCAGGTTCATAATCAGTAAAATAATTAGAGCGATTAAGCCAGGCACCCATTGCGGCACACCCGGGAGCCAATATTGAGTGTAGAGCCCGACTGCTGTCAGATCAGCCATCGCAATGGAAATCCAGCAGAACCAATATGTCCAGCCGGTGATAAATGCTGCCATATCGCCTAGGTAGTCTTGTACAAAATCCACAAAAGAGTGATAGTTCAAGTTTGATAACAGCAGTTCACCCAGCGATCTCATAATTAAAAAGCAAATGATCCCTGTGATCATATAAGCAAATAAAATCGAAGGTCCGGCAAAATGAATCGATTTGCCCGAGCCGAGAAATAAGCCTGTCCCAATGGCTCCGCCGATGGCGATGAGCTGGATATGCCTGTTTTTCAAGCCTCTCTGCAACGTTTGCTGATTTATATTGTCTTTCGTCATGTCGTCTGTCACTTTATGTGTTCCTCCATTGAAAATTGTTTATTGAGTCAGCAATCTATTTTTAATGATTATTATAACACTAAAATTTCTATCTTTTTTACTAAAAAAGGATTGATGAAAAGAATTTTAATGTGATTTGGACTATTTCCCGAAAAAAGCGGCTCCATTTAGGGAGCCGCTTTTTTATGCTTTTTCAGTTTTTGTCATAAACAGGTAGAGCCCGTAATCTGTCGATGCGGATGCGTAGCCTGCCTGCCGCAGCATTGCTGTGATATTGCCGCGGTGGTATGTCCCGTGATTGACAACGTGGGGAAGCAGTTCGGAAACAGTTGTTTTCATGATTCCGCTTGAGGGATTTTGAATCTGGAGTGGCTTATTGAGCTGTTCTTTTTGCTGTAAAAATAGTATATAGCGCTCGGATAACCTCAGAAAAAGGTCTTCCATTTCCTCTATTTCTTTAGCCTCTGTCTGTTCTTTAAGCTGTTCAGCTAAAGCCAACGCATCGCTCAAGGTTTTGCCGGAAAACACTTCAATCCAGCCGAGATCAGAAAGATAAACATGAGACAATACATGGGATATTGACGGAAACACGCTTTGAATTTCTTGATGGTATACCTCTTTTGGAAGCTCTTTTAACCGGTTGAATATTTGTTGATTGGCCCAGACGTTATATTCATACAATTTGAACGCCAAATCTGACATGTTAAAATTCCCCCTTTCATGTATATAGCTTCTATTATACACGAACGTGCGTTCTCGTGTAGAGTGCTCGTGAATAAAATTTGTTGACATATATAGTTTAGGGGATTAAACTAATTGACATTGAACATAAAGTTTAGCGGGGTAAACTATAATGAGGAGGGGAAGATATTGAATGAACAAAAGCTATGTCAGGCGATAAACCTGTTTGTGGAAGTCCTGCTTGAAGGGACAGAATTTGTGCATCGTGAAATCAATCAGGATGTCTTCAAGCATATCTCAAGGGAACAGGCAGACCTGTTGAAAATTTTAAAAGTCAAGGGCCCAACATCTCCCGGCAGCCTGGCCATGTACCAAAATGTACATAAGAGCGCGATCTCTAACAGACTGAAAAAGCTGCTCGAAAAGGGATTGGTTCAATGGGGCGACTGTCCGGAAAAAAGTGATAGGCGCTCTAAGCTTATTAACATTACACCCAGTGGTGAACACATACTAGAAGAATTAGATTCTGCCATCTTTAACGCGCTCAAACCGCTGATCGATGATATAGATGAGGAACACTTACATTCCATCATCGAGATATTCACCATTTTAAAAAGCAAATTTAAAGGAGGAGATTCTGCCGAATGAGAGCAATCATCAAATTCAAGTGGGCAATTGTAGCCATAGTATTAGCACTTACCGTCGTTTTGAGTTTGTTTTCTCCGAACTTAACGGAGCTGGCCAATCAAAAGGGGCAGGCCCAGCTTCCCGCTGATGCTGTTTCAGAAAGGGCAAACGCCATTTTAAAACAAGCGGGAGAAGACAATAATTCGATCAGTGTCGTCTTTACATTAGACCATGCTCTAAAGAAAGAAACAGAGAATCAGCTTCGGATAATGATCGATAAAATCAAAAAGATCGACGGTGTAGAAGAGGTAACATCTCCTCTGTCAGCGGAAAAAGAAGTCAAAGACCAGTTGATGTCGAAAGACAAGAAAACCGTTCTCATGCCTGTCACGATTACAGGTTCTGATAAAAAGGCGGAAAAAATTGCGGACGAGATTTATCAAATCGTTCCTGATGATTTGACGGCATATATTACGGGAGCTTCCCTTATCAACCAGGATTTCGCTCACAGCTCAGAGGAAGGGCTTAAGAAAACGGAAGTGATAACAGTCTGCCTGATCATCGGTTTACTGTTGATCGTGTTCCGATCTGTTGTGACGCCTTTTATCCCGATTGTGGTTGTCGGTTTTTCTTATCTGATCAGTCAATCCATACTGGGCATCCTTGTATACAATGTTGATTTTCCTATCTCGACGTTTACGCAAACCTTCTTAGTCGCGATCTTGTTCGGCATTGGAACAGATTACTGCATACTGCTTCTTACACGATTCCGTGAAGAATTGGCAAACGGGCATGATAAAAAAGAAGCGGCGCTTACCGCTTACCGCACAGGGGGAAAAACCTTATTTATCAGCGGATTTGCGGTATTGATCGGATTTTCCGCCTTAGGATTTGCGAAGTTTGCGATTTTCCAATCCGCAGTAGGGGTAGCAGTCGGTGTGGGAATTTTAATGATCATCCTCTACACACTGCTGCCATTATTTATGGTGACACTGGGTGAAAAATTATTCTGGCCTTCTAAGAAAGTGCTGTCGCACAGTGATAACAAACTATGGGCGTTTCTCGGCAGACACTCCGTTGCGCGTCCGTTTCTGTTCATTGTCATCACGGTGGTGATTACGCTTCCGTTCATCTTGACCTATGATGACCAGATTTCATTCGACTCAACTGCGGAAATCAGCAGCGATTATAAATCTATAAAAGCTCTCGAGGCCATTAAGGATGGATTCGGGGAAGGAAAAGCGTTCCCGATCAATGTTGTCGTAAAAGGAGACAAAGATCTTACAACAGCTGATACAATCCCCTATCTAGGAAATATCAGCAAAGCGATCGAGAAAGTTGATCATGTTGACTCTGTTATGACCATTACGCAGCCGACTGGTGAAAAAATCAAAGATTTATATATTGATAACCAGCTAGGATCGGTATCAGACGGGCTGGATAAGACGGTAAAAGGGATTGCCGATGTCCAAAGCGGATTAACGGATATAGAAAACGGATTGAATCAAATGGCAGGGCAAACCGGCTCGGCCTCAAATGGAGGGTCTGGCGGTTCACTGGGCGATGCGGCAGATGGCTTGGGCAAAATCAATCAGCAGCTGCAGCTTGTGAGCAAACAGATTTCCCAAACCGGCAATACCGCACAGACCGTGCAGCAGCTTACGGCAATAAGCGGACAGCTTGGCCAGATTCAAACGGGCCTTGAACAAGCGAACCAACAGCTCTCAGGCCAGCAGGCACAAGCTGGAACCCTGACAGAAAGCCTGAAGAAGCTGTCCGAAGGCGTAAAAAGCGCAAATGAGGGCCTGACGAAAGTCTCTGACGGTATTACAGCTTCCAGTGATATGTTAGAAGACATGAGCAAAAGTCCAACTGTAAGAGATACAGGCATATTCATTCCTGATCAAGTAATGAAGGACAAAGACTTTAAGAAGTCAATTGACCAGTATTCCTTTGCAGACGGCAAAGGTGTTCAATTAAGTGTCGTTCTGGATTCAAATCCGTACTCAGAACAAGCTATTGCGACAATAAACCAAATCAAAAAAGCTGTCGCAAACGAAGTTGACGGCACTCCTTTGGAGGATGCACAGATCGTATACGGCGGGGTCACGAGTATGAATGCGGACTTAAAAGAGCTGTCCACAACGGACTTCTCCAGAACAATGGTGATTATGATTATAGGCCTGTTTATCGTGTTAACCATTTTGTTCCGCTCAATGATCATGCCGATTTATATGATCGCGTCATTGCTGCTGACGTACTATACGTCGATATCCATAACAGAATTAATTTTTGTAAACGGCTTAGGAAACGCGGGTGTCAGCTGGGCAGTGCCATTCTTCAGCTTTGTCATCTTGATCGCGTTAGGGGTAGATTATTCGATCTTCTTGCTGGATCGATTTAAGGAAGAGGTGCACCTTGGCATTGAGCAAGGTGTCGTCAGGTCAATGAGCAAAATGGGATCTGTCATTATTACAGCTGCCATTATATTGGCCGGTACGTTCGCGGCGATGATGCCTTCAGGTGTTAATACACTGATGCAGGTGGCAAGTGTTATCATCATCGGGCTCTTGCTTTACGGCCTTGTCATACTTCCGCTCTTCATCCCGGCAATCATTGCGACCTTTGGAGAAGGAAACTGGTGGCCGTTCGGCAGGAAGAAAGGAAAAGAGTAATCGAGAGAAGAGTGATGAATGGTCATCACTCTTTTTTCATGACTAAACGACTAACTTCAGACGTGTTACCCAAAAAGATCAGACGATCAAACGGCGGCTGTACTTAAAAACAAAGAGCCCGGAAAACATTCCCGGGCTCTTTGTTTTATTTCCATTCTGCAATTGTATCAATCGGCAGACGGTAGGAAGCATAGCCTTTGTCTGCTGCTTTTCCGATAGAAAGTAGCATAACCGGTACATAACGTTCTTTATCTAATCCGAAGGTTTCCGCGATGTTTTCTTTATCGTATCCGCCGATCGGGTTTGTATCGTAGCCATGCGCGCGTGCAGTCAGCATCAGCTGCATGGAAACGAGACCTCCGTCAATCAGGATCGTTTCACGGTTGACCTGTGCCGGAAGCTTTTCAAAATGTGCGGTCAGCGCGGTGATTTGTCTGTCTTTGACCTCCTGCGGCATGTAACCAAGTTCCACAGCTTTTGAATAGATTTCTTCTAAGTAGTCTGCATTGTTCATGTCTGCAAATACAGCGATGACAGCAGATGATGTTGTGACCTGTGTTTGGTTAAAGCTTGCAAGCGGTGCGAGCTTTTCTTTTCCTTCCGGGCTGTCAATGACAAGAAAACGCCATGGCTGCGCGTTAACAGAAGATGGCGCAGTTGTTGCTTCCTCTAAGATCTCTGTCATTTCTTCTTTGCTGATTTTTACTGCCGGATCATAGTTGCGAATAGAACGGCGGCCTTTCATAATTTCCATAAAATCGTTTGTTTTGATCATGTTGATACACTCCTCTTAAGCTTCGATATTATCTATATTGTTTCGCATGCGCGCCAGCACATCAATGAGCAGGCGGCGTTCTTCTGCGCTTACATTTGCGAGCATTTCCTTCATGAAACGCTCCTTTTCCTTCTTAGAAGACTCAATTCGCTCTCTTCCTTGGTCTGTTAACCGAACAAGGGTGATGCGGTTGTCCTCAGGCTTGCGCCGCCTTGATACCATGCCTTTAGCTTCCAGCTGTTTCAGGTGTCTGGTAACGGCTGCGCTATCGATATTTACTTTCTTTTGAAGGTCGCTTTGACTGATCTCATCTGCATGATAAAGCAATGTCAGCAATTCCAAACGAGATTGGCTGATGCCCGTGCATGCCTCGAACTTCACGCCAATCACCTTGTTCACGCCTTGCAGCTGATATAAAATCTCGGCTTCCTCTGAACAAAATGACGCCAAAACCCATCCCTTCTTTCCTGTCAAAACTATTAATTGATATATCAATGATTGACACGTCAATTAATATACAACGATTGATTTCATCTTGCAAGCCATTTGCACTTTTGAACAACCTCCCAGCGCATAAAATTCGCTAGGCTAGAACTTAGCAAAAAAAGCTGGCCGCTTCTTCAGATGATGCTGGTCACGATGATTCCCTGCATCATTCCCATTTATAGGTGTTCGGAATATCACTTTGCCGAGCCCGTGCTCAAGCGGCTTTCACAGGCTGAAAGTTATGATACAATATACAAATGTTTCACAGCTTCAATCCATAGTTGGAGCTGACATCCATTATATAAGGGACTAGGTTGAAGGGAAGGTTTGATAACATGCTGCACAATCCAACTGGAAAAGAACGCTTGGCACTAGCGTTTCTGCTCGGCATGCTTGCTATATTGGGCCCGCTTAATATAGATATGTATTTGCCAAGTTTTCCTGAAATCGCGAAAGATTTATCAGCAAGTGCTTCACTTGTTCAGTTAAGTTTAACAGCCTGTCTGGTCGGGCTTACGATCGGCCAGCTGATTGTCGGGCCGGTCAGCGATGCGCAGGGAAGACGAAAACCGCTATTAATCTGTATTTTTTTATTTGCGTTATCTTCTCTGTTTTGTGCACTGTCGCCCAATATAACAACTTTAGTGGCTGCGCGTTTTTTACAAGGCTTCACTGCTTCTGCAGGGCTTGTGCTGTCTCGCGCAATCGTCCGCGATGTGTTTACCGGAAGAGAGCTTTCTAAATTTTTCTCGCTGTTAATGGTCATTACCGCGGTGGCGCCAATGGTTGCGCCTATGACAGGCGGTGCCATTTTGCTTTTGCCGTTCGCAACGTGGCATACAATTTTTCACGTCTTAATGATCATCGGATTTTTACTAGTTCTTCTGATTGCATTGAGGTTAAAAGAAACGCTTCCGCCGGAAAAACGGATTCCAAGCTCAATCGGAACATCCGTCAAAACGATGGGCAGCCTGCTGAAGGATCGATCCTTTATGGGGTACGCGTTAACTGTCGGATTTATTCACGGGGGAAGCTTTGCATATGTGTCTGGTACGCCTTTTGTATACCAGGATATCTACGGGGTGTCTCCGCAGGTATTTAGTATTCTTTTTGGCATTAACGGGCTGGCGATTATATCGGGCAGCTTTATCATCGGACGCTTTGGCGGAATCATTCATGAAAAAAGCCTGCTTCGTATAGCGGTTATTACGGCTATGATTGCGACGGCTGTGCTATTAACCATGACCATGATTCACGGTCCTCTTGCTACATTAGTCATATCCATTTTCATTTACATGATTACGATCGGCATGGTTCTGACCAGCACGTTTACCCTAGCCATGGAAAAGCAGGGGCACCGCGCCGGAAGTGCAAGTGCGCTGCTTGGAATGCTTCCGCTGCTCCTCGGTTCAATCGTGTCACCGCTTGTAGGCATTAATGAGACAACAGCCGTTCCGATGGGAGCCATCATGTTTGTGACAGCTGTCATCGGCTCACTGGCGTTTTTTGGATTAACGAAAGAACGAGTAGGGCAGAATTCATAAAAAAACCTGACATGACGTCAGGTTTTTTGTTTTATTTAGAATAACAACAGCAGGCCTGCAATCGCCGGAGTCAAAAAGATGGCTGATTTCAAAACCACCTTTGGCATGAGGTTGGTGAATTTCGCGCCTACATAGGCCCCGCACATTGTCCCGACCAGAACTTTGACAAGTAAAACGTAATCAACAAAACCTTCTGTAATATATCCGATGCCTCCACCTACAGCCAGAGGGATGATCACAAGCATCGTCGTTCCGACAGAATGGCGAATGGACAGATTCAGCATAATCATTAAACCGATTTGAATAAAAGGTGCCGACCCGATGCCGAATGTGCCGGAAAGAACGCCGGCTGCAATTCCTAAGATGACCGCTCTCGTATACGTTGAAAGAGTGCTTTGATTCACTTGAGCCTTCTCTTTTAAAATAAATAATCTGATTAAAATGAGAATTGCTGATAAAAATAACATTCCAGCCGTCAAATAATGAAGCAAATCAGCCGGAATAAAAGAAGTCAGCTTGGCGCCGAAAAATGAGCCAACCGCAGCAAAGCCTCCGACTATTAAGCCGATTTTCATTTGAATGTTACCCTCGCGATAGTGGCTGTATGCCCCTGATAAGCTTGTAAAAGCCATGCCGGCAAGCGAAGTGCCTAAAGCCGTATGAATCGGGATATGGAAAAGAAGCGTTAAAAGGGCAATGACAAAGCCGGCTCCACCGGCGCCAATAAAGCCTAAAATAATTCCTAGAAGAAACATAACAAGAATAATGAGCATATTTTTTCCTCCATTGAAAAGATGTAAAAATGTAATCGTGCGCTATTCTGGCGGAGGTATGGTGTCCTATTGACGAAGAAAAACACGCCGTTTTTTCAGTTGTCAGTAGTCCGTCGACCGTCGTTCAGCAAACATATCGTACCTCAAATTCAGGGATCTGACAAGGCAGTTTGTTGCTTCCCATTACCATCTGTTATATGATTTTGATGAAGAAAAGCCCTTGAATATATTCAAAAGAGGTATTATATATGGACGATTTTAAATTAGATAAGCCGACTCCCTACTACCTGCAATTTTATAACCAGCTAAAAAAAATGATCTTCAACGGGACTTTTAAGCCTGGGGAACGGATAAACGAAACACAGCTGGCGAAAAGCTTTGGCGTCAGCCGCTCTCCGATAAGGGAAGCCATGCGATTGCTTGAGAAAGATGGTTTGTTAAAAGCGGATGACCGAAATGGATTTTCGATCACGTCGTTAACGGCAAAAGATGTAGATGAGATTTATAAAATCAGAATTCCGCTGGAGCAGCTGGCAGTCGAATTAGTCATAGACGAAGCGGACGAAGAAGAGCTGACCATACTCGAAAAACAGCTTGAAGAAACAGAGAAAGCGATTCACAACGGCACGGAAGATACAGAAATCATTCGTTTAAACCAAAAATTTCATGAGCTGCTGGTTGATTTCAGCCATAACAGACATTTGAAAAATTTGCTTGAGCATGTAAATGACCTGATTCATTTTTGCAGAATCCTTAATTATACCGGCGACCACCGCGCAGAAACGATACTGCGTGAGCACCGCAGGATATTTGAAGAAGTGAAAAAGAAAAACAAAGAAGCAGCCAAACAACATGTGCTGGCTCATTTCAATCATGACTGTGAGCATTTGAAGCATTTGCTTGAAGAAGGTAAAGAGAATTGATTTCTATGATCCGGTACCAAGGGGGAGCAGAACCCTTGGTTTTTTTATGTATTCACCACATATCTAAGAGGCCCCGTTAATAAGATTTTATGATGGTTTGACTAACGAATAATGGGGGTTAAACATGTTTATCCATATCGTCGGGCCTGGTGATTCTTTGTTTTCGATAGGCAGAAGATACGGTGCTTCTGTTGATCAAATACGGGGTGTGAATGGTTTAGATGAAACGAATATCGTGCCGGGGCAGGCTCTGCTTATCCCTCTTTATGTATATACAGTCCAGCCGGGAGATACGCTTACCGCCATTGCAGCTAAAGCGTTTGTGCCATTAGAGCGACTGCGAGCGGCCAATCCGGGCATCAGCCCAAATGCTTTACAAGCGGGAGCAAAAATAACGATTCCTTCGATCTCAAATTACATTGCGGGAACATTGAGTTTTTATGTGCTCCGTAACCCAGACCTCGATCGGGAGCTGATCAATGATTATGCGCCATACTCGTCTTCGATTTCGATTTTCGAATACCATATTGCACCGAACGGCGACATTGCAAACCAATTGAATGATGCGGCTGCTATTGAGACAACTTGGCAAAGACGGGTCACGCCGCTGGCAACAATAACGAACCTTACATCAGGAGGCTTCAGTACGGAGATTGTTCACCAAGTGCTAAACAATCCGACAGCGAGAACCAATCTGGTCAACAACATTTATGACTTAGTTTCCACAAGGGGATATGGCGGTGTCACAATCGATTTTGAGCAGGTGAGCGCCGCGGATCGCGATCTTTTCACTGGGTTTTTACGCCAGCTGAGAGATCGCCTTCAGGCGGGAGGGTATGTGCTGACGATAGCTGTTCCGGCAAAAACAAGCGATAATATTCCCTGGCTGAGAGGCTACGATTACGGGGGGATAGGAGCGGTTGTCAATTATATGTTTATCATGGCTTATGATTGGCATCATGCCGGAAGTGAGCCGGGTCCAGTAGCGCCGATTACTGAAATAAGGAGAACCATTGAGTTTACGATTGCGCAGGTGCCGAGCAGAAAAATCATTATCGGAGTCCCGCTCTACGGGTACGACTGGATCATCCCGTACCAGCCGGGCACAGTTGCTTCAGCGATTTCAAATCAAAACGCAATCGAAAGAGCGATGAGGTACCAAGCTCCGATACAATATTCAGCCGAATATCAATCACCGTTTTTCCGGTACAGTGATCAGCAGGGGCGGACGCATGAGGTATGGTTTGAGGATGTCAGAAGCATGAGCCGGAAGATGCAGATCGTCCGCGAATACAGATTGCAGGCTATTGGCGCTTGGCAGTTAACGCTGGGCTTTACACCGGGCCCATGGCTTCTGCGGAAATTTTTTACGATCAGAAAAGTGTAAAAAAAGACACCACAACTGGGGTGTCTTTTTTTTGATTAAGTCCAGAGCAGCAGAATAGTTCATTCATTTGTACCTTGCATAGGTTGTGTTCCCATTTTACGATTAGTAGTAGTCTGATCAAACAAAGAGTCAGAATACGATTTGAGAGGGAGTTGTCTACATGAAGACAGTATTGATTTTGAATTTTCCTGCGGAAGGCCATGTGAATCCTACCTTAGGCATTACAAAAGCGTTTTCCGATAAGGGATATGATGTCCATTATATATCCACTGAAAAATATAAAAAACGATTAGAAGCAGCGGGAGCAACGGTCCATCTTCACCGGGATCTGCTGCGAACAACACCTATTCATGTCGGTTCGCCCAATGGCATTCTTGATTTCGTGAAAATCCATATCAAAACGTCATTGGACATTTTACAGATTGTCAAAGACTTATCTAAGAGCATTCAATTTGATTTTGTTTATTATGATAAATTCGGCGCGGGGGAATTGGTAAGGGATTACTTAGATATTCCAGGAGTCTCTTCATCGGCGTCTTTCTTGTTTGGCGAGGAGCACCTGAAAATCCTGCCGCTGCATCCGGAGTCTGGAGCGCCGCTTGAATTGGATCAAGAGTGTGAAGATCTTTTGGCAAAAATGAAAGAAACGTACGGTGTTGCCCCGAAAAACCTGGTTCAATTCATGAACAATAAAGGGGAATTGAACGTAGTGTATACAAGCCGTTATTTTCAGCCAGAAAGTGATCGTTTCGGGGATGAATGTCTGTTTATCGGGCCAAGCTTTCCAAAGAGAGCGGAAAAAACAGATTTCCCGATTGAACAGCTAAAAGATGAGAGTGTCATTTATATTTCAATGGGGACTGTACTGGATCATACAGAGGATTTCTTCAACCTTTGTATTGATGCATTTTCAGGCTTTAACGGAAAAGTCGTCATCGCTGCCGGAGAAAAAGCGGACCTGACCAAATTAAAGCAGGCGCCGGAAAACTTTATCATTGCTCCGTATGTCCCTCAGCTGGAAGTGCTGGAGCAATCGGATGTTTTCATTACACACGGCGGAATGAACAGCGTAAACGAAGGCATTCATTTCAGCGTGCCACTGGTCGTCATGCCTCATGACAAGGATCAGCCGATGGTGGCGCAGCGTCTCTCTGAACTCCATGCAGGCTATGTCATCTCTAAAGATGAAGTCAATGCCCAAATATTAAAACAGGCCGTAGATGAGGTTTTGCGCAACCATCAGTATACGGCAGGCATTAAAAAAATCAATCAAAGCTTCAAGGAATGTATGGACATGGAAGAAGTGATGGAGCGGATTGATGAGTTGATTCGCCAAAAAAACAAATAAGAAAAAGAACTCCCGTACCTTGTACGGGAGTTCTTGATTTAAAACTTGATTTTGATTTTTTGAGCATCACTGATTTTCTTATGGTTATGGTCAAAGACGTCACTTGTCGTGATTTCGATCCACTTGATCTCTTTTGTTTTCTTCTCAGCATCCGCGGCCTTATCATGAGCATGGCCGCTTGATGCGTTCACAATAAAGCCGAGATTTCCGGACTTTTCGGCGCCGCCTTCCAATTCGCCGTTTAACTCTTCAAGATAAATATCTTTGTTCCAATCAAAGGTTTCACCCGTATTTGTTTTCATCAATGCAATCGGCGCAACATTTACTTTTTTTGTAGAGGTGTTCTTGATATCAACGAAAACCTTAACGAAATCAAACTCTTCATCATGTGTTAACTCATGAAAGTAATCAATCATGCTGTAGTCCGGGCGCAAGTGGATCAGCTTCATTTCTTTTACTGTTAACTCCACGTCGCCAATTTTATAGGTTTTGTTCACTTGTTTGATATCTTTTAAGACAGCTTTTCCTTTATCATCTGAAAACGTTTGGCCGACCTTAAGCAATGACCTGTCATCAGTTACCTGGGAATTAGGCTGATAATTATCTGTGCTGTCCTTCTGGGATGAAGTGCTTTGCGGCTCAGCTTTTACTGTTTTCTCCCCGCCTGCATGCTGTTTTTCAGTACTGGCGTTTGATGAGCAGCCCGCAAGCATGATAGTAAAAACGAAAATTGAAAGAATTCTTCTCATGATGATTCCTCCATTAAAAAGAGATCCCGTTACTTCATACAAGCAACGGGACACCTTGTAATCTTTTACTTATCGTTAATCTTAATGTTGTATTGTAAAGCCTTGAAGACATTTTTGGCGATTTCTGTATTGTCGATTTGGCCGGCAAATGTCTCACTAGACGGACCGTATGCATAGACGGGAACATCTTCACCGGTATGTCCGCCTGTTGTCCATCCAGTGTGAGAGCGTTTATTAAAGATGTTCTCGATTGCGTTATCGATATCCAGTACTTCCTTCGATTTTGCCGCTTCTTCAACAGATTGAATTTCGGCTTTTGTTAAAGCCAATTTCTTTTGATCGATATATGTTTTCAAAGTTTTTTCAACATCCGCGCCGTCAGAGATCTTTTCTGCCATAAAGTCAGGTGTGCGCTTTGCGGCTTTAATGGGTTCACTGAACCAATTGTAGATGCCGTCCGCACCGATGGAATATCCGCCGGTTGAGTGGTCAGCCGTTGCGACAACCAATGTGTGCTTGTCTTTTTTAGCGAAATCAATAGCCGCCTTATAAGCTTGTTCGAAGTCTTCCATCTCGCTCATGGCGCCGACGATATCATTGTCATGGCCCGCCCAGTCAATCTGGCTGCCTTCCACCATGAGGAAGAAGCCGTCTTTATCCTTGTTTAATTTTTTTATGGCTGTGTTTGTCATATCTTTAAGTGATGGAATATCCTTCGTCCGGTCAATCTTTTTAGGCAGGCCGCCGTCAGCGAATAGGCCGAGAACTTGGCTGTCTTTATTTTTCAGCATGTCCTTGCGATTATCCACATAGCTGTACCCCGCCTTTTTGAATTCTTTAATCAAATTACGGTCCTTACGGTCAAAATTGCTCTTTCCTCCGCCTAAAAGGACATCAATTTTGTGCTTGCCGTTGACCATCTCATCAAAATAATCATCCGCAATTGAGTTCATATTTTTTCGGCTATGGTCGTGTGAACCGAAAGAGGCCGGAGTGGCGTGTGTAATTTCTGAAGTGGCCACAAGTCCTGTTGCTTTTCCTTTTTCTTTCGCAGCTTCAAGCACCGTTTTGGCTTCTGATCCGTCGTTATCAACGGCTATGGCATTATTGTATGTTTTAATTCCCGCAGACATAGCTGTTGCCGCCGCTGCAGAATCCGTTACATTTTGTTCAGGATCATCGGGGTAAGTTGTTTGCTGGCCGACAAGGTACTGATCAAAAGCCGTAGGCTCCACAACTTTTGTCTTTTTATTATCCTTTAAGTATCGATAAGCAGACGTATAAGACACACCCATACCATCACCAATCAGAACAATAACATTTTTAATTTCGTCTTGGTTCCCCTTTTTCTTTTCCTGGGCGCTGGCTTCAGGCACACTGCCGCTGGCTAAGCTGCTGAACGCAATTGATGATAAAACCGCGATAGGCAGTAATTTCTTCGGGAATTTTTTCAACTGGATAACCTCCTAAATATAGATGAATCTCAATGACAACCCAATTATATTTTTAAACTGTTAAGCTAGTATTAATCGATTTTAAAGATTGGATTTACAAGAATAATGAACTGCTATCAAAAGAAGGAAAGAGTGATAGTACTAAAGAAATAAATTGGAGGAATAGATACTGGCCGTGGATAGGCGGACTGAAATCTGCTATAGTCGCATAGAAGCAACCCGCTTACATCTTGAACAATTTTAAGTATTATGTTGGAAAGAGGTATTGTGTAAGCACATGTCTGAGCAGTTCATATGGAGTGGCATCATTTTATTTTAGGAGGGAACAACATGGACGTTTTTTCTGAGTATTTAGCGGGGATTGATGACCCGTTCCACCGAGAAAGAACGGAAGAGGTGTTAACTTGGATAAAAAATAAATATCCAAATTTACATACAGAAATAAAATGGAACCAACCGATGTTTACGGATCACGGTACATTTATTATTGGCTTTAGTGTTTCTAAAAAGCATTTAGCTGTCGCTCCTGAAAAAGTAACGATAGCGCACGTAGAGGATGATATTGTGAAGGCCGGATATGATTACACCGAGCAGCTGATACGTATCCCTTGGAACGGTCCAGTTGATTACACGCTACTTGAGAAAATGATTGCGTTTAATATTCTGGACAAGGCGGAATGCTCCACTTTTTGGCGGAAATGAAAAAAGTAGAAAAGGCATAACATATGAGCTGTATAAAATATGCTATTCCTTTTCATTTGTCTATTTTTCGTTTTGATCATCTATTGCTGCTTTTCATCAAACAAGGTCTTTTCATTGAGCGTAAGCTGACTCGCAGAATAATGATTACCTTGTTTCCATTTCACTTCAATGGTTATATCATGGCCTTCAAGCTCATGTTCATCTAACCGCTCTAAAAAAGAAACAGACTTTTCTTTTGCGCTTCCATCAGAAAAAGTGCCTCCGGAATAGTCACGCATTGGAATTTCTGTGTTAGAACTCAGCAGAACTTCATCATCTTTTTTTACAATCAGTGATTCCAAATAAGTGTTGTCTATTTCAATTGTATCACCGATCCAATAAAGTTTGCCGCTGTATTCATTCGGTGCATCTTCATTTTTTGTAAAAACAGCTTCCCAATTCTGATCTTTGCTTTCTCCCTGCCAATTCGGATACTCCAAACGAACATGATGAATCAGGTGATAGGAAAAAAAGATCAAGCAGAAAGCGATTAATAGGAATGCCGTGAAAATGAGAGGGTATTTATAATGACTGGACATAAAAGACTCCTATTCGTTTAATCAATTACCTTCGAAAATAGAATTTCATCCCGAATCAAAATGCCGTTTTCAGCCACCTCGGGAATCTCCGGCTTGAGTCGGCGCGCTTTTTCAACTGCGTTCGGAAACACTGCGGCGAATTGATAGCCTCTCTTTTGATAAAACGCTATCGCATGTACATTATCATTCGTTGTGATAAGCTTTATTCGTTGACAATGTGCATGTTTAGCCTTCTCTTCAACCTGCTGAAGTAAAGCTGTGCCGATTCCTTTATTTTCAATCATACTATCTAATGAAATAATTTCACAATCTTTCCCATCTATTGTGTATGTAATACAGCCAATGATTTCGCCGCTTTCATTTACTGCGGCAAATCCATCTAATTCATCACACCGAAAAATGCCGCTGGAAATCGCCATCTCGGGTGTACCCCAATGCTTGGCAAAAAAATCGGTCAACATATGTTTCGCTATCTCATTGTTTGGGATGATGATCATCATAACACTCCTCTATTGAAAGATTGCATATGTACTATCAATATAAACAATATATAACAAAAAAAATAGATGTTGAGGTGACGGCATGGAAATCAGCGATGTTATTTACGGGCACCACCATATAGATGGAGTACTGGAAGAGCTTATCAAAAGCGCTCCTGTGCAAAGATTAAAAGGGATCTATCAAGGCGGAGCAAGCTTTTTAGTCAATCGAAGGTGGAATGTGACCAGGTATGAGCACTCCATCGGCGTAATGCTCCTCATCAAAAAGCTCGGAGGAACGATAGAAGAACAGATTGCGGGTCTGCTCCACGACGTATCACACACAGCTTTTTCTCATGTGGTCGACGTTGTCTTTGAAAATCAAGCAGAAGACTATCATGAAAACATCTTTCAACAAGTCATTGTTCACTCTGAAATCCCGGACATTTTACAAAAACACGGCTATCATACTGAAGAACTTTTATCTGACGATTCAAGGTGGACATTGCTCGAACAGCCCGCACCGGAGCTGTGTGCTGATCGGACAGACTATACGCTGCGTGATATGTACCGATATGGACACATTAACCTGCACGAAGCGCAAACCTTTTTGGATCATCTTATTGTGAGAAACGGAAGGATGTTTCCTGATAGTATTGAAGCCGCCGAATGGTTTGTCAGTGTGTACTACAAGGAAGTAATTGATTTCTTTTTGAATCCTGTGAATGTATATGGATATGAATATTTAGCGCGAGCATTGAAGGCAGCGCTGCGGCATGATGTCATATCCGCAGAGGATCTGCTGAAAACGGACCAAGAGGTACTGAACATCCTGCGTGCCTCAAAAAATGAAGAAGTCCTGAGCTTGCTTACATCTATTCATCCCGGCATACAAGTAATAGAAGATGACATCCAGTACGATTTCCATCAAAAGAAGAAAATGCGCCTAATCGATCCATCCATTTTTCTTGATGACAAATGGATCAAATCCTCAGATGTTTCTGAAAAGGTGAGAAAAATGGGTGAGGCCGCTTATCAAAAAGCAAAAAAAGGTGTGTATATAAAAATCTTAAATCAGTAATTGCCGCCTGACAGCGGCTTTTTTTATGTTTGGCTTTGCAAACAAAGGGGAATAGGACAAACTGCGGGAACGCATTATGAGAATATCAGCGTATTTACATACCATTCGGGGGTATAGTATTATCGAGAGGGCATGTTTTCATTGTCTGCGGGCAAAAGTTACAGGAAAAAAATGAAGCAAAGGAGAATGAACATGAAAATCTCTAAAAATGCACTGGGAATTCTGATGTTATCTCTAGTTTTTGTTTTATCAGCATGCGGCAATAACAACAGTACGAAAGAAAGCACACATGACAATCATTCAGACTCCTCAACACATGAAGAGATGGACCATTCCGGATCAGCTGACGTTCCAGAGGGATTACAGGAATCTAAAAATCCGAAATACAAAGTAGGCAGCCAGGTAATCATCAATACTTCCCATATGAAAGGCATGAAAGGTGCTGAAGCTACGGTAACAGGCGCCTATGATACAACTGCGTATGTTGTTTCTTATACTCCGACTAATGGGGGACAGCGTGTGGATCATCACAAATGGGTGATCCAAGAAGAAATCAAAGATGCCGGAGATAAAACGTTACAACCCGGAGATCAGGTGATTTTAGAGGCTTCTCATATGAAAGGCATGAAAGGAGCAACAGCCGAGATCGATTCCGCGGAAAAAACAACTGTATACATGGTTGACTATACATCGACAACAAGCGGCGAAAAAGTGAAAAACCACAAATGGGTCACCGAAGATGAGCTTTCAGCTAAATAATAAAAAATCCTCCTTTTACAAGGAGGATTTTTTTGCTGTTTGAACAGGTCTTGTTAAAGAAATGAAAGCAAACAGGACAGCGATGATCACAATTGACCCGCCGCACCATGCTGTTGACACTACAGTACCCGTCTGATCCAAAACAACACCGCCAATGGCTGAGCCAAGGGCAATTCCGACTTGGAGGGCCGACGTGTTAAAGCTTTGCTGAATGTCAGACGAATCAGGTGCAATTTCAATTAAATAGCTTTGCTGAGCCGGGGCGAGGCTCCAGCTCAGAAGACCCCAAATCACCATGACAGGCAAAAAGAAAATCATAGACGATGTAGACAGCGGCAGTAAGAACATAATGATGGCAAAGGAACCCGTCACCAGCAAAATGCTCTTAAAGGAACCAAGCCGGTCAGATAGCGCTCCTCCGAAAGGGCCTCCGCATACAGCAGATATCCCGAAAAGGAAATAACAAATGCTGACCCAGAAAGAGCTCAGGTGAAGAGTCTCTTCTAAAAACGGTGCAAAGTAAGCGTAAAGCGTGTAGTGGCCAGCTAATGTAAACATCGTGACGAGGTGTGAACTCGCGATTTTCAGATTACCGATCGTCTTGAGCTGTTCCCGGAAAGGAATCATTTTCTCCGCCGGTATTCTTTCAAAGAAAATTGAAATAATCAGCATGGAGATCAGCGCCAACAGGCCGATGCCAAGGAACAAAATCCGCCACCCGAAGGAATCGCTGATTAAGATTCCGAGCGGCACGCCTAATGCGATAGCAGAGCTGAAACCCATAAAAATAATTCCGATTGCGCGGGCTCTGTATTCAGGCGCTACAATTTTCGGGGCAATTGTTAAAGAAAGCACAACAATCAGCCCTGTACTCATTGCTGCCAATACCCTAGATACCATCAATGTGGCGAAATTAGGGCTGAAATAGGCGACAAGATTGCTAAGGAAGAAAACAAATAAAGCAATTAGATATAAGCGCTTCCGCTCAATCCTTGCAGTCAATGCCAAAAGCAGCGGCCCAGATACTGCATATCCCAGCGCAAACACACTGATCAGCTGTCCGGCTGAAACAATGGAAATGTCTAAATCATTTGCGATCTGAGGAAGAATCCCCCCCACAATTAACTCAACCAATCCGACTGCAATCGTAGAAGCTGCAAGCAGGAAAACTTTGAAATTCATAACAAACTCCTTTACTTAAATGTTTTGATAAATAAAAAAAATCCTGATTACAAAAAATGTCATAAACAAATTTTGTAATCAGGATTTTACGGTTCCTGGTAGACACCCTCAAACCATATTATTGAGGTTATACAAGTGATAATAGCTATTTAATTGATTCGTTTCCGTTGATGAGTGTACCACATTATGAATGAATCTTCCATAGAAAAATTTACAAAGTGATGAACCGGACAAGTGTATGATTATATTTATTTTATAAAAGTATAGACATTTAAAAATAAATGACTATAATAATCAATGTAAGCGTTTTAATCACAAGGGGGGATAGCAGTTGAAAAAAATATTACTCGCGTGCAGCTCAGGAATGTCTACCAGTTTATTGGTGACAAAAATGAAGGAATACGCACAGTCTATCGGTGAGGAAGCAGAGATTTGGGCTGTTGGCCAGGATAAAGCAAAAGAAGACATGAGAAAAGCGGATGCCGTTTTGATTGGTCCGCAAATGAGCTTTCTGAAAAGCGAACTCCAAAAAGAAGCGGATCAATACAACATTCGGGTTGAAGTCATTGACATGATGGCCTACGGAATGGCAGATGGGAAAAAAGCGTATGAGCAGGCATTGTCCTTAATGGAGAATCAATAATGGAACAGGTGAAAATCACGAACTTAACAGACGAACAAATCAGTTTTCAGCTTATCCTGCACAGCGGCAATGCCCGCAGCTGCATCATACAATCACTGCGCGCCTACAAAGAAGGGAACAAGGATGAGGCGGATGCCCTCATTGCCAAGGCTGAGCAGGATTTATCCGCGGCCCATGACATTCACTTTCAAATGATACAAAAGGAATCCGGTGGAGAAGCACAAGCTTTCTCATTGTTGCTTATGCATGCGGAGGATCACCTGATGTCAACATTATCCATGAAAGAATTAGTGAAAGAGATGCTTGATATTTTTAAAACCAAGAATCTATAAATAATCGGGGTGGATAGGGTGTTCGAGAAAATCAGCCAATTCCTTGTTCCAATTGCAGGGAGGTTAAACAATAACCGTTATTTGCAAGTGCTGCGTGATGCGTTTATGCTGGCTTTCCCGCTTACGATATTCGGGTCCATTTTTGTCGTGTTAACGAATTTGCCGTTTCTAAACAAAATCATGAACGCCTCAATGCTTACATCGTTTCAGTCTCATTTCGGCATTGCCTCCACGGCGACTATGGGCATTATGTCTGTCTTTGTTGTGTTCGGGATAGGCTATTACCTGTCAAAAAGCTATCAGGTCGAAGCTGTATTTGGCGGAGCGATCGCTTTGGTCTCCTTTTTGCTCTTAACGCCATTTATCGTTCAGCCAGAAACAGGAGATGCCGTTACAGGGGTTATTCCGGTCGACCGTCTCGGTGCAAAAGGGATGTTTCTTGGGATGATTACGGCATTTCTTTCTGGCGAAATTTACAGAAGAATCGTTCAAAAAAACCTGACAATCAAAATGCCAGCCGGCGTTCCGCCTGCTGTAGCAAAATCATTTGCCGCACTTATTCCGGCTTTTATCACATTGACCGTATTTTTGCTGATTAACGTAATGGTGACTCTATTTTTTAAAACAAATATGCACGACGTCATTTATCACGCGATTCAGGCTCCGCTTGTCGGACTTGGAAGCGGTATCATCCCAACGCTGATTGCCGTGTTTTTCATTCAAATTCTTTGGTTTTTCGGACTGCATGGACAGATCATTATCAACTCCGTGATGGACCCGATTTGGAATACACTGCAGGTAGAAAACCTTTCTGCTTACACGGCGGGAAAAGAAATCCCTCATATTATTTCAAAACCGTTTATGGAGATTTATACAGTAGGGATGGGCGGAACAGGGATGACGCTTGCGATTGTGTTTACCATTCTCATATTCATGAAAAGCAGGCAGATGAAGCAAGTATCAAAACTTGGCCTTGCTCCCGGTATTTTTAACGTCAACGAACCGATTATCTTCGGGCTTCCGATTGTCATGAATCCGATCATTATTGTGCCTTGGGTGCTGGCACCGATGGTTGTTACGCTCGTCACCTATCTGGCTATGTCAGCCGGGCTCGTTCCGCCTCCGACTGGTGTGACAGTGCCGTGGACGGTTCCATTATTCATTAATGGCATCATGGCGACGAACTCAATCATGGGGGGCGTGATGCAGCTTATCAATCTGCTGATTGTCTTCGTGATCTGGTTTCCATTCCTAAAAGCAATGGATAAATTAAATCTGGCAAAAGAAAAAGAACAGGCTGTGCAGAATTCAGCTGCTCAGCAAAATGATAACAGCATAAAAATGTGACATAAGGGGAGAGAGACTTGGCACAAACAGAACAATATCGTTTTCCAAAGGATTTTTGGTGGGGATCATCGGCTTCAGCAACACAAACGGAGGGTGCCGCCGACAGAGACGGAAAAGGCCAGAATATATGGGATTATTGGTTTGAAAAAGAACCGCATCGTTTTTTTGATCATGTCGGCCCCGCAGACACATCCCAATTTTACGACAACTATAAAGAAGATATCAGGCTGATGAAGGAGCTTGGCCACAACTCGTTCCGGATGTCGCTTTCCTGGTCACGTTTAATACCAAACGGAACGGGCGAGATCAACGATAAAGCCGCAAATTTCTATAACAATGTCATTGATGAGTTGATCGCTAACGGAATTGAACCTTTTGTCAATTTGTTTCATTTCGATATGCCGATGGCGCTTCAAAAAATCGGTGGCTGGGTCAACAGAGAGACGGTTGACGCGTATGAAAACTATGCAAGAACTTGCTTCCGTTTGTTTGGCGGCCGGGTGAAAAAATGGTTTACGCATAATGAACCAATCGTTCCCGTAGAAGGCGGATACCTATATGATTTTCATTATCCAAACAAGGTCGACTTTAAAGAGGCCGTCCAGGTTGGATTTCATACGATGCTATCAAGTGCCCGCGCCATTCAGGCTTACAGGGAGATGAAGCAGGACGGAAAAATCGGCATCATCTTAAATTTGACCCCTTCATACCCGAGAAGCAGCCATCCGGCGGATGTGAAAGCCGGGGAAATCGCAGACGCGTTTTTTAACAGATCTTTTTTAGACCCATCTGTCAAAGGCGAATTTCCCAAAGAGCTGGTTGACATTTTGAAGCATGAAGGCTTTATGCCTGATTACAACGCTGAAGATCTTGACATTATCAAAAAGAACACGGTTGACCTGTTGGGAGTGAATTATTACCAGCCGAGACGTGTGAAAGCGAAAGAACATCTTCCGAATCCCGACGCTCCTTTTTTGCCGGACAGATATTTTGATCCCTACGTCATGCCGGGCCGCAAAATGAATCCGCATCGCGGCTGGGAGATCTATGAAAAAGGCGTTTATGATATTTTAATTAATTTAAAAGAAAACTACGGCAACATCGAGTGTTTTATCTCTGAAAACGGTATGGGGGTTGAAGGTGAAGAGCGCTTCAGGGATGAACAAGGCATCATTCAAGATGATTACCGGATTGAATTTATAAAAGAGCACCTCAAATGGATTCACCGCGCCATACAGGAAGGATCAAACGTAAAAGGCTATCACTTATGGACGTTCATGGACAACTGGTCTTGGACAAATGCCTATAAAAACCGATACGGATTTGTATCAGTCAATCTTGAGAAAGACGGAGAAAGAACCGTCAAAAAGAGCGGAAAATGGTTCAAAAAGGTTGCTGAGCATAGCGGTTTCTAGATTTTCCTAAAGGTCAAGATCTTCCGGCAATCATCATAACGAATAGAGATGACGAAAATCCGCAACATTGATGAAATAGGGAAAAGAACTTATGATATCCGTAAAAGCTTATGTGATATCAGACTCTAACAGCTGCCGGAGGATGCCAATGAATAAATACGAAATTATTGCAAATGAAATGAGAAATAGAATTAAAAATAACGTATATCCGATCGATCAGCCCATTCCTGATGAAGTATCTCTTGCAAAAGAATTTAACTCAAGCCGCATGACGATGAAGAGAGCCTTGGATAATTTAGTTGCTGAGGGTCTGCTGTTCAGAAAACGAGGCCATGGCACGTTTATTATTCAATCTGCAATACAGGATGACCATGTACATGTAGTCAGCAATGAGATTCTCGGATTGACCAACTTGCTGAAAGATAAAAAAATCCAAAGCAAGGTCATTCAGTTTGAAGTGCAATTTCCCACTGAGGAAGTGGCCGCCCATTTGTCTATTGATCAGAAAACACCGGTTTATTATGTCGTTCGGCTGCGAATTGTAGAAGGTGAACCCTATGTATTAGAAAAAACATATATGCCGACTCATTTAATACCGGGCATTAATGACGATGTCCTTCATGATTCGATCTACAATCATATTACAAATGTGCTGCAGCTCAAAATCGCCGGAACGCATCGGAAAATCAGAGCCTGCAAATCTGATCATATTGACCAGCAGCATCTGGGCTGTAAACAGGATGATCCAATTCTTGAAGTGGAACATGTGGGCTTCTTAGATACCGGGATTCCATTTGAATATTCCTTTTCACGTCATCGGCATGACAAGTTTGTTGTGACTTCTGTAAACATACGGCGCTGATTGCGGAGACAACAAGGAGGCCATCTGCATGCTTGGCGGTATTGAAGCAGGCGGCACAAAGATTGTTTGTGCTGTCGGTAAAGAAGATGGAACAATCATTGACCGAATAGAATTCCCTACAAAGATGCCGGATGAAACGATAGAGAAAGTAATTCAATATTTTCGCCAATTTTCATTACAGGCAATCGGCATCGGCTCCTTTGGTCCCGTTGATAACGATAAAACGAGACAAACATACGGTACCATTACGGCCACGCCGAAAGCGGGCTGGAGACACTATCCCTTTTTGCAAACCGTTAAGAACGAAATGAAAATCCCAGTCGGATTTAGTACAGATGTCAACGCTGCGGCGCTGGGTGAATTCCTTTTCGGTGAAGCGAAGGGTCTCGACAACTGCCTGTATATAACGATTGGCACTGGCATCGGAGCGGGGGCTATTGTAGAGGGGAGGCTCCTTCAGGGGCTGTCACACCCAGAGATGGGCCATATTTATATCCGGAGGCACCCGGATGACGTATACCAAGGGAAGTGTCCTTATCATGGAGATTGCTTTGAAGGCTTGGCTTCCGGTCCCGCCATTGAAGCGCGCTGGGGAAAAAAAGCCGCGGATTTATCAGATATAGCCCAAGTCTGGGAACTGGAAGGGTACTATATTGCCCAAGCGCTGGCTCAGTATATTTTGATCCTTGCACCTAAAAAAATCATTCTTGGCGGCGGCGTCATGCAACAGAAACAAGTGTTTCCTTATATCTATCAATACGTACCGAAAATCATGAACAGCTACTTAGATTTTTCTGAATTGTCAGATGGTATAAGTGATTATATTGTACCCCCACGTTTAGGCAGTAACGCCGGAATCATCGGCACGCTAGTTTTGGCGCATCAGGCCTTACAAGCAGAGGCAGCATCCGGGGAGGTACGATCATGAAGCATCCTTTATTTTTGGAGCCTGTCTTTAAAGAAAGACTATGGGGAGGGACGAAGCTTCGTGACGCTTTTAGCTACGCAATACCCTCACAAAAAACAGGTGAGTGCTGGGCCGTTTCTGCACATGCCCATGGCCCGTCGGTTGTAAAAAGCGGCCCGCTGGCAGGAAAGACACTTGATCAAGTATGGCAAGATCATCCAGAGATATTCGGATTTCCGGATGGTAAGGTGTTTCCGCTGCTGGTAAAGCTGCTGGACGCCAATATGGATCTCTCCGTGCAAGTTCATCCTGATGATGATTATGCAAAACTGCACGAAAATGGCGACCTTGGTAAAACGGAGTGCTGGTATATCATTGATTGCAAAGATAACGCCGAACTAATTTTGGGACATCATGCAAGCACAAAGGAAGAGTTCAAGCAACGAATAGAAAGCGGTGATTGGAACGGGCTGCTGAGGCGAATCAAAATCAAGCCCGGAGATTTCTTTTATGTGCCAAGCGGTACACTCCATGCATTATGTGAGGGAACCCTTGTCCTTGAAATCCAGCAAAACTCTGATACAACGTATCGCGTATACGATTATGACCGCTGTAATAACCAGGGCCAAAAAAGAACTCTTCATATAGAAAAAGCCATGGAAGTCATAACGATACCGCATATCGATAAAGTGCATACACCGGAAGTAAAAGAAGTTGGTAACGCTGAGATCATTGTTTATGTGCAATCAGATTATTTCTCGGTGTACAAATGGAAGATTAGCGGCCGAGCTGCTTTTCCTTCACATCAAACCTATTTGCTGGGGAGTGTTCTGAGCGGATCAGGACGAATCATAAATAATGGTATTCAGTATGAATGCAATGCAGGCTCACACTTTGTCTTGCCTGCGCATTTTGGCGAGTTTTCAATAGAAGGAACATGTGAATTCATGATATCTCATCCTTAATGAATGGGGGAGTTGCATTTGTTTAAGAAACATACGATCTCTTTGCTCATTATATTTTTACTTGCGTCTGCTGTTTTAGCAAAACCAATTGAAGCGCATACTGTGTCGCCTGTGAATCCTAATGCCCAGCAGACAACAAAAACAGTGATGAACTGGCTTGCACACCTGCCGAACCGAACGGAAAACAGAGTCCTTTCCGGAGCGTTCGGAGGTTACAGTCATGACACATTTTCTATGGCTGAGGCTGATAGAATCCGAAGCGCCACCGGGCAATCGCCTGCTATTTACGGCTGCGATTATGCCAGAGGGTGGCTTGAAACAGCTAAAATTGAAGATTCAATAGATGTAAGCTGCAACGGCGATTTAATGTCGTATTGGAAAAATGGCGGAATTCCGCAAATCAGTTTGCACCTGGCGAACCCTGCTTTTCAGTCAGGGCATTTTAAAACACCGATTACAAATGATCAGTATAAAAAAATACTAGATTCTTCAACAGCAGAAGGAAAGCGGCTAAATGCCATGCTCAGCAAAATTGCTGACGGACTTCAAGAGCTGGAGAACCAAGGTGTGCCTGTTCTGTTCAGGCCGCTGCATGAAATGAACGGTGAATGGTTTTGGTGGGGACTTACATCATATAATCAAAAGGATAATGAAAGAATCTCTCTATATAAACAGCTCTACAAGAAAATCTATCATTATATGACCGACACAAGAGGACTTGATCATTTGATTTGGGTTTACTCTCCCGACGCCAACCGAGATTTTAAAACTGATTTTTACCCGGGCGCGTCTTACGTGGATATTGTCGGATTAGATGCGTATTTTCAAGATGCCTACTCGATCAATGGATACGATCAGCTAACAGCGCTTAATAAACCATTTGCTTTTACAGAAGTTGGCCCGCAAACAGCAAACGGCAGCTTCGATTACAGCCTGTTCATCAATGCAATAAAACAAAAATATCCTAAAACCATTTACTTCCTCGCATGGAATGATGAATGGAGCCCAGCAGTAAACAAGGGTGCTTCAGCTTTATATCATGACAGCTGGACACTCAATAAGGGAGAAATATGGAATGGCGATTCTTTAACGCCAATCGTTGAATGAATCAGTAATGTACAATAAGAAGGTGCTCAAGAAGCTTCTTGAGCACCTTCCCACTGGATTAAGCATTCATATCGCCTAACCCAGGACTGTGTTCATTCGGTATTTCAGGAAGCACTGGTACGGGAAAGCCTGCCGGAGGATCTATTACTTGTAACTCTCCGCCATTTCGGCTTGGAGATTTCCCTTGATAGATTTCACCGATTCTCGTTTCATCCAACCTAAAGTTAAACTGTGCATTATGGTAGCCTAATTCGACATACTTTCTGCACTCAGGATATTTATTAATGTCATAATTCGGTACAGGGAGGAGCTTCGCCCACTCAACGCCCAATGTCTCGAGCGCTTTCGCGAATGCATTCTGGTGAGCATTGTCGCGTACAATCAGAAAAGCAAGTGTTTCGCGGAACGTCTGATTAGAGCTCATTTCATAAATTCTTGTTTTTTGCAGCACACCTGTCGACTCAAGAAGCAGGTTATCCAGCAGGTCAGTAATTAAGTTTCCGTGGTTATACACCCACGACCCGTTCCACGGATTGCCCCCTGCATCAACGGGAAGGGAACTTTGCGCACCAATAATATAATGATGAGGATTAGCATGTTTAACGGCTTCATTAAGTGGTGCTTGATCTGCACCTTGACTGCCGACACCTTCACCGCCTGATTCATCTAATAAAGCATTGATTGTGTTTTGAACCAGTTCAACGTGGGCAATCTCCTCTAAAAAAATGCCGCGAATCAGATCGCGGTACTGTTTCTGCTTTCCTCTGAAATTAGAGCTTTGGAAAAAAAACTGCATCATTGTACGCATTTCTCCATAATGACCGCCTAATATCTCCTGCAGGACCTTAGCAGCTGCCGGGTCTGGCTTGTCCGGTTTAATGATATTAATCAGTTCCTCTTTGTAGTAATACATAACACGCCTCATTTCTTCTTAAGAGATTTTCTTATATTATTTGTAAGATGAGATAAAATATATACATGATAAGCATGGGAAGGCGTGAAAGAAGAAAATAAAAAAATACAGGAAAAGTGTTGACCAAATAAAACAGGCATGGTATATTATTAAACGTCGCTGATGAACAGCGTGAAACAAAACAGAAAAACAAAAAAGTTTTCCTAAGGTGTTTACAAGATTTTAAAAATGTGTATAATAAGAAAAGTCGAATTGAAAAAGATTCGAAAAAACATTAAAAAACTTCTTGACTTCAACATCAAATGATAGTATGATAGTTAAGTCGCTTGATAAGCGCCCGTAGCTCAATTGGATAGAGCGTTTGACTACGGATCAAAAGGTTAGGGGTTCGACTCCTCTCGGGCGCGCCATATAAGATACCACGCGGGTGTAGTTTAGTGGTAAAACCTCAGCCTTCCAAGCTGATGTCGTGAGTTCGATTCTCATCACCCGCTCCATTATTGAATGATCTTTGAAAACTAAACAAGACAAAACGTACCTGTTAATTCAGTTTTTAAAAATCGCACAGCGATGTGCGTAGTCAGTCAAACTAGGGCCTGCACGACGCAGGTCACACAGGTGTCGCCGCAGGATGCGGTGAACTTAACCTGTGATCCATTTATCGGAGAGTTTGATCCTGGCTCAGGACGAACGCTGGCGGCGTGCCTAATACATGCAAGTCGAGCGGACAGATGGGAGCTTGCTCCCTGATGTTAGCGGCGGACGGGTGAGTAACACGTGGGTAACCTGCCTGTAAGACTGGGATAACTCCGGGAAACCGGGGCTAATACCGGATGGTTGTTTGAACCGCATGGTTCAAACATAAAAGGTGGCTTCGGCTACCACTTACAGATGGACCCGCGGCGCATTAGCTAGTTGGTGAGGTAACGGCTCACCAAGGCAACGATGCGTAGCCGACCTGAGAGGGTGATCGGCCACACTGGGACTGAGACACGGCCCAGACTCCTACGGGAGGCAGCAGTAGGGAATCTTCCGCAATGGACGAAAGTCTGACGGAGCAACGCCGCGTGAGTGATGAAGGTTTTCGGATCGTAAAGCTCTGTTGTTAGGGAAGAACAAGTACCGTTCGAATAGGGCGGTACCTTGACGGTACCTAACCAGAAAGCCACGGCTAACTACGTGCCAGCAGCCGCGGTAATACGTAGGTGGCAAGCGTTGTCCGGAATTATTGGGCGTAAAGGGCTCGCAGGCGGTTTCTTAAGTCTGATGTGAAAGCCCCCGGCTCAACCGGGGAGGGTCATTGGAAACTGGGGAACTTGAGTGCAGAAGAGGAGAGTGGAATTCCACGTGTAGCGGTGAAATGCGTAGAGATGTGGAGGAACACCAGTGGCGAAGGCGACTCTCTGGTCTGTAACTGACGCTGAGGAGCGAAAGCGTGGGGAGCGAACAGGATTAGATACCCTGGTAGTCCACGCCGTAAACGATGAGTGCTAAGTGTTAGGGGGTTTCCGCCCCTTAGTGCTGCAGCTAACGCATTAAGCACTCCGCCTGGGGAGTACGGTCGCAAGACTGAAACTCAAAGGAATTGACGGGGGCCCGCACAAGCGGTGGAGCATGTGGTTTAATTCGAAGCAACGCGAAGAACCTTACCAGGTCTTGACATCCTCTGACAATCCTAGAGATAGGACGTCCCCTTCGGGGGCAGAGTGACAGGTGGTGCATGGTTGTCGTCAGCTCGTGTCGTGAGATGTTGGGTTAAGTCCCGCAACGAGCGCAACCCTTGATCTTAGTTGCCAGCATTCAGTTGGGCACTCTAAGGTGACTGCCGGTGACAAACCGGAGGAAGGTGGGGATGACGTCAAATCATCATGCCCCTTATGACCTGGGCTACACACGTGCTACAATGGACAGAACAAAGGGCAGCGAAACCGCGAGGTTAAGCCAATCCCACAAATCTGTTCTCAGTTCGGATCGCAGTCTGCAACTCGACTGCGTGAAGCTGGAATCGCTAGTAATCGCGGATCAGCATGCCGCGGTGAATACGTTCCCGGGCCTTGTACACACCGCCCGTCACACCACGAGAGTTTGTAACACCCGAAGTCGGTGAGGTAACCTTTTAGGAGCCAGCCGCCGAAGGTGGGACAGATGATTGGGGTGAAGTCGTAACAAGGTAGCCGTATCGGAAGGTGCGGCTGGATCACCTCCTTTCTAAGGATATTATACGGAATATAAGACCTTGGGTCTTATAAACAGAACGTTCCCTGTCTTGTTTAGTTTTGAAGGATCATTCCTTCGAAACGTGTTCTTTGAAAACTAGATAACAGTAGACATCACATTCAATTAAATTAGTAACACAAGATATCACATAGTGATTCTTTTTAACGGTTAAGTTAGAAAGGGCGCACGGTGGATGCCTTGGCACTAGGAGCCGATGAAGGACGGGACGAACACCGATATGCTTCGGGGAGCTGTAAGCAAGCTTTGATCCGGAGATTTCCGAATGGGGAAACCCACCACTCGTAATGGAGTGGTATCCATATCTGAATTCATAGGATATGAGAAGGCAGACCCGGGGAACTGAAACATCTAAGTACCCGGAGGAAGAGAAAGCAAATGCGATTCCCTGAGTAGCGGCGAGCGAAACGGGATTAGCCCAAACCAAGAGGCTTGCCTCTTGGGGTTGTAGGACACTCTGTACGGAGTTACAAAGGAACGAGGTAGATGAAGAGGTCTGGAAAGGCCCGCCATAGGAGGTAACAGCCCTGTAGTCAAAACTTCGTTCTCTCCTGAGTGGATCCTGAGTACGGCGGAACACGTGAAATTCCGTCGGAATCCGGGAGGACCATCTCCCAAGGCTAAATACTCCCTAGTGACCGATAGTGAACCAGTACCGTGAGGGAAAGGTGAAAAGCACCCCGGAAGGGGAGTGAAAGAGATCCTGAAACCGTGTGCCTACAAGTAGTCAGAGCCCGTTAACGGGTGATGGCGTGCCTTTTGTAGAATGAACCGGCGAGTTACGATCTCGTGCAAGGTTAAGCAGAAGATGCGGAGCCGCAGCGAAAGCGAGTCTGAATAGGGCGCATGAGTACGTGGTCGTAGACCCGAAACCAGGTGATCTACCCATGTCCAGGGTGAAGTTCAGGTAACACTGAATGGAGGCCCGAACCCACGCACGTTGAAAAGTGCGGGGATGAGGTGTGGGTAGGGGTGAAATGCCAATCGAACCTGGAGATAGCTGGTTCTCTCCGAAATAGCTTTAGGGCTAGCCTCAAGGTAAGAGTCTTGGAGGTAGAGCACTGATTGGACTAGGGGCCCCTACCGGGTTACCGAATTCAGTCAAACTCCGAATGCCAATGACTTATCCTTGGGAGTCAGACTGCGAGTGATAAGATCCGTAGTCGAAAGGGAAACAGCCCAGACCGCCAGCTAAGGTCCCAAAGTATACGTTAAGTGGAAAAGGATGTGGAGTTGCTTAGACAACCAGGATGTTGGCTTAGAAGCAGCCACCATTTAAAGAGTGCGTAATAGCTCACTGGTCGAGTGACTCTGCGCCGAAAATGTACCGGGGCTAAACGTATCACCGAAGCTGCGGACTGTTCTTCGAACAGTGGTAGGAGAGCGTTCTAAGGGCTGTGAAGCCAGACCGGAAGGACTGGTGGAGCGCTTAGAAGTGAGAATGCCGGTATGAGTAGCGAAAGAGGGGTGAGAATCCCCTCCACCGAATGCCTAAGGTTTCCTGAGGAAGGCTCGTCCGCTCAGGGTTAGTCGGGACCTAAGCCGAGGCCGAAAGGCGTAGGCGATGGACAACAGGTTGATATTCCTGTACCACCTCCTCACCATTTGAGCAATGGGGGGACGCAGGAGGATAGGGTAAGCGCGGTATTGGATATCCGCGTCCAAGCAGTTAGGCTGGGAAATAGGCAAATCCGTTTCCCATAAGGCTGAGCTGTGATGGCGAGCGAAATATAGTAGCGAAGTTCCTGATTCCACACTGCCAAGAAAAGCCTCTAGCGAGGTGAGAGGTGCCCGTACCGCAAACCGACACAGGTAGGCGAGGAGAGAATCCTAAGGTGATCGAGAGAACTCTCGTTAAGGAACTCGGCAAAATGACCCCGTAACTTCGGGAGAAGGGGTGCTCTGTTAGGGTGCAAGCCCGAGAGAGCCGCAGTGAATAGGCCCAGGCGACTGTTTAGCAAAAACACAGGTCTCTGCGAAGCCGTAAGGCGAAGTATAGGGGCTGACGCCTGCCCGGTGCTGGAAGGTTAAGAGGAGCGCTTAGCGTAAGCGAAGGTGCGAATTGAAGCCCCAGTAAACGGCGGCCGTAACTATAACGGTCCTAAGGTAGCGAAATTCCTTGTCGGGTAAGTTCCGACCCGCACGAAAGGCGCAACGATCTGGGCACTGTCTCAACGAGAGACTCGGTGAAATTATAGTACCTGTGAAGATGCAGGTTACCCGCGACAGGACGGAAAGACCCCGTGGAGCTTTACTGCAGCCTGATATTGAATGTTGGTACAGCTTGTACAGGATAGGTAGGAGCCTTGGAAACCGGAGCGCCAGCTTCGGTGGAGGCATCGGTGGGATACTACCCTGGCTGTATTGACCTTCTAACCCGCCGCCCTTATCGGGCGGGGAGACAGTGTCAGGTGGGCAGTTTGACTGGGGCGGTCGCCTCCTAAAAGGTAACGGAGGCGCCCAAAGGTTCCCTCAGAATGGTTGGAAATCATTCGCAGAGTGTAAAGGCACAAGGGAGCTTGACTGCGAGACCTACAAGTCGAGCAGGGACGAAAGTCGGGCTTAGTGATCCGGTGGTTCCGCATGGAAGGGCCATCGCTCAACGGATAAAAGCTACCCCGGGGATAACAGGCTTATCTCCCCCAAGAGTCCACATCGACGGGGAGGTTTGGCACCTCGATGTCGGCTCATCGCATCCTGGGGCTGTAGTCGGTCCCAAGGGTTGGGCTGTTCGCCCATTAAAGCGGTACGCGAGCTGGGTTCAGAACGTCGTGAGACAGTTCGGTCCCTATCCGTCGCGGGCGCAGGAAATTTGAGAGGAGCTGTCCTTAGTACGAGAGGACCGGGATGGACGCACCGCTGGTGTACCAGTTGTTCTGCCAAGGGCATCGCTGGGTAGCTATGTGCGGACGGGATAAGTGCTGAAAGCATCTAAGCATGAAGCCCCCCTCAAGATGAGATTTCCCATTCCGCAAGGAAGTAAGATCCCTGAAAGATGATCAGGTTGATAGGTCTGAGGTGGAAGTGTGGCGACA
Source organism: Bacillus sp. FSL M8-0071 (assembly GCF_037975455.1). Classification (NCBI taxonomy): domain Bacteria; kingdom Bacillati; phylum Bacillota; class Bacilli; order Caryophanales; family Bacillaceae; genus Bacillus; species Bacillus sp. FSL M8-0071. Next base: position 625,804 of record NZ_CP150256.1, read on the forward strand.
CATGGAGCTGACAGATACTAATCGATCGAGGACTTAACCATATTTTTGAATGATGTCACACCTGTTATCTAGTTTTGAGAGAACACTCTCAATTTGTTTGGTGGCGATAGCGAAGAGGTCACACCCGTTCCCATACCGAACACGGAAGTTAAGCTCTTCAGCGCCGATGGTAGTCGGGGGTTTCCCCCTGTGAGAGTAGGACGCCGCCAAGCATTACTTTTATCATCGCGGGGTGGAGCAGTTCGGTAGCTCGTCGGGCTCATAACCCGAAGGTCGCAGGTTCAAATCCTGCCCCCGCAACCAAATATATGGTTAAATAAGGAGTGCCCTAAGGGTGCAACCAAAATAATCCTATACAAATATGGTCCGGTAGTTCAGTTGGTTAGAATGCCTGCCTGTCACGCAGGAGGTCGCGGGTTCGAGTCCCGTCCGGACCGCCATTAATGTAAACGAAACGATCATGTTTTCGTTTTTTTTGTGTTTTCTTTTACTGTATCTTCTGCTTGGTGTCATAGCCAAGCTTTCTTTATATCGGGAACATCTTGGATATTCCAGCAAAATTCGATAAACTAGGAAGAGCACATATAGGCATAAGCAGGGTTGAAAGGAGATTTTGGTTCATGGATGAATTTGATTTGATACATAGCATTACTCCGCGGACCATTCACCATTCTTCCGTTGATGTAGGAATAGGGGATGATGCAGCGCTCTACACTGCGAAACACGGCGTTCAGGAAATTGTTTGTGTTGATACTATGGTAGAAGACGTGCACTTCAAATTACACTATTCCTCACCTGAAGATATCGGGTATAAGGCGTTAGCCGTTAATATAAGTGATATTGCCGCGATGGGAGGCATTCCGAAATTTTATTTGGTATCACTTGCGGTACCTTCAAAATGGACGGCATCCGAAATCAAGGCGATGTATGAAGGAATGAATGAACTGGCGAAACTATATCAGATGGATCTGATTGGTGGCGATACAGTTTCTACCGCTGACAAATTAGTCGTTACAGTCACTGTGATCGGTGAAGTTGAAAAGGGACGTGCCTGTTTGCGCAGTCTGGCAAGACCGAATGATGTTGTGTTTGTAACCGGTGAAATCGGTTCTTCTGCAGCAGGGCTTTCTTTATTGCTGGAAGAGACTAATCCTCAAAACTCATCTGTGGAAACGGATTACTTTATCCACAGGCATAAACGGCCTGAGCCAAGAGTAAGCGTCGGCAGATTATGCTCGATTTTTAAACGGGCAGCTTTAAATGATGTTAGTGACGGATTGGCTAGTGAACTGAACGAGATTGCAGAAGCCAGCTGTGTTTCAATTGAAATTGATGAAAGCATGCTTCCAATTCATTCTGATTTGCCTAAGCTTCATCCTAACTGGAAAGAATGGGCTTTGTTTGGCGGTGAGGATTTTGAGCTGACAGGGACGGTTTCAAAAGAGGAGTGGGAAGTGTTGAAGCAGCAGTGCGCAGCACGTCAACTTCCCATTACAAAGATTGGCCATGTCAGGGAAAAAACAAAATCTAAAGTGATCCTAAAAACAGATCAAACATCAATGATCTTAGAGAAAAAGGGATATAATCATTTTAAATAAGACGGGTGACTCGTGTGAAGCAATTAAAATGGAGAACTGTAAATCCAGAAGAAACAAAAGCAATTGCCAAGCTGACGGCATCGTTTGCTAAACCGGGAGACGTCCTGACATTAGAGGGCGATTTAGGTGCAGGAAAAACGACTTTTACGAAAGGTTTTGCAGAAGGGCTGGGAATTACACGTGTTGTAAACAGTCCGACTTTTACAATTATAAAAGAATATAACGATGGCGTACTTCCTCTTTATCATATGGATGTGTATAGAATGGAAGATGAAAGTGAAGATTTGGGACTTGATGAATATTTTCACGGACAAGGTGTCTGTCTCGTTGAATGGGCTCATTTAATTGAAGAACAGCTGCCGCAGGAGCGACTGCAAATTGTCATCAAAAGAGCTGGTGATGATGAGCGGGAAATTACCTTTACTGCTGTCGGGAATCGGTATGAAATGCTTTGTGAGGAGTTAAGTAGACATGACAATATTAGCAATTGATACATCAAATTATACATTAGGCATTGCGCTGCTTCGAGAAGACACCGTTATAGCAGAATACATTACATACTTGAAAAAGAACCACTCTGTAAGAGCGATGCCTGCTGTTCATTCATTGCTGAATGATTGTGATATGGCACCGCAGGACCTTTCTAAAATTGTCGTTGCAAAAGGCCCCGGTTCATACACAGGAGTAAGAATAGGTGTGACGTTGGCCAAAACACTTGCCTGGTCTTTAGATATTCCAATAAGTGCTGTATCAAGTCTTGAGACGCTTGCGGCAAATGGCCGGCATTTTGACGGTCTGATCAGCCCAATCTTTGATGCTAGACGGGGACAGGTGTACACAGGTCTGTATCAATATAAAAATGGGCTTTTAGAGCAAGTTGTTCCAGATCAAAATGTGATGCTGGCAGATTGGCTGGAGATGCTAAAAGAAAAGGACCGCCCTGTTTTGTTTTTAGGCCATGATACTTCTCTTCACAAGCAGATGATCGAGGATGTGCTTGGAACAAAAGGGTTCATTGGAACTGCCGCCCAGCATAACCCGCGTCCTTCAGAATTGGCTTTTCTCGGGAAGGAAAAGGAAGCAGCTGATGTTCATGGGCTTGTCCCGGATTACTTGCGGCTGGCAGAAGCTGAAGCGAAATGGATTGAAAGTCAAAAGTAGGGTGATAGGATGAAAACAAAAGCAGCGGTCAGAAATATGCGGCTTGAAGATATAGATCACGTATACGAAATCGAAGCATCCTCCTTTACGTCTCCTTGGACGAAGGATTCGTTTTATCATGAGCTGCTGGAAAATCCGTATGCTCATTATCTCGTGATTGAAAAGGACGGCCATCTTGCTGGGTATTGCGGGATTTGGATTGTGATGGACGATGCCCAAATTACAAATATAGCGATAAAACCAGAGTATCGCGGCCAGTCTTTAGGAGAAACGCTTTTTCGCTCAGCTGTTGAACTGTGCAAAGAAAAAGACGCAAGGCGGCTTTCGCTTGAAGTGAGGGTTTCGAATCATCCTGCTCAAGGCTTATATAAGAAATTCGGGATGCAGCCCGGCGGAATAAGAAAGAACTATTATACTGATAACGGGGAAGATGCGTTAATTATGTGGGTGACGATAAATGAGTGAGCAAAAAGACATGTACGTATTAGGAATTGAAACAAGCTGTGATGAGACTGCTGCAGCTATTGTGAAAAACGGGAAAGAGATCATTTCAAACGTAGTAGCCTCTCAAATTGAAAGCCATAAGCGCTTCGGAGGCGTTGTTCCGGAAATTGCTTCAAGACATCATGTTGAACAAATCACTTTGGTTATAGAAGAGGCGTTTCGCAAAGCTGGCATGACGTATAGTGATATTGATGCGATTGCAGTAACAGAAGGTCCGGGACTGGTGGGAGCGCTTCTTATCGGAGTGAATGCCGCTAAAGCATTGAGCTTTGCACATAACATTCCGTTAGTAGGCGTTCATCATATAGCCGGTCATATATACGCGAACCGTCTTGTAGAAGACATCGTGTTCCCGGCACTGGCATTGGTCGTTTCAGGAGGCCATACAGAACTGGTTTATATGAAGGAACATGGATCATTTGAAGTCATTGGGGAAACCCTTGATGATGCGGCAGGAGAAGCCTACGACAAAGTGGCGCGGACGATGGGATTGCCATATCCGGGTGGACCGCAAATTGACAAGCTAGCTGAAAAAGGGAATGACAATATTCCGCTTCCTCGCGCATGGCTTGAAGAAGGCTCTTACAACTTCAGTTTTAGCGGATTGAAGTCTGCGGTGATCAATACGCTTCATAATGCATCCCAAAAAGGGCAAGAGATTGCTCCGGAAGATTTGTCTGCCAGTTTCCAAAATAGTGTGATCGATGTCTTGGTAACCAAAACGGCGCGCGCGGCAAAGGAATATGATGTCAAACAGGTCCTTTTAGCCGGAGGAGTAGCTGCAAACAGAGGCCTCAGAGCTGCATTAGAAAAGGAATTTGCCCAGCATGAAGGGATTACGCTTGTCATTCCTCCATTAGCTTTATGCACGGATAATGCTGCGATGATTGCTGCTGCTGGTACAATTGCTTTTGAAAAAGGAATTCGCGGTGCATATGATATGAATGGCCAGCCCGGCCTTGAATTGACTTCTTATCAAAGTCTCACGAGATAATAGCGTGAGACTTTTTATCTGTTTGTTATTAACAGATAATTCACAATTTATCCACATGTCTGTGAGTAATTATAGAGATATAGATGGATAAAGGGCTGAAGTCGCTGTTAATAAAGTGGATAAATTCAGAATATTTTGTGGATATTGTGTATAAAGCGCTTACTTTGTTTTGCTTATTAGGGTATGTTCTGTGGATAAAAAGCACCTCTAAAAAGAGGTGCTTGACTTTTTTAATCTTCTTCTGTGGATAGTTCTTCCCATTCGGACAAAAGAGATTCCAGCTCCTGATTGAGCTTCTCATTGTCTGCATGGATAGCTTGTACTTTTTCATGATCCTGATAGACTTCAGGGTCACATAGCAATTCATCATTGCGGCTGATGTTTTCTTCAATGGTTTGAACAGTGGTTTCAATTTCTTCAATCCGACGGAGTCGTTGGCGCTCTTTCTTTTTCCATTCTTTTTCTTCCTCGTAGGAACGTTTGGAGTCAGACTTCACTGTAGCTGGCGTTTTTTCAGTTTCCTCTTGTTGATTTATTTTCTCCAATTCAAGCTGCTCTGTTTTTTTCTCTGTATAATAATCGTAATCTCCCAGATACTCCTCTATATGGCTTGAAGAAAGCTCCAATACTCTTGTGGCGATTCTGTTAATAAAATATCTGTCATGTGAGACAAATAACAGTGTGCCTGGATAATCAATCAGCGCGTTTTCGAGAACTTCTTTGCTGTCTAAATCCAGATGGTTAGTCGGTTCATCAAGGATGAGAAAGTTGGCTTTTTGAAGCATCAGCTTAGCTAGAGCCAATCTTGCTTTTTCGCCTCCGCTCAGTGAATGAACTGGTTTCAGCACATCATCTCCGGAGAATAAGAAATTTCCGAGACACGTCCTGATTTCTTTTTCTGGGAGCCCGGGGTACTCGTCCCACAGCTCATCAAGGACACGTTTAGAGGAAGTCAACTCAGCCTGTTCCTGGTCATAATAGCCGACACTGACATTTGAGCCGTATGAGATCGTTCCTTGATCTGGTTTTAGGGTGTCTATCAATGTTTTCAGCAATGTCGATTTACCGATTCCGTTAGGGCCGACAAGCGCAGCGCTTTCTCCTCTTGTGAGCATGAATGACACTTCTGTTAAAAGCGGCGGCTGGTTTTCATAGCTGATTGTGAGATCCTGAACACGAAGGACTTCATTTCCGCTCTGTTTTGTAATATCAAAATGAAAGTTTGCCGATTTTTCATCGCCAAGCGGTTTTGACATGACTTCCATTCGCTCAAGCTGCTTTCTGCGGCTTTGTGCCCTTTTGGTGGTAGAGGCTCTCACCAGATTTCGGTCTACGAAGTCCTGCAGCTTTGCAATCTCGTCCTGCTGCTTTTCATACATTTTCAGATCTTTTTCATACTGCGCGGCTTTTTGGTCGAGATAAGCGCTGTAGTTGCCGTGATACTTTTTGCTTTCTGCTCTTGATACCTCGTACACCTGGTTTACTACTTTGTCCAAAAAGTAGCGGTCATGCGAAACGATGAGGATGGCGCCTGAATAGCCTTGCAAATAATGCTCAAGCCAGGTAAGCGTATCAATATCCAGATGGTTTGTCGGCTCATCGAGAATGAGCAAATCAGGCTGTGTTAACAGAAGCTTACCTAAAGCCAGTCTTGTTTTCTGGCCTCCGCTGAGGCTTTGAACCTGTGTAGAATCGTCAAAATGGCTGAAGCCGAGACCATGCAGCACAGATCTAACATCTGCTTCATATTGATAGCCGCCTTTATCTTTGAATTCCTGCTGAAGGCGGTCGTAGGTTTTCATGATGCTTTCTAATTCACCGGGGTCAGCTGCCGCCATTTTTTCTTCCATAGCCCGCATTTCCTTTTCCATTGCTTTTAAGTGGTCAAAAACAGTCAGCAGCTCTTCTTTTATGGTAAGCTTAGAATCCAAGCCAGTATGCTGGGCGAGATATCCCATTGTAATATCTTTCGGTTTAATAATTTCGCCCTTTTCATACGAAAGCTGGCCTGCGATAATTTTAAGGAGCGTGGATTTTCCGGCGCCATTTCTTCCTACAATGGCGATGCGATCACGATTTCTGACTTCCAGCTTTATATTGTTTAAAATAGTATCAGCACCAAACGATTTGGACAGCTGATTAACTTGTAAGATCATCATATTATTTCACCTCTGCTATAATAAGTTAAGTGTAGCTTATGAACCAGAAGTCAGCAAACAATACATTGGCCATATAAGACATAGAGAAGAAAATAGTGTATGATCTGTTTAAGGAGCGTTTTAATATGAATGGATTTTCTCATTTTAATGAACAGGGCAGAGCCCAGATGGTGGATATCAGCGAAAAATCTTCGACTGTCCGTACTGCGGCGGCTGTTTCAAGCGTACACATGAAGAATGAGGTGTACGAGAAAATACAAAGTCACGATATCGGCAAAGGAGATGTACTGGCTGTCGCGCAGGTGGCAGGCATTATGGCCGCAAAGCAAACGTCGAATATCATTCCGATGTGCCATCCGCTTTCATTGAGCGGGATAGATATATCGTTTGACTGGAAAATAAAAGAAGCAGAAGTTATACTTCATATAAAAGCACAGGTCAAAACGAAAGGGAGTACAGGTGTGGAAATGGAAGCGCTCACTTCTGCATCGGTGTGCGCTCTTACCGTTTACGATATGTGCAAGGCCCTTGATAAGGGGATGGTCATCGGCCCTACTTTCTTGCTGGAGAAGACAGGCGGGAAAAACGGTGACTTTAAAAGAGAACTATCCGAGTATAATTTGGAGGACCAAAAATGAATAAGGATCAATCAAAAATTCCGCAGGCGACGGCGAAACGGCTGCCGCTTTACTATCGCTTTTTAAAGAATCTGCATGCGTCAGGAAAACAGCGTGTATCATCCGCTGAACTCAGTGATGCCGTAAAGGTTGATTCTGCCACGATTCGGAGGGATTTTTCCTATTTTGGAGCTCTTGGCAAAAAAGGATACGGATATAATGTGGATTATTTGCTGTCTTTTTTCCGAAAAACGCTTGATCAGGATGAGATGACAGACGTCATCTTGATTGGTGTCGGGAACTTGGGAACGGCATTTCTTCACTATAATTTCACAAAAAATAATAACACAAAAATTTCTATGGCTTTTGATATAAATGAGAGTAAAATAGGAACTGAGGTAGGCGGCGTGCCCGTCTATAACCTTGATGACCTTGAACAACACGTAAAAGATGAATCAGTTGCCATTCTTACAGTGCCAGCAGTAGCCGCTCAATCCATTACAGACAGATTGGTCGCATTAGGAATCAAGGGAATCCTTAATTTTACGCCGGCCCGTTTGAATGTGCCGGAACACATTCGAATTCATCATATAGATTTAGCAGTTGAGCTTCAGTCACTTGTTTATTTTTTGAAGCATTACTCAGTTTTAGAGGAAATCGAATAGAGGGAAAGGAGGAGCCCAAATATGCCGATCGGTCCTGGAAGCCTTGCTGTTATCGCAATCGTTGCTCTGATTATCTTTGGTCCCAAAAAGCTGCCTGAATTGGGGAAAGCAGCGGGAGACACACTTCGTGAATTCAAAAACGCTACTAAAGGATTAACGAGTGATGAAGAGGAAAAAAAGAAAGAAGATCAGTAAGTTAGGATGACACGAATGAAAGTGAATCAAATGTCGCTGCTGGAGCATATTGCTGAGCTTCGAAAACGGTTGCTGATTGTAGCGCTGGCGTTTGTCGTTTTCTTTATTGCTGGATTTTTTTTAGCAAAGCCGATTATTGTGTACCTGCAAGAAACAGATGAAGCGAAGCAGCTTACGCTTAACGCGTTTAACCTGACAGACCCGCTTTATGTGTTTATGCAATTTGCATTTATCATCGGCATAGTCCTGACCTCGCCGGTTATTCTTTATCAGCTTTGGGCTTTTGTGAGCCCGGGCCTCTATGAGAAAGAGCGCAAAGTAACGCTCAGCTACATTCCGATCTCTATTTTGCTGTTTTTAGCGGGCTTATCTTTTTCATATTATATTTTATTTCCTTTTGTTGTTGATTTTATGAAGCGGATCTCTCAGGACTTGAATGTCAATCAGGTGATCGGAATTAATGAATATTTTCATTTTCTTCTGCAGCTGACGATTCCGTTTGGACTGCTGTTCCAAATGCCGGTCATCCTCATGTTTTTGACCAGGCTCGGAATTGTGACACCGATGTTCTTGGCGAAAATCAGAAAGTATGCGTATTTTACGCTGCTGGTGATCGCAGCCCTGATTACACCGCCTGAGCTTCTGTCCCATATGATGGTCACAGTCCCGCTTTTGATTTTATATGAAATCAGTATCCTTATATCGAAGGCCGCCTATCGGAAAGCGCAGAAAAGCAGTGCTGCCGATCAGGACGTGTCTTCGGGGCAATAATAAAAAATCCATTTCTCATGAGAGAAATGGATTCAGCGTGTTGACAAACCCCCCGCATTCGTTGTCAAGCCTGTGCGTTGGTGCTCACGAATGAAAACATTCGCTCCGCTCCGATGCTCGCCTTTCCTAGACTTCAAGGGTTTTCAACCACGCTGAAAATGACAAAATCCTAAAACGAAAGCCGTTTTAGGATTTAATTTGAATCCATTTCTCATTTAGAAATGGATTTTCTTTATTTTTGGTTCTTTTTGATTTTAAATGAAAAGGCGAACATCTTAAAAGAAATGCTGATGTTGTAAGCGGCGAACACCATCAGCAGGATGGAGTAAAATGACCACATGCTGCCTGGCGAGCTTGCGGCAAGATAAGTAAAGATGCACCCTACGGCAAAGTAGATCATTCCCCAAACTACCGGGTTTCTCATAAAAATAATCCTCCAATAATCAATTGCATTTGTGTGCTCTGCTGTTCAAGGTAATTCCGAACAGGCTCAAGCTGCATGATGACGACGAATGTATTCATCATTAAATGGGCGAAAATCGGCACCCATATCCGTTTTGTTCTCGCATATAAAAAGGCAAAGGTAAAACCCATTGCTGTATATAGAAGGAGATGCTTCAAATCAGCGTGAACAATACCGAAGATAACCGAGCTGATCAGTCCTGCGAAAAAGAAATTCGTTTTTTCGTAGAGCGCGCCGAAAATGATTTTTCTGAAGATGATTTCTTCTAATATAGGCCCGATGACGGAAGAAACGATAATCATGATCGGGACTGCCTGAATGACATCCAGAATCGCTTGTGTATTTTCTGATTCTCTTCCGATGCCAAAAACATAATATTCAATAGAGCCTGCTATTCCTTGAGAGAAAAGGGCAATGAAAAAACCGGCTATCGCCCAAAGGATAGAAAGTCCGATTGAGTCCTTCTGTCCGTTTCGCAGCGTTTCTTTCGGAACGGTTCTCAGAATGAGCAGAACAACAACGAGACAGGCGATAAAGCTGATAACGGACCATAATCCTTGTGCATGCAGCATATTTTCATCTGTAGGCTGTCCTCCGGCATAACCGAATTTAAATAACAAGGGAATCGCGATTAATGCGGAAAACTGCATGATGATATATGTCAAAATAATAAACCAATACTGTTTTCTCAAATGGTATGTACTCCTTTGTTAAGTGGGTTTCGTTCATCTACAGCTATTGTAACATAATCGGAACTGGGGTGAAAAAGCTAACGGATACGGGAGCTGAAAAGAATCATGTAAGCGTGAAAAATTTTTTATCTTATCACTTGAAATTGGAAGGGAGATTCTTTATTATAAGAATTGTGTTAGCACTCTTTAGTGCTGAGTGCTAAAATTACATATTCATACTATTGAGGAGGTTATTACATTGTTAAAGCCATTAGGTGATCGCGTTGTCATTGAACTCGTAGAATCTGAAGAAAAAACTGCCAGCGGAATTGTGTTGCCGGATTCTGCAAAAGAAAAACCGCAAGAAGGCAAAATCGTGGCAGCTGGTTCAGGTCGCGTGTTAGAAAGCGGAGAGCGCGTTGCTTTAGAAGTAAAAGAGGGCGACCGCATTATCTTCTCAAAATACGCAGGTACTGAAGTGAAATACGAAGGTACTGAATACTTAATCTTACGTGAAAGCGACATTTTAGCTGTTATTGGCTAATTCTTAAATAAACAATACTTAAAACATTTGAGGAGGTCTTGTAAACATGGCAAAAGAAATTAAGTTTAGTGAAGAAGCTCGCCGCGCAATGCTTCGCGGTGTCGATGCACTTGCTGATGCTGTTAAAGTAACTTTAGGACCAAAAGGACGCAACGTGGTTCTAGAGAAAAAATTCGGTTCTCCGTTAATCACAAATGACGGTGTAACAATTGCTAAAGAGATCGAGCTAGAAGACGCGTTTGAAAACATGGGTGCTAAGCTTGTTGCTGAAGTAGCCAGCAAAACAAACGACGTTGCCGGTGACGGTACAACAACTGCGACAGTTCTTGCGCAAGCAATGATCCGTGAAGGCCTTAAAAACGTAACAGCAGGCGCTAACCCTGTAGGCGTGCGTAAAGGTATGGAACAAGCTGTAGCGGTTGCGATCGAAAACTTAAAAGAAATTTCTAAGCCAATCGAAGGCAAAGAGTCTATCGCTCAGGTTGCTGCGATCTCTGCTGCTGATGAGGAAGTCGGAAGCCTTATCGCTGAAGCAATGGAGCGCGTAGGAAACGACGGCGTTATCACAATCGAAGAGTCTAAAGGCTTCACAACTGAGCTTGAAGTTGTTGAAGGTATGCAATTCGACCGCGGATATGCGTCTCCTTACATGGTAACTGACTCTGATAAGATGGAAGCGGTTCTTGACAATCCTTACATCTTAATCACAGACAAAAAAATCACAAACATTCAAGAAATCCTTCCTGTGCTTGAGCAGGTTGTTCAGCAAGGCAAACCATTGCTTCTGATCGCAGAAGACGTTGAAGGCGAAGCACTTGCAACACTTGTTGTGAACAAACTTCGCGGCACATTCAACGCAGTTGCTGTTAAAGCTCCTGGCTTCGGTGACCGCCGTAAAGCAATGCTTGAAGACATCGCTGTCCTTACTGGCGGAGAAGTCATCACAGAAGATCTTGGCCTTGACCTGAAATCTACTCAAATCGCTCAATTGGGACGCGCTTCTAAAGTTGTCGTTACTAAAGAAAACACAACAATCGTTGAAGGCGCTGGCGAAACAGACAAAATTTCTGCCCGCGTGACTCAAATCCGCGCTCAAGTGGAAGAAACAACTTCTGAATTCGACAGAGAAAAATTACAAGAGCGTCTTGCTAAACTTGCTGGCGGCGTAGCTGTCATCAAAGTCGGCGCTGCGACTGAAACTGAACTGAAAGAGCGTAAACTTCGCATCGAAGACGCCTTGAACTCAACTCGCGCAGCTGTTGAAGAAGGCATCGTATCCGGTGGTGGTACAGCGCTTGTAAACGTATATAACAAAGTCGCTGCAGTTGAAGCTGAAGGCGATGCTCAAACAGGTATCAACATCGTGCTTCGCGCGCTTGAAGAGCCAATCCGTCAAATCGCACATAACGCTGGTCTTGAAGGATCTGTCATCGTTGAGCGCCTCAAAAACGAAGAAATCGGCGTAGGCTTCAACGCTGCAACTGGCGAATGGGTAAACATGATCGAAAAAGGTATCGTTGACCCAACGAAAGTTACACGCTCAGCTCTTCAAAACGCTGCGTCTGTAGCTGCAATGTTCTTAACAACTGAAGCCGTTGTCGCTGACAAGCCAGAAGAAAACACTGGCGGCGGAATGCCTGATATGGGCGGCATGGGCGGTATGGGTGGAATGATGTAATCATAGCCCCTAAAACCCAGTAAAAATGGGGTTTCTAGACTCTTATCTACTCTAAAAATAACCGAATAGTAACAAAAGGGTAACATTTTCTTGAATAAGGGTAGAGGTTTTCCATGAGTTCTTTGAACTTTTGGGAAGCCTCTTTTTTTCTCTTTTGTTACAAGTAAATAAACAATATGATGTTCATTTCCTTCTATATTATAAAATAAATTCATTAAGAACCTTCATCAGTCAAGATATTATTTTTCCATATTACAAAAGTGGAATCATAAAAACTGTAACAATTCTTCCGAAACCTCTACCACTTCTCTTTTTTAATGATTTAAAACTCAATATATTTGAATCTATTGCGTTTGGTTTTTAGGACGTTTTAAACTTTCGGTAATGAACATTTGGATATTGATTCGAAGCAGTTGCGCATTGTACGGTTAAAATGAAAGATATATTAAAAAAGATTGTTTATCGAATCACTCGAATTAAAGAAAATTGTGTTGGAAGGGACTTTTTTGTACTTGGCCAGGTCGAATTTTGGAAATGAATAAGCAGGTTCTTTTTTGATTTTATAATTTAAGGAACATAAGCAGCTGTTAGACAAGGATTTTAAATATAGTAATACATTTGAAGAAGAAGTTATATAAACTATAACAATGTTAATTATACAAACAAAACTATGAGAAAGATTAATTAAAAAGCTTGAATAAAAAAATAAAGCGAAGGTTTACTTTTTTATGTAAAATCAAACATTTTTGGACAATCATTGTGTATAATTATTACAGAACCTAGAAAGAAAGGGGATTTTCAGGGTGGATTTAACGGGAATTTCAAGAAGGAGTAGTAATTTTATAACTTTAAAAGGTGTTATAGGAAAACAATTTAACCACCAAGTAATATCTATTCAATGTACTGTAAATGAGGTTTTGAAGTTTTTAGAGATAGATCAAGATGTTCAAAGAGAAGCAGATGAAAATAAAATTTCAAGTATAAAAAAATATATTCAATATGGATTAGAAGGAAATGATATTTATTTTCCCCCTCTTATATTTTCAGCTAGAGGGCAAGGAATTTATGATGAGGACCAACTACAATATAGGTTGCAATCTGACGAAAAATTGGTGATTTTAGATGGTCAGCACCGTATAAAGGCGTTTGAAATTTTGAAAAGACAGCTTCAATCACAAAATGATTTGACTAGCTTGGATAAAGTAAAAGATTTTCCTCTAACTATCCAAGTTTTTGTTGATTTATCTATCGATAAAGAACGTCAATTATTCACAGATATAAACTCAAAATCATCTCCAGTAAATAACACCCTGTTAATTATGTATAAAGAAAATGATCTTTATGGACAGCTAGTTAAAGAAATTGTCTATAATCATCCAACTATACCTGAGGATCTTTTTGAGATTAGATTAAAGGCAACACGATCAAAACTACTAACAGCAGCTACGCTATACCTAGTAGCAATAGCTTTGAATGATGGGGGATTTAGTCGAGATTCACGTAAAACAATAAATGAAAATAATTTTTCACAATATAAATTCAAAACAGAAAAATTTCTTACACTACTAAGAAAGTATGCCCCAATTGATGCCTTAGATAGGGATAAATATGTGATTTTTTACCCTAATGTAATTCTAGGAATTGCTAAGTTTGTCAATTTAGCACTTAAGGAATATCCGGATATAACCATGGAAGATTTGTTTGAAAATGTTGTAGGGAAAATTAACTGGTCACACAAAAATAAAGATTTTGATCGGTTAGCTACAAATTACAATTCCCAAACAAAAAAATACAAATTTGGTGCAAGAGGGAAATCAACAGTTGAAATGTCTAAGTTTTTGTTTACCCTTTACTGTAATTCGAGGGGGAAATAATATGTCAACAGTTACTATATTTGGAACTATAGATATTATAAATGGAAATAAAGAAAAAGGGATGCTCTCATCTCAAATGAAAATAAGAGATATTTTAGAGCTTTATAAAATTGATAAAAATATAAATAGGGATATATCATATGGAAGAATTCCGAAAATTGTTAAATACCTTGAGAACCAAGATAATGAAATGGGTATTTTCTTTCCGGCTATGGTTTTTTCGTTCAGAGGTAACCCAATTAATTATTATAGTAAGGATTTCGAGTTAGAATTGCCACTTGAAAAAAAACTTATTGTAATTGACGGCCAACATCGTATAAAAGCAATGGAGCGGCTTTTAGAAAACACAGATGATAAAAATAGAAGGGAGAAAATATTAAATTCATTTCTTACAGTTCAGATATACTTTGGGCTACAAATTGAAGACGAAAAGAATTTGTTTGCTGATATTAATTCTAATGTTAAAAAAGTTTCAATGTCTCTAATAACTAAATTTGATACTAGAGATGTTTTAAATGTACTAGTTACAGAGCTATATGAGGTTTGTGATGCACTTCAAACTGCTAAAATTGAATTTAATAAAAGTAGGTTAGCTAGACCAGGAAATGATTATTTTTCAACTAGCTCTCGACTTAAGGAATTAATCAGCATAATACTTTTTGGGAAAAAGAATCCAAACCAGAAAGACACTGCTAACTTAACACAACAATATGATGATATAATTGTTTTTTTAGACAAGTTGTTTACAGAACTCTTTAGGAATTTACCACCTAATCCAGGAAACGTTTTAGAAAATATACTTGGGCATTATGCAACACAACATGCTCTTGGATATTATATAAATGATGCAATAATTATAAATGAAACAAAAATTGAATGGATAACTAGTTGGGAAGAAGATATTGAAGCACTATCCCAAATTAGTTGGAATGTCACGAATTCATTGTGGAAGAAATTTTTAATAGTGACAAGAAAAAATACTCCTTATGAATATTCAACGATTGAGGAATATCAATCAAATCAATTGTTTGATGTAATAAAAAATGAAATAAATTCTTAATTTTTATAGGAAGAGTATTTGTTAAATCTTCATTAAAGAAAAAGGAATTGTGGATAAAGTGGAGTAACAAAAAGGTAATATAACCTTATGTTACTCCATTAAGTTATTAAATAGTTTTATATCTCCCATCTAAAGAAAAAGCGTTTATAACCCGGATTAGTTTGCATGCGTAATTAACATCTTTTATAACTTGAAGGTAATAGAGGTAGTCTGAAATGTATTAAAAATCAGTTTGTCAAAAAAGATTTCTCATGTCTTTCTTTTATATAGAAAGTAAAAAGATTATTAAACTCTTTTTGTGAAAAAGAAAACGCATTGAGTCCAATTTTATATCGTGACATTTCTCACAATCACCTTATGAAATTGTTCCACCTCACCCCGAATCCCAATCGCAGGCTCCCACGAATCAATCAAACGAATCGCTCTCTGATTAGCTTCCATCGCTTTCGTTTTCTCTCCTTTACGGTTCAACAGCTGCGCCATCCCGTAAAAATAATAGATCAACTCAACCTGATTGGCGTTATGTTTGTCATAGAGCATTTGCTCAAAGGCTTCTTCCGCTTTTTCAAACTGATCACATTTCACGTAAGCGACACCCAGATTAAAATAGGCTTCTATCGTTTTTTCGCCGCCGTACGTGGAGCTGATTTCATTTGCGGCTTCGTATAATTGAATGGCTTCTTCATGATGACCTCTCGCAAAGCTTAAGTCACCGCGAACCAATAGAACTCTGTGTTGAATGGTAGGGGAAATCGGTTGATTTTCGATTTCGTTTAAAATGGTCTCTGCTTTTTCCTGTTGCCCAGCTTTTAAAAAAAGTCTTGCTTTGAGTGCGTGTCCCCAAACCTTTAGATCATAGGCATCGTGAGCGTCTGATTGTTCCAGAATCCTCAGCCCGGCTTCAATTTGCTGTAAGGCCCTGTCTAAATCATTGACTTCCATCAGAGCCCAGCCTGCTGTGTCGATTCGGAAGTACGCTTCTCGTGTGTGTTGGCCTAAGTGATGGGCGGCGTCGGCCGCTATGCGTCCGTATTCGATTCGCAGGGGCAGGTTGATTCTGCTTAGAAAATGGCTAATGCGGGTGATGAGTTCGATTAGGATTTCTTTTTGATCGGTGTCGCTTGCCCATTGGATGACCTTTAAGATGTTTGGCCATTCTTGTTTCATTTGATCTAAGTTCCGTCCCAGCAGGTAGCTCCAATAGATAGAGTTGGGCTGTTCCCGCTTTAAATGGGTTTCGGTATAATCAACATAATAGTGCGCCCAACGATTGCGGGCTTCTTTTTCATATTCGTGCTGTTCGGACAAGTGCTGTTCTCCGTAAGCGACAACGGTTTGGTGCGCTAAGTATTGTGTCCTGCCTTGGCTTCGTTCCGGCTGAATCAGCGCATAAGACCGCATTTGTTCCATAGCGTAATGAAAACGGCGGGCGTCTAATCCGGCTGCTGCCGCCAGGCTTTTCTCATCTGGCGGCTTGCTGAAAAAGCAAAGCGTCTGCCATAGCTTTCGCGTATCTTCATTGCATCTGTCCCAGGTGCGGCCAAAGAGGAATTCAAACAATTCCAGCAGTGAGTAGCCTGCTTTTCCAAGCTCATGAATCAGCTGCTGAGCGGGGATGTCATCGTCTGACATATAGGCAATGCTGAGTGCCATGGCTTTCGGGTTTCCGGCAGTCGCTGAAATGAATTCGTTTTTCAGGTCAGATGATAGATGTAACAGCTGCTCCAGCTTTTCCCGTTTATTTTGAATGTTGCATGTTTGTAAGCATCGGTGCACTTCTTGCTGAAAAAAATCCAAGGCATCTGTTTGGTCAAGGCCGCTCAGCTGAATAGCTGTCATTTCTCCGAAGCTTTCCCGATAGGTTTGCTTTACGTTTTCCCGCGCTGTGAGGAGAACTTTCACGCCTTGCGGAAGGCTGGTGATAAATTCATGAATGTCACGTTCTGCAGTATCAATGCTGTCAACGATCAGCAGGATCGGTTTTTCTCTAGTGTAATTAGCTAACGCATTGCGGACGACGAATCGTTTTTCATTGATTGATTTATCGATTTGTTCTGTACGTCCGAGCTGATAGGCGATCGTATTTAAAAAATCGCTAAAGCTCAATCCTTTCCAATCAGCGCTGACCCAAATGATACTGTTGAACGCCGGCCAATCTGAAGTATCGTCGACACAGGAATAGGCTGCTTCAAGAGCGATTGTGGTTTTACCCATACCAGCCCAGCCGGTGATTAAACAGACTGGTGACGGAGAAAGCATCCATTGCCGTATCGCTTCCATATCAAAGCTGCGTCCGATAAAGCGTCCGGACCAGCGTGAGGGTAAATTATGAGTGATAGGCTGTTCTGTAAGCGCATTCGTTTCATGGCCGGGTCTGTCATGAAACAGCCGTTTTACTACATTTTCAATTTCGTCTTCACTCGGAGCCCCGAATAATCCGTCTTTTCGCAGTATTTTCGCTTTTTTCAAACAGGATGCTGCCCATACAGGCAATGCGGGTTTGATGACTGGGATAGTGGTGGCTTCCAGCAAGTCGGTCAACCACTCGATATCCAAGTCGGTCTTTTCGAGAATGATCCAGATCATTCCGAACAGTTTTCCGTCGTCGATTCTTCCGGGAATGTAGTTTGCTCCCATCTGTCCGATCCAGCTTTTGATCGTGTTTGGGGAGACTCCCAGCTGGAGTGCGATTTTATCTATGTAAGACTGTCCTGTTTTTTCATTCTTTTTCCTTCTGATTTTATAATCAGGATGAAGTTTTAGCGTTTTGACGCCAGGTGCCAGCAGTTGTGCAAATTGTTTTCGGTTTTCAAGTTCAGCCATAAGCCTGCACCTCCTATTAGTACTATTTTATCAATCCAGCGTTTTTTGTATATGAAAAAATAAAAGTACAGTGCCGCTGTCCTTTTATACAGCAGGAAAGGCTGTTGAACGTGTTGAAAAGCAGATAAAATGGGGGCAGTAACAGAGAAAACAAAAATGTATGCACTTACATTTTATTTTCTAAAGAAAGGAACTTGCCAAATGACTCACACAGTACCTCAAAACATGAAAGCGGCTGTTATGCACAACACAAGAGAGATCAAAATTGAAACATTGCCTGTGCCTGATATCAATCATGATGAAGTGTTGATTAAGGTGATGGCTGTCGGAATTTGCGGATCTGATCTGCATTACTATACAAATGGCCGAATAGGCAACTATGTTGTGGAAAAACCATTTATCCTTGGGCATGAATGTGCGGGTGAAATTGCCGCTGTCGGATCATCTGTCGATCAATTCAAGGTGGGAGACCGCGTCGCTGTAGAGCCGGGTGTTACGTGCGGACGCTGTGAAGCGTGCAAAGAAGGGCGCTATAATCTTTGCCCGGATGTACAGTTTTTGGCTACACCGCCGGTAGACGGCGCGTTTGTCCAATATATTAAAATGCGTCAGGACTTTGTTTTTTTAATCCCAGACTCACTTTCTTATGAAGATGCTGCTTTGATCGAGCCGTTTTCTGTCGGCATCCATGCGGCGGCCAGAACGAAGCTACAGCCCGGATCAACGATTGCGATTATGGGGATGGGCCCTGTTGGGTTAATGGCTGTTGCCGCAGCTAAAGCATTTGGGGCAGGCACAATCATTGTCACCGACTTAGAGCCGCTGCGGTTAGAAGCTGCGAAAAAAATGGGAGCGACTCACATTATTAATATACGTGAACAGGATGCACTTGAAGAGATTAAAACGATCACGAATGATAGAGGCGTTGATGTTGCTTGGGAAACAGCAGGGAATCCAGCGGCATTGCAATCCGCACTGGCTTCTGTGCGCCGGGGCGGAAAATTGGCGATTGTCGGTTTGCCTTCACAGAACGAGATTCCGCTCAACGTGCCGTTTATTGCGGATAATGAGATTGATATTTACGGGATCTTCCGTTATGCCAATACGTATCCAAAGGGAATCGAATTTCTTGCTTCAGGCATTGTGGACACGAAGCATCTAGTAACGGACCAATATTCGCTGGAGCAGACGCAAGATGCGATGGAGCGGGCGCTTCAATTTAAGAATGAATGTTTAAAAGTGATGGTGTATCCAAATCGCTGAGTGAACAGGGAGGATCTTCGTATTCTCCCTCTTGTTTACTGGAAATGAAAACGGATTCTTGGGGTGGGAAATGATGATTGAAACAGAAAAAGTAACGGCAATGAAAGTGAAGCATCAGTCAAAATCCAGTACCGGACTGTCCTGGTTTGAACGAATCGGCTATGGATTCGGCGATATGTCGTATAATATTATCTTTCAGTTTGTAAACGCATACTTATTATTCTATTATACAGACGTCGGCGGCATTCAGCCTGCGGTGATCGCAACTTTGTTTCTTGTTGTGCGTGTGCTGGATGCTATTTTTGACCCGATCATGGGATTGATTTTAGATAAAACGAATACAAGGTGGGGAAAAGCAAGGCCCTATTTGCTGTGGGTGGCATTTCCTTTTGCGCTATTCACATTCTTATGTTTCACGACGCCTCATTTCGGTGAGACCGGAAATATGGTATATGCGTATGTCACTTATATTCTGCTTGGGATGTCCTTTAGTATGCAAACGATCCCGGTGAACAGCTTAACGGGGCGGATGACGAATTCGGTGGAGGAACGAACGGTTCTAACCACAACCCGGATGATTTTGGTGTATATCGGCATTCTTTTATCCATTTCCTGTGCGACACCGCTTGCAACTGCTATCGGAGGAGAGGATCAGGCATTTGGATTTCAGATGACGGCGCTCATCTATGCGGCTGTCAGCATCGTTTTGAATCTATTTAGTTTCTTTACTGTACGGGAGCGAATTCAGCCTAAAAAGAGAAAAAAACAAGGGATCAAAAAGACGTTATCCGTTTTATTCCGAAATAAACCCTTGCTTATGTTAATTTCATCATTTTTGGCTTTTGCGATCGGGTTTAATATTAAGCTCAGCACGATGGTGTATTATTTTACGTATAACGTCAACCATAAAGAGTTCGTGTTTATGGGCACCGTTTTATTTTTCGGGGCAGCGCTGATCAGTAATTTGTTTATTCCTTTCTTTTCTGAGAAGTGGGGCAGAAAACAAGTCATGATCATCACGGCAGCTCTATCGCTTATTTCTTATGCCGGCCTGCATTTTACGCCGTATTCTTCAATTCCACTCATTTTCATTTGGCTTTTCGCTTCGGGATTTTTCACAACGCCTTTAAATACGCTTGCTTGGGGAATGGTTGCGGATTGTGTCGATTATGCGGAATGGAAAACCGGAATTCGCGCGGATGGTGTGGTGATTTCGAGCATGAGCTTTATCAATAAGCTGGGTGTGGCGTTGGCCGGGTCATTTTCGGCCATCTATTTAGGAATCGCCGGGTATGTGGCGAATACAGACCAGACAGTTGCGTCATTGAATGCGATTAAAAATATGAATGCTTTGATTCCGGGATTTTTCATTTTGCTTTCTATTATTCTTATCGCCTTCTATCCTTTAACGGAAAAAAGATATAAACACATCATCTCTGAGCTGGAGCAAAGGTCTGCGAGATAAATATATGTAAAATTTTTAATATTCAATGTTGTATTTATGGCAGAAAGTAATATACTGAGACTGTAATCTAGACTTTATAAATGAGTGTGATAATATGCGTAGTCATTCTGTAGTTTGTATTGGAGAATTGTTAATTGATTTCTTTTGTACCGATGTCGACGTTGATTTAAAGGAAGGGCGCCATTTCTTGAAAAGTGCCGGGGGTGCACCGGCGAATGTGTCAGCAGCGATTGCCAAGCTGGGCGGAGACGCCGCTTTCAGCGGAAAAGTAGGCAAGGATCCGTTTGGGTATTTTCTCAAGCAAACATTGGACGCTGTACAGGTGGATACCTCAATGCTTGTCATGGATGAGAAAGCGCCTACAACGCTTGCTTTTGTTTCATTAAAACAAAATGGAGAGCGTGACTTTGTTTTTAATAGAGGCGCGGACGCTTTGTTTACGCTGGAGGATATTGACCAGGAAAAACTAAACGAAGCGAAAATTCTTCATTTCGGCTCTGCGACGGCACTGTTATCGGATCCGTTTTGCTCAGCCTATTTACGGCTGATGTCGATTGCGAAAGACAATGGACAGTTTATTTCGTTTGACCCTAACTACCGTGAAGATTTATGGAGGGGAAGAGTCTCAGAGTTTGTAAGTGTTGCGAAAAAAGCGATCGCTGTAAGTGATTTTGTGAAAGTCAGTGACGAGGAGCTTGAGATTATAAGCGGTGTGAAGGATCATGAAAAGGGAGTTGCGATCCTTCATGAGATCGGAGCCAACATTGTCGCTGTGACACTTGGGAAAAGCGGAACGCTTCTTTCCAATGGAAAAGACCGTGAAATCATTCCAAGCATTCCTGTGACATCAATTGACTCAACAGGGGCGGGAGATGCTTTTGTCGGTGCGGCTTTATATCAATTGGCAAATACGGATCAGATTCAATCTGTAGATGCTGATTTTGTGAAACTGCGTGAGATTGTGGCGTTTGCCAATAAGGTCGGAGCTCTTGTCTGCACTAAAATTGGAGCGATTGATGCACTGCCAAGCATGGATGAGATTGAAGTTTCTTTGTAAATCATTGAAGATGTCTCTTGAAAGTCTTTGGACTTTATGGGGGCATCTTTTTTTATTACTTACATTTTTGTTCAGGTAAAAAGTTGTATATTTTTCGTTTGAAATGTCATTTTTTATTAAAAAAGTGAAACTTTTAACGATAATAAATAGTATATGTAACAAGGGTTACCGAATAGCTTTAGGAGGAACGATATGATGAGTATAATTGGAAGATTTAAAGATATTATGTCTGCGAATATCAATGCTTTATTGGACAAGGCTGAAAATCCGGAGAAAATGGCAGATCAATATTTAAGAAACATGAATAGCGATTTGGCTAAGGTTAAGGCAGAAACAGCAGCTGTTATGGCCGAGGAGCAGAGAGCAAAAAGAGAATATCACGAATGCCAGGCGGATATGGAAAAGATGGAAAGCTATGCAATGAAGGCGCTGCAAGCCGGGAATGAGGGCGATGCGAGAAAGTTCCTTGAAAGAAAAACATCTTTGGAATCAAAGCTTTCTGAGCTGCAGGCGGCGAATCAAATTGCTGCAACCAATGCCGCACAGATGCGAAAGATGCATGACAAATTGGTATCTGACATTGGAGAGCTGGAAGCACGCAAAAATATGATCAAGGCGAAGTGGGCAGTAGCGAAAACGCAAGAAAGAATGAACAAACTAGGCGCTTCTGTTTCAAGTACAAGCCAATCAATGTCTGCATTCGGCCGAATGGAGGACAAAGTAAATAAGGCACTTGATCAGGCCAATGCAATGGCTGAACTGAACAGCGCTCCGCAGGATGATATGGCTGATCTGACTGCAAAGTATGACACTGGCGGTTCAAGCCAGGTTGATGATGAACTTGCGGCGTTAAAAGCGAAAATGATGCTCGATAAGTAATACATAGGAGGCCGCAGCTTTCGGCTGCGGCGTTATTTTATCATAAGATGTGAGAGGGAACGGTAATGATAATATCTTATAAGTGTCCGAACTGCGGCAGTGATATGGCATTTGACAGTGAAACCGGCTCGTTATCCTGCAGCAGCTGCGGAAGACAGGACAATATTGAAAGCCTTCCGAAAGAAAACATTGCGGCACGGTTTTCTGATGATGAAGCAAAAGAATATCAATGTGAAAACTGCGGTGCCATTTTGATCACGGAAGCTGAAACGACAGCAACGACGTGCAGCTTCTGCGGAGGTGCTGCAATACTTGCCGATCGTTTATCAGGACATTTGGCGCCGGCGAAGGTCATTCCATTTACAATCAGCAAGCAAGAAGCGGAGCAGGCATTTCGAAAGTGGTGCAAAAAAGGCCTTCTGACACCAAGAGGTTTCATGTCTGCTGATCGTATCAAAAGCATCACCGGCATGTATATTCCATTTTGGATGTTTGATTTAAATAGTGAAGTACAGGTGAGAGCAAACTGTACCAGAGTCCATCAATATGAAGAAGGGGATTATATTTGCACGGAAACAGAGCACTTTGAAGCGTTTCGTGATATCAATCTCGATTATTTGAAAATCCCTGTCGATGCCTCTGAAAAAATGAAAGACGAATTAATGGACAAATTGGAGCCTTATTCATACGAAGAGCTGAAGGACTTTCAAACGGCATATTTGGCCGGTTATATTGCGGAAAAGTACAATTATACCGATGAGGAGCTTTTTCCGAGGGCAAAAGAGAAAATCAGCAGTTATATAGATTCATACATCCATTCTACTTTTTCCGGATATACGTCAGTCAATGTGAGGGACAAACATATTCACACGAAAAACGTGAACAGCTTTTACGTTTTGCTTCCTGTTTGGATGGTCAGTTACGATTATGAAAGAGCGGAGCATATCTTTGCGATGAACGGGCAAACAGGAAAGGTCGTTGGAAAGCCGCCGATCAGTCGAGGAAAAGTGGCTGCATGGTTTAGCGGAATAGCAGGCGGGACATTTCTTGCGTTGAAGCTCGTCTCATTGATGATGGGAGGCGGATTTTGATGCGTGGATTTTTTGGGAAAGCGATCTTTGTTGTGCTGGCTGTTTTCATCATGATGCCTTTACTGGGTATCGAAGCGGCAAGAGCCTCTGAATCGCAGCAGCATGTGTACGATCGCGCTCATCTATTGTCAAAAGCGGAGATCGGAAAACTTGAATCTCTCTCGGCAGAGCTGGGTGCAAAGAGGGACACTGATTTCATCATTATTACGACCAAAAGCACAAACGGTGAAGATATTGCAGACTATACCGGCGATTTTTATGATCGTTACGGAAAAGGCAGTACAGCCATTCTGACGATTGATATGACAAACAGAGAAGTGTTTATCGCAGGCTTCAAAAAAGCCGAACAGTATTTGGACAACAGCAGGCTCAATAGCATCAGAAATACGATTTCATCTGATTTATCCAATGAAAATTATTTTAAAGCTTTTGAGACATATATTCAGCTTTCCTATAAAGATATGGGCATAAAACCGGGAGTAAACCCTGACAACATATTCTTTACATGGTGGTTTCAGCTGATTGCTGCCATCGCAGTCGGGGGAATTGCGGTTTCAATCATGCTTTATCATGCAGGCGGCAAAGTAACGGTTAATGGAAATACATATATGGATCAGCGTACGTCTGATGTGATTGATCAATACGACACTTATATTAGAACGACTGTAACAAGAGAAAGAAAACCATCAGATAAAGACAGCGGCAGCGATGGCGGTGTTACGAAAGGCGGCACGTCATACAGTGGGAGCCGGGGCAGTTTTTAAATGTAAGAAATAGAGAAAGGGAGAGGCGTAATGTCGTTTTTCAGAAATCAATTAGCGAATGTAGTAGAGTGGGAAGAATTTAGAGATGATATGATTTTTTATAAATGGAACAATCGTGAAATCAAAAAAGGGAGCCGTTTAATCATTCGTCCCGGACAGGATGCTGTCTTTTTGAACAATGGGCGGGTTGAAGGAGTCTTTCAAGATGATGGCGATTATGATATTGAATCAGAAATTATTCCATTCCTTTCAACGTTAAAGGGCTTTAAGTTTGGCTTTAACAGCGGCATGCGAGCTGAGGTGCTGTTTGTCAATACGAAGGAATTTACCGTAAGATGGGGAACAAAACAGGCGATAAATATTCCGGCAGCGGGAATGCCAGGCGGGATGCCCATTCGCGCAAACGGCACATTTAATTTCAAGGTGCAGGACTATATCAGCCTGATTGATAAAATCGCTGGCGTGAAAGATCAATATTTTGTAGAGGATATTAAAACCCGTATCATTTCTATTCTGGATCAGCTTCTCATGAAGTGGATCACAAGAGAAGGGAAAGATATGTTTAATCTTCAAGCAAACGCTTTTGATATTGCCAAGGGAATTCAAGAGGACTTAGATATGCAATTAATAAGCGACGGGATGACGGTCACTGGTTTTCAAATCATGAGCTTTAATTATCCTCAAGAGGTTCAAGATATGATTACAAAGAACGCTTCCTACGGTATGGTTGGGGATGTGAACAGATACCAGCAAATATCAATGACGGATGGAATGGCATCCGGAAAGATGAGCGGAGGCGGAGCGGCTTCGGATATGGCTGGAATGATGATGGGAATGAATATGGCCAATCAGATGATGAACCAAATGAATCAAAATCAGCAGGCACAGTCATCAGGCCCACAGTCAACTGGCAGCGGAAGCAAACCGAATTTCTGTCCAAACTGCGGAACAAAAACGGGCGAAGCCAATTTTTGTCCGAATTGCGGCCAGAAGCTTGTGTAAGACTCATACAGTGAAAAGTCCGGAGTGATCAGCACTCGGGACTTTTTTATTTAGGAGAATAAGCGTTACCTATTGCTTGCTCCTGAACAGGCCACTTTCGAGCCCCCGCTTGGATAATTCCCAGCAGCAATTGACGACGTTCCTTTATTGAATTGACGGCAATTTGAAATGTTTGCTTTGATAAAGCCGGTATGCCTGATTGTTGAAGCTTTGAGATGTCTGGTTCCGGCGGCGCTTGTTCTGCAGGATGGATATAGGCAGTATGAACGGTATCTAGATAGTTTTTGATACTTGAGCGCGCTTCTTTGATATGAAGCTGATTCGGCTGATATTGTTCAGGAATTCCGTATTTGAAAATGGTTAGAGCCTCATCCAATACAGCAACAGCTATAATGGATGATTCCTGATGCTGCGTGCTGTGGTAAAAATGAAGGATGGGGAAGGCGTTATGCTGAGCGGTCAGCTTTCCCAGTTCTGATGAGGCAGCGATAAGAAGAAAATCAATGTCGTGAAAATCTTTGCCATTCCATGCATTATGGACGATTTCTGTTCCGTCATGCCCTAGACTTAATACACTTTGGGCAAAGGAGCGTTTTTGATTAACCGCACTCAAGACGGAAATCAAATACGTGACAGAAAACGTGATGGTAAGCAGTCCTTGAGCTGTTTCAATAATCGTGACAAGCTTCCATAGGCCTCCGTTCGGAGCGAGGTCGCCATTTCCTAATGTAAACATGACATAGCCGGAAAAATAAATTCGGTCTGACCAGGAAGCCGGTTCTTTTGATTGAGTTTCCATAAGTGATTGAGGGTCACTTGAGTAAATCAAAACCCACCCGCCCCAAAATAGACTAATCCATATCACTAACGTCAGGCATAACAGCAGAGGACCAGCCATACTTAGAACCTTTGCGTGGTCACCGCTGATTTTGCGGCAGCCCTTCCACAGCCAGGCAGACAGGCATCTTGTGATCGGGCCTGCACCGCTCTCTAACCATAACGTGGTCCATAAAAAATCAATCATCCCCGCTGTCAATAATAAAAGGCCTGCAATGATATAACCCTCATTCATTTTGGTTGCCTCCCTTAAGCCAGCCTTCTTTTATTTTTCTTTTCTATTTCCTTTTATCTTGAGTCTGAAACAATTGAACGAATGTTTGATTTTACAGAGAAAAGTAGGTGAAGTTACCCAACACTTACTCATTTATCGATATGAATAGAAAATCACAGGATTTTTGACTTGATTCACACACTTTTATGAAGAAAAACGTCCATTTTCCCCTTGAATTGATGATTTTCCTTTTATAGAGTAAAAAATTTTCAGAAATTTATATTGACTGAAAACGTTTTTATAATTATGATAATATCAGATATAACAAAAATGTCACTATCATATCACTACAATTGAACTATCAAGTGACTATTAAATGCCAAATTTACAAGGTTATGCACAAAGAAATGACCATTGCTCTTTTAGCGAGAAATGAAATCGCTTCCATTGGGACTGACATGCTAAGAAGAAGGGAAGGTTATGAGGTTATTGGATAAAAACATGAACAACTATTTTCTGAAGCCTGCTTACGAAATGTGAGGAAGGCAGCAGCCCTGGAATGAGTTTTTGACATACGCATTTTGAAAAAGACTGGGGGAAACAGTATGAATAAACAAGGCAATCAAATGTCATTTTTACGTACAATTATTTTAGTCTCCACTTTCGGCGGGCTTCTTTTTGGCTATGATACCGGTGTGCTCAATGGAGCTTTGCCGTATATGGGAGAGCCGGATCAGCTTAATCTCAATGCCTTCACAGAGGGCCTTGTCACCAGTTCACTTCTTTTTGGAGCGGCACTGGGTGCTGTGTTTGGCGGCAGGATGTCTGATTTTAACGGCCGCCGCAAAAATATTTTGTTCCTCGCTGTTATATTTTTTATTTCAACGATTGGGTGTACGTTTGCACCAAATGTTACGGTCATGATTATTTCCCGTTTTGTGCTCGGTATTGCGGTTGGGGGTGCATCCGTAACGGTGCCTGCCTATTTAGCAGAGATGTCTCCTGTGGAAAGCAGGGGACGGATGGTGACGCAGAACGAATTGATGATTGTATCAGGACAGCTTTTGGCCTTTGTTTTTAATGCGATCCTTGGAACAACAATGGGAGACAACTCCCATGTGTGGAGGTTTATGCTGGTCATTGCGTCACTTCCAGCCTTGTTCCTGTTTTTCGGCATGATCAGAATGCCCGAGAGTCCCCGCTGGCTTGTTTCTAAAGGAAGAAAAGAAGATGCTTTACGTGTATTGAAAAAAATCAGGGATGAAAAACGGGCAGCAGCTGAGCTGCAAGAAATTGAATTCGCTTTCAAAAAAGAAGATCAGCTTGAAAAAGCGACGTTTAAAGATCTTTCAGTCCCATGGGTGCGCCGTATTGTGTTTATTGGATTAGGGATTGCGATTGTACAGCAAATTACAGGTGTGAATTCGATTATGTATTATGGGACTGAAATTCTAAGAAATTCCGGTTTCCAAACGGAAGCCGCTTTAATCGGAAATATTGCGAATGGCGTGATTTCGGTATTGGCAACATTCGTCGGAATCTGGCTGCTGGGAAGAGTGGGGCGCCGGCCGATGCTGATGACAGGCTTGATCGGTACGACAACAGCATTATTGCTAATCGGGATATTCTCACTTGTACTTGAAGGATCACCGGCACTTCCGTATGTAGTCCTGTCATTAACGGTCACATTTCTTGCTTTTCAGCAGGGCGCCATTTCACCAGTGACTTGGCTGATGCTATCTGAAATTTTCCCGCTTCGCCTTCGCGGACTGGGAATGGGTGTTACGGTATTCTGTCTGTGGATGGTGAATTTTGCAGTCAGTTTCACGTTTCCGATATTGCTGGCAGCTATCGGGCTGTCCACAACGTTCTTTATCTTCGTTGGATTAGGAATTTGCTCTGTCCTGTTTGTGAAGAAGTTTTTACCGGAAACGAAAGGTCTTTCGCTTGAGCAGCTGGAGGAAAACTTCCGCGCTTATGATCACGGCGGGGCAAAGAAGGATTCTGGGGCTGAAGTGATTGGATAATTAAAAAAAGAATCCGCACCCGAGTGCGGATTCTTTTTGGTTTCAAATTAGTTAGGTTTGACAAGGATTTTGACTTGGCTTTTCTCTTTAATAAGAGCCCCGAAGCCTTCCTCGATCAAATCATCTAGTACGATTTTTTTCGTTACGAGTTTGTCGGCTGAGAAATAGCCTTCTTTCATTAATGACAATACAGCCGGGAAGATGTCGCGGTATCCGATAATTCCTTTTACTGTACGTTCTTTGATTACGATATCGTTCGGATGGATTTCAGCACCTTTTTCCCAAATGCTGACGATGACGGTTTCACCGGCAATTGTAGTGGACTGGATGGCTTGTCGTAACACCACTGGGACACCAGTGACTTCGAATGCTACGTCAACACCGCCTCCTGTACGTTCTGCAATCTCAGCGACTACATCGTCTGTTTTAGACGGATCAACGATGATCGCGCCAAGCTCCTCAGCTTTTTGCTGGCGTTCAGGAGAAAGCTCAACAGCGTAAATATCAGTTGCACCGGCAGCCTTCAGCGCTTCAATGACAAGAAGTCCGATCGGGCCGCAGCCGAATACAGCCGCTTTGTCGCCTGCTTTGAGTTTGCTTGATCGGACAGCGTATAGAGCAACTGCAGAAGGTTCAACGAGCGCGCCTTGTTCATATGATAATTCATCAGGAAGTTTGAACAAAAGCTCTTCATCTACAGAGACGTATTCAGAGAAACCGCCGCCTCCGCCGGCTAAGCCGAGGAATCCCATTTGTTCATCAAGGTTGTAGGCGCCTTGGTGGCCGTGTGTAGCAAAAATCGGCTCGACTACAACGCGGTCTCCAACTTTATAATTTTCAACGCCTTCTCCGACTTCGACAACTTCACCGGAGAATTCATGCCCCATTGTGACAGGTGCCGTTTCATTTGTTAATGGGTGCGGTTTGTCAACCGGAATAAAGATCGGGCCGCCCAGATATTCGTGTAAATCACTTCCGCAGATGCCGCACCATTTGACTTTGATCTTTACTTTTCCCGGCTCCGTTTTTGGCTCTTCGATATGTTCAATACGGATATCCTTTTGGTTATGCCATCTTGCTGCCTTCATGGATTACCACTCCTATAACTTTTGATGTGAGTAATTCCGCACCGGTCAATATGAACTGTTCACAAAATCGCCATTTTTAAAACCAAAAAAGAAATGAAATTTTTATATAATATAATCTACGTTTTTTTGAAAAAAGAAACTTTGAAGAAAAAAGGGTCTCGCACACTCTTTTTTCTTTATATGAGAGTATCAATCGTTTACATAGCTATGAATTTGGTTTGAACAATACGGTAATGGTTCGTTCATATTGAATGCGACAACTACTCTATCAATAATTATAACGCTAATACCGCTATTATAATAGGATAATCTTCCATGGTTTAATTTAGCAGAGGTAACTTTTTGACTTTGTAACATTACTGTAAGGATATTGAAATAAAAAATAGCTGGTTGATCGTGTATAATCTTCCTAGATGTTAACAAACAGGGGGACGAAATGTTGAAGAAAGTCATTTTAGCCGCTTTTATCTTAGTAGGAAGTACTTTGGGAGCTTTTAGTTTTTCATCAGATGCCAGTGCGAAACATGTGAACGGAAATATTACTTGGTATAATGGAGTCGGGAAAAAAGGCTCTTCAGGTAAGAAACTTGGACATTGGGATTGTGCGACCAAAATCGGATTTGATGTTCCTAGAAACGGGACAAAAATCAGAGCTTATGCAAAAGCGAAGCCTAAAAAGGTGATTACGGTTTATAAAAATGATGTTGGCAGAATGCCTAATGCAGTGCTGGATGTTAGCCCTAAAGCGTTTAAAGCGCTTGGATACCCATTAAGCAAAGGTAAAGTAGCGGGGCATTACAGCTATTAATGTACATATATAATCTGGAAAGCAAGAAGTCACATTCTTGCTTTTTCTATTGGTGGAGATAAAAGATGAAAAAAAGAATCATATTATTATTAGCAGTGATAATAGCGGCAGCTGCCGCTGGAGTTGCGTTTTATGTTGCAAAGGATAAAGGCCATGAGAAGGCTGCTGATGTTTCAGTCAATACCGAAAGCGGTGATGAGCTGCTGGTTTCAATTACAGATACGGATCTGCTGACAAAGTATTATGAAAATGACAAGGTGATCCATGAGGAGAAGCTGACCAGCTATCCGGCATTTGCCTTGGATCAAAAACAGCAGGTGCTCTATTATACGGGCAATAATGAACAGAATGAAATGAGGCTTTTTAAACTGGATCTAAAGTCTAATAAAAAGACGGTGCTTTATAAAGGCGCGGAGAGTGCGGACAGTTTGTTTTTATCCAAGGACCGTTCAACCATCTATTTCCGCTTAGGAAAAGCGGACGAAAGCAATTTTCGGATCGCCGCTTTTGATCTGAAAACGAAAAAGTACAAAAATCTTTATCCTGCCGCTAATGATCAGGATAACACCGTCAGCAGCTTCTTTTATAACCAAAAAAACGATTCATTTGCATTGCTTCATTATTCTGTAGAAGAAGACTACAAGAAAACAGATGAAGCAAACGAAAAGGGCATCGACCCAGAACCGACAACGATTCATTTTGCGGAAGGCCGCCAAAATAAATTTAATGAGCTGAAAAGCCTGAACCAATTTATCAGCGATATTGCTGTTTCTGTTGATGATAAACGTATTTTATTCACATCATATACGCAAAAAGGAACGGAGCAAACCGCTTCTATTCAAATGCTCAATGCGGATACGAAAAAATATGAAAGCATCATCTCAAATCAAAAATCATTTAAGCTGTTAATTGACGCACAGCCTCAGTTCTCTAAGGATGGAAAGAACATTTATTTTCTTGCCGAAGCCAAGGGGGCTAAAAAGCTGAAGGACGAAACAGGGCGTGAAGCTAAGGTGCGGACGATTTATTCCTATAGCCTTGAAAATAAGACCTTCAAAAAAGTATGGGAAAATCCGAACGGCATCATCAACAGCTTTTCTGTGATTAACTAATAAAAACCACTCGGCATAAGCTGAGTGGCTTTTTTAATGGATGAGGTGCAGGGCTAATGATTCGAGCCATTTAAAGATATGAATCAGAGGTACCGACAAAAACAGAAGTTCAACATATGAGTTCATTGCAACATTCAGCTTTTTGAACGCAGCTCTTTTTTTCAAGTCTTTTTGCTGCTGGTTTGAGATCACGTTATCACTCCCCGTATATCCATATTATACCATTGAAACAGACAAAAAAGCCCTAAACGTTTACAGTTTTGGGCTTCTTTCTTCGTATTTGGCCTCTTGCAATGAGAGGCTTTTATTCTGAAATATAGAATTTTGTCTCCGTTCGGGGTTTGTTTGCTTGCAGGAGACTGCATTTGTTATAGGGAAGAACTAGCTTGTTTTCGTTTGGCTGTTGTTTTGGAGATTCACTAATGAACGGATGCCGTCGACCATTTTACTTCCGCATAAAGGGCACAATGGCGTATCACTGCTGGCGAAGTTTTTTCGGGTCCAGCCATTACAGTCTTCTTTTGTGCATTCCCAAGTACTCACATCTTCTTTTGGCAGCGGTTCTTGATTTCGTTTGTTATAGTAAGACATAAAGTCACTTCTTCCCTCATGTATTTTACTGCACACTTCTTATTGTCTCATACTTTTCCCTAATCTCCTAATTCCTTTTTCTTTATGACTTTCCAATAACCCCATCTAAAAAGGAGAGGAGTGTGCTGTTAAAAGCATCTGGCTCTTCTAAAAACGGGCAATGGCTGCTTTTAGGAAAGGTAACGAGTGTCGCGTTTGGAATATTGCTGCGCAAGTGTTCCCCAGCTGCTGTAGAGAAAAATTTCTTGTCTTCCCCGAAGCACAGCAATGTCGGCACATTGATGTTTTGGAGGGTGCCCCGGTAATCAGCGGCCGTTTGGTTAAATAAAATCGTGCTAGAAATGGCAGCCGGCTGTTTGAGAATTTCTGCCAGCATCCATTCTGTTTCGGTCTCGGCAGGCGGTTCTGCGAACATATTCTGGATGAAGCTTTCGTAGAAAGGCAGCGGGTCAGTTTGAATGGCGTGCATCGCTGTTTTTAAGCCGTCAAAATCAAATGGACCGTGTTCCCAGCCCTCCCATTGATAGTCGGAAGCGGATTGATCGATGATCACAGCGGCTTGAATGTTATCATTCCCAAATTGATTGAGATAATCCCATACGACAAAAGCGCCCATTGACCAGCCGGCAAGAACGACATGGTCAAGCTCCATTGCATTTAGAAATTCCCTTATGTCACGGGCATATTGGGAAATGGTGTGGCCGTGAAGCACTTTGTCAGATTCGCCGTGTCCTCTAAGATCAAGACGAATACATTGATAATTGGCAGAAAGCGCCGAAAATTGTTTGTGGAAAAATTGTCCGCTCATCAGCACCCCATGTATAAACAGGATCGGCGTCCCGTTCCCGTGTGTTTCATAGTAAAGGCGTGTCTGATCTTCTAATGTGATGTATGGCATGTTTCTCCTCCTTTAGTTTCCATCATGAGTATGGCTGGCTGCTGTTGAGCTGATGATGGCAGCTGTCACGGCTGCCTGCTGCGCTTGAATGACTGTTTCGATAGCGGTGTATAGTCCTGATTCCATCAGCAGATTTTTCTCCATATGCTCACTGAGATAGAGGCTGACAGCAATTTTAAAGTTCATTTCCTTTTGCCATTTAAAAGCTTTTTCCTGGTTTAATTCGTCAGTGATGCACAAAACGGTTTTGATATCTGGCTCTTCCAGAAATGTGAGGAGAGCAAGGTCTGGATAATGATAATCCTTTGGTTTTTTGACAGATTCAGTGATGGATTGATATATCTGTTTGCAAGCGGAAACCAGCATTTCGGGCTCTTTTTCACTTTGCAAGGCCAGAATATGGCTGACCTGATGTAAGTACTGTCCTTTTTTAAAGCCGTTGGCTGCCAGCAGCTGATAGCATGTTTCCGCCTTCTGTAGCGCCTGCAAACCTTCTCCGTTTTCTCCAAGCAGTATGGCAAGCGGAACATTCTGAGTTGAAGTGAGGAAATAATGATTTTTCTTCATCTGCTGATAAACTGCTAGCCCCATGTTCATCTGTTCTTTTTGGTTTGTCGTTTCAGATTTTCCGGTGAGCAAGATCAGAGCGGAAAGGTATGTGAACATATCCCGCTTATATCCTAGCTTCACCATTTCATTGTATACATCGATAAAAGTATGAAATGTTTGTTTTGCCTCATGCTGAAAATGAATGTCCAGAATAGATGCAACAGTAAAGCGGTGGTGTGAATTGAGTGTTGAGAAGCTGCCGATGTTTGATTTGATATAGCTGCTCAAATCATAAAAGCGCTGAAAATCAAACTCTCTTTTATTCACAATATATGCAGAAGAAATGAGCATTAATATCTGATCGTGTGAAACTTTCCATTTTAATTTTGATTTTAATTCAGCATAAATGGAAATGTATTGCTTTATTTTTTCATATAGGTCGTGTGTCAGCATAAAAAGCAGCTCCTTTTTGCTGTTTTTACGTAATACGATAAATAGGGCCAAAGGTTTCATAAAGAAAAAACTTGCCTGCTAGAGGCAAGTTTGTCTGGTTATTTATGGGGATCTGTTATATCCATCGGTCTCATCATGTCATAGTCTTCATGCTCTAGAATATGGCAATGCCATACGTATCGTCCGCTGTACGGACCGAATGTCGCCGCGATTCTCAGGACTTCACCTGCATGCGCTTGAATGGTGTCTTTCCAGCCCTTTTCACTTGGCGGCGGCGGGACAGCCGGACCGGTATAGGACAATTCCCCGCTTTCTTGATAACGGGCGATATCAAACGGCCGCCGGTCTAATACACGGAAGGAGACTAGATGCAGGTGAATCGGATGTGTTCCGCGTGTCGGGTTGATAATGGACCATATTTCAGTTGTGCCCACTTTTGGTGCTTCTGTGACGGGATCGTGCCAGCGTTTGTTATTAAGCAGAAGGACGGGTCTGCCGTATTCGTCCTGGGTGCCTGCCAGTTTTAACGTTCTGATGTTTTGTATTCTTTCATGCTGTACCGAAGGGTATGAGGCGAGGTACTTCGGCTTTCTGCTTTCGTCTTTTTGTGCCAATGGTTTTGTGACTCTGAATTGCATGATATTCGCATCTGTTTCAGGATTGACGTCACCGCCGCAGCCCGCGCTGTTTGCCAAAATGATTGATTCTCCTTCATATGCTGTGAAGTCAATGATGATATCATAACGTTCAGCAGGCGCAAGGCTGAAAGAATTCAGTTTAACAGATCGCGGCAGGAGCCCTCCATCTGAACCAATCTGAATAAACTCTCCGCCATTATCGAGTGACAGGTTATAGGTTCTTGTATTGGAGGCGTTGATGACACGGAATCGGTATTTCCTTGGCTCGACTTCCAAGTATGGCCATACCTTCCCGTTAACGAGTATGGTTTCTCCGCAAAAAGCCGGAACGATTGAAGGATTAGGCAGTGACGGAGAAGGGTTTTCCGGTGCGCTCGGATAAAACAAAGAACCGTCCTCATTGATCGTGCGGTCTGTGATAAGAAGCGGCACATCGTATTCGTCTGAAGGCAGTTTTAAGCGTTTTTCCTTTGGATCATGAATGATATATGCACCGACAAGTCCGGCATAGACATTTAGCCTGGTGAGCGCCATGGCGTGATCGTGATACCACAATATAGCCCCGCGCTGCTGGTTTGGATAATGATAAACCTCTCTTTTGAAATAAGGTCCTGTTTGTTCAAAGTCTTTGGAAAACCAAGCCTCCGGATACCCGTCACTATCATCTGGCGTGACGCCGCCGTGTAAATGAACAACAGTCTTTACCTCGGGCTCTTCATGCTGGCTGTCACTGTGATGAATGGTGTGATCAATCGGAAGGAAATGCGTGGAAGGAAGATTATTCATCCATTTTACATATACGTTTTCATTTCTTTTAACCTCAATGGTCGGCCCCGGAAATAAGCCGTTGTAGCCCCACAGGCGGGTTGGAGGGAGATCGCGATGGAGCTGATGGGTGCATTCCTCCATGGTGACTTCGTAGTATGTTTTTTCTTTTGATTGCTGTACTGGCTTTAGTGTATCTGGGATTGGGAGAGCATCCACAAATTTTTCAAGTGTCATTTTCATCTGTCCTTATCTAAATTTTCCAAATTGGTACTATAGTTAATGACAATAAGGACGTGATGGTTACAAAAAATCTTCGTGCTGCAGCCCGCCCGAAGAAGAAAATAACAAAATCCTAAACGGCAGGCCGTTTAGGATTTGATCAGCATTAAGGCAGGATATCGGGCTGCTGCTGTGTAACTGGGTTGGCAGCCGCTTTCTCGCTCACCTTGCGTTTTCTGAACACAAGGTAAGAAATCAGAACGATTCCCGTGATGACGCCTGTCAGCAGCAGCTCGTCTCTCATGGAATCAATAAACGCCATGGACACTAAAATTCCGCAAATGGCGATGATGGTCAAGTAGGTTAGGAAAGGGAAGAGCCACATTTTGATCTTCAATGCTTCCGGGTTTGTTTTTTCGAGTTTTTTTCGCATTTTCAGCTGGGAAACAGCGATGACAAGATAGACGAGTAAAGCGATTGCGCCTGATGAGTTGACTAAGAATAAAAAGACGGTATCCGGTGAAAAATAGTTCATTACGACCGCGATATAAGAGAAAAATGTCCCGGCCACAATGGCTTGTACGGGAACGCCTTTTTTGCTCAATTTCATAAAACGGCGCGGCGCTTCGTTTCTTTCTGCTAGTGAATACAGCATTCTGGATGTGGTATACAAACCTGAATTCAGGCAAGAGAGTACGGCTGTGAGGACGATAAAGTTCATAATCTGTGCGGCTGCCGGCACTCCTATATGCTCAAGTACAGCGACGAAAGGGCTTTCTAAAATATTTGCTGAATTCCATGGCAACAGCGCCACGACAATGGCGATTGAGCCCACGTAAAAGACGATGATGCGCCATACAACGGATCTGGTGGCTTTTGTCACAGATTCGATCGGGTTGGATGTTTCCCCTGCTGCAATGGCAACGATTTCAGTTCCCATAAAAGAGAAGATGACAACGACAATGCCGAGCAATACGGAGCTGATGCCTTCCGGGAAAAATCCGCCTTTGCCTGTAAGATTCGAAAAACCGACTGGCTCACTGCCCGGTGCAAAGCCAAAAATAAAGGCAAAACCAACGATTAGAAAAGCAATGATAGTCACAACTTTAATGAGGGAGAACCAATATTCAAACTCACCGAAAGACTTAACGGAGTAGACGTTTGTCAGGGTGAGCACAATGGTCAAGATCAAACTTGTCAGCCACAGCGGAATATCATGGAACCAGTATTGAATAATGCCAGCACCGGCAATGGCTTCGATCGCGATGACGATCACCCAGAAAAACCAGTACAGCCAGCCGATTGTAAATCCTGCCCACGGTCCGATGGCGTCGTGAGCGTATTGAGAAAACGATCCGCTCGTCGGGTTTACGGCAGACATCTCACCGAGCATTCTCATAATAAAAATCACCAATAATCCGGCTAACGCGTAAGAAACAACGGCACCCGGACCGGTCGAGTGAATCACTGAACCGCTGCCTACAAATAGGCCGGCTCCGATTACACCGGCAATCGAAATCATTGTCATATGGCGGGTCTTTAATTCCTTTTTTAATCCTGATTGAGACTGGTTCATAAGTTACCTCCTTTTAAAATGCAATCATTACTGAATATTATGATAATTGAAACTCTATCATAAATATACAGTTTGTCGAAAATTCGTGTAAGAAAATATACCAGCTTATTTCAAATTTGTAGTGTTTTGTTTGCGCTTTCAGCGAATGTGTGGAAAAAATGTTTCGTTTTTTATTCGCTGTGTGATTTTGTGTACTATTTACAATTCGATAGAATGCGAGAAGCGCTGGTGTCATTGGATCTGATGGGCTTTTTGGCGGAGCAAATAAATTGGATGAGAGAAAAAGTGTTCCTTCGTCACTATTTTTCTGTGGCGGGTGAATCATGTTTCTGTAGACCCACTGCGGATCAGCTTTGTAAGATAATAATAGGAAAATGTGAGCGGGGAGGAGGTTTTGTATGGAGAGATATGATGAACTGAAAAAGGGAGAATCCGGAGCGCTGGTCAGCATTGCCGCGTATCTAGTTCTTTCCGCAATTAAGCTGATCATCGGTTATCTTTTTCACTCGGAAGCACTTACGGCAGACGGGTTAAATAATACAACTGACATTATTGCTTCTGTTGCTGTGCTGATTGGCCTGCGCATCTCTCAAAAGCCTCCTGACGAAGATCATCCATACGGCCACTTTCGAGCGGAAACGATTGCATCGCTTATCGCATCGTTTATTATGATGGTTGTCGGCCTGCAAGTGCTGTTCAGCGCCGGAGAATCTATTTTTTCTGCTAAACAAGAGACGCCGGATATGATTGCGGCTTGGACGGCAGCGGGCGGGGCAGTCCTGATGCTGATCGTTTATCGGTACAATAAAAGGCTGGCCAAAAAGGTGAAGAGCCAGGCGCTCCTTGCTGCGGCTGCTGATAATAAATCAGACGCATTCGTCAGTATCGGCACATTTATCGGCATTGTGGCTGCTCAATTCCATCTTGCTTGGATTGATACGGTCACTGCGTTTGTGATCGGTCTGCTTATTTGCAAGACCGCATGGGATATTTTTAAAGAGTCATCTCACTCTTTGACAGATGGATTCGACATAAAGGACATTTCCGCTTATAAACAGACAATCGAAAAAATCTCCGGTGTGAGCCGTTTAAAAGACATAAAAGCAAGATACTTGGGCAGTACGGTTCATGTTGATGTGGTGGTTGAGGTATCGGCAGATTTAAATATTACGGAAAGCCACGATATAGCCAATGAAATTGAGCGGAGAATGAAGGAGGAGCATGCGATTGATTATTCGCATGTTCATATGGAGCCTTTAGAACACAAATAATGGAGCTTCCTGTCACAGGAAGCTTCAGCGTGTCGACAAACCCTCGCATTCGTTGTCAGGTCTGCGCTTCGGTGCTCACGAATTAGAACATTCGCTCCGCTCCTATGCTCGTCCTTCCTAGACTTCAAGGGTTTTCGATCACGCTGAAAAGATGACAAAACCCTAAAATGAAAGCCATTTTAGGATTTTGTCAACAATCTGGAGCTTCCTGTCACAGGAAGCTTTTTTGCGTGATTTGCCCTGCTTTATTGGAAACAATTTGCTTGAAT
Source organism: Bacillus sp. FSL M8-0071 (assembly GCF_037975455.1). NCBI lineage: Bacteria > Bacillati > Bacillota > Bacilli > Caryophanales > Bacillaceae > Bacillus > Bacillus sp. FSL M8-0071. The sequence continues at coordinate 664,420 of NZ_CP150256.1, forward strand.
CGTTTTTTTATACAGATTGCTTTTTGTGGTAAAGTTAGGTTACATTATGATGAATTTTGTAGATGACTAGGAGGAAAAGAATGGCATATCAAGAAGACCTGCATCCTTTGCTGGGGAAAGCAGTTGAACATATTAATAGAGTAATGGTTGGAAAACGAGACATCGCCATACTCAGCTTAGCAGCCCTTCTTGCCAAAGGGCATGTGCTGCTTGAGGATGTACCCGGAGTCGGAAAAACGATGATGGTCCGCGCGCTGGCAAAGTCAATCGGCGCCGATTTCAAAAGAATCCAATTCACTCCGGATTTGCTGCCATCTGATGTAACAGGGGTATCTATCTATAATGCGAAAACGATGGAATTTGAATATCGTCCCGGCCCAATTATGGGAAATATCGTGCTGGCAGATGAAATCAACCGTACCTCTCCGAAGACACAGTCGGCTTTGCTCGAAGCGATGGAAGAGGGAAGCGTCACGGTAGATGGCCATACGATGCAGCTTGCCGATCCGTTTTTTGTGATGGCAACGCAAAACCCGGTCGAATATGAAGGAACCTATCCTTTGCCGGAAGCTCAGCTTGACCGTTTTTTATTCAAACTTCGGATGGGTTATCCGTCCTTTAATGAAGAGCTTGACGTCTTATCTCTTCAGGAAAAAAGCCATCCGATTGAGACGCTTGAGCCGGTTATTGCAAAAGAAGACTTCATCTGTTTACAGAGGGAAGTGCAAAATGTCCGTGCTGATGACAGCATTAAGGAATATATCGTTGAAATTGTGCAGAAAACGAGACAGCATCCTTCTGTTCAATTAGGCGTCAGTCCGCGCGGCTCAATCGCCCTCATGAAAGCGGCACAGGCATACGCGCTGCTACATCATCGCGACTATGTCATACCGGATGATATTCAATATTTAGCTCCTTTCACGCTGCCGCACCGGATGATGCTTCATCCTGAGGCAAAATTTGAAGGGATTCAGGCAGAAGCGATCGTAAGGGAGATCATGTCAGCTGTGAAGGTGCCGGTTCAAAGGTCGTCGGTCCGCTGATGAATAAGAAATGGCAATGGCTCGTATATGGTTGGAAGCTGATTATATTAACTTTATTGACGGCTGCTGTTTTTTCTTATGCGATGTTTCAGGGCGGCTTTGTCAGCTGGTTTTTGTTTTACGCGTTTCTCCCTTTTGTCTTGTATGCCGGGCTGCTGGCCTTGTATCCGCTCCGTTCTTTTCAGGCTTCAAGGCAAATGGATAAAACACAATTGCATGCGGGGGACAGGCTGGGCGTAACGGTTACGCTGAGAAGAAAGCTGCCGTTTCCCCTGATGTATATGGTAATTGAAGATTGCCTGCCAGAAGGAATTGAGTCCTTCAACCGAGACGAAACCGCGGCCAAACGGCTCGTTTTTCCTTGGTTTAAACGGAGCATGACGATGTCCTATGAATTAGCTCGGGTACCGCGCGGAGAGCATCACTTTCATTCTGTCAGGGTGCGAACCGGGGATGTTCTTGGCTTGATTGAAAAAACAGCATTTTTTGAGCTGGATGATACCCTGTTTGTTTATCCATTCTTTCAGCGTTTTTCCTATCAGGTGAATGAGAGGCATCAGGAAGACGGTGTAAGCGGTTCTTCTCCTATTCATCAGCACCATTCCTCAGTCGCAGCAAGTGTGCGGAATTATCAGCCGGGAGACCGGTTTGCTGCGTTAGATTGGAAGACCTCTGCACGGCGGAGCCAGCTGATGACGAAGGAATTTGAGCCTTCTCGCAGCAAAAATCTGTTTCTGCTGATGGACCGTTTTTCCTCAGACGCATTCGAAGAGGTCGTTTCAGTGACAGCTTCGATTCTTCATTCTGTTTTAAAAAACGGCGCGGGTGCTGGTCTGGCTTCCATCGGGAAGGAAAAAAACATTTTCCCTATTCAGGAAGGGGATCAGCATTTCAAGCACATGCTTCGGCATTTAGCCATCGCTCATTGTGATGCGGCAGACCCGATAAGCCGATATGCACGGGAAGAGCTGGGAAAGCCATCTGTTCGCCAAGCTGATCAAGTTGTTGTCACGGGACAGTTAACGGAAGATATGCTGCACCTCGCAGAAATAGGAGGCGGCCGGATTACGGTGATACTGGCAAAAGAGAAAGATGCTGAGCTCTCTCAAGCTGAAAATGTCATGATTGAACGCATGATGAAACGCCAAATCAGAGTTCGGGTCATGAGGGGCGGGCGAGTTTCGCGTGTTGTTTAGAAAGAGAGGTGACTGGTTCACATGCCGCACGATGATCACAAGGGAAGCCGTTTGAGCTTGCTGTTATTTTATTTTCTGGCTTTTTTATTGCTGTGGGAGTGGCTCAGGCCGCTTGACAGTTTTACTGAAACGAAACATACAGGCTTTTTTAGTGTCTTTATCGGTTTGACGTTTCTGCTGACTTTTTTCAGGATGAGGTGGTTTGTCACCGTTCCTTTTTGTGTCATATTTACATTGATCTCGATACACATCCTGTTTTATCAAGGATCTATATTCGACTTGAGCTGGGTCAGCTCTTTTTTGCAGGATGTCTATCTGAATATCACGCTGATTCAATCTGGGCAATGGAATGACATGATTCCTTCATTTCGGACCCTGCTGTTTTTTGTGCTGCTGTGGCTGCTGGTCTATCTCCTGCATTATTGGGTGATTTACCAGAGAAGAATTTTGTTTTTCTTTATGATGACAGTAGCGTATATTACGATTCTTGATACCTTTACGCCATATGATGCCACTTTTGCCGTCATCCGTATCGTGCTGATCGGCTTCTTTATGCTGGGCCTTTTATACTTGGAGCGCATTAAGCTGATGGAAAGAATCACACTGCCAAAAACATCTGTCCTGAAATGGTTTCTTCCTTTATCTGTATTGGTTTTGGCTGCAACGGGATACGGACTCGCCGCTCCAAAATCAGATCCAGCCTGGCCTGATCCGGTGCCTTTTCTTAAAAAAATCACTCATCAAGACCGCGTGTCTGCAGGGGAAAGCAAAATCGGATACGGGAATCATGATGAATCACTCGGCGGCCCGTTCCAGCAGGATGCTACACCTGTTTTTACATGGCAGGGAAAAGAGCGTACGTATTTCCGTGTGGAAACGAAGGATACGTATACCGGGAAAGGCTGGATTGAAACAGACACAGGCATGTCGTATCAGCTTAGCAATGGAAAAGTTGAAAATCTGTGGTTTGACCATAAGGTTGCGACAGAGCGCCGCACCGTCCGTGTAAAAGTCGATAAGCACTACGGGTATAACCATCTGATGTATCCGATTGGTGCGGAAATCATTCAGCCAAAGCAGGCTGTCTCACTTGAAATGAACGGCAACACGGAGCAAATTTCTCCGATCAGTGAACAAGCCGGTGAAATCAGAAATATGGGGAATTATACTGTAACGTACAATTCCCCGGTCTATAAGCTGGATGAACTGAGAAAGGTAAAAGTGAGAAAAAACAGTGAGGAGTACACATTCAGCGATCGCTACATGCAGCTTCCAGATTCACTGCCAGAGCGGGTGAGAACCCTTGCGATCAAACTGACTCAGGATCACGACAATATGTTTGATAAGGTGAAAGCGGTTGAGGACTATTTAGGGTCAAATGCGTTCACATATGAAACAGAAAACGTGACCATTCCTAAGAATGATGAAGATTATGTCGATCAATTTCTCTTTGAAACGAAAATGGGTTATTGTGATAACTTTTCTTCCGCCATGGTGGTGCTCTTGCGCTCGGCCGGGATTCCGGCCCGCTGGGTAAAGGGTTATACGTCCGGCGAATACAAAGAAGCAGGAAACAAAAATGGCAACATCTACGAAGTGACAAATAACAATGCCCATTCCTGGGTAGAGGTGTATTTCCCGGAACAGGGCTGGGTTACATTTGAGCCGACTAAAGGGTTTACAAATCCGGCTGAATTTACTTCTTCTGACACAAAGGACTCCGGCAGCGATAAAAGCAGCTCGCCGAAGAAAGCAAAAGAGAAACAGAAAGAAGAGAAAAAACAGCCGCAAAAAGAGGAAAAACAAAAGGAAAAGCGGGAGCCAGCTGTTTCTAAAAAGCCGTCCGCTTCACATACCAATTCCGGTGCGGGCTTGTATGCAGCGCTTGCGATTCTTGCAGTCCTCCTGGTGGCAGCTGTATTGCTGTATGTTTTCCGCTCGTTATGGATTCCTGTTTTCGCCGTGAGGAAATTGAAGCGGCGCAACGATCAGCACGCGTTTTTTGAGGCATATGACGCGCTGCTGAAACAACTGAAGAGAAAAGGACTGCCGAAACGAGGCAGTGAAACGCTGCGTGATTATGCAAAACGAATCGATGAAAAATACGACATAGAAGACATGTCAAAGCTGACATTAAGCTATGAAAGGGCGCTTTACAGAAATGAAGATTCTTCAGCGCTTTGGAATGATTCCAGAGAGTTATGGGAAAATTTAATTAAAAGAAGATGGTCTTGACCGCTTATCAACGTGTTGTTAGAATTAGTGAATATTATCGGAGTCTGGGAGCGAGTTGGCCTGACTCCGGCAAACGGCCTTGCCAAAGAGGGCGGAGCGAGCTTCATATCTGTCCTCGTTTTTTTCTGTGTCAAAAAACTTAGAGGAGATTAGGTGACAACCATGACAAAGTTAGTGAATGAAATGATTCTTGTCCTTGATTTCGGCAGTCAGTATAACCAGCTGATTACACGCCGTATCCGTGAATTCGGTGTTTACAGCGAGCTGCATCCACATACATTGACGGCTGAAGAAATTAAAAAAATGAATCCAAAAGGAATTATTTTATCCGGCGGTCCAAACAGTGTGTATGATGAAAACTCTTTCCGCTGTGACGAGAAAATCTTCGAGCTTGATATTCCTGTTTTGGGAATTTGCTACGGCATGCAGCTGATGACTCATTACCTTGGCGGTAAAGTTGAAGCGGCAAGCCAGCGTGAATACGGAAAAGCAAACATCCGCATCGAAGGCACACCTGATTTGTTCAAAGATCTTCCAAACGAACAAGTGGTTTGGATGAGCCACGGCGATTTGGTTGTAGAAGTTCCTGAAGGCTTCACTGTTGACGCGACAAGCCATCACTGCCCGAACTCAGCGATGAGCAAAGCGGACAAAAAATGGTATGGCGTTCAGTTCCACCCGGAAGTGCGCCACTCTGAATACGGCAATGATCTTCTGAAAAACTTTGTATTCGGTGTTTGCGAATGCGAAGGCGAATGGTCAATGGAGAACTTTATCGAAATCGAAATGCAAAAAATCCGTGAAACGGTCGGAGACAAACAGGTTCTTTGCGCGCTAAGCGGCGGCGTTGATTCCTCAGTTGTTGCTGTTTTGATTCATAAAGCGATCGGCGACCAGCTGACTTGTATCTTTGTAGACCATGGTCTTCTCCGTAAAGGCGAAGCTGAGGGTGTTATGAAAACATTCAGCGAAGGCTTTAACATGAATGTGATTAAAGTAGACGCAAAAGATCGATTCTTAAACAAACTAAAAGGCGTTTCTGATCCTGAGCAAAAACGCAAAATCATCGGTAATGAATTCATTTACGTGTTTGATGATGAAGCGGACAAGCTCAAAGGCATCGACTACCTTGCACAAGGTACGCTTTACACAGATATCATCGAGAGCGGTACAGCAACGGCGCAAACGATCAAATCTCACCACAATGTCGGCGGACTTCCTGAAGACATGCAGTTTGAGCTGATCGAGCCGTTAAATACGCTCTTCAAAGACGAAGTGCGCGCGCTTGGCACAGAGCTCGGCATTCCGGATGAAATCGTATGGCGTCAGCCGTTCCCAGGACCGGGACTCGGAATCCGCGTTCTTGGCGAAGTAACAGAAGAAAAACTTGAAATCGTTCGTGAATCAGATGCAATCTTGCGTGAAGAAATTGCAAATCACGGCTTAGAGCGTGATATCTGGCAATACTTCACTGTTCTTCCTGACATCCGCAGCGTTGGTGTTATGGGTGACGCAAGAACATATGATTACACAATCGGAATCCGTGCCGTTACATCAATCGACGGCATGACATCTGACTGGGCGCGTATCCCGTGGGATGTGCTTGAAGTCATTTCGACACGTATCGTAAACGAAGTGAAGCACATTAACCGCGTGGTGTACGATATTACAAGTAAGCCGCCTGCGACGATTGAGTGGGAATAAGTAAATAACAATGAGAAAAACGTCCCTTTTTCAAAAGGGGCGTTTTTTTTGTTAACTTTTTGAAACCGTTTCGACAATTTTTGTATCTAACAACATAGGAGGTGGATAAGGTGAAGGAAGAAAGATTGATTACAAAGGCGAGAAAAGGAAATGCACGGGCCTTTGAAAAGCTTATGCTGGCACATCAGGAGACTTTATATAAAACAGCTTATCTCTATTTAAGAAATAAAGAAGATGCACTTGATGCTGTACAGGAAACGGCTTATAAAGCTTTTATAGGTATAGAAAAACTAAAAGAGCCAAAGTACTTTTTAACGTGGCTCACCCGAATTCTTATTAATTCAATTTTTGCAATGAAGAAAAAGCAGGGGGAATTAGTTCCGTTTGAAAGCCATCATGACACTGGCACGGACCAAAGGAATATTGAAGAATATATAGACTTGCGCAATGCGCTGGATACACTTGATGAACATGTTCAGTTAACAATTCAGCTCTATTATTTTCAAGATTATTCGATTTCAATGATAGCTGAACAAACAGGAATGGCAGAAGGCACAATTAAAACCCATTTACATAGAGCGAGAAAAGCATTGAAACAGGAGCTGGAAAAGGAGGATCAAAACAAATGGACAAACACCAAATGAAGCAGATATTTGATAACATTGAAGTGCCAAAGAAAGTACTCAAAGAGGCAATACATCAAGCTGTCGTTCGTGCTGAAAATGAAAGTAACACAAGGCGCCGTTTTAAATGGGCACGAACTATTACAAATGGAATGGCTATTGCTGCTGTGGTATGTATATTGTATTTATCATCTGGTCTTTTTCTTCCCTCTGTAAACAAAGCGATGGGGAGCATACCCATTGTCGGACAAATTTATAAGGATTTTCAAGATAAAGTTGGTCTATCATTGTTTAAAAGCAATTTGGTCACAGCTTTAAATGAAAAAGCAGACTCCAGGGGAATCACTGTTTCTGTAAACAGCTCCTATTACGATGCCGGACAGCTTGTGTATAACTTTACTGTTGATAACCTCCAGTCTGATGAAAAAGAGCTCAGTTATAATGTGAGTAAAGCGAGTTTTAACAATAATTTTTCAATCAACTACGATTCCTTAATGCTCAAAAAATTAAATAACAAACAATATGCTGGTCAATTAAGGCTTTATACAAAGGGGACAGAAATAAAGAATGGGGATACCGTGCCTTTTGTGATGACTCATATCAATGAAATACCGGGAAATTGGAGATTCAAACTGCCTATTACCAAAAAGAATGCGGGTTATTTAGAAAGCTCAAAAATTATATCGGCTTATCATAATCGTTATCAATTTTCCAATATTCAAGTGGAAAACGGGAAACTTGGATCTGTCCTTCAATTTACAATCGATTATCAAGGCATAGCAAAGCATGATACGGTTGAAATTAACGAAGTTAAAGATGATTTAGGAAACACATATGAGATGTCAGCATCAAACATCGAACTTGGAGATCGCATAAAGGTAAACGAGAGAACGGTAAGAGCAAAAGGACAAACACAGTTAGAATCACCAATCAATCCAAAAGCGAAAAAGCTAACATTAATTGCAGATATTAGATCTGAGGCTGAGGGCAGTGAAATCGTCCCTCTAAATGCAGAGATGCCGTATCGTCTTTCGGAAACAAAGCATCAAAACATAGGGATAGAAATCAATAACATTAAACAAGAGGGGAGGGAAGTATTGGTTCATTACCGTTTCACTGGAGTTGATACTTCAAATATGTCAAAAGATGACTTAGTGAATATAGGTGAAATGATTGGCCTTGGTGATATGAAAAAAATGCAATCATGGTCTGATCCAATGGCTTATTATGAAGAAGGTTATTATTTGAAATGGAATAAAGCTGAAGTGAAGAATATGGACACAGCCGAAATGTTATCAACTTTTGAACTGGATGACGCTTATCTTGATAAGCTGTCTTTAAAGCATTTTGAGTTTAATGAATACGGTCTGTATATTGATAAAGGCGTTTTAAATGACCTGATTCAACTAAAGCCATTCTCGTTTACTGTACCAGTGCATCAGGTGAGTCAGCCTTCAAGATAAAATAATCATAAGTTGAAAAGCCGTATGAAGTCATGCATACGGTTTTTATCATTGTTGCCAATTTAGTCAATAGACGAATAAACCAATTTTTTTAATAAGTAATGTTCGTTGTTTATATTGTCAATTCAAAATGAAGTTGGTACAATAGACACAGAAATCAAATAAGATGAATTCGTATAATCGCGGGAATATGGCTCGCAAGTCTCTACCAAGCTACCGTAAATGGCTTGACTACGTAAACATTTCTTTCGTTTGATATAAATAAAACACGTTTATTTATTCAAACTGAAATCCGTCTGTAGTCAAGCGTCCCAAAATGTATTGGGGCGTTTTTTATTTGGCGTTTTCAGGACAGAATAAATAGCAAAGAGTGAAGGGAGTCAAATAGCTTGAAAACGTTTTTTCAGTTTGATGAGCTGGGCACCAGCTATCGCAATGAAATCATTGGCGGATTAACGACTTTTTTATCTATGGCATATATTTTGTTCGTCAATCCGATTACGCTTGCTTTGGAGAGCGTGAAAGATTTTCCGGAGGCGCTGAGAATTGACCAGGGTGCAGTCTTTACAGCGACAGCGCTGGCGTCTGCAGCAGGCTGTATCTTAATGGGATTAATAGCGAGATATCCGATTGCCATCGCGCCGGGTATGGGGCTGAACGCGTTTTTTGCGTTTTCTGTTGTCCTTGGTATGGGTATTTCATGGCAGGCAGCTTTGTCTGGTGTTTTTATTTCAGGTCTTATTTTCGTTGCTCTTTCTTTAACAGGTTTTCGTGAAAAAATCATCAACGCCATTCCGCCTGAGCTGAAATTGGCAGTCGGTGCGGGGATCGGCCTGTTTATTACATTCGTTGGTTTGCAAGGCTCAGGAATCATTACTGCAAATCCTTCTACGCTCGTCACGATCGGAAACATTCACAGCGGTCCTGTGCTGTTAACGATTTTCGGTGTGATTGTCACGGTTATTTTAATGGTGCTTCGCGTGAACGCAGGCGTGTTTATCGGGATGTTATTAACAGCGGTAGCCGGCATGATTTTCGGTTTGGTTCCGGTTCCGACTCAAATTGTCGGCAGTGTGCCAAGCCTTGCGCCGACTTTCGGACAAGCGTGGATTCACCTCCCGGATATTTTCTCTGTACAAATGCTGATCGTTATTTTAACATTCTTGTTTGTCGGATTTTTTGATACAGCTGGTACACTTGTTGCTGTGGCGACACAAGCTGGTTTAATGAAGGAAAACAAATTGCCGCGTGCGGGCCGTGCGCTTTTAGCTGATTCATCTTCTATTGTGATCGGTGCCGTGCTTGGTACGTCTACAACAACTTCTTATGTGGAATCAAGCTCAGGTGTCGCTGCGGGTGCCCGTTCAGGATTTGCCGCAATTGTAACAGGGATTCTCTTTTTACTGGCTACGTTTTTCTCTCCGCTCCTATCAGTCGTTACGTCAAATGTAACAGCGCCGGCGCTTATTATTGTTGGTGCATTGATGGTGGCGCCGCTTGGCAAAATCGCTTGGGATAAGTTCGAAGTGGCCGTTCCTGCTTTCCTTACCATGATCATGATGCCGTTAACGTACAGCATTGCGACTGGTATTGCCATCGGGTTTATTTTCTATCCGATTACAATGGTGTGCAAAGGAAAAGCCAAAGAGGTTCATCCAATCATGTACGGGCTGTTTATCGTATTTATCCTGTACTTTATCTTCTTAAAATAAGGAATGAAAAACCAGCTGCACCGGCAGCTGGTTTTTTTGTTGCAAAAGATAAAACCATTTCATACGATATACCGTCATGTAGATGTGCCGCCATGCTTTACTTAAATGGAAATGACTTGACTGTTCAGGAAGGCTTCGGTACCTTATATAAGTGTTTTATTTTCTTGCTGAATGGTATTCCGCGTATTTTTTTGATAGGAGTTGCTGACATGACGGAAGAAAGAAAAGAAACGTTTGAAGAAGAAATTAACCAGAGTGAAAGAATAGATGCAGATGAAGAACCGCTATCGAGAATGTCCAGAAAGGCGAGCCGGCAAAGCAAGCAGAAGCAAAAACAAAAGCAGAAACCGCGCCAGGAACGCGGTGAATCAACTGTTAAAGACAAGCTTGCGTCTGTTTGGGCAGCCATCAACAGATATTGCGGTTTTGCGTTCTCGATTTTAAAATCACCGGCGAAAACTATCGTAACGGATGGTTTTTCTCATTATAAGTACGGTCTGATTTCAATGCTTATATTCAGTATCATTTTTTCAATTGGGAATTGGTTTCAGTTAAAGGCAAGCTGGAATCGGCCGCTCGGTTTCGGAGAACGCCATCATGCTTTCTATGACGGGTTTTTAGTTGTTCTTGTGTATTTGCTGATCTTTTTCGCGGTAATGGTCTTTGCTATATGGGCTGTCTCCCGCTATATGATGAAGCATAAGGTGACGTTCAGAGAAGCGGCTGCCGTATTGGGTTCATTGCTTGTACCGGTAATTGCTGTTTCAATCCTTTGGCTGATCTTTGCGATCGTAAATATCCCAATGCTGACAGTACTGTTTACGGTGCTGATCTTGTTTTCCATCTTTTTTATCATCGCGCTGTATGTACAGCGTGTGTACCAGGCGACACAAGATGCACCAATTGATTATATCTATTGTGTATTTGCAGTGGTTGCGATAGCGCTGCTGTTTACGGCAGTGACTTGGCCGTTTATTTCTGAGTATTTTACGGCGTCGCTGATTCCGCTTTAATGAAAAAACCGGCTAATCCTAGCCGGTTTTTTTATGTCACACTTTTTACAAATATATCTAAAAAACATAGTTGATTTGTAGGATTAACCCGTGTATGATGGGGAAAATGCTGAAAACGTCCAGCGCAAAAACCTTTATGTTTAAGGAGGATGATGGACATGGCTGATGTACTTCGCCGAGCAATTAACCAAAAGAAGCAATTTTTAAAAACCAAATTACTGCTCTCGGAATTTTATCAAGGAAGAGGGGAACAGCTTGCTGACTACACGCTGAGTGAGCTTGAGAAAGAATACAAGTCCCTTCAGAAAATGAAAAAAGAGATCTGACAATAGATATGAAGAGGTGAGTCTGCTGAAAAGCGGGCTTTTTTGTTTTGATTTTGAAAAGGCGAGAAAGAGGGTAAACTACTACTGTTCAACACATAAAAGCGTGTCGAAATATTTTGCTTAAGCTTACGGGCGAAGCTGATTGTAAACGGCTCATTTCTCTAGTAGAATATGAATGCTTTGTGCAAGCTGAAGAGTAGGGGGATGAATAAAATGATGCAAACCATCTTATCAAATGGGATAGCCATGGTTCTCATAATTCTCATTATTAATATTGTCTATGTGTCATTTTTTACGATAAGAATGATTTTAACGCTGAAAGGACAGCGTTATTTAGCGGCCGGCATCAGTACGATTGAAATACTGGTTTATGTGACAGGGCTGAGTCTGGTGCTCGATAACTTAGACCAGATTCAAAATGTGATCGCGTACGCGCTCGGTTACGGTCTTGGCGTAATTGTCGGCATGAAAATAGAAGAAAAATTGGCGCTTGGCTATATTATGGTCAATGTGATTACAAAGGAGCTCGATCTTGATCTTCCGAAGCAGCTCCGTGAAAAAGGCTACGGCGTGACAAATTGGGTGGCAGGCGGGCTTGAAGGCGACCGCACAGCCCTTCAGATCCTGACGCCGAGAAAATATGAACTCCAGCTATATGATACGATTAAAACACTTGATTCAAAAGCCTTTATTATTGCGTACGAACCAAAAACAATCCACGGCGGCTTCTGGGTCAAAGCGGTGAAGAAGAGGAGAATTAAAGAATAATGGCAAAGCCGAAGAAGAAAAAGTTTGAAGTGACAGAGCAACAAACGATTGATGCGGTGCTTCAGCAAATGAAAGAAGAAGGATATCTGCCTGTAAGGCGAATGGAAGAGCCTATTTTTATGGAAAAAAAGGAAAATGGGTCAATTCAGATCGTTCCGTGCGGGAAAAAAATCGTATTTGAAGGGAAATTGATCTAAAACACGAACATTAGTAGAATGAATTTTTGTATCGTTCGATAATATCGTTGACATTATCCATGTCCGTTGTTAAGATAAACATGAAATCAAAACACGACCTCATATAATCTTGGGAATATGGCCCATAAGTTTCTACCCGGCAACCGTAAATTGCCGGACTATGCAGGAAAGTGATCGATAAAACTGACATGGATATATCGCAGAAGCGAACGACTGACGATACATGTACCATGCCCGGTTTGTATTGCTTCCTCATAAGTGCAATGCAGAGCGGGTATTTTTTATTTTCTGAAAACAAAAGCATTAGAAGGTGGGGAACAGAATGCAGCCGCTAGTAGGAATCATCATGGGAAGCACTTCCGATTGGGAGACAATGAAACACGCATGCGACATACTTGACGAACTCAATGTTCCGTACGAAAAAAAGGTCGTTTCCGCTCACCGGACGCCTGATTTCATGTTTGAATATGCTGAAACTGCTAGAGAAAGAGGCATCAAGGTGATTATTGCCGGTGCCGGAGGAGCGGCGCATCTGCCAGGGATGACGGCTGCGAAAACAACACTGCCAGTCATTGGAGTTCCGGTTCAGTCCAAGGCGCTGAACGGAATGGATTCACTTCTTTCCATCGTCCAAATGCCTGGAGGCGTGCCTGTTGCGACAACATCCATCGGCAAAGCGGGTGCTGTGAACGCAGGCCTGTTAGCGGCGCAAATTTTGTCAGCATTTGACGAAGACCTTGCCCGTAAGCTGGATGAGAGAAGAGAAAATACAAAACAGACAGTGTTAGAAAGCAGTGATCAGCTTGTCTAAACAAATCATCTATCCGGGAGCTGTAATCGGCATTATCGGCGGCGGCCAGCTTGGGAAAATGATGGCTGTGTCCGCCAAACAAATGGGGTATAAAGTCGCGGTCGTTGATCCGGTGAAAGATTCGCCGTGCGGGCAGGTTGCGGATGTCGAAATTACCGCTCATTATAATGACCGTGAAGCGATTCGAAAATTGGCTGAAATCAGCGATATCATCACATATGAGTTTGAAAACATCGACTATGATGCGCTGCATTGGCTGAAAGATCATGCGTATCTCCCGCAAGGAAGTGAGCTGCTGCTCATTACCCAAAACCGTGAAACAGAGAAAAAAGCAATTCAATCCGCGGGCTGTGAAGTCGCACCGTACAGCATCGTCAAAACAAAGGATGAACTGAAACAGGCGGTACAGGAGCTCGGGTTACCCGCAGTTCTGAAGACATGCCGCGGCGGGTACGACGGCAAAGGCCAATTTGTGATAAAAGAAGAGGCGCAAATGGAGCAGGCAGCCGGTCTGTTAGAACACGGAACTTGCATTCTTGAAAGCTGGGTTTCTTTTGAAATGGAACTGTCGGTGATCGTCGTCAGATCGGTAAACGGTGAAATTTCAACATTTCCGACAGCTGAAAACATTCACCACAACAATATTCTTTTCCAAAGCATCGTGCCCGCACGGGTAGAGAAAGGGATTCAGCAGAAGGCTGCTGATCTCGCAGTTAAGCTTGCAGATGAGCTTAACCTTGTCGGACCGCTTGCTGTTGAGATGTTCCTGACAGAGGACGGAGAGCTTTTGGTCAATGAACTGGCGCCAAGACCGCACAATTCTGGGCATTATACGCTGGACCTTTGCGAGACGAGCCAGTTTGAGCAGCATATCAGAGCGGTATGCGGGCTTCCGCTTGGGAAGACAGATTTGCTGAAGCCGGGCATGATGGTGAATCTTCTCGGCGATGAAGTGAAGCTTGTGGAGGAAGACCCGGAGCTTTTAAAAGAGGCAAAGCTATATATATACGGAAAACATGAAATCAAAAAAGGCCGCAAAATGGGGCATATTACATTTATGAAGCAGCCTGAAGACGAATGGATTCAGGAGATCACAAATAAATGGATGAATAGAGACGGAGGACAAGCAGAATGATCGAACGTTATTCAAGACCTGAAATGTCCGCGATTTGGACGGATGAAAACAGATTTCAAGCATGGCTGGAGGTAGAGATTCTTGCCTGTGAAGCGTGGGCGGAGCTTGGCGTCATTCCGAAAGAAGATGTAAAGGTTATGCGTGAGAACGCGTCATTTGACATCAACCGCATTTTAGAAATCGAACAGGACACGCGCCATGACGTTGTCGCTTTTACACGCGCCGTTTCCGAATCACTGGGCGAAGAAAGAAAGTGGGTGCACTACGGATTAACGTCAACTGACGTTGTTGATACAGCTCTTTCCTACTTATTAAAACAGGCAAACGATATTTTGCTCAAGGATCTTGAGAGATTTGTTGACATTATAAAAGAAAAAGCGAAAGAACATAAATACACAGTCATGATGGGGCGCACGCACGGCGTACACGCTGAGCCTACAACTTTCGGCTTAAAACTTGCGCTTTGGCATGAAGAAATGAAACGTAATCTTGAGCGCTTCAAACAAGCGAAAGCAGGCATCGAGGTTGGAAAGATTTCTGGCGCTGTCGGCACATATGCGAACATTGATCCATTTGTTGAACAATATGTCTGTGAGAAGCTCGGATTGAAAGCAGCACCAATTTCCACTCAAACCCTTCAGCGTGACCGCCATGCTGACTATATGGCAACACTTGCTTTGATCGCGACAAGCATTGAGAAATTCGCTGTGGAAATCCGCGGACTGCAAAAGAGTGAAACACGTGAAGTTGAGGAATTTTTCGCGAAAGGGCAAAAGGGTTCATCTGCAATGCCGCATAAACGAAATCCGATTGGCTCTGAAAACATGACAGGCATGGCGCGCGTGATCCGCGGCTACATGATGACAGCTTACGAAAATGTTCCATTATGGCATGAGCGCGATATTTCTCATTCTTCAGCAGAACGGATTATTCTTCCGGATGCGACAATTGCGCTGAACTACATGCTGAACCGCTTCTCCAACATCGTGAAGAACTTAACGGTCTTCCCGGAAAACATGAAGCGCAACATGGACCGCACTCTCGGCCTTATCTATTCTCAGCGTGTGCTGCTTGCTTTGATTGACACAGGCCTTACACGTGAAGAAGCCTATGATACAGTTCAGCCGAAAGCAATGGAAGCGTGGGAAAAACAAGTGCCGTTCCGCGAACTTGTGGAAGCGGAAGAGAAAATCACGTCACGTCTTTCTCCGGAAAAAATTGCTGACTGCTTTGATTACAATTACCATCTGAAAAATGTTGATCTGATCTTTGAACGTTTAGGTTTAGCATAGAAGAAGCTTTTAGCGGCTTCTTCTAAGCCGCCGCAGTTTGAAAATTCCCAACATTCGGGTTAGGAGGCCTTCCGTGAATATTGTGAAGAATGAACTTTTATACGAAGGAAAAGCAAAAAAGATCTACAAAACCGATGACGAAAACACGCTGTATGTCGTGTATAAAGACTCCGCCACTGCCTTTAACGGCGAGAAAAAAGCAGAAATCAGCGGAAAAGGGCGCTTAAATAATGAAATTTCAAGCCTCATTTTCAAACACCTTCATGCTAAGGGCATTAACAATCATTTTATCGAGCGCATTTCGGAAACAGAGCAGCTCATTCAAAAGGTAACGATCGTGCCGCTTGAAGTCGTCGTCAGAAATGTTGTGGCAGGAAGCATGTCCAAACGTCTCGGCATTCCAGAAGGCACGGAACTTGAACAGCCGATTATCGAGTTTTACTACAAGGATGACGCGCTGGGTGATCCGCTCATCACCGAAGATCATATTTGGCTTTTGAAGGCGGCGACTCCTGAGCAGGTAGAAACCATTAAGTCCATTACAAAAACAGTAAACGAAGAGCTTCAAAGCATTTTCGACGATTGTCAAATCAGATTAATAGATTTCAAGCTTGAATTCGGTCTAGATGCAGAAGGGCAAGTGCTTTTGGCGGATGAAATTTCTCCTGACACATGCCGCTTGTGGGATAAAGAAACGAACGAAAAGCTGGACAAAGATTTATTCAGACGCAATCTGGGAAGCTTAACCGACGCATACGAAGAGATTTTCAAAAGACTGGGAGGCATTCATCATGTATAAAGTAAAAGTTTATGTCAGCTTAAAAGAAAGTGTACTAGATCCACAAGGGAGCGCTGTCCAGCATGCCTTGCACAGTATGACTTACAACGAAGTTCAAGATGTGCGCATCGGGAAATACATGGAGCTTACCATTGAAAAATCTGACCGTGATCTTGACGTGCTAGTGAAAGAAATGTGCGAAAAACTTCTTGCGAACACAGTGATTGAAGATTACAGATACGAGGTTGAGGAGGTAGTCGCACAGTGAAATTTGCGGTGATTGTGTTACCCGGCTCCAACTGTGATATCGATATGTATCATGCTGTAAAGGATGAGCTCGGCCATGAAGTGGAATACGTCTGGCATGAGCAAACAAGTCTTGACGGCTTCGACGGCGTGTTAATTCCGGGAGGGTTTTCTTACGGCGATTACTTAAGATGCGGCGCCATCGCCCGATTTGCGAATATTATGCCAGCTGTCAAACAAGCAGCGGCTGAAGGAAAACCTGTTCTTGGCGTCTGTAACGGATTCCAGATTTTACAGGAGCTTGGGCTGCTGCCAGGCGCAATGAGACGCAACAAAGATCTGAAGTTCATTTGCCGTCCGGTTGAATTGATTGTTCAGAACGACGAAACCTTATTCACAGCTTCATACGAAAAGGGAGAATCGATTACAATCCCGGTTGCCCATGGTGAAGGGAATTTCTACTGTGATGACGAGACGCTTGCTACATTAAAGGAAAACAATCAAATTGCTTTCACATACGGCTCTAATATTAATGGAAGTGTCAGCGACATTGCCGGTGTCGTGAATGAGAAAGGCAATGTATTAGGCATGATGCCTCACCCTGAGCGCGCGGTCGATGAACTGCTTGGAAGCGCCGACGGTCTTAAATTGTTCCAGTCTATCGTGAAAAATTGGAGGGAAACTCATGTCACTACTGCTTGAACCAAGTAAAGAACAAATAAAAGAAGAGAAACTGTATCAGCAAATGGGTGTCAGTGATGATGAGTTTGCATTGATAGAATCCATTCTTGGAAGATTGCCGAACTACACAGAAATCGGAATTTTTTCTGTCATGTGGTCTGAGCATTGCAGCTATAAAAACTCAAAGCCGATTCTGCGTAAATTCCCGACAAGCGGCGAGCGTGTGCTGCAGGGGCCGGGGGAAGGCGCCGGAATCGTGGATATCGGTGATAACCAAGCGGTTGTGTTCAAAATTGAATCACATAACCACCCATCAGCTCTCGAGCCTTACCAAGGCGCTGCGACTGGCGTAGGCGGAATTATCCGTGATGTATTCTCAATGGGTGCACGCCCAATCGCTGTATTGAACTCTCTTCGATTTGGTGAACTGACTTCACCCCGCGTGAAGTACTTGTTTGAAGAAGTAGTAGCGGGTATTGCCGGATACGGCAACTGTATCGGCATCCCGACAGTCGGCGGAGAAGTGCAGTTTGACAGCAGCTATGAAGGAAATCCGCTCGTCAACGCCATGTGCGTCGGTTTAATCAATCATGAAGACATCAAAAAAGGCCAGGCAAAAGGTGTCGGCAACACAGTAATGTACGTAGGAGCGAAAACTGGGCGTGACGGCATCCACGGCGCTACGTTTGCTTCTGAAGAAATGTCAGACTCGTCTGAAGAAAAGCGTTCTGCTGTCCAAGTCGGCGATCCGTTTATGGAGAAGCTTTTGCTTGAAGCATGTCTGGAAGTCATCCAATGCGACGCCTTAGTCGGCATTCAGGATATGGGAGCTGCCGGTTTAACAAGCTCAAGTGCAGAAATGGCAAGTAAAGCCGGTTCTGGCATTGAAATGAACCTTGACCTGATTCCTCAGCGCGAAACAGGCATGACCGCGTATGAAATGATGCTTTCTGAATCACAAGAACGGATGCTTTTGGTTATTGAGCGCGGACGTGAGCAGGAAATCATCGATATTTTTGACAAGTACGATCTTGAAGCGGTTTCTGTCGGACATGTGACAGATGATAAAATGCTTCGCCTGACACACAAAGGAGAGGTTGTGTGCGAGCTGCCTGTTGATGCCTTGGCAGAAGAAGCACCGGTTTACCATAAGCCTTCTCAAGAGCCTGCTTACTATCGCGAGTTTTTGGAAACGGACGTTCAGGCTCCGCAAATTGAAGATGCGAATGAAACGCTGAAGGCCCTTCTTCAGCAGCCGACGATTGCGAGTAAAGAGTGGGTGTATGATCAGTATGACTACATGGTGCGCACGAATACAGTTGTCGCTCCTGGGTCTGATGCTGGTGTTCTCAGAATCCGCGGAACGAAAAAGGCGCTGGCGATGACGACAGACTGTAACGCGCGTTATCTCTATCTTGATCCTGAAGTCGGAGGGAAAATTGCTGTCGCTGAAGCAGCGCGCAACATCATTTGCTCAGGCGCAGAACCGCTTGCGGTCACAGATAACCTTAACTTCGGAAACCCGGAGAAGCCGGAAATCTTCTGGCAGATCGAAAAAGCGGCAGACGGCATAAGCGAAGCATGCAATGTTCTCAGCACACCGGTTATTGGCGGTAACGTATCGCTTTATAACGAATCAAACGGCACGGCGATCTATCCGACACCAGTTATCGGCATGGTTGGCTTAATTGAAGATACAGCACACATTACAACACAGCATTTCAAACAAGCGGGAGATCTCGTATATGTGATAGGCGAAACAAAACCAGAGTTTGCCGGAAGCGAGCTGCAAAAAATGACAGAAGGCCGTATTTACGGCAAAGCGCCGCAAATCGATCTTGATGTAGAGCTGTCTCGTCAAAAAGCACTGCTTGACGCGATTAAAAAAGGCTTCGTTCAATCTGCGCATGATGTGTCTGAAGGCGGCTTAGGCGTAGCGATTGCGGAAAGTGTCATGACGACGGAAAACCTTGGCGCTAATGTGACTGTAGAAGGGGAAGCGGCGTTATTATTCTCTGAATCTCAATCCCTCTTCGTCGTTTCAGTGAAAAAAGAACATCAAGCTGCGTTTGAAGCAACTGTCAAAGATGCGGTTCATATTGGTGAGGTAACAGCTGACGGAATTCTGGCGATTCAAAACCAAGACGGACAACAAATGATTCATGCGCAAACGAAAGAGCTTGAACGCGTATGGAAAGGAGCTATCCCATGCTTGCTGAAATCAAAGGCTTAAATGAAGAATGCGGCGTTTTTGGGATTTGGGGACATGAAGAAGCCCCGCAAATCACGTATTACGGTCTTCACAGCCTTCAGCACCGAGGACAGGAGGGTGCGGGCATCGTAGCGACTGATGGTGAAAAGCTGACGGCTCACAAAGGCCAAGGTCTGATCACTGAAGTATTTCAAAACGGCGAACTCAGCAAAGTAAAGGGAAAAGGCGCTATCGGGCACGTTCGGTACGCAACGGCTGGAGGCGGCGGATACGAAAATGTTCAGCCGCTCCTCTTCCGTTCCCAAAACAATGGCAGCCTGGCGCTTGCTCATAACGGAAATCTTGTCAACGCCACTCAGCTAAAGCAGCAGCTCGAAAATCAAGGGAGCATCTTTCAAACCTCTTCGGATACAGAGGTTTTGGCTCACCTGATCAAAAGAAGCGGACACTTCACGCTGAAGGACCAAATTAAAAACTCGCTTTCTATGCTGAAAGGCGCCTACGCGTTCCTGATCATGACCGAAACAGAAATGATTGTCGCACTTGATCCAAACGGGCTGAGACCGCTATCCATCGGCATGATGGGCGACGCTTATGTGGTCGCATCGGAAACATGCGCATTTGATGTTGTCGGCGCAACGTACCTTCGTGAGGTAGAACCGGGTGAGATGCTGATCATCAATGATGAAGGCATGAAATCAGAGCGTTTTTCCATGAATATCAATCGTTCCATTTGCAGCATGGAGTACATTTATTTCTCCAGACCAGACAGCAATATTGACGGTATTAATGTGCACAGTGCCCGTAAAAACCTTGGGAAAATGCTGGCTCAGGAATCCGCAGTTGAAGCTGACGTCGTAACCGGGGTTCCGGATTCCAGTATTTCAGCGGCGATCGGCTATGCAGAGGCAACAGGCATTCCGTATGAGCTTGGCTTAATCAAAAACCGTTATGTTGGCAGAACGTTTATTCAGCCGTCCCAGGCTCTGCGTGAGCAAGGCGTCAGAATGAAGCTGTCTGCGGTGCGCGGGGTTGTAGAAGGCAAACGCGTCGTGATGGTGGATGACTCTATCGTGCGAGGAACAACTAGCCGCCGGATTGTCACGATGCTAAGAGAAGCGGGTGCGACAGAGGTGCATGTGAAAATCAGTTCACCGCCGATCGCTCATCCGTGCTTTTACGGCATTGATACTTCCACACATGAAGAACTGATCGCGTCTTCGCATTCTGTTGAAGAAATCCGTCAGGAAATCGGAGCCGATACCCTCTCATTTTTGAGTGTGGAAGGGCTGCTGAAAGGCATCGGCAGAAAATACGATGACTCGAATTGCGGACAGTGTCTCGCTTGCTTTACAGGAAAATATCCGACTGAAATTTACCAGGATACAGTGCTTCCTCACGTAAAAGAAGCAGTATTAACCAAATAAAACTTGAAAAATGACATAAAGGCAGCGCAGTTCGGCTGCCTTTCTCTTTCTGCCCTCGTTCGGGGAGATATTTTGAAAAGCGCCTTAAAGGAGTGAATAGGATGTCTGAAGCATATAAAAACGCAGGAGTTGACATCGAAGCCGGATATGAAGCCGTAAAACGAATGAAAAAACACGTGGAGCGCACGAAACGGCTTGGCGTTATGGGCAGCCTTGGCGGTTTTGGCGGCATGTTTGACCTGTCTGAGCTTTCTTATCAAAAACCAGTTCTCATTTCGGGAACGGACGGTGTCGGCACAAAATTAAAGCTCGCTTTTTCCATGGATAAGCATGACACGATTGGCGTGGACGCTGTTGCAATGTGTGTCAATGACGTGCTGGCACAAGGTGCAGAGCCGCTGTTTTTCCTCGATTATTTAGCCGTTGGCAAAGCGGACCCAGTGAAAATTGAACAGATTGTACAAGGTGTGGCGGAAGGCTGTGAGCAGTCAGGTTCAGCCTTAGTCGGCGGTGAAACGGCTGAAATGCCGGGGCTCTATACAGCTGATGAATACGATATTGCCGGTTTCTCAGTCGGAGTGGCAGAAAAGGACGAAATCGTGACTGGAGAAAACATTGAAGAGGGCCATCTGTTGATCGGCCTCAGCTCCAGCGGCCTTCACAGCAACGGCTTTTCCCTTGTCAGAAAAGTGCTTCTGGATGATGCGGAGCTGGACCTCGATACAACATATGAGCCGTTTGAACGCCCGCTTGGCGAGGAATTGCTTGAACCGACAAGGATTTACGTGAAGCCTGTGCTTGCCGCGGTCAAAAGCGGAAAAATCCACGGCATGGCGCACGTGACAGGCGGAGGATTTATTGAAAATATTCCGCGTATGCTTCCGGAAGGCTTAAGTGCGGAAATTGATCATGGCTCATGGCCGATCCCGCCAATTTTTTCTTTCTTGCAAGAGTACGGCAAGCTGAAGGAAGAAGACATGTTCAACGTCTTTAATATGGGTATCGGTTTTGTTTTGGCTGTCAAAGAAGAGCATCTGACAGATGTGATCGGAACGCTTGAAAGCCATGGCGAAAAAGCCTATTTAATCGGGCGAGTGAAAAAAGGTGAAGGCGTCACATTCGGCGGTGCGGCACTTTCATGAAAAAGTTTGCGGTATTTGCATCAGGAAACGGTTCAAACTTCGAAGCCATCGTTACGCGTTTGAAGGAGGAGAACTGGGATGCGTCAGCAGCGCTCCTCGTTTGCGACAAACCGCAGGCGAAAGTCATCGAACGGGCGGAAGCATTCCACATTCCATCCTTTGCATTTGAGCCGAAGTCTTATGAAAACAAGGCCGCATTTGAACAAGCCATCATTGAACAGCTTCGTCTTCACGAGGTTGAATTGATTGTTCTTGCCGGCTATATGAGGCTAATTGGTGATACGCTCCTTCAAGCATATGGAGGAAAAATCATTAACATTCACCCGTCGCTTCTTCCGGCGTTTCCTGGGATCGACGCAGTCGGACAGGCGTTCCGGGCGGGTGTGAAGGTGGCCGGAATCACCGTGCATTATGTCGATGAAGGAATGGATACAGGTCCGATCATCGCTCAAAAGGCAATCGAAATTGATGAACATGATACATTGGAAACAATCGAACAGCGGATTCACAAGCTTGAGCATAAATGGTATCCGAGTGTGATTAAACAGCTATTAGGATTAAATAACAGAGGTGAAAAGGCATGACCATTAAACGTGCGTTAATCAGTGTTTCAGATAAAACAAATCTCGTTCCTTTCGTAAAAGAACTGACAGAGCTTGGCGTTGAAGTCATCTCCACAGGCGGAACGAAAAAGCTTCTTCAAGAAAACGGTGTGGATGTGATCGGAATTTCTGAAGTGACAGGCTTCCCTGAAATTATGGACGGCCGGTTAAAAACCCTTCACCCGAATATTCACGGCGGCCTTCTGGCGGTTCGCGGCAATGAAGAGCATATGGCGCAGATCAATGAACACGGGATTCAGCCGATTGACCTCGTTGTCGTCAACCTCTATCCATTTAAAGAAACGATTTCTAAGGAAGACGTCACATATGAAGAAGCGATCGAAAATATCGACATCGGCGGACCTGGCATGCTGCGTGCGGCATCAAAGAACCATCAGGATGTCACGGTTATCGTCGATCCGGCCGATTACAGCCCAGTGCTGAATCAAATCAAAGAAGAAGGCAGCGTATCTCTTCAGAAAAAACGCGAGCTCGCGGCAAAGGTATTCCGTCATACTGCGGCATATGATGCACTGATCGCTGACTATCTGACAAATGTTGTCGGTGAAAAAGAACCAGAGCAATTCACTGTGACATTTGAGAAAAAACAATCGCTTCGCTATGGAGAAAACCCGCATCAGGAAGCAACTTTCTATCAAACAGCTCTTCCTGTCAAAGGCTCCATTGCGCAAGCAGAACAGCTTCACGGAAAAGAGCTTTCTTACAACAACATTAAAGACGCGGATGCGGCAGTTCAAATCGTTCGTGAATTCACTGATCCGGCTGCTGTTGCTGTAAAGCATATGAATCCGTGCGGTGTAGGAACAGGAAAAACGATCGCCGAAGCGTTTGACAGAGCGTTTGAAGCGGATAAAACATCTATCTTCGGCGGCATTATCGCGTTGAACCGTGAAGTGGACAAGACAACTGCCGAATCGCTTCATAACATTTTCTTAGAAATCATCATTGCGCCTTCATTCAGCCAAGAAGCGCTCGACGTCCTGACTGCGAAGAAAAATCTCCGCCTGCTGACGCTTGACGTATCTGCTGCTGTTCAAAAGGAAAAACAGCTGACATCCGTTCAAGGCGGGCTGCTGATTCAAGATTTAGATATGCACGGCTTCGATGATGCTGAGATTAGCATTCCGACAAAAAGAGAGCCGAACGAGCAAGAGTGGGAAGACTTGAAGCTTGCTTGGAAAGTCGTGAAGCATGTGAAATCAAATGCGATTGTTCTCGCGAAGGACAACATGACAGTCGGCGTGGGAGCAGGCCAAATGAACCGCGTCGGATCGGCAAAAATCGCAATCGAGCAAGCAGGGGAAAAAGCGAAGGGCAGCGCGCTCGGTTCGGATGCATATTTCCCAATGCCAGATACTGTCGAAGAAGCGGCAAAAGCGGGCGTTACGGCCATCATTCAACCTGGCGGATCGATCCGTGATGAGGATTCCATCAAAAAAGCGGATGAATACGGCATTGCCATGGTATTCACCGGCATCAGACACTTCAAACATTAAGGGGATGAAAACGACGTGAATGTATTAATTATCGGTAAAGGCGGAAGAGAACATACGCTGGCGTGGAAGGCAGCGCAAAGCAGCCTCGTCGAGAATGTATTTGCCGCTCCCGGAAATGACGGCATGGCAGCTTCCGCACAGCTTGTAAACATTGAGGAAAGCGACCACGCAGGGCTTGTCTCATTTGCAAAACAAAATCAGGTCGGCCTGACCATTGTCGGCCCTGAGGTTCCTTTAATTGAAGGTCTGGTGGATGAATTTAAAAAAGCGGGACTGCGCGTGTTCGGCCCGTCAAAAGCCGCGGCGATCATCGAAGGAAGCAAACAGTTCGCTAAGGACTTAATGAAGAAATACGACATTCCGACCGCAGAATACGACACGTTTACATCCTTTGATGAGGCGAAGGCATATGTGCAGGAAAAAGGTGCTCCGATTGTGATAAAAGCAGATGGACTTGCAGCTGGAAAAGGCGTTACTGTTGCTATGACAGAGGAAGAAGCAATTGCGTGTCTGCATGACTTTCTTGAAGATGAAAAGTTCGGTGATGCGAGCGCGTCCGTTGTCATTGAAGAATATCTTTCTGGTGAAGAATTTTCTCTGATGGCCTTTGTCAAAGGGGAAAAGGTGTATCCAATGGTGATTGCCCAAGATCACAAGCGTGCGTTTGACGGAGACAAAGGCCCGAATACGGGCGGAATGGGCGCTTACTCTCCAGTTCCGCAAATTTCGGAAGAAACGGTTCGCCATGCTGTAGAAACGATCGTTAAGCCGGCCGCAAAAGCAATGGTACAAGAAGGCCGTTCTTTCACTGGCGTTTTGTACGCTGGATTGATGCTTACTGAAAACGGCTCGAAGGTCATTGAATTTAATGCCCGTTTCGGCGATCCGGAAACACAGGTCGTGCTTCCGCGCATGGAATCTGATCTGGTACAGGTGCTTCTTGATCTTTTAGATGATAAGGAAGTTGACTTAAGATGGAAGGATACCGCGGCAGTGAGTGTTGTGCTTGCATCAGAAGGGTATCCGGAAAGCTATGCAAAAGGCACGCCGATCGGCAGCCTTGCAGCAGAAACTGAGCAGGTCGTGGTCTTCCATGCCGGAACGAAAGCAGAAGGTGGAGAGTTCGTTACAAACGGGGGGCGCGTCGCCAATGTGACGGCTTTTGATGAAACGTTTGAAGCGGCTAGAGACCGAGTGTACAAAGCGGTTGATGAAATTTTCAAACCGGGACTCTTTTTCAGAAAAGACATTGGGGCACGCGCTTTAAAGGCTGCCCAAAAATAAGTGAGGAAAACCCGCAGAATAGCTGCGGGTTTTTTGTTATCAAAAAGCGGGATGGCAGCTGGAAGAAGAAAGCACAACGAGTGTGGTTGGTTTTCCATGGGCCATCGAGGCGTCAATAAAATCCTCAAGCGTATGTACCGATTCAGTCACGACCTTTGTCACATAGCTGTACATCCCTGTGATGCGGTGATTTTCTGCTACATCAGGATGCGATGTTGCAAAGGCGGCGTAGTGCTTACAGCTTTTTGGCTCCATGAGAATAAAAGCGGTGACATGCTTGTTTAGTTTTTCGTAACAGATATTCGCGCTGTAGCCGGTAATCACTCCTTTGTCTTCAAGCTTCCTGACACGCTCCGCCGCGCTTGGCGAACTGAGTCCGACAAGCTTTCCCAGCTCAACCATCGTTAATCTGCCGTTTCGCTGCAAATGCGAGAGAATCTGAAGGTCTGTATCGTCCATTTGTCCGGCTCCTTTACATATTTAGGCGAATGAATGAAAATTCCTTTGATCATAAGGCAATGCTGTTGACTTACCTTCATTGTAGCATATGGATGCCGTCTTATTTTTTCTATAATAAAGCCATCAATCAGAGAGGAGGCATCATGTTGCCAGAATTACAGCGCTCTATTACTTGGATACAAGGGACGGCGTTAACGATTGGGGCGGTTTTAGGATGCGGGATATTAATTTTGCCGTCTGTAACAGCTGACGCAGCCGGCCCCGCTTCTTTAGTTGTCTGGGTATTCATGTCTTTTTTATCTTTTCTTCTCGTCGGCACGCTGGCACGGCTTGTGAAAATCGCGCCCAGCGCGGGAGGAATCACTGCTTATGTGCAGCTGGCTTTTCGAAAAAAAGCCGGAGCGATTTTGGGCTGGATCATGTTAGGGTCCGTTCCGATTGGCGTTCCCATCATCGCTTTGACTGGCGCGCATTACGTCAGTTACGTCACAGAGGCGGCCGATTGGCAGGTTACATCGATTGCTGGTTGCATGCTGGCTATATCTATTTTGCTTCATATGAGAGGCATTCAACTATCCGCAAACATCAGTACACTCGTTATTTGTGTCATCGTATTTCTGCTTGTCACTTCTATTGCTGTGTCATTGCCACACGTCAAGATAGCAGAATTCAAACCGTTTCTTCAGCATGGCTGGTCTGCCGCGGGATCTGTTTCTGTCATGATTTTTTTCTCTTTTGTAGGCTGGGAAATGATTACCCCGTTGGCTGAGGAATTTCATCGCCCTGAAAAAGATGTCCCGCTCAGCTTGTTTTTGGCAGCGTCTTGTGTGGCAGGGCTGTATATCATGCTGTCATTTGTAACAGTGGGAACTCATTCATACGGAGAGAATGGAGAAATTGCATCGCTTGCCATGCTCATCTCAAAAGGAGCAGGGGAAAGCGGTGTATACGTCACGGTATGCTTAGCGCTGTTTATTACATTCGCCACCATCCATGCCAATATTGCCGGTTTTTCAAGAATGGTGTACGCATTGGCGAGAGAGGGGCACATACCCGTATTTTTTGGAAAACTCAGTGCGACAAAACGTACGCCTATTCGCGTTTTGACAGCGATGGCCGCAGTGTTTGGCTTAGTGCTTGCGGCGCATGGTCTGTTTCAAATCGATTTGACGACTCTGTTGAAAGGGCCGAGCGCGGCTTTTATCGCATCTTACATATGTACAATGGCGGCAGCACTGAAACTGCTGGGCAGGAGAGATATAGGCTGGTGGATGGCGCTCGGGGCATTTGTGGCGTGCGCGGTGATTTATTCATTCAGCGGCTGGGCACTGCTTTATCCGGCAGTGCTGGCAGCTGCAGGATATTTCTATATGAAAACAAAGGATGGGCATAAAAAAAAAGCTTGATCACGTTTTGTGATCAAGCTTTTCCATTTATCCGTTTTGATGCTCGTTATTTCCAGAATCACTGTGTTGAAACATGTAGGTCACAGGACAGAAGCGCAAGATTCCCGAACCCGCTTTCATGGCCCCCATAAAGATGTAAAAGAGATGCATTCTGCACCAAGGTTTTTTCGTAAACTTTGCACTGGCGGCTGACATAATCGTCAATCCGCAGGCGATTCTGAACACGGCATTGATGAGACTGATGTTTGGCTTCAAGGAAATCCGCTCCTTTTACTTAAAAAAGTTTTTTAACCGAACCTTCAAAAATTTGTAACGTTTTTATCGTGCGTGATGAGGAAGGATGTGATACCATGAGTCTAATACATGTAAAGGAGAGTATGTGAATGTCCGAACGCACCTTTAACTGGAAAAACAAAGACATCAGGGCACAGGTTGATGTTGTAGACTCAAAGCTGCTTCCAACGCTCCTTTTACGGAATGCTCTCGTCTTAAATCCATATGTAAAACAATGGCTGAAAAAAAACATTTGGATTTATCAGGACCGCATTGTTTATGTGGGTCATGAACTTCCGAATAGAGCCGAAGAAATTCATACGATTGATTGTGAAGGAAAATACATTGTGCCAGGTTATATTGAACCGCACGCACATCCTTTTCAAATATATAATCCCCAAACACTGGCGGAATATGTGTCTCAATACGGAACAACGACATTCGTGAATGATAACTTATTTTTGCTTTTGCAAAGCGGAAAAAAGAAAGCGCTTACGATTTTGAATGAACTTAAAAAGCAGCCTGTCCAGTATTTTTGGTGGTCACGCTATGACCTCCAGACCGAGGTTCTGAACGAGGACCACGTCCTTCCATTTGACGTCAGAAAACAGTGGATTGAACATCCGGATGTGATTCAAGGCGGAGAAATGACCGGATGGCCACGCTTGGTAGATGGTGATGATTTAATGCTCCACTGCATGCAAGCTACAAAGAAACAGCGAAAACGCATTGAAGGGCATTTTCCCGGCGCTTCTGATAAAACGCTTACAAAAATGAAGCTGTTCGGTGCGGATTGTGATCATGAAGCGATGACAGGTGATGAAGTGATGAGAAGGCTGGAACTGGGCTATTATGTTTCCCTTCGGAACTCTTCCATTCGCCCTGATGTAAGAAAAATCTTGCAAGAGCTGCATGAGAAGGGCTTCCGCTATTATGACCACTTCTTTTACACGACAGATGGCGCAACCCCGAATTTCTATAAAGGCGGCATGACAAACGAGCTGATTCGTATCGCGTTAGAAGAAGGCGTACCTGCAATCGACGCCTACAATATGGCATCATTTAATATCGCAAAGTATTACCAAATGGATGATTATTTAGGAGTTGTCGGACCGGGCAGACTGGCATCGCTCAACATACTGGAAGATCCGTTAAATCCGAATCCAGTGACTGTTCTGTCAAAAGGGACCATTCTGCGTGAAGACGGCTGTGATTTGAAGGCGTTTACAAAGACGGACTGGCACAAAGGCGGTCTTGTCCCGCTTGAACTTTCATATGATATGACGATGGATGACTTGCAGTTTTCTATGCCGATGGGCGTGAAAATGCGGAATGCGGTTATTATGGAGCCATATATGATTGAGATCGACAATTCGATGGAACAGCTCTCGTTTGACCATGATGAAAGTTATTTGACGATGCTCGACAGACACGGGAAATGGCGCGTCAATACGATGATAAAAGGGTTTGCCTCAAGCGTGCAGGGATTTGTAAGCTCCTTTACGACGACGGGCGACATTGTCGCGATTGGAAAAAATAAAGCGGATATGCTGCTCGCTTTCGCCCGGATGAAAGAAATCGGAGGAGGAATTGTTTTAGCGGAGAACGGAAACATTTTGCATGAAATCCCGCTTGCGCTGTGCGGCTGCGCCTCTTCGGAAGCGTATGAAGACGTGCTTGAGAAGGAACAAAAGCTGAGAGATCTTTTGACTGAAAGAGGCTATGAGTTTTCCGATCCTATCTATACGCTGCTCTTTTTGCAAAGTACGCACCTTCCGTATATACGCATTACGCCAAGAGGAATCTTCGACGTCATGAAAAAAACTGTACTCTTTCCATCGATAATGCGTTAAAATATAAAAGAGCAGGGAGCCGACATATGAAAAAATGGATGACAGTTTGCGCGCTGTGTTTCGTGTTTTTTCTGCTGGTATCCTGCCAGCAGAAGGATGCTGTCCCGGATACTGCAAAGAAGCTGAAAGCTCCTTTAACGGGGCTAAAGACTGAACAGAAGGTGACTGAACGCCGGCCTGTTGCTGTTGTGGTGAACAAT
Source organism: Bacillus sp. FSL M8-0071 (assembly GCF_037975455.1). NCBI lineage: Bacteria > Bacillati > Bacillota > Bacilli > Caryophanales > Bacillaceae > Bacillus > Bacillus sp. FSL M8-0071. Next base: position 694,018 of record NZ_CP150256.1, read on the forward strand.
CACCCGAAGGCGAGGCCGCAGTCGGGTCTGTCTAAAGCCGACATTGTCATAGAAGCGCTAGCCGAAGGGCAAATCACAAGATTTCTGGCCATTTTCCAAAGCCAGATGCCTGAAACTGTCGGACCTGTGCGGAGCGCGCGGGAATATTTCGTCACTCTCAGCAATGGCTTTGACAGCATATTTGTCCATCACGGCTGGAGTCCCGGCGCCAAAAAGCAGCTGGAATCCGGAGCTGCCGATTATATGAACGGATTGGATTTTGACGGAAGCTTATTTTGGAGAGCTGATTTCAGCAAACCGCCCCACAATTCCTATACGTCTTATGATTACATAAAAAAGGCGGCAGAACAAAAGGGTTATAAGCTGAAGCAGGAAACAAATCCGCTGCTGTTTCAAACATCAGATGCAAAACCTGCAAATGAATCTTACAATGTTCGGGTAGATTATGGAACAAAAAACGTTACAAATCTTGTCGAATACAACTATGATAAAAAAGCTGAATCTTATACAAGAAGCTCTGATGGTGTCATAACGACAGACCGGGAAACCGGAAAGCCGGTTGCAATGCAAAATATTTTCATTGTTGAAGCCAGCCATCATATTATTGATCAAGATGGAAGGCGGGACATCGACTTGGAATCAGGGGGAAAAGGTCTGTTGTTTCAGCACGGAAACGTCATTGAAACAGACTGGAAACAAGTGAATGGCAGAATTGTGCCGGTAAAAGACGGCAAGTGGCTTCCGTTTGTGCCAGGAAAGACTTGGATCAATATCGTACCTGATCTTGATGCGGCTTCCATTAGTAAAGGAGAAGGTGTGTAACGATGCAAATCGATAAATTACGCGGCAAAGAGCTGGACCAGTTATTTAACTCGATCTTATCGCTGAAAGACCTGGAGGAATGTTACCGATTCTTCGATGATCTATGCACAATTAACGAAATTCAATCGCTGGCTCAGCGCCTTGAAGTGGCGCGCATGCTTCGCGAAGGAAACACGTATCATAAGATTGAAACAGAAACAGGCGCTTCCACGGCTACGATTTCCCGTGTGAAACGCTGCTTAAATTACGGGAATGACGCTTATGAAATGGCGCTTGACCGTGTGAAAGAGACGGAAACTGAGTCTTCTTCAAAATAATAAACAACCGCCCTGCCGTTCGGCAAGGGCGGTTTCTTTATGAAACAAATTGATGGATCAGGTTGTCGATATCGATGATACTGCCATCCTCTTTCCGATAGACAACATGCTCCTTGGAAAAGTGAATCGGCGAATTAATCCCTGCTGCGGCTGCGAGGTTAAACAGCCCCTCGCGCAGGGAAATGACGTAGTTGCAGACACGATGCTGTTTTTCCTCAACGCTCAATGCTTTTTGCAATTTCGGATCTGTCGTCGCCACACCTGCCGGACAGGTGTTGGTGTGGCAGACGAGAGCGCGGATGCAGCCAACGGAAAACATCATGCCGCGTGCGATGTTGACAAAGTCAGCGCCGAGGGCTAAGGCGACCGCGATTTTATCAGGAGTCAGGAGCTTTCCGGAAGCAAAGATTTTCAGCTGGCTGCGCAAGCCGTATTGTTTAAGAAGCGTGTCAACAATAGGCAGCGCTGTCATAATCGGAAGGCCGACTGTATCCGCGAGCTCGTAAAAGGAAGCTCCGGTACCGCCTTCACTTCCGTCGATCGTGATAAAATCCGGATGCTTTCCGCTTTTCTGCATATGAGAGAAAAGCTCATGCAATTCTTCAGGATGCCCTGCGACCAGTTTGATGCCGACTGGCTTTTGTCCGACATCTCTAAGTTTTTCAATAAAGTCGAGCATTTCAGGAGGGTTTGAGAATTCATAAAAGCGGTTCGGGCTGTCAATCGACTTTCCATGTTCGACATTCCGAATATCTGCCACTTCTTCTGATACTTTGGCGCCGTCCACATGGCCGCCGCGGGTTTTCGCTCCTTGTGCCAGCTTTAGCTCAAACGCTTTAATCTGGTCAATCCTGCTTTTTCTTTTAAATTCCTCCCATGAAAATTCTCCGTTTCTTTTGCGCACGCCGAATAGGCCCGGCCCGATTTGGCAAATGATATCGGCGCGCCTTTAAGTGATACTCAGACAATCCTCCCTCACCTGTATTCATCCAGGTGCCGCCTGCCTGATGGAGCCCTTTTGAGAGCGCCGTAATTGCCCGTTCTCCAAGAGAACCGTAGCTCATGGCAGACTGGCCGACTAATCCCTTCACATAAAATGGCTTCTCGCATGTATGCTCGCCAATCACCTGTACATCATCAGGATGGAGAAAATACGGGTCTGCCTTGATATGTTCGGCATGCTCCTTGCGTTTGAATAGATTGTCAGCATCCATTTTATAGATTTGGGTTTCAATTTTTGGCGTTTGATTTACGTGCATTTCTTCCCTTTGTTTTGGAAACATAGCGTTACGGATATAATAGCCAGGTTTATCAAAATCTCTTACAGATCCAAAGCCCATCATTCTGCTTTTGTATTTGCCGGAGATGACGGTTTGCTCATATTCCTTTCGTGAAAATGGCTGCTCTTCATTGTCATTGCTGTATAAATACTGTCTGAGCTCCGGCCCGATTTTTTCAAGGATATACCGAAACCTTCCGATGACGGGATAGTTGCGAAGAATTGAGTGCTCCTGCTGTTTTTCATCCTTTATGTAGATCCAGGCAAACAAGACGATCGGGATAGCGATGATCCCAATGATAAATGCGATGAGTGCTATTATGATGGTTTCCATCTCTCAGCCTCCCTTTTTATGTAACCATTTCCACAGTTGAACACTTTCCAAACAATAGCAGAAGGAATCTGGTGAAAAATGTGTGCTCCTGCCGATACAGGACTCACCATGTAGGTACTGCCATATGCTCTCTTTTTTTATGAAAATAGAATCAAAACACCTTTTTCAGTGAATAACGAGATTAACGGCTTTTTCCGTTTTTCCGCGCTATGTGAATTTGTTATAATGTTTAAATGGTAACAAACGAATGGAGGAACGTATGACGTGTACGATGTAACAGAGTGGAAGCATGTCTTTAAACTCGATCCAAATAAAGATTTGCCTGACGAACAGCTGGAGATTCTTTGCGAATCAGGAACGGATGCGGTCATTATCGGAGGCAGTGATGGTGTGACAGAGGATAATGTCCTGCGGATGATGTCTAAGGTAAGACGGTTTTTGGTACCGTGTGTCCTTGAGGTATCAGCGATTGAAGCGATCGTTCCCGGCTTTGACTTATATTTTATTCCGAGTGTATTAAACAGCAAAAACGCGGATTGGATTGTCGGAATGCACCAGAAAGCCATGAAGGAATACGGAGAACTGATGTCTATGGAAGAAATCGTGGCGGAGGGCTACTGCATCGCAAATCCAGATTGCAAAGCCGCGGCACTGACTGAAGCGGACGCCGATCTGAATATGGATGATATTGTCGCCTATGCGCGTGTGTCGGAGCTGCTGCAACTGCCGATTTTTTATTTAGAATACAGCGGCGTGCTTGGAGACATAGAAGCTGTCAAGAAAACGAAGGCTGTATTGGAAACGTCCACCTTGTTTTACGGCGGCGGCATCAAGGATGCGGAAACGGCCAAGCAGTACGCAGAGCATGCGGACGTGATCGTTGTAGGCAATGCTGTGTATGAAGATTTTGACAGGGCTTTGAAAACAGTAGCGGCTGTGAAAGGCGAGTAGTAAATTGTACGGATTTGGTTTATGATAGAACATATGTTTTGTATAGGCGGGTGAACAAATTTTGAATTATATTAGCAATCAATTACTAAGCGGTTTAAACCCCGTTCAGCAGGAAGCAGTCAAAACAACGGACGGGCCTCTTTTGCTGATGGCGGGAGCGGGAAGCGGAAAGACGCGTGTCCTGACACACAGAATTGCTTATTTAATGGCAGAAAAGCATGTGGCGCCGTGGAACATTCTGGCGATCACATTTACAAATAAAGCGGCACGCGAAATGAAAGAACGTGTGGAAAGCATCCTTGGACCCGGCGCGGACGATATCTGGATTTCCACATTCCATAGCATGTGCGTGCGGATCTTGCGCAGAGATATCGACCGGATTGGGATCAACCGAAATTTCTCCATCCTTGATACGGCTGACCAGCTTTCAGTGATCAAGGGGATTTTGAAGGAGCGCAATCTTGATCCGAAGAAGTTTGACCCGAGAAGCATCCTCGGCACGATCAGCAGTGCGAAAAACGAATTGACCGAACCGGAGGAATTCTCTAAGGTTGCCGGCGGCTACTACGATCAGGTGGTCAGCGATGTATATGCTGATTATCAGAAGAAGCTATTGAAAAACCAGTCGCTCGATTTCGACGATTTGATTATGACGACGATTAAACTGTTTGACCGAGTGCCGGAAGTACTTGAATTTTATCAGCGCAAATTCCAATACATCCATGTTGATGAGTATCAGGATACGAACAGGGCGCAATACATGCTTGTTAAGCAGCTTGCCGAGCGTTTCCAGAACCTTTGCGTTGTGGGGGATTCTGATCAGTCAATCTACAGATGGCGCGGCGCGGATATCACCAACATCCTTTCATTTGAAAAAGATTATCCGAATGCAAGCGTGATTTTGCTAGAACAAAACTATCGTTCAACGAAACGGATTTTGCGTGCGGCTAACGAGGTCATCAAAAACAACTCTAACCGCAAACCGAAAAATTTGTGGACGGAAAACGATGAAGGCATCAAAATTTCCTATTATCGCGGTGATAATGAATTCGGAGAAGGACAGTTTGTGGCCGGTAAAATTCATCAGCTTCACAGCTCAGGCAAGCGGAAGCTGTCTGATATCGCCATATTATACCGGACAAACGCGCAGTCCCGTGTGATTGAGGAAACGCTTCTCAAAGCGGGCTTGAACTATAACATTGTCGGCGGCACAAAGTTCTATGACAGAAAAGAAATTAAAGACATTCTTGCGTACCTGCGCCTCGTATCCAATCCGGATGACGATATCAGTTTCACGCGCATTGTCAATGTGCCGAAGCGCGGAGTCGGCGCGACATCACTTGAAAAAATCGCTTCGTATGCGGCCATAAACGGCTTGTCATTTTTCCAAGCGATTCAGCAGGTTGATTTTATCGGCGTCAGTGCCAAAGCGGCAAACGCGCTTGACAGCTTTAGACAGATGATTGAGAATCTGACCAATATGCAGGATTACTTATCCATTACAGAGCTGACAGAAGAAATTCTTGATAAGACGGAATACAGAGAAATGCTGAAGGCTGAGAAATCGATCGAAGCCCAAAGCCGTTTAGAAAATATCGACGAGTTCCTGTCTGTTACGAAAAACTTTGAACAGAAAAGTGAAGACAAGACACTCGTTGCGTTCCTGACAGACTTGGCATTGATCGCAGATATTGATCAGCTCGATCAGCAGGAGGAAGAGTCAGGCGGCAAGGATGCGATCACCCTGATGACACTGCACGCCGCGAAAGGACTGGAGTTCCCGGTTGTTTTCTTGATGGGGCTTGAAGAAGGCGTCTTCCCGCACAGCCGTTCTCTCATGGAGGAAGCGGAAATGGAAGAAGAACGCCGCCTTGCGTACGTTGGGATTACAAGGGCGGAACAGGAGCTTTATCTGACCAATGCTAAAATGCGCACCTTGTTTGGCCGGACAAATATGAACCCGGAATCTCGCTTCATTGCTGAAATACCGGATGATTTATTGGAAAACCTAAATGAGAAAAAAGAAACGAGAGCGACGTCTGCGAGAAAAATGCAGCCGAGACGCGGCCCTGTTTCACGCCCGGTATCCTACGCCAGCAAAACAGGCGGCGACACCTTGAACTGGGCAGTCGGAGATAAGGCGGGCCATAAAAAATGGGGAACAGGAACTGTTGTCAGCGTGAAAGGAGAAGGAGAAGGGACGGAGCTCGATATTGCCTTCCCGAGCCCTGTCGGCGTGAAACGCCTGTTAGCAGCATTTGCTCCTATTGAAAAGCAGTAATTGAAGAGGAAAGGAAGAAGCAGATGGACAAAGAAACAGCGAAGCAGCGGGCAGAAGAACTGCGCCGCACCATCAACAAGTATAGCTATGAATATTACACCTTAGATGAACCGAGCGTCCCAGATGCCGAATACGACAGATTGATGCAGGAGCTGATCGCGATCGAGGAGGAGCACCCAGACCTCAGAACGCCTGACTCTCCTACGCAGCGCGTCGGCGGAGCCGTGCTTGAAGCGTTTCAGAAAGTCACCCACGGCACACCGATGCTCAGTCTGGGCAACGCCTTTAATGCTGATGATCTTCGTGATTTCGACCGCCGTGTGCGCCAAGCCGTCGGCGACGATGTCGCGTATAATGTGGAGCTGAAAATAGACGGTCTTGCTGTTTCTCTCCGTTATGAAGACGGCTATTTTGTCAGAGGGGCCACAAGAGGTGACGGAACGACTGGAGAGGATATTACGGAGAACCTGAAGACGATCCGCAATATCCCCCTTAAAATGAACCGTGAGCTGTCAATCGAAGTGCGCGGAGAGGCGTATATGCCGAAACGTTCGTTTGAAGCACTCAATGAGGAACGGATTAAAAATGAGGAAGAACCGTTCGCCAATCCGCGAAATGCCGCGGCGGGATCTCTCAGACAGCTCGATCCGAAAATTGCAGCGAAACGAAACCTCGATATCTTCGTCTACAGTATAGCGGAGCTTGACGAGATGGGTGTAGAGACGCAAAGCCAAGGGCTTGATTTTCTCGACGAACTCGGATTTAAAACGAATCAGGAACGAAAAAAATGCGGCAGCATAGAAGAAGTCATTACGCTGATCGATGAGCTTCAGGCGAAGCGCGCGGACCTGCCGTACGAAATAGACGGCATTGTCATTAAAGTCGATTCTCTCGATCAACAGGAGGAGCTCGGTTTTACGGCGAAAAGCCCGCGCTGGGCCATCGCGTATAAGTTTCCTGCTGAAGAGGTCGTGACGAAGCTTCTCGATATCGAATTAAATGTCGGCAGAACGGGTGTGATTACGCCGACTGCGATTCTTGAGCCGGTAAAAGTTGCCGGCACAACGGTCTCAAGAGCATCCCTTCATAACGAAGATTTAATTAAAGAGAAGGACATTCGGATTTTGGATAAGGTTGTCGTCAAAAAAGCGGGCGATATCATCCCGGAAGTTGTGAATGTCCTCGTTGAACAGCGCACAGGAGAAGAAAAGGAATTCAGCATGCCGACGGAATGTCCTGAATGCGGCAGTGAGCTCGTCCGGATCGAAGGAGAAGTGGCGCTTCGCTGCATTAATCCTGAATGTCCGGCGCAAATCCGGGAAGGGCTGATCCATTTCGTTTCCCGCAATGCCATGAACATTGACGGGCTCGGCGAACGAGTGATCACACAGCTGTTTGAGGAAAACCTTGTCCGCAATGTAGCAGATTTATATAAGCTGACGAAGGAACGAGTCATCCAGCTCGAGCGCATGGGTGAAAAGTCCACTGAAAACCTGATCAGCTCCATCCAAAAATCAAAAGAAAATTCGTTAGAGCGCCTGCTGTTTGGGCTTGGCATCCGTTTTATCGGATCAAAGGCCGCAAAGACGCTTGCCATGCATTTTGAAAGCTTGGAAAACCTGAAAAAAGCCTCTAAAGAGGAACTTCTCGCGGTAGATGAAATCGGTGAAAAAATGGCTGATGCTGTGATCACCTATTTTCATAAAGAAGAAATGCTTGAACTCTTGAATGAACTTCAGGAGCTGGGCGTAAACACGCTCTACAAAGGCCCGAAAAAAGTAAAAGCAGAGGACAGCGACTCTTACTTTGCTGGTAAAACAATTGTTCTGACAGGAAAGCTGGAAGAGCTGTCAAGAAACGAAGCCAAAGCGCAAATCGAAGCGCTGGGCGGAAAGCTGACTGGAAGCGTCAGCAAAAACACAGACTTAGTCATCGCCGGAGAAGCGGCGGGAAGCAAGCTGACAAAAGCACAAGAGCTGAACATTGAAGTGTGGAATGAAGAACAGTTAATGGGAGAGCTAAAGAAATAAGAGGAGTGTTTTCTATTGAAAAAGACGTTGGCATTGGCGGCAACGGCGGCAGTATTAATGCTGTCTGCCTGCTCGTCAGGTTTCGGGGGGGAGAAGGAGGAAGAGATTACGCAAAAGACGGCGAAATCGTCAGAAAAAGCGATTGTCCCGAAATATAATATCTCTGACTCCTATTACAAAATGGTGCTGCCGTTTAAGGCAGGCAAAGCGCGCGGCTTAACAACGGAACAGCTGAATACAAGGCTGGACATTGACGAATTTGAAACAGGGCTGATGCGCCTTGCCCAAGATTCTTTCTCAACTGACGATTATCTGTTCCAAGAAGGACAATATTTAGATGAGGATACAGTATTAAGCTGGCTGGCACGGAAAAAAACGGGCTCTGATTTGAAAAAAGCCGAAAAAGAAGATAAGAACTTCAAAAATGAAGGCTTGAACCCGGCGCTCCCGAGTTCTGGTTCAACAGAAGAAAAGAACGAAAGCAGCCCGATTTATTTAGCATCCATGCTTGAGCACGATTATTTAGTCAGAAAAGACAAGAATTCTATCCAGCTTGGCGGCGTCATGATCGGACTGGCGTTAAACTCCGTGTATTACTATCGTGAAAAAACTGGCGACCCGCAAAAAGAAGTGGAGATTAAGGACAGCACGCTCCGCCAGCAGGGAGAAAAAATTGCACAGGAGGTTATTAACCGCCTCCGTAAAAAAGATAACTTGAAGAATGTGCCGATTACTGTCGCACTCTACAAGCAGGCGTCAAAAACATCGATTGTGCCGGGGAACTTCATCGCCAAAACAGAGGTCAAAGCAGGCTCTACTGATATCTCAAATTGGGATGATATTAATGAAAAATATGTATTCTATCCGGCGGATACAACCACAGCAGAAAAGTACCCGGATGACACCGAGGTCTTTAAGCGGTTCAAAAATTCAATTGAAGAATATTTCCCGAACTATACAGGCGTTGTCGGTACAGCGCTGTATGATAATGATGAAATGAAGAAAATGAAGATTGACATACCAATGCAATTCTACGGAAAAAGTGAAGTTGTCGCGTTTACCCAGTTTTTAACGGGTGAAGTGATTGACTACTACTCTAAAGGCTCAGTTGATGTCGAAGTCAATATCACGTCCTCAGACGGACAGGAAGCGGTCATTATCCGCAATGCCGGAGATAAAGAGCCGACTGTTCACATTTATGACTGATAGAAAACCCTTGTGCCATATTGGCACAAGGGTTTTTATGTTACAATTAACAGGAAAAGGGAAATTATTTTCACTTCTGCCGAAACACAAATCAAGGGGAGGTATGTTGATGCTGGAAATCGTGTGAAAACAATCATTATCAAATCTATAGCAATGAAAGGATGTTAGACGTGCATAAAGATATCAAAAAAATATTTCATGAAGAGCAGGTTTTGGCAGAAGCTGCAGCGAGATACGGTTTCTCAAAAGATCAGGTGCGTTTTCTGGCTGATGCGGAAAACTATGTATATGAATGCATGAAAGACAATCAACCTTATATTTTAAAGATTACCCATACGATTCGGAGATCTTCTGATTATATAATGGGAGAGATGGAATGGCTCCGTCACCTTGCAATAGGGGGAATTTCAGTAGCCAAACCGCTCCCGTCGCTGAACGGAAAAGACGTAGAAGCAGTGCCGGACGGAAACGGCGGGTCATTTTTATTGAGAGTGTATGAGAAAGCGCCAGGGCAAAAAGTGGATGAATCGGACTGGAATGAAACGCTATTTTATGAGCTTGGCAGATACACAGGCAGCATGCACAGCCTGACAAAAAGCTACAAATTGAGCAATCCCGCTTTCAAAAGACAGGAATGGGATGAAGAGGAGCAATTAAAGCTGAGAAAATATGTGCCTGAAGATCAGATAAAGGTGTTTCAGCAAGCCGATTCTTTGATGAATGAACTGCGGAGGCTCCCGAAAAGCCAGGACAGCTACGGCTTGGTGCATGCGGATCTGCACCATGGCAATTTTAACTGGGATCATGGCAAAATCACGGCATTTGATTTTGATGATATCGGCTACAATTGGTTTGTTAACGATATTAGCATTCTTCTCTACAATGTCCTGTGGTATCCTGTTGTGCCATATGATGATAAAACTGTGTTTACAAAAGAATTTATGACGCACTTTATGAAAGGGTACTGGGAGGAAAATGAGCTTGACCCTGCATGGCTGATGATAATACCTGATTTCCTCCGCCTTCGCCATATGCTGATTTACGGATTGCTGCATCAGATGTTTGACCTTAACACAATAGGAGAAGAGGAAAAAGAAATGCTGGCCGGTTTCAGAAGAGATATAGAGAATGGCACGCCGATTACAGCATTTGATTTTTCAGCACTGGTGTAGATAGAAAAAGCCAATGGGATTCCAGTCCCATTGGCTTTTATAATGTATCACACTTCACGCCGACTACGCCTTCAATGGCTTTAATGTCATAGTAGACATCGGTCGTGTATCTGTTTTTATGGACGCGGACCTTCACTTCCATAATTGGAAAATCCTTTTCGCCTAGGTCGTCGATCCGAACGGAGTGTGCTTTGATATCTCTTCTTTTCATTTCTTTTAAAATCTCTGTCATTTTGTCTTTATCAGAAAGTGACATTCTGATGCGGATGTCTTTTTCCTGCAGGCGGTCGGGGCCGATTTTTCTGACCACCCATGGGAGAAATTCCACGCTGATCAGGATGAAAAGAAGACTGGCAAACGCTTCTTTATAAAAACCGGCTCCCGTAGCAAGCCCGAGCCCCGCTGCCCCCCAGATCATGGCCGATGTCGTCAGGCCGGAAATGACATCATTGCTTTTTCGCAGGATGACACCGGCTCCGATAAACCCGACGCCGGAGATGATTTGTGCCGGCAGACGAAGCGGATCCATCATGATGCGGTAGTATTTAGGGAAATGATATGCCGCATTAATACTGACGATCGTCAGCATGCATGAGCTGACTGCGATGACGATACAGGTTTTTAATCCGAGCGGCTTATTTTTTAATTCGCGTTCAAGCCCGATGACCATGCCAATCAATGTGGCAATGCCCAATTTCAATAAAATATCAGGATCAATATACCAGCTCAACAGCAAACTTCCCCCTTCTCTATGGTGTTTTTAAATAAATATGATTTTCTCACAGTATTTATAGCAAAACAAGAGCACAAAAGCCACCAAGCTGCGCTTGATGGCTTATTGCTTACTTTTTGCGTTTTAACAGCTTTTCCATGACACCGAATAATCGGTAAGAGGCTTTTGCAGGACGTTTTGTGATCATGCTGACAATGATGCCGGCAATCATACTGAGAATAAACCCAGGGATGATTTCGTACACACCGGTTGATTTTGCCAGGCCGGTTGTAATCCAGATCAACACGGTCGCAGCCCCGACAATCATGGCAGCAAGCGCGCCCCATTCGTTCATTCGCTTCCAATATAGACTGAGCAGAATCGCAGGCCCGAAAGCTGAACCGAAGCCGGCCCAAGCGTATCCGACCAAATCCAGAATGGTGCTGTTCGGGTTCAATGACAAGAGTACCGCGATAACGGCAATGACTAAGACGGACAATCGCCCGATCATGACCAATTCTTTATCAGAAGCTTTTCGTCTGAAAAATGACCGGTATAAATCCTCTGTCACTGCACTTGCTGTGACCAAGAGCTGCGAGGAGATGGAACTCATGATGGCAGCCAAAATAGCTGACAATAAGAACCCTGTAATTAATGGGTGGAACAAGATTTTAGAGAAAATAATGAAAATCATCTCCGGATCTTTTACAGCAACTCCGAATTTATGGGCGTATGCAACACCGATTAAACCCGTCAGCACGGAACCTAGAACTGTAATGATCATCCAGCTCATACCGATTCGGCGTGCAGGTTTTAAATCTTTAATGTCTTTAATGGCCATAAATCGGACGATGATATGAGGCTGGCCGTAGTAGCCCAACCCCCAGGCTAAATAGGAAATAATGCTAATGACGCTCGCGCCTTTAAAAATATCCAATAAATGTGGATTAACAGCGCCGATTTCATGGAAAGTCGGAGCAACGCCGCCCACATGGGTAAAAGCAACGATCGGCACAAGCACTAGTGCTGCAAACATGATCGCACCCTGCACGAAGTCAGTCAGACTGACAGCAAGGAAACCGCCAAACAGTGTATATAATACTACAACTGCGGTGGTCAGAAACAAGCCTAATTTGTAATCCGCACCAAAAGCAGATTCAAACAGCCGTCCGCCAGATACCATACCGGAAGAGGTATACAATGTGAAAAAGATCATGATGATCAATGCAGATACGATTTTCAGCAGTGATGAAGAATGCTGGAATCGTTTATCAAAGAAATCAGGAATTGTAATCGCATCATCTGCCGCTTCTGTATAAGCACGCAGCCTTGGAGCCAGCAGCAAGTAATTTGAGTACGCCCCGATTGTAAGACCTAAAGCAAGCCATAAGGTGGACAGCCCTGTCGCAAACATCGCGCCGGGAACACCCATCAGCATCCATCCGCTCATATCGGCCGCACCGGCAGACAAAGCAGTAACGAATGGTCCGAGGCCTCTTCCTCCAAGCATGTAATCATTGATGTCAGTGGTTTTCTTGAATGCATACCAGCCGATTAACAGCATGGCAATAAAGTAAATTCCTAAAGATATAATAATTTCAATACTCACGTTTTACCCTCTCTTCATTTCTAATAATGTTGCATCACCTCTCAAATTGATGGTGCCAGTTAAGCAGCCTGGCGTAAGTGCAAAGCAAAAGAAATTCTTTTGCGGGTGCACTTGGTAACTTAACCTAACAAAGTATTCCCGGCCATTCAAGCGATGAAACCTTGATCATGAGCGAGAAATACCGTTGCAAACCTAGAAGGGAATAAAGAATAAAACGCTTTCAAAAAATAATTAAAGTAAAAATATTCAGAAAAATATTTCGTTTCTCCTTCGCCTCATTTTAGTATAAAATATATAGGGTATTGTTTCGAAAACACAGGCCTGTCTTAAGGCGTTTTGTTGCTTTAAAGGGCTTGTTTTTGATATGATCAGTATTATATGACTTAACGGAGAAGTATGTGGAGGTGGATCATATGTCACGAATTTCAATAGAAGAAGTAAAGCACGTTGCGCACCTTGCAAGACTTGCGATTACTGAAGAAGAAGCAAAAATGTTCACTGAACAGCTCGACAGTATCATTTCATTTGCTGAGGAGCTTAATGAGGTTAACACAGACAATGTGGAGCCTACAACTCACGTGCTGAAAATGAAAAATGTCATGAGAGAAGATGAAGCGGGTAAAGGTCTTCCGGTTGAGGATGTCATGAAAAATGCGCCTGACCATAAAGACGGCTATATTCGTGTGCCATCAATTCTGGACTAAAGGAGGGACACAAGAATGTCATTATTTGATCATAAAATCACAGAATTAAAACAGCTCATACATAAAAAAGAGATTAAGATTTCTGATCTGGTTGATGAATCTTATAAACGCATCCAAGCGGTTGATGATAAGGTACAAGCCTTTTTGGCATTAGATGAAGAAAGAGCGCGCGCATACGCGAAGGAGCTTGATGAGGCGGTTGACGGGCGTTCTGAGCACGGTCTTCTTTTCGGTATGCCGATCGGCGTAAAAGATAATATCGTAACAAAAGGGCTGCGCACAACATGCTCCAGCAAAATTCTCGAAAACTTTGATCCGATCTATGACGCTACTGTCGTTCAGCGCCTTCAAGACGCTGAAGCGGTCACAATCGGAAAACTGAACATGGACGAATTCGCCATGGGATCATCTACCGAAAACTCAGCTTACAAGCTGACGAAAAACCCTTGGAACTTAGAAACAGTTCCCGGCGGTTCAAGCGGCGGATCTGCGGCTGCGGTTGCTGCGGGAGAAGTTCCGTTTTCTCTTGGATCTGACACAGGCGGCTCCATCCGTCAGCCGGCATCTTTCTGCGGCGTTGTCGGATTAAAACCTACATACGGACGTGTATCTCGTTACGGTCTGGTCGCATTTGCGTCTTCATTAGACCAAATCGGGCCGATTACACGTACGGTTGAGGATAACGCGTTTTTACTTCAAGCGATTTCCGGCGTAGACAAAATGGACTCCACGAGTGCAAATGTGGACGTGCCTGATTTTCTTTCTTCATTAACTGGCGACATCAAAGGACTGAAAATCGCCGTTCCGAAAGAATACCTTGGTGAAGGTGTCGGCAAAGAAGCGAGAGAATCTGTCCTGGCAGCGCTGAAAGTCCTTGAAGGTCTCGGCGCTACATGGGAAGAAGTGTCTCTTCCGCACAGTAAATACGCGCTTGCGACATATTACCTGCTGTCATCTTCTGAAGCGTCAGCGAACCTTGCACGCTTTGACGGCATCCGTTACGGCTACCGCACAGACAACGCGGATAACCTGATCGACCTTTACAAGCAAACGCGCGCTGAAGGTTTCGGAAATGAAGTCAAACGCCGCATCATGCTCGGAACGTTTGCTTTAAGCTCAGGCTACTACGATGCGTACTACAAAAAAGCGCAAAAAGTGCGTACGTTGATTAAGAAGGATTTCGAGGACGTATTTGAAAAATATGATGTTATTGTTGGACCGACTACACCGACACCTGCGTTTAAAATCGGTGAAAACACGAAGGATCCGCTCACAATGTACGCAAACGATATCTTAACGATTCCGGTCAACCTTGCCGGCGTACCGGGAATCAGCGTGCCATGCGGATTAGCAGACGGACTTCCGCTCGGCCTGCAAATCATCGGAAAACACTTTGATGAAAGCACTGTATACCGCGTTGCTCATGCATTTGAACAAGCGACAGACCATCATAAAGCAAAACCTGAACTGTAAGGGGTGAAAAGAATTGAACTTTGAAACGGTAATCGGACTTGAAGTCCACGTTGAGTTAAAAACAAAATCAAAAATTTTCTCAAGCTCTCCAACGCCATTCGGCGCGGAGGCGAATACGCAGACAAGCGTTATTGACCTCGGATATCCGGGCGTCCTGCCTGTTCTGAACAAAGAAGCCGTTGAATTCGCAATGAAAGCCGCTATGGCGCTCAACTGTGAGATCGCAACGGATACGAAGTTTGACCGCAAAAACTATTTCTATCCTGACAACCCGAAAGCGTATCAGATTTCTCAATTTGATAAGCCAATCGGCGAAAACGGCTGGATCGAAATTGAAGTCGGCGGCAAAACAAAACGCATCGGCATCACGCGCCTTCACCTTGAAGAAGATGCCGGAAAACTGACACACACAGGCGACGGCTATTCTCTTGTTGACTTCAACCGCCAAGGAACGCCGCTTGTTGAGATCGTATCAGAGCCGGATATCCGCACGCCGGAAGAAGCGTACGCGTATCTTGAAAAGCTGAAATCCATCATCCAGTATACAGGCGTTTCTGACTGTAAAATGGAAGAAGGCTCACTTCGCTGTGACGCCAATATCTCTCTTCGTCCGATCGGCCAAGAGGAATTCGGCACAAAAACAGAATTGAAAAACTTGAACTCCTTTGCGTTTGTTCAAAAAGGCCTTGAGCATGAAGAAAAACGCCAGGAGCAGGTTCTTCTTTCCGGCGGCGTCATCCAGCAAGAAACTCGCCGTTATGATGAAGCAACGAAGAAAACCATTCTTATGCGTGTCAAAGAGGGATCTGACGACTACCGTTACTTCCCAGAGCCGGATCTAGTCGAGCTCTACATTGATGATGAATGGAAGGAACGCGTAAAAGCAAGCATTCCTGAGCTTCCGGATGAGCGCCGCAAGCGTTATATCGAAGAGCTTGGCTTGCCTGCATATGACGCGATGGTTCTGACGCTGACAAAAGAAATGGCTGATTTCTTCGAAGAAACAGTTCAAAAAGGCGCTGAAGCCAAACAAGCGTCTAACTGGCTGATGGGTGAAGTGTCAGCTTACCTAAACGCTGAGCAAAAAGAGCTTGCCGATGTTGCCCTGACACCTGAAGGCCTTGCCGGCATGATCAAATTGATTGAAAAAGGAACCATTTCTTCTAAGATCGCGAAGAAAGTGTTTAAAGAATTGATTGAAAAAGGCGGCGACGCTGAGAAGATTGTGAAAGAGAAAGGCCTTGTTCAGATTTCTGACGAAGGCGTGCTTCTGAAGCTTGTCACTGAGGCGCTTGACAACAATCCTCAATCAATCGAAGACTTTAAAAACGGAAAAGACCGCGCGATCGGCTTCCTAGTCGGACAGATTATGAAAGCGTCCAAAGGACAAGCCAACCCGCCGATGGTCAACAAAATTCTGCTTGAAGAAATTAAAAAACGCTAATAAAAAAGCAGCCCTTAGAGGCTGCTTTTTTTATGGTCAAATTGAGATAAAGACAGAGATGAGGGCCCGAAGCCTTTCAACTTCTTTGTCGCTGGTTCCGGTCAAATTGGACAGCATGCCTTTAATAATCGGCTTGCGCGGTTTATCCTGAGTCAATTCTTCCTCGATAACATCAAGTGACACGGTGATATCCTCGGGCAGCGTGCTGTTTTCTTTCACTTTCTGAATGTCCTCAAGCAGCTGGTCTTTTCCCGCAGGCATCGGGTTGAAAATGTCTTTTGATACAATCGGATTGAGTGCAGAACGGCTCAGCCCCTGTACAAGATCATCCAGTCTCTCAATAATAAAGGCTGAGATTTCTTCTGCATCGATATTAAGCTCACCGTTAAATACCATCACGTTCATATAGGAATGCACAATGCCTCTTGCCATGATGGACAGATCTGCGACATACCGCTCGATTCCTTCGCCATAGGATACCAGCAAGGCGTTCCGGTACAGCTTATCCGTCTCCATGGTTACTTTGTAAAAGTATTGCTTGATTTCTTGATTTTCCGGAATGATATTTTCGGTAAGCAAAAGAACGATAAAATCTTTATGATCGCGAAAATCCTCAAATTGAGCGCCAATTTGCTTTTTTAACACTTCCTTAGGGGGCTTTCCGGCGAGATCTTCTTCTATATTTTTCATTTTGTTCATAGACATACCGATATAATATTCACAGGCAGATAACAGCAGCGCTTCTTTCGATTTGAAGTGCAAATAAAAAGCGCCCTTCGAAATGCCGCATTCACTGGCGATTTCTTGGATCGTCGTAGCTGCGAATCCTTTTTTCGCAAATAAACGAATGCTGGTTTTTATGATTCTCTCTTTTTTTTCATTCATGACGTGCTTCCCCTTAATCCTTGAAAAATTTAGTAAAATTTTCTGGTATATGAGTTGACGTTGTTGCGTTATAACGTTTAGTATTATATAGAATGACCAGTCAGTCAATAAAAAATGTAATGGAGGATATGATGAACCACGTTATTAATTTCGTTCTGAAAAACAAATTCGCCGTATGGCTGATGACGATTATTGTAACGGCAGCCGGCTTGTATGCGGGTATGAATATGAAGCAAGAGTCTATTCCTGACGTGAACATGCCTTACTTGACGATCAGCACGACATATCCGGGTGCAACACCAAGCCAAGTGGCTGATGAAGTGACCAAACCGGTTGAACAAGCCGTACAGAACTTGGACGGTGTCAGCGTTGTGACGTCGACGTCCTATGAAAACGCATCGTCGGTCATGATTGAATATGATTATGAGAAAGATATGGACAAAGCGAAAACAGAAGCAGCTGAAGCGTTAGAAAACGTCAACCTGCCTGATGACGCGAAAGATCCGGAGATTTCACGCTACAGCTTGAACTCATTCCCGATTCTGACGCTGAGCGTGTCCAGTGATAAAGATAATCTGCAAGAGCTGACGAAACAAGTGGAGGACAGCCTCGTTTCTAAACTTGAAGGCATAGAAGGCGTTGCGTCCGTCCAAGTATCAGGCCAGCAGGTGGAAGAGGTTGAATTCTCTTTCAAAGAAGACAAACTGAAGGAATACGGCCTTGATGAAGATACAGTCAAGCAAGTGATTCAAGGTTCAGATGTGACAACTCCGCTTGGATTGTACACATTCGGAAATGAAGAAAAATCTGTCGTCGTCAGCGGCGATATTGAAACAATTAAAGATTTGAAGAATATGAGAATCCCGACGGCATCTGCTTCAAGTGCAGGCAGCAGCGCAGCATCTCAAGCGGGTGCGCAGAGTGCTCAAGCAGCCCAAAGCGCACAAGCGGCAGCACAGGCGCAGCAAAGCGCAAGCACAGCAGTGCCGACGGTCAAGCTTTCTGACATTGCCACAATTAAAGATGTGAAAAAAGCTGAATCTGTTTCACGCACAAATGGCAAAGACAGCATCGGCATCAACATCGTCAAAGCAAATGATGCGAATACGGTAGAGGTTGCCGACAATGTCAAAGCTGAGCTGAAGAAGTTCAAAGAAGACCATAAAGGCTTCAATTACAGCGCAACTCTCGACATGGCGGAGCCGATCACACAGTCAGTTGACACGATGTTAAGCAAAGCCATCTTCGGTGCTATTTTTGCGATTGTGATTATTCTCTTATTCCTAAGAGATATCAAATCAACATTAATTTCTGTTGTTTCAATTCCATTATCATTGCTGATCGCACTCCTTGTGCTGCAGCAGCTTGATATCACATTGAATATTATGACGCTCGGCGCAATGACCGTTGCTATTGGACGTGTAGTCGATGACTCCATCGTTGTGATCGAGAACATTTATCGCCGCATGAGACTCAAAGATGAGCCGCTCCGCGGAAAAGCATTGGTTCGTGAAGCGACGAAGGAAATGTTTAAACCGATCATGTCATCAACGATTGTGACAATTGCGGTATTCCTGCCGCTCGCACTTGTAGGCGGACAAATCGGTGAGTTGTTTATTCCGTTTGCTTTAACGATTGTTTTTGCGCTTGCCGCATCCCTGGTGATTTCAATCACGCTTGTGCCGATGCTCGCACACAGCCTGTTCAAAAAATCATTAACGGGCGCGCCGATTAAAGCGAAAGAACACAAACCTGGCAGACTTGCAAACATCTATAAAAAAGTATTGAACTGGGCGCTGAGCCACAAATGGATCACGTCTATCATCGCTGTTCTGATGCTCCTTGGAAGCTTGTTCCTTGTACCGCTAATCGGTGCCAGCTACCTGCCGTCCGAGGAAGAAAAAACGATGCAGCTCACATACAGCCCAGAGCCGGGTGAAACGAAAAAAGAAGCCGAAAATGAAGCTGAAAAAGCGGAAAAAATCCTGCTTGACCGCAAGCATGTCGATACGGTTCAGTATTCATTAGGCTCTGGCAGCCCGCTTGCCGGAGGAGATTCTAACGGTGCGTTATTCTATATCAAATATGAAAGCGACACACCTGACTTTGATAAAGAAAAAGATAACGTTCTGAAGGAAATCCAAAAGCAATCTGACCGCGGAGAATGGAAGTCACAGGACTTCAGCTCTTCAGGCAATAACAACGAATTAACATACTATGTGTATGGCGATTCTGAAAACGATATTAAAGACACGGTCAAAGACATTGAAAAAATCATGAAAGATGAAAAGGATCTGAAAAACGTAAACTCAGGCCTTTCCAGCACATATGATGAGTACACATTTGTCGCTGACCAAGAAAAACTAAGCAAACTCGGTTTAACTGCGTCTCAAATTTCTCAGGCCTTAATGTCACAAACATCACAAGAACCGCTCACAACAGTGAAAAAAGACGGCAAAGAGCTTGATGTGAACATTAAGACAGAAAAAGACGAGTATAAGAGTGTGAAAGATTTAGAGAATAAAAAGATCACTTCCGCGACTGGCCAGGAAGTCAAAATCGGCGATGTGGCAAAAGTGAAGGAAGGATCAACATCAGATACCGTGTCAAAACGTGACGGAAAAGTCTATGCAGATGTCACAGGTGAGGTTACCTCTGACAACGTCACAGCCGTATCAGCTGCTATCCAGAAGAAAATTGATAAGCTAGACCACCCTGATAACGTATCGATTGACACAGGCGGCGTATCAGCGGATATCGCTGATTCCTTCACGAAGCTCGGTTTAGCGATGCTGGCAGCAATAGCGATCGTTTACCTTGTGCTCGTGATTACCTTCGGCGGAGCACTAGCGCCATTTGCGATTCTGTTCTCATTGCCGTTCACAGTCATCGGTGCCCTGGTCGGACTTTACGTATCAGGTGAAACGATCAGTCTGAACGCCATGATCGGTATGCTCATGCTGATCGGTATCGTTGTCACGAATGCGATTGTCTTAATTGACCGCGTGATTCATAAGGAAGCGGAAGGCCTGTCTACGAGAGAAGCGCTCTTGGAAGCCGGCTCTACACGACTCCGTCCGATCCTGATGACAGCCATTGCGACAATCGGTGCCTTGATTCCATTAGCCCTCGGCTTCGAAGGCGGAAGCCAGGTCATTTCAAAAGGACTCGGCGTCACGGTTATCGGCGGTTTGATCAGTTCAACGCTTCTGACACTCCTGATCGTGCCAATCGTATATGAAGTATTGGCGAAGTTCCGCAAGAAAAAACCGGGAACGGAAGAAGAGTAAAAAAACAAAAAGCCTCAGCTCTGCTGAGGCTTTCAGCTTGTTGAAAAACCCTCGCATTCGTTGTCAGGTCTGCGCGTCGGTGCTCACGAATTTTACATTCGCTCCGCTCCAATGCTCCCCCTTCCTAGACTACAAGGGTTTTCAATCAAGCTGAAAGAATGTTAAGGATGACAAAAGCTCAAAACAAGAATCAGTTTTGAGCTTTTGTGCGTTTTCACCTGTAAGATTATGTACATTTTGTTGCGATTTTTTTAACTCATAGTATAATTAAAGGTTGTTAGTGTAAAAATGGATCGGATACTCTTAAGTAGGATGATGAGATAATGAAACGTGCACGCATAATATACAATCCGACTTCAGGACGGGAGATCTTTAAAAAGCATCTTGCCCAGGTCCTGCAAAAATTTGAACAAGCCGGCTATGAAACCTCCACCCATGCAACGACATGCGCAGGAGACGCTACACACGCTGCCAAGGAAGCGGCATTGCGTGAGTTTGACCTGATCATTGCGGCAGGCGGAGACGGAACGATCAACGAGGTCGTCAACGGGCTTGCGCCTTTAGATAACCGTCCGACACTCGGCGTGATTCCTGTCGGCACAACGAACGACTTCGCCAGAGCGCTCGGCATTCCGCGCGAGGATATTTTAAAAGCGGCAGATACTGTCATTAACGGCGTTGCCCGCCCGATTGATATCGGACAGGTCAACGGCCAGTATTTTATCAATATCGCCGGAGGAGGCCGTCTGACGGAGCTGACGTACGACGTGCCAAGCAAACTCAAAACAATGCTAGGCCAGCTTGCTTATTATTTAAAAGGAATGGAAATGCTGCCTTCACTTCGTCCGACAGAAGTCGAGATTGAATATGACGGCAAGCTGTTTCAGGGTGAAATCATGCTGTTTTTGGTCACGCTGACAAACTCCGTCGGCGGGTTCGAAAAACTCGCGCCGGATTCCAGCCTGAATGACGGCATGTTTGATTTGATGATACTAAAGAAAGCAAACCTTGCTGAATTTATCAGGGTCGCAACGATGGCGCTTCGCGGCGAACACATCAACGACCAGCACATTATTTATACAAAAGCGAACCGCGTGAAAGTCAATGTATCAGAAAAGATGCAGCTGAACCTGGACGGCGAGTACGGCGGCATGCTGCCGGGCGAATTCGTGAATCTGTATCGACACATTCACGTCGTCATGCCGAAGGAGAAAGCGGAACAGCTGGATGACTAAAACTTGGCTTTGTAAGCCAAGCTCAGAATGTTGACAAAATCCTAAAACAGTTTTCGTTTTAGGATTTTGTCATCTTTTCAGCGTGATTGAAAACCTTTGAAGTCTAGGAAGGACGAGCATTGGAGCGTACTTCCGCAGGATGCGGTGACAGCGGCGTTTGAGCAGGACGCTCTAGTTTTTAGCCGCTGGTCTTTTTACGTGAGCACCGAAGCACAGGACTGACAACGAATGCGAAGGTTTGCCTACACGCTGAAACTTGGCTTGAATAGGCCAAGTTTTTCTTTCGCTTAAAACTAGAGGTGATTATAGATGAAAATGAAACCCCCAGTAGAAAAAAACGAATACTATGACGTGACATTTGAGGATTTGACGCATGAAGGAGCGGGCGTCGCAAAGGTCCAAGGCTTTCCGATCTTCGTGCCGAACGCCCTGCCGGAGGAAAAAGCCCAAATCAAAGTCACTCGTGTCAAAAAAGGGTTCGCCTTCGGCCGCCTGATTGAGCTGAAGGAAGAAAGCCCGCATAGAACCGACGCCCCGTGTCCAATTTACAAGCAATGCGGCGGCTGCCAGTTGCAGCACATGACCTATGAAGGCCAGCTCTTGTTTAAACAGAAACAAGTCAAAGACGTCTTAGAACGCATCGGCAAGCTGGACCTTTCAAACGTCACCGTGCACCCGACACTCGGCATGAAAGACCCTTGGAACTACAGAAACAAAGCACAGGTCCCGGTAGGAGAACGGGAAGGCGGACTCGTCGCGGGATTTTATCAGCAAAGAAGCCATGACATCATCGACATGAGCGCCTGCCTGATCCAGCAATCCAAAAACGACGAAGCCGTTCAAGCCGTCAAAGACATTTGCGCCAAATACGGTGTCAAAGCGTACAACGAAGAACGCCACAAAGGCTGGCTCCGCCACATCATGGTCAGATACGGCGTTGTTACGGGCGAAATGATGATCGTTTTCATCACAAGAACAAACGATTTCCCGCACAAAGCGAAGATCATCGAAGACATCACAGCGCAATTCCCGCACGTCAAATCCATCGTGCAAAACATCAACCCAAACAAAACAAACGTCATCTTCGGGAATGAAACAAACGTCATCTGGGGCGAAGAATACATCTACGACCTCATCGGAGACGTCAAATTCGCCATCTCCGCCAGATCGTTTTATCAGGTCAACCCGGAGCAAACAAAAGTGCTCTACGACAAAGCGCTTGAATATGCGGAGCTTCAAGGTGAAGAAACCGTCATTGACGCTTACTGCGGCATCGGAACGATTTCTCTCTTCCTGGCAAAGCAGGCGAAAAAAGTGTACGGCGTAGAAATTGTACCGGAGGCAATTGAGGATGCCAAACGAAACGCCGAGATCAACGGCATCACAAACGCTGAGTTCGCGGTCGGGGAAGCGGAAACTGTGATTCCAAAATGGTATGAAGAAGGCATTACGGCCGACACGCTAGTCGTCGACCCGCCAAGAAAAGGCTGCGACGAAGCCCTCCTGCGGACAATTGTGGAGATGAAGCCGAAGCGGGTTGTGTACGTGTCGTGTAATCCTGGAACGCTTGCGAGAGATTTGCGGGTGCTTGAGGATGGCGGGTATGCGACGCGCGAAGTGCAGCCTGTGGATATGTTTCCGCATACGAATCATGTGGAGTGTGTGGTTGTGCTAAAATTAATTAAATAAGAAGCAGGTGGGTTCGAGAATCGATAAAAAATTCTCGGACTTCATCTGCTTTTATTTCAATTGTCTCAAGAAAGCGATGAAGCATTTCTTGAGTTAATTCTTGAAATTCCATAAAAGCATCTAACTGTTGTTTAATATCATTGATATTGGTTGCAAGAGAAGACTTCAATTGCTCGGTTTTAGAATTGATAATGTCCGTCTGGTCATTGATATCGCTGACACTCCATCATAATCTGCTTTGGATATTTTTTCGTCAATAAACAAATTGAGTGACTTCTTTTTCTTTTGTTTGAGCCGTTCTAATTCCTTCTCAAAGATTCTAATTTGCTTTACTGAATTCTTTTTCTGTTGAATAGATTGCTTACATTGATATGAAAATTTTGTCCAAATCGATGCTAGATGTTTTAAACTATTGAGAATGAATTGTAGTGATCACAGCTGATTTCTAATATTAATAATTAAGAGTAGAAATAGACACTATTTCGCTCAGGATTGATGAAACAATGTGTCAATAGATCGACAATTTTATTTAGAAATGTAGTAACACAATTTGAATACATAAATTTTCCTTTATTATTCTTTAATAATCTAAATAATTAGTATAAAAGCCCCTTATATAAGTGGGTTTTTAAAAGAGTCTGAATATTTGTAGCGTTTGACCTCTCATCGAATATTGGAGTTTTGTGCCCCCCTCTTTACTTTATAGGGACACTCCATAAAATTTGGATGCTTACTAAAAAAAGAAACATGTAGTAGCAAATGTAGAGGGAGATTTTTATATGGTATTACTTTTTGTTGTACAAACTCTTATAATAATAGGTAATGATATCTATTTTGATGAATCAGTGAATAGGGTGTCAGTAGGTGATATGAGCGAAAAAATGCTCAGTTATTACAATAGATAAGCATCCTTAAATCTTGCTCAAATTATCTCAATCTAGCTACATGGAATTAGATTCGAAAAAAATTTTTAAATGAGGTATATAACATGATTAACTTCCAAGATAAAGTAAACTTCATTTGGTCAATTGCTGAGATTTTACGTGGACCTTATAAACCAGAAGACTACGGTAAAATCATTTTACCATTAGCAGTATTACGTCGTTTTGATTGCGTATTAGAGAGCACAAAAGAGGAAGTATTAGCTAAGGCAGAGCAGTTTGCAGCAATGAATGAAGATGCTCGTGAGCAGATTTTAAATCGTGTCTCAAAGCAAAACTTCCATAACACTAGCAAATATGATTTCAACAAGCTATTAACAGATTCAGATAACATTGCGGATAACTTACGTGATTATATAAATGGTTTTTCAAAAGTGGCTCGTGATATTATGGATCAATTTGACTTTGATCGCCAAATTGATAAGCTCGAACAAAATAACTTGTTGTACTTAACGATTAAACGCTTTAGTGAAATCGACTTACATCCAGAAACAGTGTCAAATATTGAGATGGGCTATGTATTTGAGGAATTAATTCGTCGTTTCAATGAAAATGCAGAAGCAGGGGATCACTATACGCCACGTGAAGTAATTCGCCTTATGACGCACTTATTATTCTTACATGACGATGCCAGCATTTTAACGAAGCCAGGTTTAACACAAACCTTGTATGACTGTGCAGCTGGTACCGGTGGGATGGGTTCTGTAGCACAAGAGTATTTACTAAGTCAAAACCCAACAGCACACTTAGAGTTTTTCGGCCAAGAAATTAATCCTGAATCATATGCGATTTGTAAAGCAGACTTGCTGATTAAGGGGGAAGACGCGCGTAACATTCGTTTGGGGAATACGTTATCAAAAGACCAATTCCCACGTGATAAATTCGATTACTTAATTTCAAATCCGCCATACGGAGTAGACTGGAAATCGTATGAGAAGCCAATTAAAGAAGAACATGAGAAACAAGGGTTTAACGGTCGTTTTGGTCCAGGTACACCAAGAACGAGTGATGGACAGCTACTATTCTTAATGCACTTACTGTCAAAAATGAAGCCAGTCACAGTAGAAAATCCACAAGGCTCTCGTTTAGCCATTATTATGAATGGTTCGCCGTTATTTACAGGTGATGCAGGTTCTGGTGAAAGCGAAATTCGTAAGTATGTGCTTGAAAACGATTTAGTAGAAGGTATTGTGGCATTGCCGAACGATCTTTTCTACAACACAGGCATTGCAACGTACATTTGGATTTTAACGAACAATAAAGCACCTCTTTATAAAGGGAAAGTACGGTTAGTCAATGCTGTAGACTTTTCGAAAAAAATGAAAAAGTCGATGGGGAGCAAGCGTAACGAAATTACAGAAGAGCAAATTAATGAGATTGTTCGTTTATACGGTGATGCACAGCCAAATGAGTACGTGAAGATTTTTGATAATGAGGACTTCGGCTACGCAAAAATTACAGTAGAACGTCCATTACGTTTAAACTTCCAAGTCAATGAAGAGCGTCTTGCTCGTGTTGCAGAGGGAAAAGGTTTTGCAAACTTAGCAACCTCAAAGAAAAAAGGCGATGCAGGTCACTTTGAAATTGAAGAAGGTAAGAAGCTGCAAACGCAAATTTTATATGTTTTACGCACGTTAGAAAGCGATACATTATATAAAAATCGTGACGAGTTCACGAAAGTACTAAAAGATGCATTGAAGCAAGCGGGTATTACTATCGGAGCACCTGTATTAAAAGCAATTTTAGCTGGTCTATCTGAAAAAGATGAAACAGCTGACGTATGTATGAAAAATAAAACTGATATCGAACCAGATACAGATTTACGTGATACTGAAAACGTACCGTTAAAAGAAAACATTCATGACTACTTTGCACGTGAAGTATTACCACATGTACCAGATGCATGGATTGATGAATCAAAAACAAAAATTGGCTACGAAATTCCATTCACTCGCCATTTCTACAAATACACAGCATTACGCAGCTCAGCAGAAATTATGGAAGAAATTCGTGCGTTAGAAGCAGAGATTGCTGTACAGTTGAAGAAGGTGATGGGATGAGGTTTAAAGAATCAAATATCAAAGGAATAGGTGCTATTCCATCACATTGGGAGATTAAAGAATTGAAATTTTGTTTACTTCCAGGGAGTGAAGGAATAAAGATAGGTCCATTCGGAAGCGCATTAAAATCAGAGATGTTAATTGAAGAAGGATATAAAGTTTACGGTCAAGAAAACTTAATAAAAGATGATTTTACTTTAGGTCATAGATTTATAAGTGAAGAAAAATTTAAAGAGTTAGAGGTTTATGAGATTTCTGAGAACGATGTCTTAATTTCAATGATGGGTACTATAGGTAAATGTAAAGTTGTTCCGCCAAATATTGAAAAAGGAATTATGGATTCTCACCTTATTCGAATTCGATTTAATGAAAATCTAATTTTACCAGAATTTGCAGCATACTTGATACAGGATTCGTATTATATCAAAGTACAAATCGACTTATATAGTAAAGGCTCAATTATGTCTGGTTTAAATTCCAGTATCATAAAAAATCTTAAATTAGTTCTTCCATCTATAGAAGAACAAAAGGTTATTTTAAAATATATTAGAAAGAAGAACACACAATTAAATCAATTGATAGATTCAAAAAATTTCTTAATTGATTTATTGAATCAACAACGCCAATCAATCATTACAGAAGCTGTTACAAAAGGTTTAAATCCGAATGTGAAAATGAAAGATTCAGGTGTTAAGTGGATTGGTGAGATTCCTCAGCATTGGGGAAAATCTAAACTTAAATACTTAACAAGGCAGATTATTGATGGAACACATCATACACCTGATTATCAAGATGAAGGTGTCCCTTTTTTAAGGGTTACTGATATAACTCAATCTAAAGGCAAGGATATTAATTTATCTGATGTAAAATATATTTCTCAAAGAGAACACAATGAATTAATTAAACGCTGTAGACCTGAAAATGGGGATCTTTTAGTGTCGAAAAATGGAACTATAGGAATTCCTAAAGTTATTGATTGGGATTGGGAATTTAGTATTTTTGTTAGTTTATGTTTAATTAAAATGAATAATGAAAAACTAAATACTTATTTCGCTAGTTTCTACTTTGAAAGTCAATTGGTTGACGAACAAATTGCATTTGGAAGTAAAAAGAGTACTATTATTAATTTACATCTTGATAAAGTCAAAGAATTTTTTATTTTTGTCCCTCCATTATTTGAACAAAATGAAATAGTAAAATTCCTAAAAGTTAAAATTTCCGAAGTAGATAATTTAAAAAGAATTGTAGAAAATGAAATCGAAAACCTAAAAGAATACCGCCAAGCCCTTATCTACGAAGCAGTAACAGGTAAAATCGATGTACGTGATATGAAACTTGATTAAGTGAGGTGAGTTGTGATGGCGTTGGATACTTCAGAAAAAGGCTTTGAAACGAATATAGAAGCAGCATTAATTGCGAATGGATATAAAAAGCGTGTGCTTGAAGGTGAGACGAGTGCTTCTTTCAAGCAGCATGCAATCGACGTAGAAGAGCTATTTGCTTTTTTAGAGGATACGCAGGAAAAACGTATGCGTACCTTAGAGAAATCGTATGGTCCTTCTTATAAAGAAGAAGTGTTAAAACGTATTAAAGCCCAGCTGCATAAACAAGGTTTAGTCGAATGTTTACGTAAAGGTATCAAAGACCGAGGTGTGACATTACAGCTTGCGTATAATAAGCCACCTACAGATATGAACAAGATGTTAAATGAACAGTATGCGAAAAACCGCTTTAATGTTGCTCGCCAAGTGTATTACAGTGATAAGCATAATAATAGCTTAGATATGGTCCTGTTTTTAAATGGTTTGCCGCTTATTGTGATGGAGCTGAAAAATCCATTAACAAATCAAACAGTTGAAGAAGCGATGAAGCAATTAAAGACGGACCGTGATCCACGTGAGCAGCTGTTCAAATTTAATGAGCGTGTAGCTGTCTACTTTGCAGTTGACCCAGATGAAGTATTTATGACAACAAAGCTTGATAAAGGCAAAACCTACTTCCTACCATTTAACAAAGGCAATAATGGTGGTAAAGGTAATCCATTAACTTATGGTGACAATTATCGTACTCATTATTTATGGGAAGAAATTTTAGCTCCAGATAGCTTGCTCGATATTTTATATCGCTTTATCTTTATTAAGAAAGACGACATTAAAGATTCAAACGGTGAAACGATTGGTGAGCGTCAAATGCTCATTTTCCCCCGTTTCCATCAGCTTGATGTTGTACGTAAGTTAGAAGCAGATGTTGCACAAAAGCTTGTCGGTCATAATTATTTAATTCAGCACTCTGCGGGATCGGGCAAGACGAACTCGATTTCGTGGCTTGCACACCGTTTAGCGAAGCTACATAACGAGGACAATGAATCAATTTTTAGTAGTATAATCGTAATTACCGATCGCCGAGTCTTAGATAAGCAATTGCAAGATGCAGTGTATCAGCTGGAGCATAAAGCAGGAATGGTAGAGCCGATTGATAAAGATTCAGAGCAATTGGCACGTGCCATTAATAATGAGACTCGTATTATTATTACGACGCTCCAAAAGTTCCCGTTTATTTTAGAAAAAGTAGCGGGCTTAGAGCGTAAAAAGTATGCGGTCATTATTGATGAGGCGCATTCATCCCAGGGTGGTAAAGCTTCAACTGCATTAACGAATGTGTTATCAGATAAAACGTTAGAAGCAGCTTATGAGGAAGATCGTATTGCGGAAGAAAACTTAGGTGATGTGGACGAAAAGATCGTTGAAGCCATCATGAAAAGTGGTAAACAAGATAACGTATCTTTCTTTGCGTTTACGGCGACACCAAAGCCAAAGACATTAGAGAAGTTCGGTACAATTGGCATAGATGGCAAGCCAGCTGCATTCCATCAATACACAATGCGCCAAGCGATTGAAGAAGGCTTTATTTTAGACGTACTTGAAAATTATACGACCTATAAAACGTTCTGGAAAATTGCAAAGACAGTTGAAGATGATCCAGAGGTATCAAAAAAACAAGCTACTAAAAAGCTAGCACAATACGTGTCACTACATCCACATAGCATCGCACAAAAAACAGAAATTATTATCGAGCATTATCGCAATTTCGTACAGCGCAAAATTGGCGGCCGTGCAAAGGCAATGGTTGTTACAGCAAGCCGTTTACACGCAGTACGTTACAAAATGGCTTTCGATAAGTATATTAATGAAATGGGCTACGATGATTTAAAAACAGTAGTTGCTTTCTCCGGTACTGTGAAAGATGGTGAGATTCATTATACTGAGTCAGAAATGAATCAGTTCTCTGAAAAAGAGTTACCTGAAAAGTTTAATTCTGATGAATACAAAGTGCTACTTGTTGCAGAGAAATATCAAACTGGATTTGATGAACCACTGTTGCACACAATGTATGTAGATAAGCCATTAAGCGGTATTAAGGCAGTGCAAACACTATCTCGTTTAAATCGCACATGCCCTGGTAAGGACGATACATTTGTTTTGGATTTTGTAAATGATCCAGAAGACATAAAAGCGTCTTTCCAGCCTTATTATGAATCGACAGGTCTATCAAAAATTTCTGATCCGAATATCCTATATGATATGCAGGCCGAGCTAGAGCCCTATCAAGTATTTACTGAGGAAGAGGTGCAAAAGGTAAATGAGCTTGAAGTAACGGGTGGTGTGAAGAAGTCTACGAAGGCTCAAGCCGAGTTAAATGCGCTTCTCGATAAAGGTGTGGAGCGTTTTAAAAAACTTTCGGGAGAAGAACAATTCGCATTTAAACAAGTGGCTACGAAATTTATACGTACGTATGGCTTTGTACTACAAGTAGTAACATTTATCGATTTAGATCTACACAAGCAATATATTTACCTGACGTACTTGTTACGTAAATTGCCCCGTGGTCGAGTAGATAAGGACGTTTACTTGGCGGATGATGTAGCACTTGAATACTACCGTAATCAAAAAGTATTCGAAGGTAGCATTGAGCTTGAGAAAACGGGCGGCTACGACTTAGATCCTCAGGAACATGGTGCTGGTGGTGCAGCTGAAGATGAGAAGGTTCGTTTATCGAGCGTGTTAGAAAAGTTAAATGAGCGCTTTGGCACGCAATTCACAGAAACAGATTTCCTTTCTCGCGAGCAAGTGAAAGAGGATATGTTAAATGACGAAGATATTTGTCAAAAAGCAAAAAACAACACAAAAGAAAACTTCAAATTCGCCTTTGAAAAATCCTTTATGGACTTCGTTATTGACCGTATGAGCAGCAATCAAGAGTTCTTTATGAAGATTTTAGAGAACGACGAGTTTAAGGCTTATATTATGGAAGATATGATGAATGAAGTTTATGGAGAAGTGAATAGTTAGCTCTTTAGTTTGGACGGAGTTATGATATTAATCTTTTAAGGTTAGTCTTGGCTCCGTTACATATATTATTTACAGAAAGGAAGTTTTATATTGACGCATTATTACGATTCTAATAAAGTAGATATTTCGTCTATTATTATTGATGATAGGCAAAATATTATACCGGGTGTAAATTTAAGATATAGCTTATCAATTCCTTTTAAAAATCGAATGGAAGGTATTACTGTTACAGTAATATTAATGAATCCATCGGAAGCTGAATCAAATATTTCAGATAGAACTGTAAATAAATTAATTGATTTTTTCTACTGTTATACCCATGAGAAAATTCAAGTAAAAAAACTTTACGTAGGAAATGTTATACCTATCTATGCTCCAAATCCAGCAGACACCTCAGCAAAATTGAAAAATATTCACGGTGCAAATCTATTAAATCATGTTCAAAAGAATAATATTAATATAGTTAGTTCAATGATAAATGATTCAGATATAGTTGTCCTTGCATGGGGGAAACCAAATGTGAAAACTGTACACAACCTTTATTACTATTCTCAAGTATATAAAATCATAGAGGTAATTTCGAATACTGATAAAGATATTTTTGTATTTAATATGGGAAATACAAACACATTCTTAACAGAACATGGCGACCCGAGACATGCTGGACGGTCAGCAACTTTAATTGATTTAATCAAAATAAATAGTAATGAATTATTGGAGTTAGCGTGAAATATGGGAATTTACGAATACAATTGAAAAAATTTCAATATCGAAAATAGCCCAGCAGTAAAGAGCTGAGCCATTTTTGATTTATAGACTGAAGTAGTTTATTACAAAATCTTTGTCTTTCTTATCTTCAGGCAAGATACCTAAATTCTTATATTCCCATACGACTTGCCGTTGTGTTCCGTTAAAGTCTGAGGCGATGACATCGGTGTAATCATAGTCTATTGAGAATTTACCGGTATTCTCTAGTTTAATCGTTAAATTGGTCCAAGTATCTTGGTTGTATGCTTTAAATTCTTCTCTTAACTCCTCGAATATCTCTTGAAGTTCAATTAATAAACTCACGTATATTTTTTTTTACTAACATCGAATTGTTTCGGTATATCATGAGAATAGATATACTCTTCACTTTGCGGTGTATTGAAGAAAAAGTAAACTTCTGATGAATTATCTAATATTTCCGCATAAAGAATGATTTTTGTCCATCAAGATGGAATCATTTCATTAAGTTGTTCTGCTATTTGTTGATATAACTGTCCCATATCAGAAATTAATTTAAATTTTTCCTTCGTTAGTCTTGATATAATCCTCTAAAAAGTCTCTTACCGTTTTCCTTTTTGGCATTAAACCTAGATTTTTATACACCCAAACAGCCTTTCTTTGAGATCCATTTAGCTCTGAAGCAATTACATCTTCATAATTATAATCTATAGAAAACTGGCCTGTCCTATCTAGTTTCAAAGTCAAGTTCGTCCAAGTTTCTGGATTATTTTCCTTGTATTCTTCGCGTAATTCTTCGAATGATTCTTGAAGTTCGATTAATAAATCATCATAAATATCTTCGCTTACATTAAAATATTCTGGAATGTTATGTGAGTATAAGAATTCATTCTCGCCCGGTATATTAAAATAAAAATACACTTCCGAAGAGTCGTCTAATATTTCAGCGTAAAGATATACGTTATCCCATTCAGAGGGAATGATTTCATTTATCTGATTTGCTATTCTTTGATATAAGTCACCCATTTTTGGTGTTTCCATGATCTCAACCTCCGGATTGATTCTTTAATGTTACTTTTTCGAAATCAGCATCTCCAATTCTGTACTTAACGATGAATTTGTCTGGTCTTAGTGAATCACCTTTATATATGGCTTTTATATTAACGTTAACTTTTTGCGGTGGTTCTTCTTTAAGAGCCTTTGCCCATTCTTGCTCCATTTCATACCATCTGCCACCGCTCCTATTAATCTGAGAATTCATCGGCACGATATTGTCGAACTGGCCTGAGCCTTTGAATTGGGTGGCGATTAAATGGCCTCCGTCATCGTCAGGCTTTCGGTCCTGAGGCTTTCCAGCATTCGTCTGTGCATATTGGTTTCGTTTTGCTTCTCCCAGCTGCAAGTCTGCTTTGACACTTGTAATTCTACCATAGTTGTCAGTCGTGTATGTGTAGCCTTCTTTTGTTTTGTAGATGATATTGGGCTTCAGCACTTTCTTTCTGCTCCATCTTGCGAAATGCTCGCCGTATTTGACGGTTACCGGCGGTACATGTGGCGCTGGAGTTCGTCTTCCGCTTGATGACGTTCCGTATGGTTTCGGAAGGATGACCTTGGCGAATTTTTGCAGTCCCTCTTTAAGTGTGACCCCGTTGACTGCGTTGTAAGGAACGCCTGCCGGCACTAAATCGTGACGGGGATGATAGGGGAGAATATCCGCAAGTGTGAGATCTCCGATTTGATTTAACTTGGTTTTGACGTGTTTTTTTGATACTTCAATGCCTGTGTTTACTTTTTGTTTGATGTGATCAACGGTTTGTTTTGAGACTGTTATGGCTTTTTGGGCTGTTGCAGATTTGCTTGCTGTTGTTTTGACTTTGGCCGTCACTTTGGCTGCTGTGCCTGTTTTAGAGACGGCGCCAACACCTTTTGTGCCGACAATTGATGTGACAACAGTGCCAACCGCATATGACACCCATCTTGCTCGTGAGTAGGTGTTACCATTCACCATGTCTTTTTGGTACGATTCTTCGATTGCCGCTGAAATGGCTTCATACGTTTTGATCGGGTGAGCCACAGCTCCTGTAATGGCTTCAACGGTTCCGCCCGGATCTGTGACCATATCCCACAGGCCTACGACCGCGTCTTTCCCGGAATCATAAAGGCCGACGGCGACCCCTTTGAAGCCTGCTTCAAGCTCACGCGTGTTTTCAATTTGGGTGAAGTATCTTTGCTGTTCCGCTGTCAGATTTTTATAGCCGATCGTTTTTGCCATTTCGTAGAATTCATCGGCATCCGCATAATCGTAGTTTTTCAGTCTTTCTTTTAATTTTTCAATCTCGCGTTCCTTCGCTTCCTCTTTCTTAATCTTCAAGTAAGCCTCAGTCCGCTTTTCAATGTCGCCTTTTTTCTTATGTATGTCACTCTCACGGTACGCCTTGGCGTTGTAGTGGATGGGTGTGGCGTTTTTGCCTTTACCCGTTGCTTCTTGGAGCTTTTGGAAGTCGGATTTGATGAATTGTTCGTTTGGTTCAGACAGGGCGTATTCTGTTTTCAGGTCTTCGTCCAAGGCGTCCAATTTTTCCAGTGTTTTTTTGCGTTTGTCGTTGGCATCGGCCAGCTCGTCTTTGAAGGTTTCTGTTGAAAACAGGTCGAGCGGGAGGATGTCGTCGATATCGTTTAGGATGTCTTTCATCGCTTTTTTCTGTTCGGACATGATGGATTTTGATTTTTTATTGGCATTTGCCAGTTCGTGCTCCAGGAAGGATTCTTCGATGTATGCGTCTGAGAGGCCTTTGTCTTCGGCGGCTCCGGCGATGCTGTTGAAAAATGCGATTTTCATGTCGATGTAGTCGATCCACTGGTCGGCGACGCCGACGTGGTCGTGATAGAATGCCTTGATGTTGCTGGCGCCTTTTCCTGAGAATTCACTGTCACTGAGATCAGCGACTCCTTTTAACGCTTTTCTCAAGTTGACCATTTGCGTTCTTAGTTCTTTGTACTCTTTTGCACGGTCTGTCGCTTCCGAAAGCAGTGTTTTCGCTTCAAATACTTTCATGACCATTTCCCTTCTTTTGTTCACTCAATATCAAAATTTTACCACGGGGCGGGATAAGGGTGGGGGTGAGAACGTGTTTTGGTGGAAAAATGAGTCATTAGGCATGTGTCTTTATTCGTGGAGGGATTGGCGGAAACATCCTCGAAGTGTATTGTCGCTACACATTTTTTGGAAGTTTGTATTCTATATTGTTATTTAAGGAGCATGTTGATGAAGAAAAAACGGTTTACATTTGGTTTATTAGGGTTAATGGTATGCGTCATACTGTTTGTTCAGTTACTCAATAAAGATAGTATTCCTGTCCAATCTTCCTCCATTCACTCCGAAGAAGACCGGATCTTTTTTATCTACTCCAATCCTTTCATAAAAGAAAGCGTGCTGCTTTCAACCTCAACAGGCGAACGGTTTAACAGGCGTACGTTTAAGGTGGCGGATGTTCCTTATATTCAAACGAAATCTTATGCATCAACAGACCTTGTATTATTGGCGGAACACGAGCCTTTTTACTACACGCTGGAGAAGGATGCGATCAAAGAGCATCCGCTTTCAGATCCATTTGCGTTTTGGCATGAGGGGAAGGATGTCTCTGTTAAGGCCTATAATGTTGATACGACGGGAAATGAGATCCACATAAACGACAGAAAAACGAAAAAGGAATATACCCTTACCTTGCCTTCGCTTGTCACGATGGGGGCCAGTGATGAGAACTATATTTATATCATTCAAAGCATGTCTATTTACGTGATTGATAGAAAAACAGAGGAAATGATTGAGACCCTGAGTTTAGCCTCGTACGCTGATCAATTCGTAGAATCGGAGGAATTTATTGTTGCGAGCTCGGAGCATGAATTGACTGTGATTGAAAAAGGGACATGGAAGACGACATATATTGCGTATCCTGAAGATCTTGAATATGCAGATACTGTGTATTATGACAAAGAAAGCGGCAGTTTTTATGTGACGTACGAGGACAAAGAGGGTGAGGCGAACTTGCTGAAGTATGGGAAGGAATTTTCCTTTCATACATATAGTTTGAATTTCCCTTATATGGAAGCGGAGTTTAAGGCGAATCTATTGTATATTGTCGCCCAGGAAGAGCATAAAAAGGGCATCGGCGGGTATGTGGGTGTGTTTGATATCCATTCTAAGAAGATGCTTTATCAGTTTGATTTGCCTGAGGAACAGGTGAAGGTGCAGGATTTTGTTGTGGTTGATTAGACTTCATAGCTATAATCTTGAATCAACTCATATGTAACGAGGTGAGTAAATTACAAATGTCCTTTTGCTTAATAATAGAATTTATTAAAACTTCAGATTGAAAGCATTTACTAGGAATATAATTTGAAAATATATTTTAATTCTAGTTTTTATGGTTTATAATGTATGTAAGTCCTGTATTTTACAATTTTAATTGATGGAGGTATTTGATAATGAAAAGAGTAAACCACTTGATGACACTAGTTCTTGCAGGTGTAATGGCATTTGGACTAGTATTCATTGGATCAGGTCAATCGGCTAAGGCTGTTAGTAAAACTACGAGTTTTACTTTTCATGCAACTGTAGAATCAAAATCTTATATTCACACATCAGAAAACTATAAGAATGTTTATACTACAGTTGAAATGGGGAGAACAGGAACTTGGGAAAGTGCTGCTTATTGCAAATTATATTTGCAACGTTATACAAATGGTTCTTGGAAAACAATTGATACAGCTTCTGGAAATGCATCATACGGTAAAAAACTAAATGTTACATTCACAAATATTGCAAAAAAATCTGCATCGACTAGAGTGAAACTAAAACTTTATAATAATTGGGATCATTCAGACTATATGCAAACAGTATATTCTAGTAAATGGACTAGATGAAGAAAAAGCTCTCCTTTTTAAGAAGGAGAGCTTTTTTTGTTATATTATGATTCCTTAGTTACCATTTTGATTCTCTGCTAAGGTTTATTTAAATATATTGTTCTATAGTCTAGGTATTTGATTTTAGATTTGCAAACCTACAAAAACTATGAAATAAGAAAGCTACCATGAGAGAGCAGAAGGGTGAGAGAGACAATGAGTTATAAATTAGGTGCGATGCTTTTATTGATACTATTCCTATTATCGGCGTGTTCTAATAGCGGAGCTTCTGATAAGGATCAGGAAAAGCAAGCTGTGAAGAAAGCGAGCGTTGCGAAGCTGACAGAGCAGGAAGTAAAATCAGCTTTGAAAAACGATATTGATTCGATCTTCAACGCATTTGATAAAGCGGGAACAGAAAACGGCTGGAGCACAGCGAATAAGGCTGATTTCAGCAAGTTGCGGCCTAGTGTGCTGCCTTATGCAACGGAGACGTTTGCAGATCAGACTTTAAAGAATTTGGCTGGAGAGTACTATTGTGAGTGTGATGCTCCTTTTCAACCCGGCACTGATTTTGATGTGCGTTTTACCTATGAACAGAACAAGAATAAGATAGAGGCTTCATCAATAGATCCGGCAACAGAATTAAACAACATGGGCACGTTATGGACGTTTGAATTGGTGAAGGAAGATGGCGATTGGAAGATCAACAAATGGGACAGCAAGTCGCTTCAAGGGGATGATATCAAGCTGACAAAAGAAGAAGCGAAAACAATTCTGTCTAGAAACGGTGAAACGGCGGAATTTGTGAAGTCCTATGAATCGAAGGCTGACGGCGGAACAGCTTATCTTTTCAATGTGAAAAGTCCAAATGGGGAAAGACAGGCGGCGATCAGCTCAAAGGATACCAGTATAGTGAGTGATAATGAAGACGAGACTGAGGCTCCGGAGCAAGAAAAAGTTCAAACGGCTGAGGAAACCGAGTCATCAGATAACGCGGATACACAGAGCAGTGAGCAGGAAAAGGGAAACACAAAAGCAGATTATGCTGCCAAATTGTCAGCGACAGAACAGAAAGAAAAGCACAATGACTATCAAAGTGATTATCAGATGATTGAGGATTACGGTTACAATTATCAAATGTGGGACGGATTGCTGAACGAGATATACGGCGTGCTGCAAAAGCAGCTTTCTGCCCCAGACATGGCGGCATTAAAAGTGAAACAGCGCCAATGGATAAAGGATAGGGATGCTGCGGCCCAGAAACGATATGATGAGGAGGGCGGCGGTTCATTATCCCGAGTCGTCCAAACAGAAGAGCTTGCCAAACAGACGAAAGAGCGCTGTTACGAGCTGGTGGATACGTATATGAAATAAGATTGACATGGACCCTTGCATAAAGGGTTCTTTTTTACGAAGAAAAACAAATTGACAGGATGAAAAAACAATTTCTTCCTTCTGTATTGTTTTCAAAATTTGGGATTGATAGAATATGACATATCTCATAGAGAAGGAGGGAAGCCGTTGAGTCAAGCCATACCGTCTTCACGTGTTGGTGTTAAGATTAATGAATGGTATAAAATGATTCGCCAGTTCAGTGTTCCGGATGCTGAGGTTCTGAAAGCGGAGGTTGAGCAGGACATTCAGCAGATGGAAGAAGACCAGGATTTACTGATCTATTATTCTCTGATGTGTTTTCGTCACCAGCTGATGCTGGATTATTTGGAGCCGGGACAAACATACGGGAATCGCCCTACAGTGACAGAGCTTCTTGAAACGATTGAGACCCCTCAGAAAAAACTCACAGGCCTTTTGAAATACTACTCTTTGTTTTTCCGCGGCATGTATGAATTTGACCAAAAAGAATATGTGGAAGCGATCGGGTATTATCGCGAGGCGGAGAAAGAACTGCCGTTTGTGTCAGATGAAATTGAGAAAGCGGAATTCCATTTTAAAGTGGCCGAAGCGTATTATCACATGAAGCAAACCCATGTGTCGATGCATCATATTCTTCAAGCCTTAGACATTTATCAAAAAAATCCCCTATACAGCATTAGAACGATACAAAGCTTGTTTGTGATCGCCGGCAACTATGATGATTTCAAACATTATGATAAAGCGCTCCCGCATTTAGAGACGGCGCTGGAATTGGCAATGGACATTCAAAATGACAGGTTTATCGCCATTTCTCTATTGAACATCGCGAACAGCTATGACAGATCAGGAGACGATCAGATGGCTGTAGAACATTTCCAAAAAGCGGCGAAAGTAAGCAGAGAGAAAGTGCCTGATCTGCTTCCGAAAGTCTTGTTTGGATTATGCTGGACATTATGTAAAGCGGGCCAAACACAGAAGGCGTTTCAGTTCATAGAGGAAGGATTAGACCATATCACAGCACGTTCTCACAAATTTTATAAAGAATTGTTTCTGTTCTTGCAGGCCGTGTACAAGGAGACTGTTGATGAACGAAAAATTCATGATCTTTTAAGCTACTTCGAAAAAAAGAACCTGCACGCGTACATTGAAGCATGTGCCCGGAGTGCTGCCGCTGTTTTTGAAAGCAGCTGTCACTTTGAACAAGCCGCTGCGTTTTATCGGAAAGTGCTGAAAGCCCAAGAAGATATTCTAAAAGGAGAGTGTTTATATGCCTATTAAGAAAAAAGTGATGATGTCCCTGGCTGTTACTCTAGTTTTGGGAAGCATGTCGTTTCCATTCCTGGCAAACTCCGGCGGATTTAAGGAATCAACAGATCGAAATACGACGTATATCGATCATTCCCCTTACAAACTTAGTGATCAGAAGAAAGCCCTTAGCTAGGGCTTTTTCTTGCTTTACGGAAGACGTTCCATTTTCCACATCGCGGCATTCCTTCTATTTCTAACGCAAGACACTCGAAACAACCAAACCATTTGAGGTATAATGGATAAAGTGAATAACAGTATTTAGATTGATATATATGAAAGAGAGTGGAACATCATGGGCCGTAAGTGGAACAATATTAAAGAGAAGAAGGCGTCTAAGGACGCAAATACGAGTCGGATTTATGCGAAGTTTGGCCGTGAGATTTATGTGGCGGCGAAACAGGGCGAGCCTGATCCGGAATCCAACCAGGCGCTGAAGGTTGTGCTTGAGCGTGCGAAGACTTACAGCGTGCCGAAAAACATCATTGAACGTGCGATCGAGAAGGCGAAGGGCGGAGCGGAAGAGAATTACGATGAGCTTCGTTATGAGGGCTTCGGGCCGAACGGATCAATGATTATCGTTGATGCGCTGACGAATAATGTAAACCGTACGGCG
The DNA here is from genome assembly GCF_037975455.1 of Bacillus sp. FSL M8-0071. Classification (NCBI taxonomy): domain Bacteria; kingdom Bacillati; phylum Bacillota; class Bacilli; order Caryophanales; family Bacillaceae; genus Bacillus; species Bacillus sp. FSL M8-0071. The sequence goes on from NZ_CP150256.1 coordinate 733,727, forward strand.
CCGGAAGTGCGTGCGGCGTTCGGGAAAAACGGCGGAAACATGGGTGTGAGCGGATCTGTTGCTTACATGTTTGACGCGACGGCTGTAATCGGTGTGGAAGGCAAAACTGCTGACGAAGCGCTTGAAATCCTGATGGAAGCGGATGTTGATGTACGTGACATTTTAGAAGAGGATGACAGCGCGATCGTGTATGCCGAGCCTGATCAATTCCATGCGGTGCAAGAGGCGTTTAAAAACGCGGGTGTCGAGGAATTTACAGTAGCGGAGCTGACAATGCTTGCGCAAAGTGAAGTAACGCTTCCGGATGATGCAAAGGAACAGTTTGAAAAATTGATTGATGCATTAGAAGATTTGGAAGATGTTCAGCAGGTATATCATAACGTTGATTTAGGTGAGTAAGGAGTGAGCAGGCTGTTATGGCCTGCTTTTTTTGTCCCGGAAATTGTTTTAGCTGTATGTAGGCGGCCGCCTATACGATCTATAAGATATTCTCATACTCTGGACTGTAACCTATGTGAAGGAGAGAGTGAATATGACTGATACAAGACATATGTATGGCGGACCTGGTTTTGGTCATTATCAGGGCTTTGGTATTGGCCACCCGGGCTATGGCATGCAAAGCACAGGCTATCCGGGCTATGGCATGTATGGAGGCCACCCGGGCTATGGCATGCAAGGCTACCCAGATCACGGCATACATGGAGGAGTCGGCGGCTATCCGGGATATGGTGGGTACGGCGGTTACCCAAGCGGCGGCTATGGAGGCTCTCCGGGAACTGTAAGTTATCCGAACATGCACCATGAAAATGATGGCCATCACCACTATTATCACCATCATCATGATGGAAAAGATAATCTTCATCACCATCATCACCATGTTGGAAAGGATAATCATCACCATCATCATGATGGTCATTATGGCCACCATCACCACCATATGGGCCACTGGGGAAAAGACGGTTATAAATAAAGAAGATGATGGTATAAAGAGGACACTCTTGCAGATCAAGAGTGTTTTTTTAGCTTTTTTCTTGACTGTTCAGTCTGGAAACTGGTAACCTTTGTTTCAGGAGGTGATCGTTTTTTGGGGAGGAATAAAGAATTTGATACGGCGCTTGTTCTTCACAGGGCGATAGAGGTCTTCGGAGAGTATGGCTACGAAGGAACGTCTCTTCAGGATCTGCTCTCTCATTTAGGCATTGCGCGCCAGAGCTTGTATGATACGTATGGCACGAAGCGTGATTTGTTTTTGTCCGCTGTGAAAACGTATCTTGAAGGGAAAAACACTGCCGTTATGGAAAGGCTTGAAGCGCCAGGATCTGTAAAGGAAGCCATTCGTGATATTTTTCAAGAAGGTGTCAATGCTCTGAGGGACCCTGAACGGGCGAAGGCGTGCTATATCATTAACAGCGCGATTGAACAGATTCCGCATGACCCTGAGCTTGCCCTGTATTTTGAAAGACAATCCAAGCAGCTTGAGGACGCTTTTTATCAGGCGCTTTTAAGAGCGAAGGACCAAGGAGAATTGAATGGCGAAGATACTGATATATCTGCGCTTGCCCGGTACCTGAATCAAAGCAGGCTGTCTCTGACATTTGTTGCGAAAGTGACGGCTGATATGGATCGGCTTCAGGACCATGTTGACGTGAGTTTATCAGTGCTTGATTAACATGTGGTAAAGGATTCTTTGCCCATGTATGTATTTTTCGGACTGAATAGTCTAGAAATAAAAATGAGGTGATGATGAATGTTGATGAATGAATTTGAAAAAGCATGTGAAACATTGAGAAAGTTTATGGCTTATATGCTTGAGAAGGACATGAAGAGCTGGACGGAGCTTTGGGATGAGAATGCTGTATTTGAGTTCCCTTATGCGCCGGAGGGATCACCAAAAAGAATAGAAGGAAAAGCGGCCATTTACGATTATATTAAGGATTATCCTAAGCAGATCCATCTTTCTTCATTTACCACTCCGACAGTGTACCGTTCAGCAGACTCGAATACGGTGATTGCGGAGTTTCAATGTGACGGCCATGTGATTGAGACTGGACTGCCTTATCGCCAAAGCTATATCAGTGTCATCGAAACGAGAGACGGCCGCATTGTGCGTTATAGGGATTATTGGAATCCGCTTGTTGTAAAAGAGGCCTTTGGAGGATCATTTTTGCAAACAGAGGAGAGTGGGAAATGATGAAACAGAATCCGATTTTAATCACGGGCGGGACTGGCACAGTCGGCAGCCGAATCGCCAGCCGTTTAATAAAGCTGGGATACAGAGTGCGTATTGCAAGCCGAAAAAAGGGCGCGCTTGCAAGCGCGGAGTATGTGTATTTTGATTGGAAGGATGCCTCCAGTTTTACGCCTGCTCTAGAACAGGTAAAAGACATCTATCTTGTTGCTCCGGTTGGTGTACTTGATCCGGCTCCCTATGTGCTTCCCTTTTTAAAGGAAGCAAAGCGTCTCGGCGCAAAGCGGGTAGTGATGCAAAGTGCGTCTGTTGTCTCCGAGAACGGTCCCGTGTTTGGCGCGCTTCACCAGGCAGTGCGCGAGTTTCCAGAATGGACGGTGCTGCGGCCCTCATACTTTATGCAAAATTTCATCAATGTCCAGCACCGCATGTCTATTCAAACGGAGGGGCGCATCACAACGGCTTCGGGTGAAGGAAAACTTGGGTTTATTGACGCTGATGACATCGCAGAAACAGCCGTCAGGGCTTTGATTGATGATGTTCCTCATCAAACACATCATATTCTGACAGGTCCCGAGGCGCTGAGCTATGCCGAAGCGGCGGAGATCATTGGAGCTGCGGCGGGACGCCGGGTGGAGCATGTCAGCATTTCTCGTTCCGAGCTGCAGCATAAAATGGAGGCAGGAGGTTTGCCCGCGGATTATGCCCATTTTATGGCGAAGCTTGATGAGGCAATCAGCCATGGTGCGGAACATCGGGTAACGGATACAGTGAAGCATGTGACGGGAAAAGAACCTCGTTCGCTGTCAGAGTTTGCGGCTGCTCATGCTGCATATTGGAAACACTGACCTCATTTTGGACTGAATAGTCTAGAAAGACCTTCGGCGCTTCCGAAGGTCTTCTTATTGAAAAAGCTAAGTCGTGTTTTAGTCATAATCATGCCTCCTGCCTCATACCTATTAAGGTCATTGTTTTTGAGAAAGGAGGAGCCGGAATGAAGGATATGCAGCCGTTTACGCCTGTCAAATCATATACGCCCTTTCACAGCCGTTTTGATCCCTGTCCGCCCATAGGGAAGAAATATTACAGAACGCCCCCTAACCTTTATATGACCTTTCAGCCTGAGCATATGGAGCAGTTTTCGCCGATGGAGGCTTTGAGGAAAGGCACCCTTTGGAAGGATCTCTATGATTTTTATGAAAACCCTTATCGAGGGGGAGACGCACATGGCAAAAAAGGTTGACGCCGAATATTATCGTCAGCTAGAGCAAATACAGGCTGCTGATTTTGTGCTTGTTGAGCTGAGTCTTTATTTAAATACACATCCTCATGATGAAGATGCGTTGAAGCAATTCAATCAATATTCCGGCTATTCAAGGCACTTAAAAAGACAGTTCGAATCCTCTTACGGACCGCTTCTGCAGTTCGGCAACAGCCCCGCGGGCAAGGATTGGGATTGGGGAAAAGGGCCATGGCCGTGGCAAGTATAAGGAGGAATGCCTGAATGTGGGTGTATGAAAAGAAGCTGCAATACCCTGTCAAGGTCAGTACGTGCAACCCGACGCTGGCGAAGTATTTGATTGAACAGTATGGCGGAGCGGACGGCGAGCTGGCCGCGGCTCTCCGGTATTTGAACCAGCGTTATACGATTCCTGATAAGGTCATCGGCCTTTTAACAGATATCGGCACGGAGGAGTTTGCCCATTTGGAAATGATTGCGACCATGGTCTATAAGTTAACGAAAGACGCCACACCGGAGCAGCTGCGTGAAGCCGGGCTTGGCGATCATTACGTCAATCACGACAGCGCGCTTTTTTATCATAATGCGGCGGGCGTGCCGTTTACCGCGAGCTATATCCAAGCGAAGGGCGATCCGATTGCCGATTTATACGAAGATATTGCCGCAGAAGAAAAGGCGCGGGCGACGTATCAATGGCTGATTGATATTTCGGATGATCCTGATTTAAACGATTCTCTGCGTTTTTTGCGTGAGCGTGAAATCGTACACTCTATGCGCTTCAGAGAAGCGGTTGAAATTTTAAAAGAAGAACGGGATAAAAAGAAGATTTTCTAATAGGCAGATTGGCCTCTCTTTCATACACCCTTTTACATACAGAGAAAATGGTCTGTTTTTGCAGTTTGGTCTGCATTATAATCAAGGTGTGTGTGCAAGCTTACTTTTTGATTGGGAGGCCTTTATGTCAGCTTTTAAGATTGAGAACGAAACGATTGCAGATGGATTTTACGCGTGTCCGGCCGTCTATGAGGATGCAGAATCGATTACCGGGTTGCTCGTCCGAACAGCTGAATGGCTCCGGGATCGGGGTTCTAACCAATGGAGCGGACTTCTGAAAGGGCAAGATATACATGATATTACGGGGTCAATTGAAAAGGGACATGTGTTTGTGTTTAAAAAAGATGATGAGCTTGCGGCTGTCGTGATGCTGCTGCCTGAACCGAGCGAGTGGGACCGGACGCTTTGGGGAGACGATGGGCATGAGGAGTCCATTTATTTACACCGCCTCGCAGTAAGCCGCCGGTTTGCGGGACAGGGGCTTGGAGCCCGCGTCCTTCAGTGGGCGGAGACGGGCATACACTTTCCGGAAAAAACGCGGATCCGGCTTGACTGTGTCGCTGATAGTGACGCCCTGCATTCCTTTTATCGGCGTATGGGATATGAATTCATGGGTGCTGATGCGTCCGGATATCATTTGTTTGAGAAAGAGATTACGGCAGAATAAGCGTCCTTTGCAGGGGGCTTTTTTGTCTTTTTCTAAAAGGGAGGGCAGGCGATGTGTGGGCAATATTATTTGTGACAGGGATCGTGACGGCATGTCTGTTTGCTGGCGTATCCGTTTTGATGCGGATGAGATTTCCTGACAAAAGTCGGCCGGAATGGATGTTGGCCGGGCTGATCGTCCTTGGTGTGTTTCTGATCTGGTAGAGCCTCGTGTATGTACGCGGCTGGGAAGGGGCTGCGCTCGGAATGCTTGGATTCAATGTCATTTTCGGAGCCATTGCCGGATATTTGATCGATAAGGCCATCCGGCGTTACAGGAAAAGATAAGGCTGCTGCCGTCTCTCATCATGTCGAAATTTTCACAGACCGGCAGGAATTTTCTTTCGAAAGGAGAAATACATATTACTTTAAAATGAAAGCGTTTTCCAAAGCGGGAAGGTGATGTTGATGATACACAGTGTGACAAATGGGCTGAATCGTTTTTGTACGTGGGTGATGAGATTGGCCTATTTGAATGTGCTTTGGATTTTGTTTTCTCTTGCAGGCCTGGTTGTGTTTGGGCTGATGCCCGCTACTGCCGCGATGTTTACAGTGGCGAGAGAATGGGCGAAGGGGAATACAGATGCCCCGGTGTTTTCTGTCTTTTTTCGGACGTTTAAAAAGGAATGGCGGGCATCACAGATCCTCGGGCTTATCGTTGTGACGGCTGCCCTGTTTCTGTTTGCGGATATGCGGATAGCGGCTCAGATGGACCAGCCTGTGCTCGTCAATGTATTCCTGAGCATTAGTTTGATTTTCGCGTTTGTTGTGCTGTATGTGTTCCCGGTATTTTCTCATTTTGACGTAAAAATCAGAGAGGTGCTGAGCATCAGCTTTTTCATTGCTTTCAGCCGTCCTGCGGTAACGCTTTTGATGGCGGCGGGCGCTGTCGGTGTGCTTTGTCTAGTTCTGCTGCATGTCACGTTTCTATTGTTTTTCAGCGGGAGTTTACTCAGCCTGATCTTAACGAAGCTGTCCTTTAAAGCGTTTCGGTCAATGGATCAGCGGCAGGAGAAAGAAAAGGCGGCATGAAGAAAAGAGTTGCTGGCTGGTACAGGCGGATGAAGATTAAGGATAAGCTGTTTGTGTTTCTATCGTTGATTATGGCCGTATCCTTTCTGTTTGTATACAGCGGGGTCCAGTATGCCTTTCATGTGTATGATGAGCAGATTTACCGCAAGTCCTCGGAGGTGCTTCGGATGTCTTCTGAAAGGATCGAAGACGAGCTGAAGAAGATAGAGGATGTGTCATATGAAATCATTACAGACGAACAGATTCAGCGCATCCTGAGCATGCAAAATCGGGATGATACGTATGATCAATATCAAATGAAGCAGGAGCTGTGGGATCAGCTTGCGGGATATGCCAGCGATGAAAAGTACATCGATTCCATTCATGTGATTGATGCCCGCGGCTCAGAGTATTCAGCCGGAAGCAGTTCTTCAGATCTTTTGCAGCAGGAGCAGGAAGAGGTATTTAAGCGAGCGAAAGCGAAAAGTGGAAGAAATCTTTGGATGACGCTCGGCGGGTCAGATCCCGTCCTGATTTCAGCACGGCAGATCAGGTCCTATCACCAGCTGAGTCTGAACGGCTTGGGCATGGTGCTGATCCAGGTCAATGTAAAACAGATGATTCGTGATGTGCCGAAGGATTGGGGCGATTCAGTCGGAGACATTATGATTGCTGACCAAGGCGGTAATTTGGTGTATACGGCACATGCATCAGCGCATGTTCCTGAGGCAGCAAAAGAGACGCTGAAGCACCCCGGTTATGACTTGATAAAAAAGAATGGCAAACGTTACTTTATTTCTTACCTTCAATCATCCTACCAAAATTGGAGCTACTATAACGTTATCCCCTTTGATCAGATGTTCGCAAAAATTTCCTTTATGAAAACAGTGATCGGCACATGCTTTCTTCTCTTTTTCTGTGTGGTTTTGCTTTTCGGAAGGAAAATCGCCAACAGCATCACGGAGCCGATTGAACAGCTTGTGACCGCGATGAAATCGGTGCAGCACGGCGGCATTGAAGCAGGTGTGTCGCTTTCTCTGCCGGAACATACACAGGATGAGGCCGGCATGCTGAACCGCCATTTTACTGTCATGATGAAACGGATTAATGAGCTGATGGAAGAAAATGTGGAAAAACAGCTCATTATTAAAGAAACCGAATTGAAAGCACTGCAAGCCCAGATCAATCCGCATTTTTTATATAACACGCTCGAGTCCATCAATTGGCTGGCTAAGGCGAATCAGCAAAAGCAAATCTCAAAAATGGTGGAATCGCTCGGTTTTCTTCTGCGAAACAGCATACATATGAAAAAGGATATCGTGACCATTCAGGAGGAGGCGGACATTGTACGTCACTATATGACCATTCAGCGATTTCGATTTGAAGAGCGTCTGAACTTCACGTTGGATATTGACGATGAGGTGAAGCATTGCCTCATTCCGAAACTGACGCTCCAGCCGCTTGCGGAAAATGCGATTCAATACGCGCTTGAACCCTTTACAAGGCCGTGCGCCATCCGGATTCAGGCGAAAAAGGCAAAGGAATGTGTCTGTATTACGGTCGAAGATAACGGCCCTGGCATGGATGGACGGATTCTTGAATCAACGGGTGGAAGAGGAATCGGACTTTGGAATATTCGCGAGCGCATCAGCCTGACATTCGGAGAGCCATACGGATTGCGGATTCATAGTGAGCATGAAAAGGGGACGAGGATTGTGATCACAATACCGTGCCGAAATGAGGTGGTGTGATGTATAAAATACTGCTGGCTGATGATGAGAGGATTATCCTTGATGGAATGGCTGGAATCATTGAGTGGGAGTCGCTTGGCGCCTCATTGATCGGAAAAGCGCAGAACGGACATGAAGCATATGAAAAGATTGTACATAAGCAGCCGCATATTGTCATCACAGACGTCAAAATGCCCGGCATGGGCGGGCTTGAGCTGATCAAAAAGGTGTCAGCCGTCAGCCCGTCGGTGCAATTTATCGTCCTGTCCGGGTTTGGAGAGTTTGAATACGCAAAGGAAGCCATGAAATATGGGGTGAAGCATTATTTGCTGAAACCCTGCAATGAACAGCAGATTATCAGCTCGCTGGAGGAAATCATTGCTGAGCTGAAGCGGCAAGATGTGCACAAAAAGAAAACAGCCCATCTGAAACACGAGCTGGACCATATCCGTTCCTTTGCAGCCGATCAATACTTGGAAGGCTTGATCGCCGGTGTGGCCCAGCTGTCTCCGCCGCCATCACTTGCCGGAAAAAAGATCCGCCTCTTGATCTTAAAAGGGGAACAATCTATTGATGCCGCAGCCAGAGAGGCACTCGGATCGGCACTGACAGCGGTTTGCAGCAGCGGAGAATGGACCGTACTCGCCGTAGAGGAGAACGCCGCTGAAAAGGTGGCGGAGGTTTTTGCAACCCGCAAGATGGCCATCAGTCAGGCGGGAGAACTCCGGCACGCGGGGCAGCTGTTTCGTGACACAGCTGAAGCGTCTGGTGACCTGCATGGGAGCGCAGTGATTTCAAAAATGATCAGGCTTATTGCCGACGAGCTCGGAAATCCGAATCTGTCCTTAAAATGGGCGGCGAAGGATATGCTGTTTATGAATCCTGATTATCTCGGGAAGTTATTTAAGCAGGAAACAGGCGAGAAATTTTCCCAATATGTTACACGGGTGCGTCTTGAGCATGCGATGAAGCAGATGAAAATAAGGAGGGACGTGAGCGTTTCAGAAATTGCTGAAGAAATCGGGTTTGGCGATAATCCGAAGTATTTCAGTCTTGTTTTTAAAAAATATACCGGTCTGACACCGTCAGAATTCAGAAGAAAACAGGGAGGCGCTTCCGCAGGATAGCCATCTCTGTTTTTTTGACTTTCGCCACTGTTTTTTGAGTGTTTCGCCCTATCCGAACGCTTTAAAATAAAATGTAAGCACTTACATTAAAGGGGGGATTGGTTTGAAGAAGATTTGTTACGTGCTGTTATCCCTTGTCTGCGTCTTTTTGTTCAGCGGATGTTCAGCGGGTGAAGAGGCCTCGGGAAAAAAAGAAGATGTTACACTCAGAATCGCGTGGTGGGGCGGGCAGCCAAGGCATGATTATACAACTAAGGTAATTGAACTATACGAGAAAAAGAATCCGCACGTCCATATTGAAGCGGAATTTGCGAACTGGGATGACTACTGGAAAAAGCTCGCGCCCATGTCTGCCGCCGGCCAGCTTCCTGATGTCATTCAAATGGATACCGCTTACTTAGCCCAATACGGAAAGAAGAACCAGCTGGAGGATTTAACGCCGTATACAAAGGATGGAACGATTGACGTCAGTTCAATCGACGAGAATATGCTGTCGGGCGGAAAAATCGACAATAAGCTATATGGATTTACGCTAGGTGTCAACGTGCTGTCTGTGATTGCCAATGAAGATTTGCTGAAAAAAGCCGGTGTGTCTATCAATCAGGAAAACTGGACGTGGGAGGATTACGAGAAGCTGGCGTATGATCTTCAGGAAAAAGCCGGTGTCTACGGTTCCAACGGAATGCATCCGCCTGATATTTTCTTCCCTTATTATTTGCGCACAAAGGGTGAGCGCTTTTATAAAGAAGACGGCACTGGCCTCGCGTATCAAGATGATCAGCTGTTTGTCGATTACTTTGAACGGCAGCTGAGGCTGGTGAAAGCGAAAACGTCCTCAACACCTGATGAAAGCGCACAGATTAAAGGGATGGAAGACGATTTTATCGTCAAAGGCAAGTCAGCGATTACATGGAACTACTCCAATCAATATTTGGGCTTTGCCCGGCTGACAGACTCGCCGCTGTCTCTCTATCTGCCGCCGGAGCAAATGAAGGAAAAGGCGCTGACACTGAAGCCGAGTATGCTGTTTTCCATTCCGAAAAGCTCTGAGCATAAAAAAGAGGCAGCGAAATTTATTAATTTCTTCGTGAATAATGAGGAAGCGAACCAGATGATTAAAGGCGAGCGAGGCGTTCCAGTCTCCGACAAGGTGGCGGATGCGATTAAACCGAAGCTGAATGAGGAAGAAGCCAACATCGTGGAGTATGTAGAAACCGCGTCAAAAAACATCAGCAAAGCCGATCCGCCAGAGCCTGTGGGAAGCGCAGAGGTCATCAAGCTGCTGAAGGACACGTCTGATCAGATTCTGTATCAGAAGATATCCCCGGAAAAAGCCGCCAAAACGTTCCGGAAAAAGGCCAATGAGATATTAGAGAGGAATAATTGACGGGAAATGGGGCTGACGCAATGAAACAAAGCCGGAGTATAAGAAAAGACAATCTGGCGGGATATGCTTTTATTTCTCCGTTTATCATCGGGTTCCTATGCTTTACGGTGATCCCGATGGGGGCGTCCCTGTTTCTGTCCTTCACGAGCTATGACTTGTTTACGGCGCCGAAATGGATCGGGCTCGACAACTTTAAGGAAATGTTTACGGGTGACGAAAAGTATTGGCAGTCTCTGAAGGTGACGTTTACGTATGTGCTTGCCGGGGTTCCGCTCCGCCTCGGCTTCGCGCTTTTTATCGCTGTCATTTTAAACAATGCAGCAAAAGGAACGGCCATTTACAGAACGCTCTTTTATCTGCCTTCGATCATCGGCGGGAGCGTCGCCGTGGCGATTATGTGGCGCAATATTTTTGGCAATGACGGGGTCATCAATGCGCTGCTGTTTTTTGTCGGGATTGATCAAAAAATTCTTTGGTACCAGAATCCGACAAGTGCGCTGTGGACATTGATTCTGCTGTCCGTCTGGCAGTTCGGGTCGTCAATGCTGATTTTTCTGGCCGGGCTGAAAAACATTCCGTCTTCGTATTTGGAAGCGGCAAGTGTGGATGGGGCAAATCGGGTGCAGCGTTTCTTCAAGATCACGCTTCCGATCCTTACACCGATTATTTTCTTTAACCTAGTGATGCAGACGATTTCTGCTTTTATGACATTTACACCTGCCTATATCATTTCGAAGGGCGAGGGCGGGCCGCTTGACGGGACACTTCTCTATTCGCTCTATTTGTTCCAGCGTGCGTTTAACTATTTTCAAATGGGCTACGCATCGGCGATGGCGTGGGTCATGCTTGTCATTGTCGGGCTGATTACGCTCATATTGTTTAAAACATCGTCATATTGGGTTCATTACGAGTCAAAGGAGGAATGACGGATGGAGCCGGTCAACGAGCCTGTCAGAAAAGCCCCGGTTTTAGAAAGAAAAAAAGCCGGGCGCGTCAGTCCCAAACGCATACTGTTCCATGTTTTTACGGCAACGCTGGCGGTGTTACTGCTGTACCCGGTCATTTGGCTGTTTGTCAGCTCGTTTAAAGAAAGCGCCAGTATTTTTACAACCTCACATTCTCTCATTCCAGACCCTTTTATTCTCAGTAACTATGCTGAAGGGTGGAAGGGCATTGCGGGACAGCCGTTTCTGACGTTTATTAAAAACTCGGCGATTATTGTCGGACTGTCAACAATCGGTGCCGTCCTGTCATCGGCTGTCATTGCGTACGGATTTGCGCGTATTCCGTTTAAGGGAAAAAAATTTTGGTTTGCGTGCATGATGGGGACGTTAATGCTGCCTCATGAAGTGTTGATGATTCCGCAGTATATTATGTTTGCGAAATTAGACTGGCTGAATTCCTTTAAACCAATTGTCGTTCCGCAATTTTTCGGGCATGCGTTTTTTATCTTTCTGATGATCCAGTTTATCCGGACGATTCCCGAGGAGCTGGATGAAGCCGCGCGAATCGACGGATGCGGACGCTTTGCCTGCTTTTGGCGGATCATTCTCCCGCTGATTGCTCCCGCGCTTGCGACGTCTGCGATTTTCTCCTTCTATTGGAAGTGGGAGGAGCTGATTCAGCCGCTCTTGTATTTGAATAAGCCGGAGCTTTACCCTGTTTCACTTGCGCTGAAGCTTTTTCTCGATACAGAGTCGGCTTCGAACTGGGGCGCGATGTTTGCCATGTCGGCCGTCTCGTTATTGCCTGTGATTCTTGTTTTCTTTTTGTTTCAGAAATATATCGTTCAGGGCATCAGTACGACCGGATTAAAATAAAAAGGAGTGTTGCAGATGGCACAGCTTATCTTTGATGAAGAAAAGGTGACGTCGGTTATTGACCGGATCGTGAAACGGACATTTCAGATGGATTTTGCGTGGGATTGGCCGGGCGGCGTCGCGTTTTACGGCGTGGCGGAGGCCTATGAAGCGACGGAAAACGAGGAATATATCAATCTGTTAAAAACGTGGGTGGATGAACAGCTGGAGGATGGGCTGCCGCCGCTATCAATCAACGGAGTTTCCATCGGGCATACGCTTTTGTTCCTCCACAAGGTGACGGGTGATGACGTGTATTTGGAAACAGCGGCCGAGATGGCGGAATATGTGCTGCATAAGGCGCCGCGCTTTGGCGAGGGTATCCTTCAGCATACGGTGAATGCGGCAGAATATGTGTTTCCTGAGCAGGCATGGGCGGATACGCTGATGATGGCTGGGCTGTTTATGCTGAGAATTGGGCGGGTCATGGAGCGTGAGGATTATTTTGAAGACGGCCTGCGCCAGTTTCACGGACATGAGGATGTGCTTCAGGACCCTGTCACGAATTTGTACTACCACGCCTGGGACAACAAAGCGCAAAATCATCTGTCGGGGATTTATTGGGGCAGGGCGAACGGCTGGGCGGCACTCACGATGGCAAAGGCGCTCCCGCTTATTGAGGTGACACATCCTTCCTTTATGATCATCGACGGATCGCTCAGAGACCAGCTGAGCGCGCTTGTCCGGCTTCAGGATGAATCAGGGCTGTGGCATACGATTTTGGATGATCCGGATTCTTATCTGGAGGTTTCGGCATCAGCGGGTATTGCTTCTGCTCTGATGTCGAGCGGAAAGCTGTATACAAAATATGTGCAGAAATCGCTTGCCGCCATTTTGGATGCGGTGGAAGAGGACGGACGGGTCAGCAAGGTATCAGCCGGGACAGCCGTCATGAAAAATGCCGAAGGATACAAACAGGTGCCTTACAAACGAATACAAGGATGGGGGCAGGGACTTGCGCTGACGTTTCTTGCTGATGTTTTGAAAACGAAAAAACGCGTGTATCAGTAAAGACAGCGGCGGGGGGAAAGGGATGAAAAAACAGCCTCAACAGAAGGAACGGGTTTCTCGCTGGAAGGGAACGTATTTTAAAAGAAACTTTGTCTTCATTTTGCTGATTGCCTGTATTCCCGGATTGCTGACTGGCGGCGCAATCTACTTTCTTTCGATCGACAAGGTGGAGAAAGAGCTGCAGAGATCGCATGAAACACAGGTGGCGCGTGAGGTCAGCCGAATGGATGAGAAGCTGGGAGTGCTTGAACTGGCACTCACCCAGATGGCCTACGATTCTTCACTGATGAATGGATTGGCCGAGAGGGATTTGGAGAAAGACTTTACGTTCTCCTATCAATTAACGAAAAAGCTGTTTCTTTTGCGGGACCAGCAGCCGCTGATCGAGCAGGCCTCCATCTTTCTGAACAGCCCCCGGCCACTTGTGCTGAGCCCTGAATACAGCGCTTTGACAGAACAGGAGGCGCTTCGCAAGTATCGCTCGCTGCTTGCCTCAGACCACAGCATTTATTGGAAACGGTCGGGAAACCAAGCGATGCTGATCCAGCTCATTCCGGGCGCGGCGGAGAAACCGTTCGGCGCGATCATGCTGGCGGTTGATCCGAAAGAAATGGAATCAATCCTGCAAAGCTTGTCCCCCTATCCTGATGGCAGTGCGCTGCTTTTAGATCAAAATCAAGAGGTGCTGTTTCATGAAGGGGAAAAAGATTTTGAAAAGACTTTACTTCAAGAGATAAAAAAACAGCCTGCTGAGAACGGCCATTTTCAGATGGAATGGGAAGGCAAGGTGTATTCTGTCTCCTTTGGAGAAATGAACCGGATGCATCAGCAATGGACCTTTGTGTCAGCGGCGCCTCTTTCAGCTATTACAGCGCCGATGGTGTTTTTATCAAAAGTGATCATCGTGATGCTGGTCATTTGCATCGGTTTGGCGGTGTGCATGACATGGTATGCATCAAAAAAAATCTATCGTCCCATCCAGCATTTGCTTGGCTTGTTTACCGGAGGAGAGAAGAAAACATGGCAGGCGTCCGGGCAGGATGAATTCAAATGGATTGAAAAGAGATGGCAGGATCTATCCCTTGAAAGCCGGAAGCTCCAACAGCAGCTCCTGCGGCAGACGCCCCATATGAAAAAAAGTTTTTTGCAGCATCTCTTGCAGGGCGATTTTTACTATGACAACGAGGAAAGCCTCAGATTGCGGATGGAGGAGGCCGGCTGGAACATCGGCGAAAACGTGTTTCATGTGCTGGATCTTCAATTGACAGGACTCCGCTGTGAAAAAAGCATCTTCTGTTGCGATGATGAACAGCTCGCTGTGTTTACACTGACTAATATCGCTGAGGAATTGGCGGATAAACGCGTTTTTCAGCTCTCCATACTTGATATCGGCCGGCTTTCTGTCACCGTTCTTGTGATAAAAACAAACAGCTCTGATCTGAAGGCGTATATAACAGAGCTGGCACGCCAATTTGGGAATGTAACCGGACTATGCCTGACCTCGACATTGAGCAGCGAGACGGAGCGTGTCACGGAAATTCCTTCTTTATTTCAGGATGTGAAATGCGGCAAATCCCGCAGGAAGTTTGCTAACCGGGATCAGGTCATTGATTTGCAGGCCGACTTCCCTCAGGATGAGCAGTTCGCTCCTTATTACCCTTTTGAGCTGGAAAAACAAATTGTTCAGGCCATCCGGCTGGAAAGAAAACAGGAAGCCAAGGAACTGATAGATGGATGTATGAGGGAACTGGCGGAAAAGGCGGCCATAGACAGGCATGTGCATTCCGCCCTGATTCAGCTGTTTTCCCGCATTCAGGAGGATATTTTGCATTCCGGGCTCAATCCCAGCGAACTATTTCAGCACCGGAATCCGTTTCTTGATATTTCAGAATTGCGCGAACCTAATGAAGCGGCGGCCTGGCTGATGGATGTAGTGGTGACGCCTTACCTTTCCAAGCTTGAGGGCAGAAAAAACAGACAGCAAAAGCAGCTGGCAGAACGTGTGATTGCGATGATTCACGAACAGTATATGGCGGACATTTCATTGGAAAGCTGTGCCGATGCGCTTGGCATGAATTCCTATACGTTAAGCAAGGCATTTAAGCAAGTGACCGGCATTAATTTTATCGATTATGTGACCCAGATCAGAATCGAAAAGGCGAAAGAACTGCTGGTCAATACGAATAAAAAAATTCATGATGTGTCTGAAGAAGTCGGCTATCGCCACAATTATTTCAATCGGATTTTTAAAAAACAGGTCGGCATGCCGCCGGGTGTCTTCAGGCAAATGTATCAGGAAACGCCGTGAAAGGAGAGAACATGTGATGAAGAAACCGATTCAAGTATTTTTAGCGGGGGATTCCACTGTGAGTGACTGCCCGCCTCATGAAGCGCCGATGGCGGGGTGGGGGCAGGTATTCGGGCAATTGTTTTCTGAAGGTGTGCTGGTCCGCAATCATGCCAAAGGAGGAGCGAGCACCAATTCTTTTGTGGAGGAAGGAAGGCTTCAAGCAATTGCCGAGCGCATCACACAAGGCGATTATTTGTTGATTCAATTCGGCCACAATGACCAAAAACCGCGGGGGACGAAGCCGTACTCCACATTTCAGCAGTTTCTTACCTTGTTTGCAGATACGGCACGCGAAAAGGGCGCGCATCCTGTGTTCGTCACATCGGTGCAGCGCCGCCGCTTTGATGAAAACGGACGGATCGAGCATTCCCTCGGTGAGTATCCCGATGCGATGAAAGCACTGGCGAAGGAGCTCGATGTACCTGTGATTGATCTGCTTGCGAAAACAAAGGTGCTGTATGAAGCATACGGGCCGGAGGAGTCGAAGCGATTGTTCGTTTGGTTTCAGCCGAATGAACATCCGAATTACCCGCACGGTATTGAGGACAATACGCATTTTTCGGAAAAAGGTGCAATGGAGGTTGCGAAGCTTGTGGCAGAAGGCATTGAAGAGCTCGGACTTCCGCTTAAGGACCACCTTGTGAGCCGGGAGGGGAAAGAACATGTATAAGGAAGGCACTTGCTTGTACCGCAATCCGCTCCGGTCTAAAAGCGATGTGAAGGACTGGCGGATGGAGGGAGGCGGGCAGATCTCATTTGACGATCACAGCTTGCACCTGTCACATGTCCAGGATGAAGCGCACTTTGTCTTTTGGTGTCCGGAAACCTTTCCAGACGGCATCATTGTGACATGGGATTTCTCTCCGATTGAGCAGCCTGGACTGTGTATGCTGTTTTTTTCTGCTGCGGGAATGGGAGGCGAGGATTTGTTTGATCCAAGTCTCCAGAAAAGAACGGGAAAATACCCCGAGTATCATTCGGGGGACATCAATGCGCTCCACCTGTCGTATTTCCGCAGAAAATACGCGGAGGAAAGAGCGTTCCGCACCTGCAATTTAAGAAAAAGCCGCGGTTTCCACCTCGCCGCAATGGGGGCCGATCCGCTGCCTTCTCCAGACGACGCTGATTCTCCGTATCGTATGAAGCTGATCAAAGACAAAGGCTATGTGCACTTTTCAATCAATGGTCTGCCCATTCTTGAGTGGATGGACGACGGCAGCACATATGGGCCTGTGTTAACAAAAGGAAAAATCGGGTTCCGGCAGATGGCCCCCATGAAAGCAGCTTACAGGGATTTTGTCGTGCATCAAGCGGTGAGAAGATGAAGACGACTGTAACGGATGCGCTTTATGCAGGCTGCGAAGCGGTGGTGAAAATAGCATGGCTCAACGGGCTGTGGCTGTTGTTTACACTTTTGGGCGGCGTTCTTTTCGGATGGGCGCCGAGCACAGCCGCGATGTGTGCCGTTATAAGGAAATGGCTGATGGGGCAAAAGGATGTCCCGATATTTCCGTTATTTCTCGATACCTATAAAAAAGAGTTTCTCAAGGTTAATGCGATCGGATTGGCGTTTTCGGCTCTTTTGCTCATATTGTCCGCGAACTATCATTATTTTTCTGCCAGTACGGATTGGCTGTCCTTTGCCGTAACAAGCTGCACGCTGCTTGCAGGGCTTTTGTATATCATCGCGCTGATGTATGTGTTTCCCCTTTATGTGCATTATCAGCTCCCGCTTCGCAAATATATACCGCAGGCACTGCTGTTTGGCGCCATGAGACCGCTGACAACCGGCTGTATGCTGATCGGGTGCGGATTTGTCCTTTATTTGCTTTATACGCTTCCTGGCCTGATCCCATTTTACGGCCCGTGTTTATTTGGGCTTGTGTTAATGTTTTTTGCTCTTAGGGGATTTCAAAAGACGGAGGCCCAGCACCATCAAGCCGGGTAACAAAAAAATGACAAATACGCAAAAAAGTGCAGTGTCCGAAATAGGCAGATGCAAAAAAGTGAAATTGAAGACAGCTCACACAGCGCATAAAATCCAATTTAAGTAAGCGATTACAGATAAATGAGAAGGAGCTGTCTGATGATTACACGAAGGAAACGCATGTTTACCGCTGTTACGTTGCTGGTCTTGTTGGTGATGGGAACCTCTGTATGTCCTGTGAAAGCTGAAGGGGCAGCGCGGCAGATGGAAGCGCTGAACCGGGGGCTTGTAGCGGTCAAGACGGACGGGGGCATTTTTGTCAGCTGGCGGTTTCTTGGAACTGAAAACGCATCTGTTTTGTTCAATGTGTACAGAGACGGGCAAAAACTGAATGCTGCGCCTGTCAAAACCACGAACTATGTGGATAAAAACGGTTCGGCGGGCTCAACGTATACGGTTCGGGCTGTTGTAAACGGTACCGAACAGCCGGCTTCTGAAAAAGCCTCCGTATGGGCGCAGCCGTATCATTCCGTCCCGCTGGATAAACCGGCTGGCGGCACGACGCCAAAGGGTGAAGCTTACACGTACAGCGCTAATGACGCAAGTGTTGGCGATGTGGATGGTGACGGGCAATACGAGCTGATTCTGAAATGGGACCCGTCTAACTCAAAAGACAATTCACAGGATGGCTATACGGGTGACGTGCTAATTGACGCGTATAAACTGGATGGCACAAAGTTATGGCGGATCAATCTCGGCAAAAACATCAGAGCGGGCGCGCACTACACCCAGTTTATGGTGTATGACCTTGATGGTGACGGAAAAGCGGAAGTGGCAATGAAAACGGCAGACGGGACAAAAGACGGCACGGGCAAAGTAATTGGAAATGCCAATGCTGATTACAGAAATGAACAGGGGCGTGTGCTTTCAGGCCCTGAATATCTCACTGTGTTTCAAGGTTCAACCGGGAAAGAGCTTGTCACTGCAAATTTTGAACCGGCGCGCGGCAATGTGTCGGATTGGGGAGACAGCTACGGCAACCGTGTTGACCGTTTTCTCGCCGGCATTGCCTACCTTGATGGACAGCGGCCGAGCCTGATCATGACCAGAGGGTATTACGCTAAAACCATGCTAGTTGCCTATAACTTCAGGGACGGAAAGCTGTCAAAGCTTTGGACGCTGGACTCCTCAAAGTCAGGAAATGAAGCGTTTGCCGGACAGGGGAATCACAACCTGAGCATCGCGGACGTTGACGGGGATGGAAAAGATGAGATTATTTTCGGCTCAATGGCTGTTGATCATGACGGGAAAGGCATGTACTCGACTGGCTTAGGCCATGGGGATGCCCTCCATACAGGAGATCTTGATCCGGGCCGGCCGGGGCTTGAGGTGTTTCAAGTACATGAGGACAAAAATGCAAAATACGGCTTATCTTTCCGGGATGCTGCAACCGGAAAAATCCTTTGGGGCGTTTATGCCGGCAAGGATGTAGGCCGGGGAATGGCTGCTGATATTGACCCGCGTTATCCGGGACAGGAGGTGTGGGCAAACGGTTCTCTCTACTCAGCGAAAGGGGTCAAAATCGGAAGCGGGGTTCCGTCCTCGACCAACTTCGGTATCTGGTGGGACGGCGACCTGCTGCGGGAACAGCTGGACAGCAACCGAATTGATAAGTGGGATTATCAAAACGGCGTATCGAAAAATGTGCTGACTGCATCAGGCGCAGCGGCTAACAACGGCACAAAAGCAACACCGGCGCTTCAGGCTGATCTGCTCGGTGACTGGCGCGAGGAAGTCGTGTGGAGAACGGAGGACAGCAGTGCTCTGCGCATTTACACGACGACCATTCCGACTGAGCACAGGCTGTATACGCTGATGCACGATCCGGTGTACCGGCTTGGCATCGCCTGGCAAAATGTCGCCTATAACCAGCCGCCGCACACAAGCTTCTTTTTAGGAGACGGCATGGCGGAACAGCCAAAACCAAATATGTATACGCCTTAACTGAAAGGGGGAAGGAACGGGCTGCGCGCAGCCCGTTCTCATCAAATGAAACCAAAAAAGAGGCAAATGGAATACTTGACCAGAGGTTTGATTGCGGTAAAGACAGATCAGGGCGTGTTTGTCAGCTGGCGTTTTCTCGGCACGGATCATGAGACGACGGCTTTTCACCTTTATCGAGATGGAAAGCGGATCACCCGCGATCCAATCGCTGAAAGCACTAATTTTCTCGATCAAAACGGAACGGCTGACGCTGTTTATCAGGTGGCGGCCGTCAATAAGGGAAGGGAAGAAAAACTGTCCAAAGAAGCTTCCGTCTGGCGGGAAAATGTACTGGAGGTTCCGCTTGCCAAACCGGAAGGCGGTATCACGCCGGACGGAAAGCCGTACACCTACAGCGCCAATGATGCCAGCGTCGGGGATGTGGACGGGGATGGAGAATATGAAATCATCCTGAAGTGGGAGCCGTCCAATTCAAAAGACAACGCCCATGACGGGTATACCGGGGAGGTGCTCATAGATGCCTATAAACTGGACGGCACCTTTTTGTGGCGTATCAACCTTGGCAGAAACATCAGGGCGGGCGCTCATTACACGCAATTTATGGTGTATGACCTTGACGGTGACGGAAAAGCAGAAATCGCCATGAAAACAGCTGACGGCACAACAGACGGGAAAGGACATATCATCGGTGATGAGCATGCCGATTTTAGAAATGAACAGGGAAGGATTCTGTCCGGACCGGAATATTTGACGGTGTTTAAAGGAGAAACCGGTGAGGCGCTCACGACCGTGGAATATGAACCGCCCCGCGGCAAACTGGAGGATTGGGGAGACGGCTATGGAAATCGGATGGACCGTTTTCTCGCCGGGATCGCTTATTTGGATGGGGAGCGGCCGAGCCTCGTGATGGCGCGGGGCTATTATACGAGAGCCGTTCTCGTAGCATACGATTTCAGAAACGGAAGGCTCAAAAAACGATGGGTATTTGACTCCAACCATCCGGGACATGAAGCGTACGCAGGACAGGGGAACCACAGCTTGAGCGTGGCTGACGTCGACGGAGACGGAAAGGATGAAATCATATACGGCGCAATGGCGGTCGATCATGACGGAACCGGCCTGTACACAACGGGGCTCGGGCATGGAGACGCGATGCATGTAGGGGATCTGGACCCGTCACGAAAAGGGCTTGAAGTGTTCCAGGTGCATGAGGACGCCACGAAGCCGTACGGACTGTCACTGCGAGATGCCGGAACCGGTGAGATATTATGGGGCGTCCATGCTGGAACTGACGTTGGCCGGGGCATGGCGGCTCATATTGACCCAAGCTACAAAGGGTCGCTCGTCTGGGGAATTGATCCGCCGGGCAATGATGGCATGTCGTATGGGCTTTTCACGAGCAAAGGCGAAAAAATCAGCGACAAAGCGCCCCCTTCAGCCAATTTCGCCATCTGGTGGGACGGTGATTTGGTCAGAGAACTGCTTGATCATGACTGGGACGGAACGATTGGCAGGCCAAAGATTGAAAAATGGGATGCTGAAAACGGCTGTCTGAAGACGATATTTCAGCCGGCCGGCGTGCTGTCCAACAACGGCACGAAAGGAAACCCGGTTCTTCAGGCCAACCTGTTCGGAGACTGGCGGGAAGAAGTGATATGGAGAACGGAAGACAGCAGCGCGCTCCGTATCTATACAACGACACATCTCACCCGCCACCGCTTTTACACGCTGATGCATGATCCGGTTTACAGGCTCGGCATCGCCTGGCAGAATACCGCCTACAACCAGCCGCCGCACACGAGCTTTTACCTCGGAACGGGAATGAAAAAACCGCCGAAGCCCGCCCTGTACATAGCGGGAAGTAAAGCGGAGGCGCCGCTGTAGGAGGACTAAGGGATAAGACGCAAAGGCTGAACGCTACGACAAGATGATTAACGAACGGGCAGGACGAACCAATGCTCAAGCGCTGTACGCACCGGTCTTTTTCAAGGGAAGAGCTATCCGTGATGGAAGCTGTATAAAAAACGAGGGGGAATAAAAAATGGCAAATCATATTTATCTTGCCGGCGATTCGACTGTTCAAACGTATGGAGACAGCACAAATCAAGGGGGCTGGGGGCAGTTTCTCGGCTCGCATCTGCCGGAGCATATTCAAGTGATCAACAGAGCGATCGGGGGAAGAAGCTCGAAAACATTTGTGGAAGAGGGCAGGCTTCAGGCAATCCTCGATGTGATCGAGCCGGATGATTGGCTGTTCGTGCAGATGGGCCATAATGACGCATCGAAAAATAAGCCGGAGCGCTACACCGAGCCCTACACTACTTATAAACAATATTTAAAGCAGTATATCGCAGGTGCGCGGGAAAAAGGCGCCCATCCGCTTCTCATTACCCCCGAAGCCCGCTTTCATTACGAAAATGGCGTGTTTTTGAACGATTTTCCTGATTACTGCATTGCCATGAAGCAGACTGCTGAAGAGGAGAATGTCCAGCTCATTGATCTGATGGAGAAAAGCCTTGCTTTCTTTACTGAGAAGGGCGAGGAAAAAGTATACACCTATTTTATGATTTCAGAAGGGATTAACGATTACACGCATTTTACAAAAAAAGGCGCAAATGAAATGGCGAAACTTGTGGCAAAAGGCATAAAGGAGCTCGGCCTGCCATTGACAGAATCGATCATCAAAGAAAGGTGAAAATGGGATGAGAAAACTGTATCATGGCGCTTGCTATTATCCGGAATTATGGGATGAAGAGACGATTCAGCAGGACATTGACATCATGCGTGAAGTTGGCGTAAATGTTGTGCGGATCGGCGAATTTGCCTGGTCTATCATGGAACCTGAAGAAGGAAAAATTGACGTCGGTTTTTTCAAAGAAATCATCGCCCGGCTGTATGATAGCGGGATCGAAACGATTATGTGCACGCCGACGCCTACCCCGCCGATTTGGTTCTCACATGGCCGGCCCGAACGCATGCATGCCAATGAAAAAAGAGAGATCATGGGGCATGGCTCCCGTCAGCATGCCTGTACGAACAACCCGTATTTCCGAAAAAAAGCCGCCATCATCACCACAGCCATCGCCAAGGAGCTTGGCCGGCTCCCGGGGCTGATCGGATGGCAGCTAGACAATGAGTTTAAATGCCATGTTGCAGAATGCATGTGTGAGACATGCTTGCGCCTATGGCATGACTGGCTCAAAAATCGCTACGGGGTAATTGAGCGCTTGAATGAAGCTTGGGGAACCGATGTGTGGAGCGAGACCTATCAGACGTTTGAGCAAGTCCCGCAGCCGGGACCGGCCCCGTTTCTGCATCATGCCTCTCTACGCACTATGTATCAACTGTTTTCGATGGAGATGATCGCTTCGTTTGCGGATGAACAGGCCAAAATCATCCGCTGCTATTCAGATGCGCCGATCACGCATAACGGATCAGTCATGTTCAGCGTGGACAATGAGCGAATGTTTCAGAATCTCGATTTTGCCTCCTATGACACGTACGCTTCGCAGGAAAACGCCTCTGCCTTTTTATTGAACTGTGATTTATGGAGAAATCTGAAACAGGGACGCCCGTTTTGGATTTTGGAAACGAGTCCGTCGTATGCCGCCTCGCTTGAAAGCTCCGCTTACCCGCACGCAGACGGGTATTTGCAGGCCGAAGCCGTATCGTCCTACGCCTTAGGGAGCCAGGGATTTTGCTACTGGCTATGGCGACAGCAGCGTTCAGGCAGCGAGATTTCCCACGGTTCGGTTCTCAGCGCCTGGGGCGAACCCGCCATCGGCTACCAAAATGTGCTGGCGGTTGAGCGGGCAAGAAAGGAAATCGAGCCTATTATTCTATCGACTGAACCCGTTCAAGCCGAGGCGGCGATGACTTACTCTGACAGAGCAAAAGCATTTATTAAAACTGAGCCTCACCGGGGACTCCGGCATCGTTCGCTTGTGACGCATTTTTATGAACGTATTCTCAACACGGGGATTCACCGTGACCTTATTCCGGAAGGCGCTCCGCTGGACGGCTACCGCTTGCTGTTTACGCCATTTGTGCCGTATTTGTCTTCTGAATTTATCAAAAAAGCTTCGGCATTCGCTGAAGCGGGCGGCATCTGGATCACCGGGCCGCTGACAGGAGGGCGCACATGCGAGCATACCATTCATACCGATTGCGGACTTGGCGAACTTGAGAAAACGTCAGGGATCAAAACACTTTTTACCTTTCCGATGAATGAGAACGTGAATACAGGAAAAGCGTTTGGCATCACGGCACCGCTCGGACTATGGAGCGCGGTGTTTGACACAGAGAGCGGAAACACCCTTGGCACGGTTGAAGCAGGACCGGGGGCGGGCCATGCTTTTCTGACGGAACGGAATTACGGCGAGGGGAAAATTGTCATGCTGGGCTCGCTTCCATCCGGGAAAGAAGGGGATGCGATGCTGGAAGCGCTCGTTAGGCATTACGCGGAGGAAGCTGTTATTTCCAGCCGGTCGGATGTTACGCCCGGCACGATCGTTGCCCCGCGCAAAGGCGATAACGGCCTTGTGTGGATCATCGTGAATATGGATGGAAAAGGAGGAAGTGTGACACTGCCGGAAGCGGGAACAGATCTGTTGACGCACCGCTTGGAAAAGGCGGGGAGGCTGGCGGTCGGACCGCATGAATACCGTGTGATTCAATTTGACAATCCCAGCTGATTCTTTGCATCGAATCAGCTTTTTTCTATGGAGGGAGAGACCGATGAAAAAGATCAAATGGTTATCAGGACAGCCAAAGGTGATAAGCGGTGTGACGTGGGGCGTGCCATGGAAAAAAGGAGAATTAAAAAAGGGTGACCGTCTGGCGCTTATGAATGAAAACGCGGAAACGCGATATGTGCAAAGCGAACCGTCGGCCTATTGGCCGGACGGGAGCATCAAGTGGACGAAGCACGCGGCGGTGTTTGGCGGTCAGGAAAACCAAAGCTTTACAGTGCACAAAAGAGAAGTGCCGCAGCCAACTGAATCGCTCAGCATTCATGAGACAGAGCATGATATCCAAGTGGATACAGGAGCACTCGTTTGTACCATTCATAAAACAGGATCTGATTTCATTCAATCATTGCAGATCAATGGAAAGCCGATCGCCGCAGGCGGGAGGCTCGTTGCGATAAGAGAAACGAGAAAAGAGTCAGCGGCGGAAACGGTTCTTTTTCAAGAAACGTCTGTCAGCCTTATCAAACAGGCGGCGATTGAGCAAAGCGGTCCTGTCAAAGCAGTAGTCAAAATCGAGGGAGTGCATGTGCTCCATAAAACGAATGAAGAATGGCTGCCGTTTGTCATCCGATTGACGTTTTATGCCGGGCTGTCTGAGATCGGCCTTGTGCACACGCAGCTGATTGACAGGAGCGGTAAACAAGAATTCATTAAGGGGCTCGGCATCGAATTTGCCCTTTTTTTGGAGGGAGAGCCGTACAACCGCCATTTCCGCTTTGCGGGAGAGAAAGGGATGTATAAAGAACCTTCCCAGCTGTTTGGCACACGTAAATTCAATGAACGATATCCGCTTTATGAAAAACAAATCAATGGCGAAATGCTGTCTCCAGATGAAGAGCATAAGGAATGGTTTGCACATGGCACACAGAATGCGGTTTGGGACGATGTCAAGCTCGTGCAGGATTCCAGCGATCATTACAGCCTGTCAAAACGGACCGGAAAAGATTATGCGTGGGTTGGAATGCTGCATGGCAGCCGGGCGAAGGGGCTTTGCTATGCGGGCGGAAAAAATGGCGGTGTGGCTCTCGGCCTGCGGTATTTCTTTGAGAAATATCCGTCAGCACTGGAAATCACAGGTCTTGCCGGCAGCCGCCCCAAAATGACTATCTGGCTTTGGCCTCCGGACGGCGAAGCGATGGATTTGCGGCATTATACAGGAAACACCCACGTGGTCAGCGCGTATGAAGGCTTTGATGAAATGCGCTCTGATCCGACAGGCATTGCGAACACAAATGAAATCAGCTTGGCGTGCTTTTCGCACATGCCGTCTGACGAAGTCCTCAATGCACTCGCTGACAAATGGCAGGCGCCGCCGCTCATTGTATGCGAGCCGGACGTCTATTACGAATCAAAAGCACTCGGGGTTTGGAGCATCATTGACACATCCCATCCGCTCAAAAAAGAGCTGGAAGAACAGCTCGATGCGGCCTTTCTGTTTTATAAAAAGGAAGTAGAGCAACGCAGATGGTACGGTTTTTGGCATTATGGCGATGTCATGCATACGTATGACCCGATCCGGCATATGTGGCGGTACGATCTCGGCGGATACGCATGGCAAAACAATGAGCTCGTTCCGACCTTATGGCTGTGGCAGGCGTTTTTCCGCTCAGGCAAAGAGGATATCTTTCGCATGGCAGAAGCCATGACCCGCCATACGAGCGAAACGGACAGCTTTCACCTCGGTGAATACGCCGGGCTTGGCTCACGGCATAATGTTGTGCACTGGGGATGCGGCTGCAAGGAAGCGAGAATCAGCATGGCCGGGCTTTATAAATTCTATTATTATCTGACGGGTGATGAGCGGACGGGAGATCTTTTGACAGAAGTGAAGGATGCCGATTATGCCCTCGTCAAAACCGATCCGATGCGCGCTTTTTACGAGAAAGGCAAGCACCCGACTCACGCCAGAACGGGACCGGACTGGGCGGCGTTTTGCTCGAACTGGCTGACGGAATGGGAGCGGACCGAAAATCCGGAATATCTCAAAAAAATCAAAACGGGAATCAACTGTCTGAAGCGGCTGCCGCTCCGCTTATTATCCGGCCCGACATTTGAATATGACCCGGCGACCTCGATGCTTCATCACATGGGAGACGGCATTGCGGGCGGATATCATATGATCATTGCCTTCGGCGCGCCGCAAGTGTGGATGGAGCTGGCTGAGCTTCTTGATGACCGGGAATGGGAGGATATGCTGAGTGAATTCGGCGAATTTTACACACTCAGTGATGAGGAAAAACGGAAAAAAAGCAGAGGCGCTCTTCATGACGGGCATTTTCACTGGCCGATGTTCGCCGCCGGTATGACAGCCTACGCCGCAAGAAAAAAGCAAGATCCTCATCTCGCCGCCAAAGCGTGGAATCTTTTGCTAGAAGATAAGCTCAGCCATACGCCGCTTCCGATCAAACCGGAGCGCATCGAGACATGGACGCAGCTAGAGGAGCTTCCATGGGTGACAACGAACACTGTCTCTCAATGGTGTTTAAATGTCATAGCGGCACTGGAACTGATCGGAGATTCCCTTCCGGCAAAAAAAGAAACATCGGGCAAAAAAGGATAACAGCCGGAATTTCATAGGAGAAATGGTGCAAAAAATGAAGATTGCAAGAATTTATGTAAGCGCTTTATATTGAGAGGGGCAAAGGGGAAATGCAAATTGAAAAAAGGGGGACTTACGCATCATGAAAATAAGAATGCGAAAAAAATGGATGGCCTTGCCGCTTGCTGCCATGATGATCGCCGGATGCAGCCATTCGGAAACATCCAATTCAGCAAGCGATTCGAAAGATACGATCAAAATTATGGCGCCGCTCTTATCGCCGGAAAGCCCGAGTGATAAGAGTCCTTCATTAAAAGCGCTCGAAAAATACACAGGCAAAGAGATTAAGGTCACATGGGTGCCTGATTCATCCTACAACGACAAATTCAACATCGTCATGGCTTCAGGAGAGATGCCTCACGCGATTGTCATTAAAGATAAGTCAGCCGGCTTTATCAAGTCTGTCAAAGCAGGGGCGTTTTGGGAGCTGTCTCCTTATTTAAAAGACTACAAGAATTTAAGCCAGGCAGATGAAAAGATTTTGAAGAACAGCTCGGTGAACGGCGAGGTGTACGGAATCTACAGAACGAGGGATCTGATTAGGGCGTGTATGATCATCAGAACCGACTGGCTGAAAAATGTCGGTCTGGATATGCCGGAAACGCTTGATGATTTCTATGAAGTGCTGAAAGCCTTTAAGGAAAAAGATCCTGACGGAAACGGCAAGGATGATACGTACGGCATGGTCGTGCCGAAATGGATGGGACTCGGCAACGGAAGCCCATGGGATGTTCTGCAAATCTGGTTCGGCGCTCCGAACCGCTACGGTGTTGAAAACGGAAAGCTGATTCCGGATTTTACAACGAAGGAATACATGGATGCGCTCACGTTTTTTAAAAAGCTCTATGATGAGGGATTGATCAATAAGGACTTTGCTGTCATGGATTCTGCGAAGTGGAATGATCCGGTTGTAAAAGGAAAAGCGGGTGTCATCGTTGATACAGGCTCAAGAGCGTCTCAAATCCAAAGCGCGATGGAGGAGGCGGATGAGTCGAACAAGGATATCATTGATATCGTCGGCTCGCTTGAGGGACCGAATGGCAAGCGCACCTTCCCGACATCTGGTTATTCAGGCATGATCGCGATACCAAAATCAAGTGTCAAAACCGAAAAAGAGCTGAAAGAGGTGCTGTCCTTCCTCGATAAGATGAATGATAAGGAGGCGCAGATTCTCACGAACAACGGAGTGAAGGGCCGCAATTACGAGCTCAAGGACGGCGTATTCACCTCACTTGAAAAAAATAATAAATCTCTCCTGTATGAGCATGAAGGCTTGGCACAGTTCAGCATGTCGATTCCGAAAAGCGAGTATTACATCGAAGACCAGAAAACCAAGCTCTTCCAGCATCGCAAGGACATCATAACCGAAGGAGAAAAAATAGCCGTCTTTAACCCGGCTGAGTCGCTTGTATCTGATGTCTATACCCAAAAAGGAGCCCAGCTTGACAACATCATCCTCGACGCGAGAACACAATTTATCATTGGAGAAATTGATGAAAAAGGGTTCGCTGATGCAGTGGAGCTTTGGAAAAAAAGCGGCGGCAATGACCTGATGAAGGACTTGAACAAATTGTACCAATCGTCAAAATAAACCGATGCGCCTGCCGTTCGGCGGGCGCCCCGGTAACATGAAAGGAGAACAGATATGGAAACAGTGCCGAAGAAGGGAAATTCACCTGTTCTCACCGCTGGAAAAGGCATCAGCTGGATGGCTGCGCTCAAACGGGACAAATGGCTTTATCTTCTTCTTATTCCCGGTCTGCTTTATTTCTTGATTTTCAAATACTTGCCGATGTGGGGTGTGCTGATCGCTTTTAAAGACTATTCGCCATATCTCGGCTTCTGGAAAAGCGAATGGGTCGGCTTTGATTATTTCAAAGACTTTTTTATGAATCCGGATTTTTTCCGGCTGCTGCGCAACACCCTCATGCTGGCGAGTCTGGATCTTTTGTTTGCCTTTCCCGCGCCTCTCATTTTGGCCCTGCTTTTGAATGAGGTAAGAAAGGCCGCGTATAAAAGATGTATCCAAACCTTCATTTACGTACCCCATTTCGTATCATGGACAATTGTGGTCAGCATCACCTTCGTTTTCTTTACTGTCGATACAGGTGTGATCAACAAAATGATCATGAGCCTGACAGGTGAGCAGATTTCTTTCTTGTCGGATGCAGACTGGTTCCGGCCGATGATTGTGATGCAAAGCATTTGGAAGGAGACAGGCTGGGGAACGATTCTATTTTTGGCAGCGCTCGCTACGGTTGATCAAGAGCAGTATGAAGCGGCCATCATGGACGGAGCGGGGCGGTTCAGGAGAATGTGGCATATTACGCTGCCGGCGATTAGAAGCACTATTATCGTTTTGTTGATTTTAAGAATCGGCAGCTTTTTGAATCTTGGCTTTGAACAGGTGTATTTGATGACGAACTCACTCAACCGCAGTGTGGCTGACATCTTCGACACGTATGTGTACATGATGGGGATTACCCAAGGGGCGTATAGCTACAGCACGGCGGTCGGTTTGTTTAAATCAGTTGTCGGGATTATCTTGATTTTTGGCGCCAATTACATTGCGAAAAAGTTTGATCAGGAAGGATTGTTTTAGAGGAGGGAGAGGTATGGCTGAAATTCACACGATGCACAACACCAAAGCCGGACGGGTGTTTGACGTCTGCAACATTCTGTTTCTCGGTGGTGTCGGCGCGATTACCATTTTGCCGTTTTTATATATTATCGCTGGTTCCTTTGCGACAGAAGCGGAACTCGCCCAGCGGAGCTTCTTTATTTTCCCGAAAACCTTTACACTTGATGCTTACAAGTATGTGTTTTCGACACCGACGTTCCTTCGAAGCATGGGTGTGTCCATCCTCATCACCGTGGTCGGGACGGCTGTACAGCTGTTTTTCACCTTCACGATGGCGTATCCGCTGGCGAAGCGGCATGTGAAGGGACGGAATCTGCTGTTGAATCTGGTGATTTTCTCCATGCTGTTTTCAGGCGGCATGATTCCGACGTACCTTGTCGTAAAATCACTTGGCCTTTTGGATACGTATTGGGCATTGATTCTGCCGATGGCGATTAATCCGTTCAACCTTATTATTATCAAAAACTTCTTTCAGCAGTTGCCGCGCGAGCTGGAGGAATCAGCAAAAATAGACGGCTGTTCCGAAATCGGCGTCTTCTGGCGGATCGCCCTGCCACTGTCAAAGCCGGTTATTGCGACCTTTGCGCTGTTTTATGCGGTCGGGATTTGGAATGATTTCTTCCACGCTCTCTTATATATCAATGACAGTGCAAAATGGCCGCTGCAAATGGTGCTTCGCCAAGTCACGATTTTATCGGATTTAACGGCGACCAATGGCGATACGATGCAAAATGCCGTTCCGCCGGAGCAGGGAATTAAACTCGCTGTCATTGTCATTGCGACGCTGCCGATTTTGGCGGTCTATCCATTTTTACAAAAACACTTTGCAAAAGGAATGCTGATCGGTTCGGTGAAAGGCTGAGAAAGGGAGTGTTTCATATCAGTACATTAGATCAGATTAAGATTGCCTATATCGGCGGGGGGTCCCAAGGCTGGGCCAGAAGCCTGATGAGTGATTTGTCGATTGATGAACGGATGTCAGGCACGGTGGCGCTCTATGATCTTGATTTTGAAGCCGCTCAGAAAAATGAAGTGATCGGCAATCACAGCGGGAACGGCAGATGGAGATATGAGGCTGTTTCTACTTTGAAAAAGGCGTTATCAGCTGCGGATATCGTCATTATTTCCATTTTGCCGGGATCACTGGATGATATGGAAGTCGATGTGCACTTGCCTGAGCGCTGCGGTATTTATCAGTCTGTAGGTGATACTGTCGGGCCTGGAGGGATCATCAGGGGCTTGCGTGCTGTGCCGATATTTGCGGAAATTGCCCGGGCAATAAGAGACTACGCACCTGAATCATGGGTCATTAATTATACAAACCCGATGTCTGTCTGTACAAGAGTGCTGTATAAAGTGTTTCCCGGCATCAAAGCGATTGGCTGCTGCCACGAGGTATTCGGGACGCAAAAGTTATTGGCGGAAATGGTCACGGAAAGGCTGGGGATTGAGGTGCCGCGGCGTGAGGATATCCGCGTTAATGTGCTCGGCATTAACCATTTTACATGGATCACAAAAGCCTCTTACCGCCATATTGACCTGCTGCCTATATTCCGTGAATTCAGCGCGCACTATGGGGAATCAGGATATGAGCTGGAGGGGGAATGCTGGAGGGACAGCGTCTTTTGTTCGGCACACCGTGTTGCGTTTGATTTATTTGAAACGTATGGCGCCATCCCTGCTGCGGGTGACAGGCATCTGGCAGAGTTTCTTCCCGGCCCATACCTCAAACAGCCTGAAGTATGGAAATTTCATCTCACACCTATATCATTCAGAAAACAAGACAGAGCTGAGAAACGACAAGAAACAGAACGGTTGATCGTGCAACAACGGGGCGTTGCTGAGAAAGCTTCGGGAGAAGAAGGCGTGAACATCATAGCGGCTCTTCTCGGATTGGGTGAACTCGTCACAAATGTAAATATGCCGAATCAAGGCCAGGTCTCAAACCTTCCTATACAAGCCATTGTCGAAACAAACGCATTCATCACAAGGAACCGTGTCCAGCCGATTTTGTCCGGAGCGCTTCCGAAAGGTGTGGAAATGCTGGCGGCTAGGCATATATCCAATCAGGAGGCAGTGGCGGACGCAGGTTTAACAAAGGATGTTGGCCTCGCGTTTCAAGCCTTCCTCAATGACCCGCTTGTCCAGATTGACCGCAGTGATGCAGAGCAGCTTTTCAATGACATGCTCCAATGCATCATGCAAAGCTGAGCTTGCCGATTAGCTCTTTCCGGTTTAGAAAGGAAAGCATTGACCATACTGATAGTATAATCAAGAAGTAGGTGCTATCAATATGGGAAATTATTTAAGTGTTGCGGTAGAACTGGTCTGCGGTTTAGGCATTTTATTTATCATCTTAAAGCTTCTCGGGAAAACCCAATTTTCTCAAATTACGCCGTTTGACTTTATTTCTGCTTTAATTTTAGGTGAATTGGTCGGAAATGCCGTCTACGATCATGAAATCAAAATCAAAGAAATTATTTTTGCTTCGCTATTGTGGGGCGTGCTGATTTATATTATTGAATTTATCACGC
This sequence comes from Bacillus sp. FSL M8-0071, assembly GCF_037975455.1. NCBI lineage: Bacteria > Bacillati > Bacillota > Bacilli > Caryophanales > Bacillaceae > Bacillus > Bacillus sp. FSL M8-0071. The sequence goes on from NZ_CP150256.1 coordinate 765,625, forward strand.
AAAAAATGAAATCATCGCGAAAGTTCTTGGAGGGCGAGCCGAATATCGTCATCCGCAAAGGGGAGCTTCAATATAAAGTATTGAAGAAAAATAAGATGGACATTAACCAGCTGCAAAGCCTTTTGAGGCAAGCGGGGAGCTTTTCGATTCAAGAAGTAGAATATGCGATTTTGGAAACAAACGGGATGGTCAGTGTGCTTCCAAAATCCGACTTTGACAAACCGACCAATAAGGATTTGCAGATTCCTTCGAAGTCTGTTTCCCTGCCGATCACTTTAATCATAGATGGAGAGATTGTCCGGGATAATCTGAAGGAAGCAGGTGTGGATGAACAGTGGCTGAAGCAAGAATTGAAAAAGAAGAACATTGATAAGACGGAGGACGTGTTATTTGCAGAATGGCATAAAAATAAGCCGCTGTATACCGTAACATACGAACAAAGCAGATCAACATGACTCTTAGAAAAAAGCTTGCAGGCGCAAGCTTTTTATTGATTGTATGTCCCTTGTTTGACAGCACGTACATGGTACATGCTCACTTCAGTGCTGATCAGATAGTCAGGCTTTGGTTTGCCTTTGTTTGCTTTGTGGCCGGCGATATGCGCATCGCTTTTTTCCCATTGCTTCCAGCGATCCTCTGATTCCCAGCGAATCATGACAACAACTTCCTCATCACCGCGGCGTACGTTTTTCTCAAGCACTGTCACATCAATTAAACCTTCTTGTTTTTCAATGATTCCTTCAGCGCTGAAACGTTCTATGACTTTATCTGCAAAGCCTTCTTTTACCGTCATTTTTCTCAACTGAACAAACATTCGTCTCACTCCAATCATTCTCACATATGAATAATTGTAAATGAAATTCATTCTCATTGTCAAAGAAAGCGCAGGGCGGAATCGAACCGCCGTGCGCAACAGTTTATTCTTTTAATAAAAACACATTTCCGTCTTCGTCCTTAAATTGAACGAAGGTGCCCCACTCCATTTGATTGGGCTCACCGAGAAATTCTACACCGTTTGTCTTCATTTTCTCGTATGTACCAAAGATGTCTTCGCATTCAAACACAATAGAAGCCTTCATTTGCTCTGAGCCTTTCATCATGGCTTTCGGGTAAATGACTAAACGAGTCTCGGCCCCTTTTGGCGCAACCTCCAGCCAGCTTGCTTCAGGTCCCATTGGGTGGTCCGCTGCAATATCAAAGCCTACCTTCTCTGTCCAAAATTGCTTCGCTTTCTGCTGGTCCTCGACATATACAGCAACAGTGCCAATTTGTTTGATCATAGGGAAACCTCCAAGTTGAAAAGATAATAATACTATAACCTGTTTACGGCCGAAGTAACATAAAAAAATCAGCCGGGAAACCGGCTGATTATTAAAATGAGCAGCTTACAACATCGATGTGATTTGTGTCTAAGGCGAAATAAACCCAGCGGCGCCGTGAGGAATCCCAATAAAAGCCGCCGACGGATCTTCTGCCAAGGATAATTGGGTAGAACCAAAATGAGCGGCCATTGGTTAACCAAACATAGGTAAATCGGAAAAGGCAAGGCCGAATGGTGATTGGTTCAACTAACAAAACGGCTCCTTGAGAACCCTGCGGTTTTGGGGGTTTCGCTGGTATTTGGGAAGGAGGAGGTCCCTGGGGCGCACCGCCGAAGCCTGGGCTGGCACCGCTGCCAATACCAGGGCCGGAGCCGCCGCCAAAACCTGGAACAGCGCCACCGCCAATACCAGGGCCGGAGCCGCCGCCAAAACCTGGAACAGCGCCACCGCCAATACCAGGGCCGGAGCCGCCGCCAGAGCCCGGAACAGCACCGCTGCCAATGCCAGGCCATGGATATCGGTATTCATATTCAAAAGCAGGCCAAGGCTCATAAAAATGCCCCGCAAACATATAAGGATCAACATAATACATGTGATAACGTCCTTTCTCATTGTAAACTGTACACTGCAGTTTATGCGGGCGGACTCTTATTGGTGCATTCGCCTAAGGATATGAAGCTGGAATGCTCTCAAAGAGCAGAATCATTTGATTTTTCTCTAGTCTTATTCACAATTCCGATTTATCATTTTATAATGAAAGTGCTTCTATTACGAAAAAGGAGACAGACCGTGAATATCGATCAATTATTATATCAATATATCATAGACAACACTGCGGATATTACTGAGAAATGGTTCAGTTTGCGTTGCCAGCTAAAAGGCGAGCTATATTCCGCCAGCCATTTAAGTGAAGAAACGAAAACACTTTTAACCGAGCAGCATACATTTACCAATATAACAATCGCAAGCGCATTTCTGGAGGATCAAACCGATTTTCAAGACAACATGACAAAATGGGCGGAAAACGTTGCGAAAAACAGGGTAGAGCAGGATGTTCAAGTTCATGAGGTCGTAGAAGCCATATCCAACTCTAGAATCTCATTCTGGGACGCAGTCGCCACATTTATAAAAGAGAATCAGGAGATCGTGACAAATGAGGATGCAGACCGATGGAACCGCATTGTGAATCAGTCGTTCGATAAGCTGATTATTGAATTCTCTGAGCAGTACCAAAAATTCATGCTGATGAGGCTCACATCTCAGCAGGAACTGATCTCAGAGCTTGGCTGCCCGGTCATTTCCATTGCCGATGGAATCGGGATATTGCCGCTTATCGGCTCCATTGATACAAAACGGGCACAGGTCATTTTAGAAACAGTGCCGGTCCGCTGTGTCGAGAGAAAAATCACAAGCCTCGTCGTTGATCTTTCGGGTGTTCCGATTGTGGATACCATGGTGGCTCAGCAATTGTACAACCTGTCTAAAACGCTTTTCTTATTAGGCGTCAAAGCCGTATTTTCAGGGATTCGCCCGGATGTGGCCCAAACATCGATTCAATTGGGGCTTGATTTTAGTGAATATGAAACGTACGGCACGCTGAAGCAGGCATTAGAAAATATGGGTGTCCGCTGTATTGTTGAGGAATTGGAAGAAAACAAATAGGAAGTTTCCAGGCATATGATTGTCCGTCACCGGGTGATCATATGCCTTTTTGATTTGAACAGAAATCACCATTGATTTATCAAAAAAAACATAATATTATAATTCTTATAAGAATACTGTGAATTAAACCTATTCGACAGGGGGGAAGGTCTTTTGGTTTCAAAATCAACGATTGATCCGGAAGTGATTGAAAAAATCATCAGCTCGCTGGAAACACTCGATTTCGGCACCGTTCAAATTACGGTTCATGATTCTCAGATTACCCAAATTGAGAAAATAGAAAAGCACCGTTTTTCGCTGAAAAGGAAAGAATCAAAATGATAATGTAAAGGGCGTTTGTTTTCATTAAATTCTCCTTAAAACATATACATATTTCATCCAATTTTTATATAATAGACCTTTAAGATCATTTTTTAGGAGGATTTTTGACATGCAAGCTACGGTTCACGAGAGTAAGCAATCGATCATGCAACGCATTTTGACAGTCTTTGTCTTTACTTTGCTGATCGCGACTGTCGGCCTTTTTATCGGCCAATTTGTTCCTGTCGCTTTGATGCTGCCGCTTTCTATTCTTGAAGTGGCGATGATTATTCTGGCCTTCTGGATGCGCAGAAGAAAAGCGGTCGGGTATGCGTTTGTATATACATTCGCGTTCGTTTCCGGCATTACCTTATTTCCGATCGTCAGCCATTACGCTTCCATCGCCGGCGCCTATGTCGTGCTCGAAGCCTTTGGCTCTACATTTGTCATTTTTGCCGTCTTGGGCACAATCGGCGCAAAAATGAAGAAGGATTTATCCTTCCTGTGGTCGTTTCTGCTGGTTGCGGTGCTCGCACTCGCAGTGGTAGGGATTTTCAACATTTTCAGCCCGTTAAACTCAGCGGCGATGATGGCGTATTCCGTGATCGGAACCATCGTCTTTTCCCTTTACATTTTGTATGATTTGAACCAAATCAAACACCGCCACATTACGGAAGACTTGATTCCCGTTATGGCGTTATCGCTGTACCTTGACTTTATCAACTTATTCATCAACCTGCTCCGCTTCTTCGGCATTTTGAGCAGTGATGATTAATGAAAAAGCGCCTGTCTTTGGATAGGCGCTTTATGAATGCAAGTGATCAGGTAACAGTTAAACAATGATTGAGTCTAGTCCTCGCTTAATTCTTCTTACACCCTTTTCAATTTCCTCAAGGCTCAGATGGCCGAAGCCAAGCAACCATTTTGAATTATGGCTATGAGATCGTCTAGTATAATCATTTGCCGGATAGATATGAACCCGTTCCTTTTTTAGTGCCTGCTGAAACTTGTCACTCGGATGATCATACTGAAAGTCGACCGCTAAATGAAGACCTGTGCTTTCCCCCATAATGCAAATGGATGAAAATTCTCTCTTCAGCATTTTTGTTAACAGGTTATTTTTTTGCTTATATATCTTATTGGCTTTTCTGATCTGACGGTCAAGGTGGCCCTGTGAAATAAATTCAGCAAGTGCTTTCTGCTCGAAAAGGGAAGAATGCAGGTCGCTGTACCATTTTTCTTTTCTGCATTGTTCAATCAGTTCATCGGGCAAAATCAAATAGCCGATGCGAAGAGCGGGCGACAATGTTTTACTGAATGTGCCAATATAAATCACACGGTCAGGATCAAGTTCATAGAGCGAACTGATAACGGGGCTAGTATAGCGAAATTCACTGTCATAATCATCTTCTACAATATAAGTGTTATGGTGCCTCGCGTATTGAATTAATTCAATTCTTCTTTGAATCGGCAGTGTTCCGCCAAGTGGAAATTGGTGGGATGGCGTCACATAGATCAGCTTTGGGGCTTCTTTGAATTTCAGATGTTTGGTGACTGCACCCAGCTGGTCTACTTCAAGAGAATGCATAGAGCAGTTCTTTTGGTTGAATATTCGGTAAATATCAATTGAACAAGGATCTTCTAAGCAAATTGAATCACCAGGATGAACCAAGGCATGAGACAAAATAGAAAGTCCTTGTGCGGCCCCATTTGTAATAATGATGTTTTCACTGGAGCAGCAAATTCCTCGTTTTAAATAGAGATAATCGGCTAAAGCCTTTCTCAATTCATACAGTCCCTCAGGTTTGCCATACCCGAATAACTGCTTTGGACTGTTTTTCATTGTTTCACTGTACACCTTTTGCCATTGAATTCTCGGAAATAATTGCAGGTCGGGCATTCCCGTTTTGAAATCTACAATATCCCCTGTATCAGTATGACAGGGATTAGTGAGAGTAGCAGTTTTTTGGTCTTTTATATTCTTACGTTTTGCACAATCTAATAAAATACCTTTGGATATAAAGCTCCCGGCCCCCTGCCGGCTTTCAATGTATCCTTCGGCATATAGCAATTCATAGGCCGAAATGACAACATTTCTCGATATCTTTAACTCTTTGGAAAGTTCCCTTGTTGAAGGGATTTTCCATCCTTCCTTTAGGCGGCCCGATAAGATTTCTTGTCTGATTTGGATGTAAATCTGTCTTGTAAGCGGTACTTTTGAGCTTTTATTTACCTTAATCCAAAGCATAGTGCGCACTCCTTCATTGTATAAAATACTCTTTTAAATAAATTATTAGAAAGAAATTTTATCCATTTTATAATAATTTTCGACGTAAAATGGTACTGTTAATTTTTTTAGTAATGGACCTATAATTGTAAATACTACCATGATATATTAATTACGCAAGTGAGAGGTTGTTTAACAATATAAGGAAAAAGGAGTGTTGGAGTGACAGCATTTAATCGTTATATTAAGAAAATAATCAATGGGAAACACCTGAACAGAGAAGAAGCCTATCAATGTATGAAACACATATTGGAAGACGATTACAGTACAGTGCAAATAGGAGCGCTGCTCACCTCGCTTACGCTCAAAGGGGAAACAAAAGATGAGATAATTGGTTTTATCCGTGCGATACGGGACAAAATGATTCCCTTTGAAAGGACTAAAGAAGTACTTGATACATGCGGAACAGGCGGTGACGGCAGCAATTCGTTTAATGCATCAACGACAGCCTCCCTGATTTCTTCTTCCGCAGGCATACCCGTAGCCAAAAATGGAAACAGGTCTTCTACCAGCAAATGCGGAAGTGCTGATTTATTAGAAGCGTTAGGACTCAATATAGAATTGCCCGCAGTACAATCACAGCAACTGTTAGAATCAACTGATTTTACCTTTTTATTTTCTCAATTCTTTCATCCGAAACTTAAAAAACTGGCGTCCGTCAGGAAGAGTCTGACTTTTCGAACTTGTTTTAATTTAATTGGGCCTTTATGCAGTCCGGCAAGGCCTGAAAGACAGCTGTTAGGTGTGCCCGATCCAAAGCTGATCCCATTTTTCGCAGACTTATTACTGGAATCAGGGGTGAAAAGAGCTTTAATTGTCAGCAGTATGGATGGATTTGATGAAATCAGTGTGTCAGCCCCTACTTCTATTTGTGAGATAGATCACAAAGAAACGAAGGAATATATCATTCATCCGGAACATTTTAATGTGTACAGGAGTAATGCCGAAGTGGTCAGCTGTGATAGTTTAGAAGATAGCGTCCAGGCTTTTTACAGTGTGTTAGATTGTCAGCAATCGGCCATTACTGATTTTTGCATTATGAATGCCGGGGCCGCGCTATATCTTGGTGGGAAAGCTGACAGTATAAAACAAGGTACTGAGCTGGCACGAGAGCTGCTAATCTCAGGTAAAGTGAAAGAACATTTCTTCCTTATTAAAAATGAGAGTCAGCGTTTGACAGAAGGAGAGCAGCTACATGAACATGTTAGACGAAATTATTGAATACAAGTATTCCGAAGTGAAAGAAAAGAAAAAATGCAAGCCTGAGTCGGAATTAATAAATATGATTCAGACTGCCAGGAAAACGAGAGACTTTTATCAAGCGATCCAAAAACCGAATATTTCTCTTATCGCCGAAGTGAAGAGAAAATCTCCTTCAAAAGGATTGATTCGGAAGGACTTTGATCCGCTCAAACTAGCCCGGACATATGATAAAAGCGGAGCAAGCGCAATTTCGGTGCTCATCGATGAAAAGTTTTTTGGAGGCAGTGCGAAGTATTTGAGAAAAGTCGCTAACGACCCCGATATTACAATACCAGTTATGTACAAGGAGTTTATTGTTGATCCCTATCAAATCTATGAAGCGAGAGCAAACGGAGCAGACGCTGTATTAATCATTGTCAGAGCGATAGATCAAACACTGTTATCAGAGCTTATTCAATTGGCCTACGACTTAGATATGGATGTACTTACAGAGACGTTTACACCGGAAGAAGTCACAAAGTCCATTGAAGCAGGCGCTAAAATTATCGGGGTAAATAACCGTGATCTGCAAACTTTTGAAGTGGATCTGGAGAAATCAAAGGTAATGAAAAAACGAATTCCTGATGAGTATCTAGCTGTTAGTGAAAGCGGTATCTTAACAAGGCAGGATGTACTTGCAGCACAGGAATTGGGGTTTGACGGGATGCTCGTCGGAGAAACCATTTTAAGGGCTGACAGTGTAGAAGAGAAAGTGAAGGAATTAACAAACTTTTGAGCTAGGGGGAGACGAATGTGAATGGTTTATTCGGTGAATATGGAGGAGCATACGTAGCTGAAACACTTGTCAGCAATTTAAATGAATTTGAAAGAAGCTTTGAAAGGCTGATGGCTGACAGTACTTTTATTGACGATTATCATGCGTTGCTAAGAGAGTTTGTGGGAAGACCCACCCCACTTACATATTTAAAGCAGCTCAGTACAGCATCCAAAGAAGGGCCTGCCATTTACCTGAAAAGAGAAGATTTGACTCATACGGGAGCTCACAAAATTAATAATGCACTCGGACAGGCGCTTATGGCCAAAAAATTAGGAAAAGAGAGAATTGTTGCCGAAACAGGTGCAGGCCAGCACGGTGTGGCTGTTGCAACAGTTTGTAGTTTTCTCAATCTTAATTGCGTTATTTATATGGGGGCATACGATGCGGAGAGACAGCGTATGAATGTCCAGCGGATGAAGCTTTTAGGAGCTGATGTAAAACTTGTCCATCACGGGACAAAAACGTTAAAAGACGCAATTAATGAAGCGATTCGCGATTGGGTTTCTTACGCAGATACGACTCATTATTTGTTAGGTTCAGCGGTAGGACCACATCCTTTTCCATCCATTGTCCGCCATTTTCAATCGATCATTGGAAAGGAAGCGAAAGAACAGATGATACAGGCGATCGGGGGGCTGCCGGATTATGTCATTGCCTGTGTCGGCGGAGGAAGCAATGCAATTGGCATGTTTAGCGCTTTTCTTGAGGAATCCGATGTGAAACTGATTGGCGTTCAGGCAGGCGGAGCGGGTCTTGAGAGCGGACATCATGCATCGCCATTGCTGGTCGGGAAAAGCGGAATCGTTCAAGGAATGAAAACGTATGTCCTGCAGGATAACGATGGACAAATTCTTGAAACTAAAAGCATAGCACCCGGTCTCGATTATCCCGGAGTAGGTCCGGAACACAGTTATTTAAAAGATTCGGGAAGAGTGGAATACACGTCTGTTAACGATCAGCAGGCATTGGATGCATTCCAGCTATTATCCAGAAAAGAAGGAATTATACCTGCACTTGAGTCTTCTCATGCTGTAGCCAAGGCAGTGGAACTTGCTAAACAATTAACGGGAGACAAAACCATATTGGTGAATCTTTCGGGGCGAGGCGATAAAGACTTGGAACAGGCGCTTTCGGCTATCGAAACAAGGCAAAAAGAGGGGGCTTCCTTATGATACAGCATAAAGTTGAAGAGATGTTTCAAGATTTGGAGAGGAAAGGGCAAAAAGCGCTGATTCCATATATTCCAGTTGGATATCCTCGTTTAGATGAAACCTTAGATTATATTGAGTGCATCAGTAGGGCTGGAGCCGATATGATTGAATTGGGTGTTCCATTTTCTGATCCGCTTGCGGACGGACCCGTCATCCAGGAAGCGGCGCAGATAGCACTTCAGCAGGGGGTTACTCTTCGAAAATGTTTGGAAACTGTAAAAGCTGTTCGTGCCAGCGGAAATACAATACCTATTGCGTTGATGGGCTACTGTAATTCATTCTCTGCTTATCAATTTGAAACGTTTGCCGCAGACGCTGAAGAAGCAGGAGTGAACGCCTTGATCATCCCTGATTTGCCGCCAGAAATGTCCGAATATTGGGTTGATTGTGCAAGCAAGCACCATATTGACATTATTTTCTTCATTGCTCCAACAACAACGGAAGAACGGATCGAGGTTATTTCTAAAGCCGGATCAGGTTTTATCTATTGTATTTCCGATCTTGGTGTAACAGGTGAAAGAGACAAGGTACCGATCGCTTTACCAGAGTTTATAAATCATCTCAGGGAAAAAATTAAGCTTCCTTTAGCAATTGGTTTTGGCATATCAATACCGGATCATGTCAGAGAAGTCAGTTCATTTGCTGATGGTGCCATTGTAGGGAGCGCGCTGATCAGGCTGATAAAAGAAACACCCAAGGATGAGCGGCTTCAAGCTGTATCCGTATTTATATCTAATTTAAAAGAGAGTACAAAATCAGTCCATTTGAATAGATGAGGTGAGATTGTTGAGTGTAGTCAAAATCTGCGGCATCAAAACGATGCTAGAAGCAGAAGAAGCTGTTGCGGCTGGAGCACAGGCTGTTGGGTTCGTTTTCTCTGCAGAAAGTAAACGGTACGTTACGCCCCAGCAAGCGCGGGAGATCATTCAGACGCTGCCCCCATTTGTATCCGCTGTTGGCGTTTTTGTAAATGAAAATCTAACGATAGTTAATGAAATTACTGCCAGCTGTGGAATGACATTTGCCCAGTTGCACGGTGAAGAGCCGCCTGAATATTGTGAACAGGTGATTTGTCCCGTGATTAAAACCATTAAAGTACGGTGTGAACAGGATTTACACGCATTCAGCCTTTATAAACCGCATTCATTTTTGCTGGACAGCTATGTGAAAGGAAGTCAGGGAGGGACAGGACAAACCTTCAATTGGGAGTTGGCCAAAGATGTTTCCAGCAGGCAGCGTGTGATACTGGCCGGAGGGCTGACGCCGAACAATATAACGGAAGCACTGGAAACTATTAAACCCCATGGGATTGATGTAAGTAGCGGTGTCGAAACCGGCGGCAAAAAAGATTTTTATAAAATGAGAGAACTGATCCGGCAATGCGGGTACTACCAAAACGTGAGGTTAGGAGAGAATGCGTCATGCTGCAGCCAATAATCATTGGATTTGGAAGATCGGGAAGAGATCTGCATTTGCGATGTTTACGGAAGGCTGCGGCATCAGAGGAAGCTGAAGACTTGTTTCATCAACAGGTCATCGTAATCGATCCGTATATTAAAAACAAATCGTTCGAAGATGTGGCGTTTTGCGGGAGTCTTCAAGAGGCGGCTGGACTTCGGCCATCAATCTGTCAGGATGCTGTTCTGCATATTTGCACTCCGCCATCGGCACATATTTCTGTCATTAAGGAAGCGGCTTCGGCCGGGTTTAGACATATGATTGTGGAAAAGCCGCTTACGGATGATGTTGGTGAGATTGATGCGCTGATCAAATCAGTAGAAGAACATCAGCTTGATGTTATCGTTGTCGCGAATTGGCTGTCCAGCCGATTAACCGCTAAAATTCAAACATTTTTAGAGCAAAAAACGTTTGGGAACCTGCAAGCTGTCTATCTGCAGCAGGATAAACCGAGATTTTGCCGTACACTTGAAAACTCATCACATGGCAATGCATTTGATATTGAGGCACCGCATCAAATGGCGCTTGCGTGCTTTTTACAAGGAGCCGATGCTGAAGTCATCGCTTCGGAGACAAAAGATATGGTGATCGGCCAGCAACGGTATATGCGCCTTGGCGGAGCGGAAGCTGTTCTTAAGCATACGAATGGTAGCCGTACATATATTGCATCGAATTTAACATCATTCGTTAAACAAAGAACCGTTAAAATTCAATTCGAGCAATATACGCTTCTAGGGCATTTTCCGCCTGATGGAAGCGACAGCTATTCAAACATTTCTATATATAACAGTGCTAACGAAATGGTTCATTCAGAATTAATTTATGATGACCCTTTAAGTTTATGTTTTATTGAATACTATCAATATTTTCACGGTATCTCTCAAATAAAACCAGTTAGTGATATTTATTTCAATCAAAAGATCATCCAATTACTTGAGGAAGCTAAAGCTAAAAGCGAGATAAAATTACATACAAAAGGAGCAGTCATATGACAGTAAAGAAAGACATGAGGATTCCATTTTTCTCTGGGAAAATTTCTTTCCACAAGCGTTGGGGCCTAATCTCAGAGAGACTGGACGAAGTCATTTCAGAAGGTAAATTTATTGACGGAGGTGCTGTCCGCTCTTTTGAAGCAGCTATACAGAATTATACAGGCGCAAAACATGCCGTAGCAGTGAATAACGCAACAGACGCACTGCAAATCATTTTAAAGGCAGCGGGCATTCAGCCTGGCGATGAGGTGATTGTACCTTGCTATTCCTTTTTTGCCTCGGCTTCGAGTATTGCGAATGTAGGCGCCACTCCAGTGTTTACAGACATTGAGCCTGAAACGTACAATATTTGCCCTGAACAAATTGAAGAAAAAATCACTCCAAACACAAAAGCAATTATGGTTGTTCATCTTTTTACACAAATGGCTGATATCAAAAAGCTGAAAGAAATTGCAGAAAAACACAATCTGATTCTGCTGGAAGATAGTGCCGAGGCGATTGGTATGAAAGCTGAAGGTATCCATGCCGGCCTTCACGGTCTGGCGGGTGTCCTATCCTTTTTCCCAACAAAAACGCTGGGCGGAATTGGCGACGGGGGCATGATTTTAACCAATGATGATGAGTTCGCTAAAACCTGTCGTTTACTTAGGCATCACGGCAAACTGGGGACAGAGTATTATCATGACATCATCGGTTATAACAGCAGAATGGATGATATTCAAGCAGCGGTCTTAGAGGAGAAATTAAGATATTTGCACGAAGATATTGTCCGCAGAAAAAAATTGGCAGAAGGATATGATGAAAGACTGAAAGAGCTTCATCCCACGGTGACGACGCCAACAGTTGTGGAGAAACCATATAGTGCTGTCCATGTTTATTATGTGTATTTAATAGAAGCTGATAACAGAAATGAACTTGCAGCTTATTTGCAAAAAAGAGGAATAGAAACAGAGGCTTATTATCCGTATCCGCTTCATCTGCAGCCATGCTTTCAATATCTCAATTATACACATGGAGACTTCCCGCATGCTGAGAGAGCGTCAACTCGTGCGTTAGGCCTTCCGCTATACCCAGATTTAACCGAAGATGAGCTTGATTATGTGTGTGATGTTATAACAGACTTTTACGAGGGTGGAGGCAGCTTATGATACAGCCATATCAAAACTATCAGTTGAGATATAAAAATGAGAAAGAAAGAATAAAATCTATCGTTTACGAAGCGGGATTGAAAGATCAGTTTATTTTAAAGGAAAAGGTCGCTCGCCTTGAAGAAAAAATAAAAGGATATACAGGTGCTCCTTATGCAACAGCAGTATCGAACGGCACTTCTGCCTTGATCATCATATTGAAAGCACTTGGTGTCAAACCCGGTGTGGACGTCCTGACACCGGCATTCTCCTTTATCGCGACAGCGAGCTGTATTTCTCTTCTCGGCGGAAACCCGATTTTTGTCGATATCGATAAGGAAACAGGAATGATTGATCCTGATGATGTTAAGCGAAAAATAACACCTTCGTCCCGCGTCATCATTGCTGCACATTTATTCTCTGTCATGGCTGATATGAAAAGATTGAGAGACATTGCAGATGAGCATGGACTGTTTTTGGTCGAAGATAGTGCTGTCGCGCTCGGGGGAACTATAGATGGCGTATCAGCGGGGCTATTGGGTGACATCGGCCTGTACTCGTTTTTCCCTGCAAAACCGATCGGGGGGATTGGTGACGGGGGCATGATTGTCACCAAGGATGATGAATTAGCAGCAAGATGCAAAATGCTAAGAAACCATGGTCAAGAAGAAGGCAAACGGTTTTATCACACTTTAATAGGCTATAACTATCGAATGGATGAACTAGTAGCCGACTTTATTTCACAGCGGCTGGAACAGTTGGAGCAAATCATAGAAAAACGAGGTGAACTTGCGGAACTGTATCATAAAGAGCTGGCACCTTCCGCAACTTATGTATCCTTGCCACCAAAAACGGAGTATCAGCGAGTATACTACACATATCTTGTACAAGCTGAATACCGTGATGAGCTTCAGTCATTTTTAGAAGAGAAAGGCATTGAGACTGTTGTTTTTTATCCTCTTGCCATTCATGAGCAAAAAGCTTATCAGCATTTGGGTCATCAGCCAGGAGATTTCCCAAATGCGGAGCAATTCGCAAGAAAGAGCTTAGCGTTTCCTTTGTATCCTGAGATGAGACATACCGACGTGCGACAGATCACAGAAAGGGTGAATGAATTTTATGCGGCTAAGCAACATCAGTCTTAGCGGGATAGCGGATGAAGCTGCCCAAACGCTTGATATGCAGATTAAAGCTCATCAAATGCTGGGGTGGCAAAGCATTGAGCTCCGGTCTATTCAAGGTTTATCTATTGCTGAACTTGACGAGGCTGCCTTCAATGATGTGGTTTCTTTGATACAGTCGCATGAAATGAAAGTAACCGCTTTTTCTTCAAAAGTGGGAAATTGGGAAAGGCCAATTACATTCGATAAGGAAACTGAAAAAGAAGAACTAAAAAGAATAGCTGAACGCATGCACCGTCTGAAAACACGTTACGTTCGGATTATGTCTTATCCAAATGACGGATTAGAGCCACAGGAATGGAAGGAAAAAGTAATCGCTCGCGTCAAAGAGCTGACAACATTAGCGGAGCAGGAAGACATTATTTTGCTGCATGAGAACTGTGCCGGCTGGGGCGGACAAAGTGCAGAGAATACAATTGAATTAATCACATCCATAAACAGCCAAGCATTAAGGCTATTGTTTGATATCGGAAACGGCATCACTTACGGCTATGACAGCTTATCCTTTTTAAAGGCTGTTTATCCTTATGTGGAGTATGTTCATATGAAAGACAGCTTGAGTGATGGTCAAAACATCCATTTTACCTTCCCAGGAGCCGGTGAATCGAAAGCGGCGGAGTGTTTGGCTTATTTAGCAGATCTGAATTATAAAGGTGTCATATCGATTGAACCGCATATTCATCTGATTCCTCATCTTGGTGAAGTTCCGGGGAATGAGAACGATCACTTTGCTTCATATATTAGATATGGAAGAGAAACGGAACAATTGGTCAGGTCGATCATGAAAACAGGAGTACACAATGGCTGAATTATTCACTGAATATTATGTTAATTTATTGACGGATTTGCTGAATATCGACACGACAACTCCGATGGAAACAGGAGTTGCCGGACACCATGAATACGCGTTGAAACGTTATGCAGAAGCTGCTTCACACTTAGGGTTTAAACCGGTTTATTTTGCTCCTCCGATGGAAGAAGATATTCTCAGATCTGAAATACCGGGGGCTGTAAAAGAGGTGTATGCAAAAATGGGCGATGCTTTTTTAAGCTCGCAGCCCAATCTGGTTATGGAACTGGGGTATTCACATGAACGAGAAGCAACCATTATGTTCAATTTTCATATCGATACAGTTGAAGGATACGGAATGACAAGCTATCGAAATGAGAACTTTTTTGGCCGGGGAGCCGTTGACATGAAGGGACCGGCAGTTGCTCTGTTGGCGGGACTGCAAGCGGCTCTTGAGGAAGCACCCTCGCTTACCGGAAATATGAAGGTGATCATCCAGGCTGTCTCCGGAGAAGAGGGTGGTGCAATGGGAGTGTATGGGACAAAGCTTCTTTGTGAAAGAGGTTACGTTGGCGCGCTGAATGTATTTATAGAACCAACGGAGCGTTTATTTTTCGATCATTCTACAACGTCAATGACCGCACAAATCACTGTTGATGGAAACGATTCAACCGACGATGCCCCTGCTGTAGGTCATAATGCCACCTTGGTTTTAGGATTCCTCGCTCAGTTTATGACGAAGGCGCTATCAAAGCGCTTAAACAATACGGATGCAAAAATGTGCCTTTCCGGTTTGCATACAGGCCGCATGCATAACAAGGTGTATGGATCAGGGGTTCTTAAGTGGAATTTCGCCTACTCTTCAATGGAGCAGCACAATTTAATTGAAAAGCTTGTAGAAGATAGCTATTCCGAAGCGATGAAAGCCTTTGTTTTGCAATTTGCCGATGTTCCTGATGCTGCAAAAACTGTGAGAGAAATAGACAGTATATGTACCTTAACGTGGGTAAAGAAGGAACTCCCAGTATTAAATAATAAGAATGAAGCAAAAAGAGCTTTACTCGAGGAATCTGGCTTGAAGCTGCTTCCCGGTCATATGCAATCAAAAGCGTTTACTTGTGATGCAATGTGGGCGCAAGGTGACGGAATGTATACTGTTGTATATGGACCAGGCAGCCTGGAAATCAATAATGCACATGGAAAAAATGAATATATCGAAAAGGCTGAATTGGAGAAGTTCAGCATGGACATCAAAAATCTGATTTTACATGTTAATGAGAAAACAAAGAAACGGGTGCTCAAATGAACTTTTATACATTTAAAGAAGATCAGTTATCTGAGTTTGTCAAAAATACTTTTATTCATCACGGTTTGCGAGACGATCATGCTGAAACTGCTGCTAAAGTACTGGCATACGCCGATTTAAACGGATTCTCAACACACGGAATCGCAAACTTGGAGAAAATTTACTTAACAAAAATTCAAAACGGCGATATGAATCCTAAAGCCGAAGTGCAGCATGTCATCGACCATCAGGCGATTTCGGTTTTAGACGCTCAGCACGGCATTGGGCTCGTCGTTGGTGATACGGCGATGAAAATCGCAATTGAAAAAGCGAAAATGTTCGGCGTCGGGATCGTAACCGTCAGAAACAGCTCTCACTTCGGTAGTGCAGGCTATTACAGCCATAAAGCATTACAAGAAAATATGCTAGGTTTTTCTATGACCAATTTAGGCTCACAAGGAGTGGCTCCGCCGATGGGCGGGACGGTAAATATGCTTGGTACAAACCCCATCAGTGTAAGCGCACCTTCACAAGAACTGCCGCCATTCTTATTAGATATGAGTACGACTGTTGCAGCTACTGGAAAAATAAAAGAAGCAGCGAGACAGGGGCGGTCTATTCCTGAGGGATGGCTGATCAACAAGGAAGGCCAAACGACAACAAATCCGCATGACTACCTTAATGGACAAGGGTTTATCCAGTTCCTTGGCGGGAGACCGGAAATGGGAGGAAACAAGGGATACGGCTTATCGATTTTAGTAGATATTTTATGCGGACTGCTTTCGGGGGCGGATATCGGTCCTCATTCCGGTGTATTGTCGGAAAAAGGGGCTGGAGAGAATGACTACAATGTCGGCCATTTCTTTATGACAATTAATATAGATGCATTCGTTCCAATCTCACAATTCAAACACCGTATGGAACAAATGCTAAGCACGCTAATGGCTTGTCCGACAACACAAACAGCGGATCAAGTCATTTATCCGGGTTATCTTGAAGGGGTGAGGAAGAAGGAGAACATTACGGTGGATGAAGTGATATTTGGTTCTTTAACCAACTTATCGAAACAGGCGGGAATCAGCATACCAGAATATGCACAGGCTTCAAAAGTCTATTCTTAATAAATTGGGGGATAACATTATGAAAATCGGGATCATTGGATTGGGCGTCATATCAAAATATTATGTAGAGGCCATTAAACAGTTAGACTCATTTACACTGTCAGCGGTATGCGATATACAAAAAGAAAAAATGAGTCCTTTTCCTGAGGCGGAGCACTACACAGATTACCGAACGTTTTTAGAAAAGGCCGATATTGACGGTGTTGTCATTAATGTTCCGAATCACATGCATTATGACATTTGCCGCTATGCATTGGAATGCGGTCATCATATTTGTTGTGAAAAACCGCTAACAATTGAACTGAAAGATGCTGACCGTCTGGCTGAACGTTCTCAACAAGTACAGAAGACACTTTTTACAGCATTCCACAGACGGTACAATATCAATTTTCTAAATGAGATGAAAAAAATAAACCTATCACAAATCAAAAGCGTAAAAGCCCGTTATTTAGAAAATATTAAAGAACACGCCGGAAGTGACAGCTGGTATCTCGAACCGGACCAATGCGGAGGTGGATGTGTTGCTGATAACGGACCGAACGTATTTGATACGCTATCTTATTTCTTGGGCAAGCTTGATGTAACAGGTGCACAAATTTGGAACAATGCGAATGACATTGATGTACAAGCTGTTATTCAATTGAAAAATGGTGACGGCGTACAGGCACAAGTGGAGCTTGATTGGGAATTTCCTCATGGAGAAAGAAAAGATGTTGATATTACGCTGCAAGACGGTACAACGATTCATATTGATATGCTGAAAGATTTTGAAGTGTTTAAATCCTCCCTCTATCATGAGTATGAAGAAATTTTAAAAGATTTCAAAGCCAGCATCGCTGCCGGAAATTGCTTCGGAGAAAGCGGTCAAGATGCTGTCCGGCTTGTACAAGAAGCGTACAGCTTTGGAAGAGTAACCTTATAAGGGAGCTAAACAATGAAGATTGCAGCTATAAAACGGACCGTAACCGGACGGTTTGTGAAACTTTTATTTCATAAACAGGATAAACGAAACATGGTTTTAGAAAACTTTCAAACTAGATGTATCAGAGAAAAAGAGATTCATGAAATTGTGACAACTGATCAGAAAGCATATGAACCCGGACAGCTAGTAGGAAGGATTGGTTTCTTAGGATTTGCTGAGATGGACACAGGCGGGGTCATACAGAAGGGTGATCGTGTGTATATCAATGAAACGTATCTTGGCGTTGTTGCCGGATTTGATGCTTGTCATTTTCCGAATCACTATAACATTATCATTCAGACGGATCTTCTGCTGTCAGCAACTGATATTGATCTGTCTGTAGAAGAAGAAATCCGTTTTGTGAGTTCGGGATATCGAACAATATGAATAAGGAGCCAGTATTCCAGATTCGTATAACAGAAGATGTACGAACCGCTTTTCCGAATCTAATTATTTTTGCTGCTGACATTCAGGTAGGCAATCTCAGAAGAGAGACGGAAGAAGTCATGAAAGTGCTTTGGAAGAAAGAACATGCACAGTGGCGGGGGAAGACAAAGCAGGATGTAAAACAAACGGATGTAATCAAAGCATACAATGCTTTTTTTGAATCAATCGGACTTCAGACGAAAAAAACACCTCCGTCCGTTCAAAATATGATTCAGCGATTTTTACTGAAAGATCAATTAGTTAAATATCCGAAAATTAATCCTATTGTCGACGTTTTGAACGTGGCTGCGGTGCAAAGCTTGATTCCGTTGGGAGCATTTGACTTGGATAAGATCAATGGTGAGATGAGACTGGATGTCAGCTCTGCCGGTGAATCATTTTTACCGGTGAATTCTGACAATGAAATTCGCCTGTCAACAGGCAGTCTTGTGATAAGGGATGACGACAGAATCCTATCCCAATTTTGCTATAGAGACAGCGATTATCAAAAAATAACGGATCAATCTGCCAAGATTCGCATTATGGGGTGCCGTGTAGAAGGAGTTCGTGACATAGATGTGATCCAGGCTGTTAACGAGACAATCCGTATTTTAACCACTTTATATGAAGATTGTGCAATGATTTAACTCATTTATTTTAGGAGGGATGCGAAATGGAAATGTTGGAAAAAATCAAGCACAAGCAAGCCTCAATCGGCATTGCTGGTCTTGGATATGTAGGGCTTCCGCTAGCTACTGCTTACGCTGAAAACGGTTTTTCTGTCATGGGAATTGACAGTGATTCGGAAAAAGTGAAACTCATCAATCAAGGAATCAATTATATAGACGGTATTGACCTTGAAAAGGTCGTAGCAGACGGCCGGTTAAAAGCTGTAGATCACTATGAAGAGGTTAACAAGCTTGATGTAATGATCATATGCGTACCGACTCCGCTTGATCAAAACCAGCAGCCTGACATTTCATATATTGTCAATGTGATGAACCATGTCAAAAAACGATTGAAAAAAGGCAGCCTCATTATATTAGAATCCACAACCTATCCAGGAACAACCGAAGAAATTATTCATCAATCCGTAACGGAAGAAGGCTTCATTGTTGGAGAGGACATCTACATTTGCTTCTCGCCTGAAAGAATTGATCCAGGTAACCTAAGTTTTACAATCAAAAATACAACAAAGGTAATCGGAGGAATTACGCCGAAATGTCTGGAACGGGGACAATTACTGTACAGCCACATTATTGATACCGTGTTTCCGGTTTCTTCCCCGCGAGTTGCCGAAATGTCAAAGCTGCTGGAAAACACATTCCGAAGCATTAATATCGCTTTTATCAATGAAATGGCACTGATGTGTGAGAAGCTTGAAGTGAATATATGGGAGGTTATAAAGGCGGCCTCTACAAAGCCATTCGGGTTTATGCCGTTTTATCCCGGCCCGGGGATCGGAGGGCACTGTATTCCGCTTGATCCGATGTATCTGTCCTGGAAAGCAAGAGGAGAAAATTTTTACAGCCGTTTTATTGAAACAGCGCAGGAAATCAATAAACAAATGCCTCAGCACATTGTAAGTAAAATCAGCGAAATCTTGAACGAAGAGAAAAAATGCCTGAATGGCGCTTCTATTTTGCTGCTGGGGATGGCATATAAGCCGAATGTAAGTGATTGCAGAGAATCACCGAGTCTAGATGTATATGAGTTGTTAACAGAAATGGGTGCAAAGGTCAGTGTGAATGAACCGTTTTGTGAGAATATTTTTGACCGGAATGGAGCTAAAATGGATAACAGGCCGCTTCATTACAGCCAATTTGCTGAATATGACTGTGTGGTGCTATTAACACCACATTCTATGTACGATCCGGATCTGCTGACATCTTCAGCAAAGGCCCTTCTTGATACAAGAAACTTGACTGATGGTATTCATCAAGACCATGTTTATGTCATCGGCAGCCCAGTAAAGAAAAGAAAGGGGAAGCAGCTTCTCCCAAATTAAAAAGCAAAATTCCACTTTAAGATGATACGAATCACAAGGAGCTGGCTTTTAAATGGATCTATTATTTTCTTGTGAATTGGACCTGTAACAAACTAATTTTACATGCTATGTTTAACAAAAATGTTAGGTGGAGTATGATGAAAAATCAATTAAGCGCATATATTTCCCTGGGAACGGCCATGGCAATCGTCGGCAGCTCTGTCGTCGTAGGAAAACTCATGGTTGAGCGTATTCCTGTCTTTCTATCCTCGGGACTGCGTTTTTTGCTGGCTTCTGTCGTATTGCTCACGCTGCTGTTTTGCATTGAAAAAGGGTTTCCGGCTTTAACGAAAAAAGATGTGCTCGTTTTGCTGGTGCAATCATTTACAGGCGTGTTTTTGTTCAGTATTTGCCTGCTGTATGGGGTTCAATATACTACGGGAACGGAAAGCGGCATTTTGACAAGCACAACCCCCATGGTGATCGGTATTTTATCCTTTTTCCTGCTTAGAGAAAAAATTGAGAAAAAGACGCTGATCGGCATTTTGCTGGCGGTTTGCGGCGTAATGGCGATTAATTTGTTTGGAGCCGGGAGCCAAGACGGGACGCCGCACGCCTTATTCGGGAACATGCTGATCATTGCTGCAGTCATTGGCGAAGCGTTGTTTACATTGATGGCCAAGCTGCTATCCCCGCATATTTCGGCACTGGCGATTTCGACCTTCGTATCGCTCTTCGGCTTCCTGTTTTTTCTCCCGTTTGCTTTGTTTGAGGCCTCTTCATTTGATTACAGCGTGCCGACTGTTTTGGATTGGTCGTATGTGCTGTATTACGCGCTTTTTGTCACTGTTTTGGCGTTTTACTTATGGTATAGCGGGGTGACGAAGGTGCCGGCGGGTGTATCGGGCATTTTCACATCCGTTCTTCCGGTCTCCGCTGTCATTTTGTCAGGCGTGATATTGAAGGAGCCATTTGAGTTTGTGCATTTCATCGGCATTGCATGTGTCATCGGCGGCATATTTGTTACGGTCATAAAGAAAAAACAGCCGGATGCGTATCCGGCTGCAGAAGAAAAGACGCTATAGCCTGTCCGGATCGGACGGGTTTTTTAGTCTTTAAACACGCTCAGCCTTTCAAAAAGATCACCAAGCATCTTCACGAACATGTCTTTTTCCTCGTCGCTGTAGTTTTCCATGACAGCGGATATTTTGCTGAAATGGCCGGGCAGAAATTGCTCCAGGCGTGCTTTGCCTTCTGTTGTCAGTTCAATGCTGATTTTTCGTTTATCCTCTGTGTGATGCCTGCGGCTGACAAAACCGTCCCTCACCAGTCCGTCCAGCAAGCCTGTAATCGTCGCTTTCGTGACGTTTGACTGTTTGGCAAGCTCTGTCGGACTTAACCTATGATCCTTGGCATCAAAGAGCAGCATCAGGATTTTGAATTTTCCTTCTGAAAGCCCTCGGCCAGCAAAGTAATGCTCCATCACATGATTCATTTTTTTTGAAATATCAAATAGAGATAAAAACAATTCAAGAGAGCCGACGTCAATATTGGCATACGTTTCGGCGTGCTCTGCTATATGCTTATATTTCGGTAAATGTTTTAATTCCATCGCAAGTAGCTCCCGTACATTCGTTGTGACACGATTATAAAGGAGGGAAAACCATAACGCAACTTGGCTTGGAGATGATTGACAGCTTTTCTTGGGACATAGTAAGGTAATATAATTAGGCACCTAACTAATACACATAGAGCTGAAAAGGTGGTTATTTATATGAAACATATGTTAATTGCAGGAGGCGGCATCGGCGGCTTGTCAGCGGCCATTTCTCTCCGTAAGGCAGGGTTTTCCGTCACCTTATGTGAAGCGGCTTCAGAAAACCGAAAAACAGGTGCGGGGATTCTTCAGCCGCAAAACGCACTGGCGGTGTTGAAAGAACTGGGCGTATTCGAAGAGTGCTGTAAGCACGGCTTTCAAACAGAATGGTTTAAAACGTTTGATGAACAGGGGAATTTGCTGTTTCAAGTCAGTGAATCCTTTTTAGACGATTCACTTCCAGGACGCAATAATATCCTGCGCAAAACGTTAAATGACATTCTCATGAAGCATGCCGAGGCGGCGGGTGTAGACATCAAGTGGGGGAAAAAGGTTGTCGCTTATGAAGAAACTGCTGAATCGGTCACTGCCTTATGTGAAGATGGAGAAAAGATGCAGGCTGACATTCTGGCGGGCTTTGACGGCATTCACTCTGTTGTTCGCGATAAGATGCTGCAAAAGGAGACGGAAAAAGAGCATCTCGGCATGGGAGCGTGGCGCTTTTATATCGAACTTCCTGATTACACATTCGAGGACGCAACATTCATGTATAGAAGCGGAGACACACAAATCGGGGTGGTGCCATTGGCGGAACACGCTGGCTAGGTCTTCGTCCTCCAGCCTTGCACGAGCGATTACTGGGATGAGGAAGATACCCGGTTTGATAGAGTAAAAGAGGTTCTTTCTGGTTTTCCGGGGCTGGATTTTGTTACAAAGCACATGTCAAAACAGCATCCTGTCATCTTTAACAAACTGGAGCAGGTCGCCGTGCAGGAGCCATGGCACAAAAGCCGCGTTGTCATCGGAGGAGACGCCGCCCACGCCGGCGCGCCGACCCTGGCGCAAGGAGCGGCAATGGCGATCGAGGATGCCATCGTCCTCGCCGAAGAACTCCAAAACCACGCCGACCACGAAACAGCATTACAGGCGTACTACAAAAGAAGAGCCCCAAGAGCGCTCAAAGTCCAGAACCTATCTTCAGAAATCGTCCGCCGCGGGCTGAAAGGAGAGCCGGGAGCGGAAGAACTGATTGGGGAATGCTATGCGGTGTTGAGGGAAGGGTATTAAATAGGAAAAGTCCAGAAAGTGATTTCTGGACTTTTTAGTCTTGCTCTGTTTTATTCCTTATCCGCTCAATCACCTCATGCAGCCCCTCAGGCTTATAAAACTCCACCGGCGAACTGCCTTTCTCAAACGAAATCGTCTCGGCTTCAATCAGCGCGACATAGCGCCCGTTTACTTTTGCGAGATGAATAGAATCGCCAAAATCCGCTAGCAATCCCTTAATCTCTGTTTCTCCGACTTTCATTTTCAGCTGGGCCTCTGGCGTGTGCTCGATGATTTGGGCGGAGGCTTCGATGACTTGATGGGTGTCGAGGCGCTCTTGGATTTCCCGTTTTTCGCTTGCTTCCCAAATCTCAATGTCGTGCTCGAACTGCTTGAGTTCTTCGCTGTTGTCTTCAAATGTCTCGTAGACGTGCTCTTGTACCATGTTCATGACCTGATTTTTCATGATTTCTGGCATTGATTCTCCGTACTCGACGAATTTCAGAAAGTCCTCAAAATAGCGGGCGTGTGAGGCCTGGTGGATTTTCAGTTCACCTTCCTCGACCATTCCTTCCTCTGGCATGTACGGGTATTGGATGCTTTTCATGTTTTTTGTCGTGATCGCCATTTCGACTTTTTTAATGAGAGAAGACGCGTCAGAGATGCGGGCGACCTTCGGCTCAAAATCACATTTCATAATAAAGACAAATGACTCGTCAAAGTATTTTCTCGGTACGGCCGAAGCGACGAGAAACACGCCGCCGCGAACCGCGCTTGTGTCAAGGTACGTGCGGACGAACTGCTCGCTCAGCTCATTGAAGTCTTCTTTTGTTTCCGCCAGACGCGCGCGGTTGAACATGTTGTAGTTTGGGTTAGAATCGAGCTCGTGGCCGGGCTCGACGATAAAATGGCCGATTTTCGTCGGGACCTGCTCGGACTGCGGATGGCGGTCTGCTTTCCGTTTGACGATTTTTTTCAGTTCCCCGTCGAGAAAGTCCTTCAGCTCGCTTTCTTCAAATTCGCCCGTATCAAGGGTCTGGAAGTGCTTGAACTGCTTGTTCGCCTGCTCATCTTTGCCTTCCACCTGTATGACATAAAAGGATAAAAACCGAATTTCAAAATCCATATATAAACTCACCTTATTCGCGTATTGTACAGCTTCTCAAGTATAGAAAAAACAGCGATCATGCGTCAATTGGGAGAACGGAATAATCATGACCATGAAAGGGAAATGTAGTCAAATAGAAGGCATCTCATACGGAAAGGAATGGTTCGATGAAGGAAACAAGCCCGATTCCTCAGCCGAAGACGTTTGGGCCGCTCGGCAATTTGCCTTTAATCGATAAAGACAAGCCGACGCTTTCGCTGATCAAACTGGCGGAAGAACAGGGCCCGATTTTTCAAATCCATACACCCGCGGGCACGACCATTGTAGTGTCCGGCCACGAATTGGTGAAAGAGGTTTGTGATGAAGAACGGTTTGATAAAAGCATTGAAGGCGCCTTGGAAAAGGTCCGCGCGTTTTCCGGTGACGGATTGTTTACGAGCTGGACGCATGAGCCTAACTGGAGAAAAGCGCACAACATTCTGATGCCGACGTTCAGCCAGCGGGCCATGAAGGACTATCATGAGAAAATGGTTGATATCGCTGTTCAGCTCATTCAAAAATGGGCAAGGCTCAATCCGAATGAAGCAGTCGATGTCCCGGGAGATATGACCCGGCTGACGCTCGACACCATTGGGCTATGCGGGTTTAACTACCGCTTTAACAGTTACTACAGAGAAACGCCCCACCCGTTTATCAACAGTATGGTGCGGGCGCTTGATGAAGCGATGCATCAAATGCAGCGGCTTGATGTTCAAGATAAGCTTATGGTCAGAACAAAGCGGCAATTCCGCCATGATATTCAAACGATGTTTTCGTTAGTCGACAGCATTATTGCAGAGCGCAGGGCGAATGGAGACCAGGATGAAAAAGATTTGCTCGCCCGCATGCTAAATGTGGAAGATCCGGAAACGGGTGAAAAGCTCGACGACGAAAATATCCGCTTTCAAATCATTACGTTTTTGATTGCCGGCCATGAAACAACGAGCGGCCTGCTTTCCTTTGCGACTTACTTTTTATTGAAGCATCCTGACAAACTGAAAAAGGCGTATGAAGAGGTCGATCGGGTGCTGACGGATGCAGCGCCGACCTATAAACAAGTGCTGGAGCTTACATACATACGGATGATTTTAAATGAATCACTGCGCTTATGGCCGACAGCTCCGGCTTTCAGCCTTTATCCAAAAGAAGACACAGTCATTGGCGGGAAATTCCCGATCACGACGAATGACAGAATTTCTGTGCTGATTCCGCAGCTTCATCGTGATCGAGACGCTTGGGGAAAGGACGCAGAAGAATTTCGGCCGGAACGGTTTGAGCATCAGGACCAAGTGCCTCATCATGCGTACAAACCATTCGGAAATGGACAACGGGCCTGTATCGGCATGCAGTTTGCCCTTCATGAAGCCACACTTGTGTTAGGCATGATTCTAAAATATTTCACACTGATTGATCATGAGAATTATGAGCTTGATATCAAACAAACCTTAACACTTAAGCCGGGCGATTTTCACATCAGGGTTCAAAGCCGTCATCAGGAAGCCATTCATGCGGACGTCCAGGCAGCTGAAAAAGCCGCGCCTGATGAGCAAAAGGAGAAAACGGAAGCAAAGGGTGCATCGGTCATCGGTCTTAACAACCGCCCGCTTCTCGTGCTGTACGGCTCAGATACCGGCACCGCAGAAGGCGTCGCTCGGGAGCTTGCTGATACTGCCAGTCTTCACGGCGTAAGGACAGAGACAGCACCTCTGAACGACCGGATTGGAAAGCTGCCGAAAGAGGGAGCGGTTGTCATTGTGACCTCGTCTTATAATGGAAAACCGCCAAGCAATGCCGGACAGTTCGTGCAGTGGCTTCAAGAAATCAAACCGGGTGAGCTTGAGGGCGTCCATTACGCGGTATTTGGCTGCGGCGACCACAACTGGGCGAGCACGTATCAATACGTGCCGAGATTCATTGATGAGCAGCTTGCGGAGAAAGGCGCGACTCGGTTTTCTGCGCGCGGGGAAGGGGATGTGAGCGGTGATTTTGAAGGGCAGCTTGACGAGTGGAAAAAAAGCATGTGGGCAGACGCCATTAAGGCATTCGGACTGGAGCTTAATGAAAACGCCGATAAGGAACGAAGCACGCTGAGCCTTCAGTTTGTCAGAGGGCTGGGCGAGTCTCCGCTGGCTAGATCGTACGAAGCCTCTCACGCATCCATTGCTGAAAATCGTGAACTTCAGTCTGCGGACAGCGATCGAAGCACCCGCCATATCGAAATCGCATTGCCGCCGGATGTTGAATATCAAGAGGGCGACCATCTTGGCGTATTGCCAAAAAACAGCCAAACCAATGTCAGCCGGATTCTTCACAGATTCGGTTTGAAGGGAACCGACCAAGTGACATTGTCGGCAAGCGGCCGCAGTGCGGGGCATCTGCCATTGGGCCGTCCTGTCAGCCTGCATGATCTTCTCAGCTACAGCGTCGAGGTGCAGGAAGCAGCCACAAGAGCGCAAATACGTGAACTGGCGGCATTTACAGTGTGTCCGCCGCATAGGCGCGAATTAGAAGAACTGTCAGCAGAGGGTGTTTATCAGGAGCAAATATTGAAAAAACGAATTTCCATGCTGGATTTGCTTGAAAAGTATGAAGCGTGCGACATGCCGTTTGAACGATTTTTAGAGCTTTTACGGCCGTTAAAACCGAGATATTATTCGATTTCAAGCTCTCCAAGAGTGAATCCGCGGCAAGCATCGATCACAGTCGGTGTCGTGCGCGGCCCGGCGTGGAGCGGCCGTGGCGAATACAGGGGTGTGGCATCAAATGATTTAGCTGAGCGTCAAGCCGGTGATGATGTCGTGATGTTTATCCGCACACCGGAATCCCGGTTTCAGCTTCCGAAAGACCCTGAAACGCCAATTATTATGGTCGGGCCAGGCACGGGAGTCGCGCCATTTCGCGGATTCCTTCAAGCCCGCGATGTTTTAAAGCGGGAGGGCAAAACGCTCGGTGAGGCTCATCTCTATTTTGGATGCAGGAACGATCGGGATTTTATTTACCGAGATGAGCTTGAGCGGTTTGAAAAAGACGGAATCGTCACTGTCCACACAGCCTTTTCCCGAAAAGAGGGCATGCCGAAAACATATGTCCAGCATCTCATGGCTGACCAAGCAGATACATTAATATCAATCCTTGACCGCGGTGGCAGGCTTTATGTATGCGGTGATGGCAGCAAAATGGCCCCGGATGTGGAGGCGGCACTTCAAAAAGCGTATCAGGCTGTCCATGGAACCGGGGAACAAGAAGCGCAAAACTGGCTGAGACATCTGCAGGATACCGGTATGTACGCTAAGGATGTCTGGGCAGGGATATAGATAAAGAAGACTGGAGACATCCAGTCTTTTTAGTCCTTTCGAAAAAATGGTGATCGCGCTAAACATTCATGCATACAATAACTTCAGTCCGCCGGAAGGGCGGGCTGTCTGCAAAACCTATTTTTCGTTTTTGCTAGTTTATGTTATTCTTATACTCGGTATCTATTTCTTTTTTCAAAGGCACACATGACAAAAGAAATCCTTTTTTTATTTCCGAGAAAAAAATGTGAAACGAAATGAAGGTTTCTTTCGTCCAGTGATTGGTTTCCAAATGGTTGTAATAAAAATGATATGGTGCGAAACATAAATATTCCGGCTTGCCGCGGTGTATTTCTTGTTGTGTGATGCCTTGATTTTGTTTGGAAAGAAGGAATTGGAAGGCAGGATATAAAGAGCAGGTAAATATGAATGAAGAACTTAAAGTGTTTAAGAAAGTAGAGGTTGCCATGAAGAAACTTTTTTCTTACAAACTTAGCTTTTTTGTGCTGGCTGTTATACTGTTTTGGGCAAAAACGTATTTATCCTACAAGACTGAGTTTAATCTTGGGGTAAAAGGCACAACTCAGGAGATCCTCCTGATATTTAACCCATTCTCAAGCGCCGTCTTCTTTTTAGGACTGGCTTTGCTGGCGAAAGGGCGTAAATCAGCCATTATTATGCTGATTATCGATTTCTTGATGACATTTGTGTTATATGCAAATATTTTATTCTATCGTTTCTTTGACGATTTCTTGACGTTCCCGAACATTAAACAGTCCGGAAACGTTGGAAACATGGGAGACGGGATTTTCAGTATCATGGCCGGTCATGATATTTTCTATTTCTTAGATATTATCATTTTGATTGCGGTATTGATCTGGAGACCTGAATTAAAAGAATACAAAATGAAAAAACGCTTTGCATCTTTAGTGATCCTTTCTGGGATCGCACTGTTTTTCATCAACCTGCACTATGCGGAAAAAGACCGTCCGCAGCTGCTGACAAGAACGTTTGACCGCAATTATATTGTGAAATATTTAGGTTTATACAACTACACCATTTATGACGGTGTACAGACGGCTCAAACAGAAACGCAACGGGCCTATGCAAGCAGCGATGATTTAACAAGCGTCGAGAATTACACGACGTCTCATTATGCAAAACCGAACGCCGAGTACTTCGGCTCTGCCAAAGGCAAAAATATCATTAAAATTCACCTCGAAAGCTTCCAGTCATTCCTGATTGACTACAAGCTAAACGGTGAAGAGGTGACGCCTTTCTTAAATAAACTTGCGCACGGCGGGGAAGATGTGACGTATTTTGATAACTTCTTCCATCAGACAGGCCAGGGAAAAACATCTGATGCCGAGCTGACAATGGATAACTCGATCTTCGGTCTTCCTGAAGGCTCCGCGTTTGTGACGAAAGGCGAAAACACCTACCAGTCGCTTCCTGCGATTTTAGACCAGAAGGAAGGCTATACAAGCGCCGTCCTGCATGGTGATTACAAATCGTTCTGGAACCGTGACCAGATTTACAAACATATCGGATATGACAAGTTCTTCGACGCAAGCACGTATGATATGTCAGATGAAAATGTGATTAATATGGGGCTTAAGGATAAGCCGTTCTTTACAGAATCGATTCCAAAGCTTGAATCTCTTAAACAGCCATTTTATGCGCATTTGATTACATTGACAAACCATTATCCGTTTAACCTTGATGAAAAAGACGCGTCTCTTAAAAAAGCGACAACAGGCGATAACACAGTTGACAGCTACTTCCAGACAGCACGTTACCTTGACGAAGCGCTTGAGCAATTCTTCAAGGAGCTGAAGGAAGCCGGCCTGTATGACAACTCAGTCATCATGATTTACGGTGACCATAACGGTATTTCTGAAAACCATAACCGAGCGATGAAAGAGATTCTTGGAAAAGAGATCACAGATTATCAAAACGCACAGAACCAGCGTGTGCCGCTGATGATCCGCGTTCCTGGCAAAAAAGGCGGAGTGAACCATACGTATGGCGGCGAAATTGACGTCATGCCGACACTTCTGCACTTAGAAGGAATTGATTCTCAGAAATATATCAACTTTGGTACTGATTTATTCTCTAAAGACCACGACGATACGGTGGCATTCAGAAACGGAGACTTCGTAACGCCGAAGTACACATCAGTCGACAATATCATTTACGATACGAAGACAGGTGAAAAACTGAAAGCGAATGAAGAAACGAAGAATCTGAAAACAAGAGTGAACCAGCAGCTGAGCCTTTCAGACAGTGTCCTGTACAAAGACTTGCTGAGGTTCCATAAACTAAATGATTTCAAAGCCGTTGATCCGTCAGACTATCATTACGGCAAGGAGAAAGAAATCAAATAAGATGAAAAAGAGCCTTGAGCGGGCGCATTGCCTTCGCTCAAGGCTCTTTTTTTGGTTATACAACCAACTTGAAAAAATAGATTCCATTTGGTCACCAAGGCTGGCTTTCTCTCATATCATTACAGTAGATTTTGAAACCGGATTGAAATCGGACAAATTATCGGGGAAATGCCTTGATAGATTGTGAAGATGTACCAGGTTTCGAACTCAATATTCATAGAGATGAGGGGTAGAGATGAAAGCGGTCATTCTCTGCGGCGGAAAAGGAACGAGAATGAGTGAAGTCACGAATGACATTCCTAAACCGCTCGCCATGATAGGCGGCAAACCGATTCTATGGCATATTATGAAAATTTATCAGTACTACGGAGTAAACGAGTTTATTCTGCTTTTGGGCTATAAAGGAGAAAAAATCAAGGAATACTTTCTCGACTATGAATGGAAGCACAACAGCCTGACACTCGACAGCTCTACGGGAGAGGTACAGATGCTGGGGCAGCCTGAAACGTGGAAAATTACGTTTTTGGAGACTGGGGTAGATACGCTGACAGCCGGAAGAATCTTGCAGGCGAAAGACTATATCGGTGATGAAACATTTCTGCTCACCTATGGAGACGGGCTGGCCAATATCAATCTTTTCCATCTCATCAGCTATCATCAGACAAAAGGTGCTGCCGCGACTGTCACCGGCATTGACAAAGTCTCGCAGTTTGGCACCTTGACGGTTGAGGACGGCATGGCGAAAACATTTTCTGAGAAGACATCAAGTGACGGAATCATCAACGGCGGATTCTTCGTTCTCAGTCCAAAGGTTTTCGATTATTTGCCGAAGGATGGGAACGCGATGTTCGAAGATGAACCGCTGAAGAACCTTGCCAAAGACGGAGAGCTTGCTGTGTACCGCCATTACGGATTTTGGACGGCCATTGATACGTATAAAAATCTCTTAGAAGTCAACAAAATGTGGAATCAAGGACAACAAGTATGGAAGGTATGGTGAAACGATTTGAGTTTCTGGAAAAATAAAAACGTATTTGTCACGGGATGCACAGGTCTTTTAGGAAGCTATTTGGTGAAAGAGCTGATCGATCAGGGCGCAAATGTTACGGGGCTTGTCAGGGATCATGTTCCTCAATCCAATCTTTATCAGGGAGAACATATCAAGAAAATGAACATCGTGCGGGGCTCTCTTGAGGACTTGGCTGTGATTGAACGCGCGCTTGGCGAGTATGAGATCGACACAGTCTTTCATCTTGCTGCACAAGCGATTGTCGGCGTGGCAAACCGCAACCCGATTTCTACCTTTGAAGCGAATATCCTCGGCACCTGGAATATTCTCGAAGCCTGCCGCAAGCATCCGTTAATTAAGCGGGTCATTGTCGCTTCAAGTGATAAAGCTTACGGCGATCAAGAAAACCTTCCATACGATGAAAACATGCCGCTGCAAGGCAAGCACCCGTACGACGTCTCAAAAAGCTGCGCAGATCTGATCAGCCACACCTATTTTCACACGTACGGGCTTCCGGTCTGCATTACGCGCTGCGGAAACTTATACGGCGGCGGAGATTTGAACTTCAACCGCATCATTCCTCAGACGATTCAGCTTGTGCTGAACGGGGAAGCGCCGGAAATCCGAAGCGACGGCACATTTGTACGGGACTACTTCTATATTGAAGACGCCGTTCAGGCTTATCTGCTTCTTGCAGAAAAAATGGAAGAAAACAATCTTGCCGGAGAGGCCTTTAACTTCAGCAATGAGATCCAGCTGACCGTACTTGAACTGGTAGAGAAAATATTAAAGAAAATGAACAGTAATCTGAAACCTAAGGTGCTGAATCAGGGAAGCAATGAAATCAAACATCAATATTTATCCGCGGAAAAAGCAAGAAAGCTGCTGAATTGGACACCGGCCTACACTATTGATGAGGGACTTGAAAAAACGATTGAGTGGTATACGGAATTCTTCAAAAAGTAATGTGAAACGAGGTGAACAAGACTGTGACCAGCGCGTATTGCACCGTTTTATCAAAAGGAAGATTATATCAGGCAGTCGCTTTGTTTAAGTCGTTAGAGCAAGTTGATCAAGACAGTCCCATTTTTATACTTTGCATGGATGAAGATACGCACCGCGTGTTACAGAAGCTGAAGATGAAGCAGCTGAACCTTGTGCCGGTGGCCGCTCTTGAAAATGAATTGCTGCTGAAGCTGAAGGAAACCAGAGATCAAAGTGAGTATTGCTGGACGATGAAGCCGATCTTTCTGCAAGCTGTGCTGAACAGCAATCCTGAGCTGGAGCGTGTGACGTATATTGACGGGGATCTCTTTTTCTATGCAGATCCATCGCCGATTTTTGAAAACCAGCCGGACTGCTCGGTGCTGCTTTCACGGGGGGATATTGTAATCCCTTCTTTTGAGAAAGAGCAGATTGACATGCTGCAGCGTCTTTTAGGCAGATATAATTCCGGGTTTATCAGCTTCAAGCATGATGATGCAGGCACGGATTGCTTGGGGTGGTGGAAGGAACGCTGTCTTGAGGAATGCAAAAATGCACCGGGTGAAGGAAAATTCGGTGATCAGGGCTATTTGGATTATATGTCTGAGCTGTTTCCGAATGTGTGTGACATTACAACACCCGGCGTGAACATCGGGCATTGGAATTATGGGCAGCATACGTTTTCCTGGAATGATGGCCGGATCGTGCTGGAGGATGGCAGTCCGCTGATCTTTTATCATTTCAGCGGATACCGAATCGTCAGCATCAATGAAATCAAACAGATTCATGAAACAACCCGCACAGATCTGCCGTTTGTGCATGAACTGTATCAAGAGACACTGCCGCATATCATTCAGCACATGCAAACGTTAGACCCTGAATTTAACGGTTTTGCTTCAAAAGATGACAACAAATAAATGAGTAAATACAGGAAGTGAAAATGAAGTGAAAGCAAGCGTTATTATTCCTGCATATAATTCGAAGGAGCGTCTTTACAACAGCCTTCTGTCATTAAACCAGCAGGAGTGCGATGAAGAATTCGAAGTCATTGTAGCGGACAATGGCTCTGA
The DNA here is from genome assembly GCF_037975455.1 of Bacillus sp. FSL M8-0071. Classification (NCBI taxonomy): domain Bacteria; kingdom Bacillati; phylum Bacillota; class Bacilli; order Caryophanales; family Bacillaceae; genus Bacillus; species Bacillus sp. FSL M8-0071. The sequence continues at coordinate 798,508 of NZ_CP150256.1, forward strand.
GGACGGGACGCTCTCGATGCTTGAGTCATTTCAAGCTGATTTTCCGCTGATCTTTACACGGATTAAAGAAAACAGGGGCATTGCGTACGGACGAAATCAGGCGCTTCGCAATGCCAGAGGAGACATCCTGATTTTCCATGACAGCGATATGCTTGCGGCAAAGGACCTTGTGGCAAAACATATTAAAGCCCATGAGAACGAAGAGAATCTCGTCGTGTGCGGGTTGTTTTGGAAACGGATCTACAGTTTTTACTATGAACGATTTGAAGAAGAACATAAGGAACAGCTCGCAAAGCTCACAGGTGAAATGCCGAAGAAAGACAAACAAAAGCTGCTGGAGGAAGCGGACATCAAAAACGGAAGCTTTCTTGATAAAAGCTTTGACCTCGATACCGACTTTATAGACGTGCTCAAGAAGATTTTAGATGAGTACGGCGATGACTTGAAAGGCTATCATATGCCATGGCGCTTTTTTATCACGAATAATTCCTCTGTGAAACGCAAGCATGTGGTTGACCTCGGTTTATTTGACGAAGGCATTGTGCGGTACGGGTTTGAGGATTATGACCTCGGGATCAGGCTTCATCAGGCCGGATTGACCTTCAGGCTTCGCCGTGATATTGTCAGTGTTCATCAGGAACATCCAAGCAATTGTAAGTCTGTAGACGATATTCGGGCAAACATTGCCTATATGTGCGATAAATACAATAACATCCGCTCCTTAGACGTTCATCTCGCTTTTAATGGGCCGTTCCCGCCTGACATGACGAACAGAATCATGGCTGATATTCAAAAGCTGCTGGAATCACAGAAATATGATATGCTGCTGAATCTGTTTCTTGAGCTTCTACATGTTGTTAAAGAGCGCAACATTGATCCGGATTGGCGAAAGAAATCCCCAAGGGTGACGGCGAAAAGCTTTGATTTACAAACTGTCCGCAAGCTTCTGCCTAAGGCGAAGAAAAAGCTAGGCGTGAACGATTTTGCCAACGCACTGTATGCGCTTGTCAACGATTTGCTGCACGTGGATCTTAGATCATTGGATGTGGTATAAGTGAGTACATTTCATTTTTCAACGATAGTGTCAAGGACACATATCTTTAAGCTCATGCCTATGATTCATTCTCTCCATGAGCATTGCGATGATTTTCATTTATATGTGCTGTGTGTCGACCAGAAAGCGTATGAATTGCTTCAGCACGTTCCATGGGAGCATGTAACCTTTGTGCAGCTGCATGAAATGGAAGACCCGGAGCTGCTGAAAGCGAAAAGCAACAGAACGTTTCATGAATATTGCTGGACGTTAAAGCCCGCCTTTTTGTTTCATGTGATGAGCAAGTGGGATGACGCTGAATACTTTGCCCATATGGATACGGATCTATTTTTCTTTTCTGATCCGGCACGTATTTTTGCAGAAAACCCAACGGCGTCTCTGTATTTGACTGATCATCGTAATTCGCCGCGCTTCATGTCCTACTACGACCGAACCGGACGCTTTAATACAGGCTTTGTCGGCGCCGGTAATACAAAGGAAGCATATGAAGCGGTGTGGCAGTGGAGACAGGACTGTATTGAATTTTGCACGGTCGAAATGGATACGGAACGAAAGACATATGGTGATCAAAGATATGTGGAGAAATGGCCGGAGCAGTTTAAAGGTGTTCATGTTGTCAAATCAATAGGAGCCAATACAGCGCTTTGGAATATCGAAAACTATAAGGTCGGGCAAAAGGACGGCCGCGTGTATATAGATGAAACGCCGCTGATTTTCTATCATTTCTCTGGGTTTACACTGGTGACAGAAAAAGAGTTTAATCTTTGCTGGTACTACCGGATTGAAGACGAAGCGACAATTGAGATGATTTATATGCCGTATATATTAAATCTGAAAAGATGGATTGATGAAATACAGTCGGCGTTTCCGGACTTTGCGGATGGCTTTATCCCGAAGCACGCAGTGCCTGACACTCATTTTATCCAGCTGGATTAAAAAACCCCCTGCCGCCTGGCAGGGGTTTTTTCAGCTATGCCATTCTCTCAGCTTCTGGTCACTTGGCAATAGGAAGGCAAGGATGCCGAGAACAGGGAGAAAGGCAATGGCGATCATCGTCGGGGTCAGGCCCGCGGCGTCAATCAGAGCGCCCAGCGCCACAGCGCCGATTGCGCCCATCCCGAAGGCAAGCCCGACGGTTAAACCGGACATTGTGCCGATTTTTCCAGGAACTAGCTCCTGTGCGTAGACGACCGTTACAGAAAAGCTCGACATCAGAACCAAGCCAATCAATGCGAGCACGCCATAGGCGAGAACCGGGCCGGCAAATGGCAGCACAATCGCCAGCGGCGCCGAGCATAACAGCGAACCGAGGATAACGAAGCGTTTTCCAAAACGGTCTGCAAGCGGGCCGCCGAGAAACGTGCCGATTGCGCCGAACAGCAAGAAGACAAAAATATAGCTTTGTGCCTGCTGAATGCTTACGTGATATGTATCCATCGCGTAAAACGTGTAAAAGTTACCGATCGCACTCGTATACCAAGAACGAGCAAAAATGAGAAATATAATAATAATAAGAGCAGATACAACAGATTTGGTGATGGCCGTGTTTTCAGCCGTTTTCTTTTGTTTGCCTGATTTCTGGGCAAGGCTGCCGAGACGTGAGGCGTACCATTTCGCGATATACATGAGAAACATAACAGCAAGCGCGGCGACAAGCGTGAACCAAACAGCGCCGAATTGCCCGAGCGGCACAAGGATCAGCGCGGTGATCAGCGGCGCCATCGCCTGGCCTGAGTTTCCGCCCACCTGATAAATCGACTGGGCGAGCCCGCGTTTTGTGCCGGCGGCCATATACGCCACACGGGAGCCCTCCGGATGGAAAATGGCCGAGCCTAATCCAATGAAAAACACACAGCATAAGATCGTTATGAATGACGGGGCAAATGCAAGGCCCAAAATGCCAAGCATGCTGGCGGTCAAACCGACTGGCAGCGCATACGGCCGCGGCCGTTTATCGGTATACCAGCCGACAACAGGCTGCATGACGGATGACACCATGTTTAATGTGAAAGCGATGATGCCAAGCTGTGTAAACGTCAGGCTCATGGAGCGTTCCAAAATAGGGAACATGGCCGGAATCACAGCCTGAAGCGAATCGTTGAGCATATGGCAAATTCCGATAATAATCAAAATCGGATACACCGTGGTGCCTGGTTTTTGAACTGTTTTTTCTTTTAACGGGGCGGCGATAGCCAATTGAGTCTCCTCCTTACATATATAACCAAAGCATACCACCATATTATTCATAAGGTGAAGAATTTATCAAGAGGAAAAAAGATTCTTATGAAAGAAATACCGTCAGCCTGATTAGCAGCTGACGGTATTTTCGATATTCAAAATGTGATATAGCTCTTCAAGCTTACGAATCTCATAGGTTGGTATGATCTCTGGCACATTCGGCTTCATGTCAGGGTTCATCCAGCAAGTATCAAGCCCGGCGAGCTGTCCGCCTTTGATATCAGCAGTTAGTGAATCCCCGATGATTAATGTGTGCTCTGCTGAAAATTGAGGAATCCGTTCAAACACGTAATCGAAATATTCCTTCATCGGCTTTTGGAAGCCTGTGTCTTCAGAAACGAAAATGTCTTTGAAGAATGGAAATAATCCTGAATCATGGAGACGCTTATATTGTGTGTGAGACACACCGTTTGTCACGATGTACAAATCATACTGTTGCTGCAGATTTGAGATGAGATCAAATGCACCGTCAATAAGCTGATGTCCTTCTTCAAGAAAGCGGCGGTATTTTTGCTCAAGCAAGGCGCCGTCCGCTTCGTAACCGTACTCCTTGAGCAAAGCGGAGAAACGTGTGTTTACGACTTCATCCCGTGTCATCTTACCTTCTTCAAAGGCTCTCCAGAGACCTTGATTGATGGTTTTATACTGCTCCTTCATGTCATTTGTTAAAGGAATGTTCTGATCTTCAAACAGCAAACGCAGGGCTAAAGCTTCTGCCGCTTGAAAATCAAGGATGGTATCATCTACATCAAATAATAAAGTGCGGTATCGTTTCATCTGTGTGTCTCCCTTTCTCATATGTATTCAAAGTATAGCACATAAAAAAAGGAAAAAGCCGGCGGGTGAGGCACCGCCGGCTGAAAAGAGATTATTTGTTTAATAAGCTGTGTTTTCTCGAATATAGGAAGTAAACCAGCGTTCCGACAGCGATCCAGATGACAAATGAAAGCCATGTGACGCCGGGAAGGCTGTTCATGAACCAAAGGCAGATGCCTGCGCTGATAATTGGCACAACCGGAACGAACGGCACTCTGAAGGACGCCTTGATTTCAGGATGTTTTTTTCTTAGCACAATGACAGCAACGGAAATGACCGTAAACGCGGCAAGTGTTCCCATGTTCACCAGATGGGCCAGCGTTCCGAGGTTAATAAAGCCGGCGATTCCCGCTGCAACGATCCCTGTCAGCCATGTGTTGCGGAACGGGGTTTTAAATGACGGATGAACCTTTGCGAACAATCCAGGCAGAAGGCCGTCTCTGCTCATGGCAAATGTCAAACGAACCTGAGCGTACAGCAAAGCGAGCATCACCGTCGTAATCCCGATAATCGCACCGACAGAAATAATTCCGGCAACAGCGTCCTGTCCGACGAATTTCAGCGCAAAAGATACAGGATCTCCGACATTCAATTTGGCATAAGGCATCATGCCTGTCAGCACAAGCGATACCGCGATGTACAGAACCGTGCAGACGGCTAGAGCTGAAATAATGCCGACGGGCATGTTTTTTTGCGGATTTTTCACTTCCTCTGATGCGTTTGAAACCGCGTCAAACCCAAGGTACGCGAAGAATACAGTGGCAGCGCTAAGTATGACGCCTTTCATCCCGAATGGCATAAAAGGAGACCAGTTGTCCGGTTTCACATAGCCGATGCCGACAATAATGAACAATAAAATGATCGCGATTTTCATCAGTACAATAACGTTGTTAAAGCGTGTGCTTTCCTTGACGCCTCTGCTGACAATCGCAGTGATGAGGAGAATGATCACCGCAGCCGGAAGGTTAAATACGGCGCCCGCCGTGCTTCCCGGCGCTCCTGTCAGTGCAGCCGGAATATGAAGATTGAAGCCGGCAAGCAGTGATTGAAAGTATGAAGACCAGCCGGTGGCAACCGCCGACAGTGCAATGACATATTCAAGCATAAGATCCCATCCGATCAAAAAGGCGAGCAGCTCTCCAAGTGTCACGTATGAGTATGAGTACACGCTTCCCGAAATCGGAATGGAAGACGAAAACTCAGCATAACAGAAAGCAGCCAGCGCACAGGCGAGCCCCGCTAAAATAAACGATATGATGAGGGCGGGACCTGCACCGGTCGCTGCCACTGTTCCTGTAATGACAAAAATCCCTGTACCGATGACACAACCGATACCGAGCAAGGTTAAATCAAATGCGCTTAACGTACGGGCAAGGCTTTTTGACTTGCTCTGCGCACTCAATGTTTCAAGCGGTTTTTTTCTAAATAATGAACTCATCAAAAGTTCCTCCTATAAATATTCAAAATATTCTAATCATTATATGCATTTCTTGTTGTATTATATTGTCGAAATTTGACGCAGTCAATAAAATATTTTTCTGCTTTAAATGATAGAAGCGAAACAGCGTTGTCGTATCATAGGATAGTAATTTTTACTAATCGTATATTCAATTTTATGCAAGATGAACCGATAGAAAAAATAGATTCGCCCATATTTTGATTTGCGGTTATAAAGGAGATGCTGACCATGTTTCAATATGAAGAGTTGAATAAACAGTTTATCGGCGGGAAATGGCAGGAGGGCAGCAGCCCAAATGTATTGGAAAACAAAAATCCTTATACTCAAAAAACATTCACAACATTCCGTAAAGCGACTGCTGACGATGTAGATGAAGCGTATCGGGCAGCGGCGCTGGCAAAGAAAAAATGGGATGCGGTCAACCCGTTCGAGAAAAGAACCATTTTAGAAAAAGCCGTCACGTATATTGAAGAAAATGAAGAAGCCATTATTTATTTGATTATGGAGGAGCTAGGCGGTACAAGGCTCAAAGCAGCTTTTGAAATCGGTCTTGTCAAAAACATCATAAAAGAAGCGGCAACGTTCCCAATCCGCATGGAGGGGAAAATTCTTCCGTCCACAATAGATGGCAAGGAAAACAGATTATATCGCGTGCCGGCAGGCGTTGTCGGTGTCATCAGTCCGTTTAACTTCCCATTCTTTTTATCTATGAAATCAGTGGCGCCTGCACTCGGAGCCGGCAATGGCGTTGTGCTAAAGCCGCATGAGGAAACGCCGATTTGCGGCGGAACGCTGATTGCGAAAATTTTTGAGAACGCGGGAATTCCAGCGGGGCTGCTGAATGTTGTTGTCACAGACATTGCTGAAATCGGCGACAGCTTCGTTGAGCATCCAGTGCCGCGGATCATCTCATTTACCGGTTCTACGAAAGTCGGCAGCTACATCGGACAGCTTGCGATGAAGCATTTTAAAAAGCCGCTTCTTGAGCTTGGCGGGAACAGTGCCTTCATCGTACTTGAGGATGCAGATATAGAATATGCGGTCAATGCGGCGGTGTTCAGCCGATTTACACATCAAGGACAGATTTGCATGTCAGCCAACCGCGTGCTTGTTCATTCTTCTATTTATGACAAGTTCCTTGAGCTGTACCAGGCAAAAGTGGAATCGCTGAAAGTCGGCGACCCAATGGATCCTGATACGATTATCGGGCCATTAATCAACAGCAGACAGACGGACGGGCTGATGAAGACTGTTGAGCAAGCAATTGAAGAAGGCGCTGTACCAGTGAAGCTTGGCGGATTTAACGGGACGATCGTGGAACCGACGATCTTAAAAGACGTCAAACCGTTCATGAGCATTGCCAAGGAAGAGCTGTTCGGACCAGTCGTCTCCTTTATGAAGTTTGATTCAGAAGACGAAGCGGTGGATATCGCAAACGAAACCCCGTTTGGCTTGAGCGGTGCCGTACATACGTCAAATCTTGAGCGCGGCGTGGCTTTTGCGAAACGCATTGAAACAGGCATGATTCACGTCAATGACACGACCATCAATGATGAACCGAATGTAGCCTTCGGCGGTGAAAAGCAATCAGGCCTCGGCCGTTTAAACGGTGAGTGGAGCCTCGAAGAATTTACAACGCTGAAATGGATCTCGGTCCAGCACGAAAAACGCAGCTTCCCTTATTAATGAAAAGGAGTGAATGGAATTGACCATAAATACGGAAAAAGAAACCGCAGATATTCTGGACGCATTTATCAAAGTAGCCCCTTATTTAAACAGCCTGGTTCAGGATGATATTACAATCGGCATTTATGATACGGAAAAACTGCTCGTGAATATACCGGCCAAAACCTTTTCGCTGAACGTAAAAGCCGGCGATCCGCTGCAGGAAGGGGATATCATCACAGATGCCATCCGAAGCAATCAGAAGAAGACGAGCATGGTTCCGAAAGAATTGTTCGGCTTCCCATTGATCGCGCGTGCCATCCCGCTGCACGACGAGAATGGAAGAGTCATTGGAGGCGTCGGCCTCGGAACGAGCCTTGAGGAGTCGTCAAAGCTGCATGATGTCGCAGAAAGCTTATCAGCTGTCGTTGAACAAACAGCCGCGGCTATTTCCGACATTTCTGAATCAATTAACGGGTTTTCAACTCAAATGTCGGGCATTTCCTCTCAGGCGAAAAAAGTAAGCGAAAGCGCCGGTGAAATCGCCGATATTTCAGTAACTGTTAAAGGCATCTCTGACCAAAGTAATCTGCTCGGCTTGAACGCCGCGATCGAAGCGGCAAGAGCAGGGGAGTCCGGAAAAGGCTTCTCTGTCGTCGCAGATGAGATCAGAAAGCTAGCAACGCATTCAAAAGAAAATGTCGGCCAAATTGACCAGATTACGAAAAAAATCCACAGCCTGCTGAAAGGGCTGGAGGAATCCATTGAGTCGATTAACCAGCATACAGACGGACAAGCCGCTGCTGTTGAACAAATTTCCGCCACAATGCAGGAGATTTCAGGAAGCGCACAGCATCTTGCAAAAATGGCTGAAAAAGCGCTTGAGGAAGAGTAAAAGACCGGGGACAAATGTCCCCGGTCTTTTACTATCCTGCATTTCCATGAAATTTGTCTGACGTTTTACTAGTTTTATTCCAGCGGCTGATTTAAAATGTACACATGAACTTACGTGAGGATTGATAGGAACCATGAGCATATTAAAAGCGGAAAATCTTTATAAAACATACGGAGATAAAACATTATTTGACCATATCTCCTTTCATATTGAAGAGAATGAGAGAATCGGATTGATCGGGCCGAACGGAACAGGAAAATCAACGCTGCTGAAAGTGATTGCCGGCTTGGAATCTATCGAAGAAGGAGAAATCACGAAATCCGGAAGCGTGCAGGTCGAATTTCTTCATCAAGACCCGGAGCTGCCTGCGGGGCAAACAGTGCTGGAGCATATCTATTCCGGTGAATCGGCTGTGATGAAAACCTTGCGTGAATATGAAAAAGCGCTGTATGAACTGGGGAAAGATCCCGAAAATGAACAGCGCCAGAAACACCTGCTGGCAGCACAAGCGAAAATGGACGCAAACAATGCATGGGATGCAAACACCTTGGCAAAAACCGTATTGTCTAAGCTGGGCGTCAAAGACGTAACAAAACCGGTCAATGAGCTCTCAGGCGGCCAGAAAAAACGGGTAGCCATTGCCAAAAACTTAATTCAGCCCGCTGATCTGCTCATTTTGGACGAGCCGACAAACCATTTGGATAATGAAACGATTGAGTGGCTTGAAGGGTATTTAAGCCAATATCCCGGCGCCGTCATGCTGGTGACGCACGATAGATATTTCTTAAACCGTGTCACCAACCGCATTTATGAGCTTGAAAGAGGCAGCCTCTACACGTACAAAGGCAACTATGAAGTGTTTTTAGAAAAACGCGCGGAACGGGAAGCGCAGGCTGAGCAAAAGGAAACGAAGCGGCAAAACCTGCTGCGCCGCGAGCTGGCCTGGCTCAGACGAGGAGCGAAAGCCCGCTCCACAAAACAAAAGGCGAGAATTGACCGGGTAGAGACGCTTAAAGAGCAGAAAGGCCCTCAGTCATCAGGTTCACTCGATTTTGCCATTGGCTCGCACCGTCTCGGAAAACAGGTTATTGAAGCGGAGAACGTCATGATCGCTTATGACGGCCGCATGCTCGTCGACCGTTTTAATGAACTTGTCATACCAGGTGAACGGATCGGGATCATCGGGCCGAACGGCATCGGGAAAACAACGCTGTTAAATGCCCTTGCCGGCCGTCATACGCCGGACGGAGGCGATATTACGATCGGACAGACGGTCAGAATCGGCTACTATACTCAGGATCATAGTGAAATGAACGGTGAGTTAAAGGTCATTGACTATATAAAAGAAACGGCGGAGGTCGTAAAAACGGCAGATGGCGATATGATTACAGCTGAACAAATGCTCGAGCGTTTCCTCTTCCCGCGTTCGATGCAGCAGACGTATATCCGCAAGCTGTCCGGCGGGGAAAAACGCCGTTTATACTTGCTTCAGGTTCTCATGCAGGAGCCGAATGTCCTGTTTCTCGATGAGCCGACGAACGATTTGGATACTGAAACATTAAGCGTTCTTGAGGATTATATTGACCAGTTCCCTGGCGTCGTCATCACCGTATCCCATGACCGCTATTTCCTTGACCGCGTCGTCGACCGTTTGATTGTATTTGAAGGAAATGGCGTCATTTCCCGCTTTCAAGGCTCCTACAGCGACTATATGGAGGAGTCAAAAGCGAAAAAAGCGGCCCCAAAACCGGCAGCTGATGAAAAATCGGCTGAAGCCGAGCCGAAGAAAAAACGGAAAAAGCTTTCTTACAAAGACCAGCTGGAATGGGACGGCATCGAAGATAAAATTGCCCAGCTGGAAGAAAAGCATGAGCAGCTCGAAGCTGACATCGCCGCAGCAGGCAGTGATTTTGGCAAAATCCAAGAGCTGATGGCCGAGCAGGCGAAAACTGCGGAAGAGCTTGAGGCTGCGATGGACCGCTGGACAGAATTGTCCCTCATGATCGAAGAACTGGAAAGCTAAAAAGCGTGGCCGCAGCAGGCCGCGCTTTTTTTCACATAATGGACAAAAACGAACCGGCCTGCTTATGTTAGGATAAAGTTGTGTGTCAGCGGCACATGGAAAACTAACGGAGATGATGAAGTATGACATGGGCGATCGTGATGTTAATTCTCATGAGTCTGGTGAAAATCGTATTAACCTGTCTTCCTACAGGCGTCATAGAATGGCTGCTCGGCAAATTTGAAGTGCACGCCAAGCTGAGTGACGAAAATGCGAGTCTCTCTCTAGATGGAAAACGCCTCGAGGGTGCAGAGAAGCAGAAAGTGATTGACCAATTTAACGAAGCTGTCTTCCTGGAAAAATATTATATCTATCCAGGTGATGAAGAGCGTTATTTACATCCGGAAAACGGCGGCACGCCGCTGGTGATAGATACAAAAAAAGGAAAAAAAGACGTGAAGCTGCTCGTGTACCGTTACGACGACCATATCGACGTCGTGAAACAGTACAAGAAGAAAGTGATCGCGTATCGAGTGCTTTCTGAAAGCCTTCAAAAAGAGTCTCTGTCAGTGGCGGGAAGTTTAGCTTAAACAGGAAAGTGAAAGACGGGTGCTTTATGCTGCTCGTCTTTTTTATTGTTTTTTAAAACTTAACGTTTACGTTAAGGTTCAAAAGGTGTATAATGGTAACAGAAACGGCGAAGGGGGATTTACCTTGGAATGGATGAAGATTGATCAAGTGGCCAAAAGGAGCGGACTGACAAAGCGGACCATCCGGTTTTATGAAGAAATCGGCTTGATTCCGGCGCCGAAACGGACAGACGGCGGTGTAAGGCTTTATTCAGAGGATGATATGGAGGAGCTTGAGAAAGTCATCAGCACAAAAGAGGTGCTCGGTTTTTCCCTTCAGGAGCTTCAGCATTTCATGGAAACCAGCCGCCAGCTAGAGTTAAACAAAGAGGGGTATTTGTTGTCACTGGATCCTAAGGAACGGAAAGAAAAACTGGAGGAAATTCAGGAAACCCTGAATCACCAGCTGAGTTTGATTGATGAGAAAATCCGCACATTCCAAAGCTTTAAAGAACGCCTGCAAGGCATGAAAGGCAAAGCGGAACGCGCCATTCAATCAATCGAATGAAAAGTTTGCCAAACGCTATTTTTGTAGCGTTTCTTTTAATGGAATAAAGATGGAGGTCAGGTCAAATGGATAAGACAAAACAAGTGAATCAGAAAACAGGCTTGCTCAGCCAGCCAAAAGCGGTATGGGCTGTCGCATTTGCCTGTGTGATTTCCTTTATGGGAATCGGGCTGGTCGATCCAATTCTTCCGGCCATTGCCGCACAATTACATGCTTCACCTAGTGAAGTATCACTCTTGTTTACAAGTTATTTGCTTGTAACCGGATTTATGATGTTTTTCTCAGGAGCCATTTCCAGCCGCATCGGCGCAAAATGGACGTTAATTCTCGGACTTATTTTTATTATTGTGTTTGCGGGGCTTGGCGGCAGCTCAAGCTCAATCGCTCAGTTAGTCGGCTATCGCGGCGGCTGGGGATTAGGGAATGCTTTGTTTATCTCAACAGCGCTTGCGGTTATCGTCGGCGTGTCAGTCGGCGGCAGCGCCCAAGCGATTATTTTGTATGAGGCTGCGCTCGGTCTCGGGATTTCTGTCGGGCCGCTTGCAGGCGGAGAGCTTGGAAGCATTTCATGGCGCGCACCGTTTTTCGGAGTATCTGTCCTGATGTTTATTGCGTTAATCGCGATTTCTTTCATGCTTCCGAAATTGCCGAAACCGGCGAAACGCGTCGGTGTGTTTGATGCGATGAAGGCGCTCAAATATAAAGGCCTTTTAACAATGGCGGTATCGGCATTCTTATACAACTTTGGATTTTTTATTTTGCTTGCTTATTCTCCGTTCGTTCTGGATTTAGATGAACACGGTCTTGGATATGTCTTCTTCGGCTGGGGCCTTCTGCTGGCGATTACGTCAGTCTTTACGGCGCCGCTTGTGCACAAAGCGCTGGGCACAGTGCGTTCGCTCGTCGTTCTCTTTATCGCCTTTGCGGCCATTCTCGTTATTATGGGGATCTGGACAGACCATCAGAATTTGATTATTACATGTATCGTTGTCGCTGGTGCTGTCCTCGGTATGGTGAATACGATCATGACAACCGCTGTGATGGGTTCTGCGCCGGTTGAACGTTCAATCGCGTCTTCAGCCTACAGCTCAGTCCGCTTCATCGGCGGCGCGCTCGCTCCGTGGATTGCAGGAATGCTGTCAGAACATTTCACTGCAAGCACACCATATACAGTAGGCGGAATCGTCGTTTTTGTCGGCATGCTTGTCCTTCTCATGGGACGTAAACATCTTGCTGGAATTAAGGCGGGGCATTAATAACGAAAGACACTGCGCATATGCAGTGTCTTTTTATTCGTTATAATGCATCATAATCGAATTGGTGCAGGAAAGGACAACCTTTATGACACAATTTTACTATTTTCCGGCTGAAAACTCCCTTTAGAAACCGGTTTTTTCGGTCAGCAAGAACGGCGTTCGCGGAAAGGGCATCCGCTTCGGTCAGGCATTGATGCGGCTGGGATTTATCTTGCAGAAGCTGAGAATGTGTCCGTTCATTTACGATTGCCATTTCAGTGATGGTTCATGCTGTAGAGGGGACGTTTGCCATGGATAAGGCAAAACCTGACGAATATGATCAGAAATGTTTAGAAACGCTCTATCAATACATACACAGCGTCATGAAAAACAGCTTTTCTCGGTCGAGTGGTTTACCGCTTGGGCAGATGAGGAGGATTTTGAGCTGTCTGCCAAAAGAGAGCTGACACTTGATGAATTCACATCTCCATTGCAGCTCATTTTAAAAGACAGAGAGCTTTTGAGAATCGTTCACAAAAAATGGCAGTAAAAAACCCGCCCTTCAGCAGGCGGGTTTTTTTATAAATTAAAGCACTTTCGTCGTCCAAGACTCGCAGTTCCACGTTTCTGTCGCAATATCCATATAAAAGTCTGGCTCGTGGGAAATGAGCAGAATGGAGCCTTTATATTCTTTCAGAGCGCGCTTGAGCTCTTCCTTGGCATCGACATCCAAGTGGTTTGTCGGCTCATCGAGCACCAGCAGGTTTGTTTCTGAGTTGATTAGCTTGCACAATCTGACTTTCGCTTTTTCGCCTCCGCTTAATACGGAGACGCGGCTTTCGATATGCTTTGTCGTCAGTCCGCATTTTGCCAGAGCGGCACGGATTTCATACTGCGTATAAGAAGGGAATTCGCTCCATACTTCTTCGATGCACGTATTGTTGTTTGTTTCCTTGACCTCTTGCTCGAAATAGCCGGTATAGATGTGCTCACCGCGTTCTACAGAGCCTTCGAGCGGCTGGATTTCGCCAAGCAAACTTTTCAGCAACGTCGTTTTTCCGATCCCGTTTGCGCCGTAAAGGGCGATTTTTTGGCCGCGTTCCATGCGGAGGTTGAGCGGACGGGACAGCGGGGAATCGTAACCGATCACGAGATCCTTCGTTTCAAAAATCAGCTTGCCTGACGTTCTCGCCGGCTTAAAGTGGAATTCCGGCTTTGGCTTTTCTGCCGCAAGCTCGATCATATCCATCTTATCGAGTTTCTTTTGGCGGGACATCGCCATGTTTCTCGTGCTGACACGCGCTTTGTTGCGGGCAACGAAATCCTTCAGCTCCGCGACTTCCTGCTGCTGCTTTTTGTAGGCCGCTTCAAGCTGCTGTTTCTTCACCTCGTAGACTTCCATAAACTGATGGTAGTCGCCGACATAGCGTGTCAGCTCTTGATTTTCAACGTGATAAATCAGGTTGATGACGCTGTTTAAGAACGGAATATCGTGGGAAATCAGAATGAACGCGTTCTCGTATTCCTGCAGGTAGCGCTTCAGCCATTCAATATGCTGTTCATCAAGATAGTTGGTCGGCTCATCGAGAAGCAGAATTTCCGGCTTTTCAAGGAGAAGCTTAGCGAGAAGGACCTTTGTGCGCTGGCCGCCGCTCAAATCGGTGACATCGCGCTCTAAACCGATATCACTCAAGCCGAGGCCGCGGGCGATTTCTTCCACTTTGGAATCAATAACATAAAAATCATTGTTTGTCAGCGCGTCTTGAATGACGCCGACTTCTTCAAGCAGCTTCTCGAGCTCGTCGGGATCAGCCTCGCCCATTTTGTTGTAAATCTCGTTCATTTCCTCTTCCATCGCAAATAAATAATGGAATGCGTCTTTCAGGACGTCGCGAATAGATTTTCCTTTTTCCAGCACGGTATGCTGATCCAGATAGCCGACACGGACATTTTTTGACCATTCGACTTTTCCCTCATCAGGTTCAAGCTTTCCGGTAATAATATTCATGAAGGTTGACTTTCCTTCACCGTTTGCGCCGATCAAGCCGACGTGCTCGCCTTTTAACAGGCGGAAGGAAACGTTATTAAAAATGGCCCGGTCCCCGAAGCCGTGGCTTAAATCCTTTACAGATAAAATACTCATGTTTACACCTCTATCGTTATCAAACACGCACAATCGGCGTGTAATATTCACCCTTTTGATTATAAAGGAGGATTCGGAATGTTGAAAGGTATAGGAAAGAAAAAGAAAAATTGCGTTCCGGGCGAGGTTTTGAGATACTATGGAATAGATTTCAGGAATTGAGGAGAACAAAATGACGCAAACTTGGCCATTTTTACATAATGCACAATCATTTATACAAGAGAATTGGAATGCTTCCGGCTTTCAAACGCCAACCCCTGTTCAAGAGCAGGCAGCCCAGCTGATCATGGACGGAAAGGATGTCATTGCAGAATCGCCGACAGGCACAGGGAAGACGCTGGCGTATGCGCTGCCGGTCTTGGAGCGGATCAAACCAGAGCAAAAGCATCCGCAGGCGGTGATTTTAGCGCCTTCCCGTGAGCTGGTGATGCAGATTTTTCAGGTGATTCAGGATTGGAAAGCGGGCTCAGAGCTGCGCGCGGCTTCCTTAATCGGCGGGGCGAATGTGAAGAAGCAGGTCGAAAAGCTAAAGAAACATCCGCATATCATTGTCGGCACGCCAGGCAGGGTATTTGAACTGATTAAAGCAAAGAAACTCAAAATGCATGAAGTGAAAACGATTGTACTTGATGAAGCGGATCAGCTTATCCTGCCGGAGCATCGCGAGACGATCAAACAAATTATTAAAACGACATTAAGAGACCGCCAGCTTCTATGTTTCTCTGCCACGCTTAAAAAGGAAACAGAGGATGTGCTCCGCGAATTGGCGCAAGAGCCTGAGGTGTTGAAGGTGCAGCGAAGCAAGGCAGAGGCAGGGAAAGTGAAGCATCAATATCTCATTTGTGACCAGCGTGACAAAGTAAAGCTGCTGCAAAAGCTGTCAAGGCTTGAAGGCATGCAGGCACTCGTATTTGTGAGAGACATTGGCAACCTGAGTGTATATGCGGAAAAGCTGGCATATCACCACGTTGAACTCGGCGTTTTGCACAGCGAAGCGAAAAAAATGGAGCGGGCGAAAATCATTGCCGCATTCGAAAACGGAGAGTTTCCTCTTTTATTGGCGACTGACATTGCCGCACGCGGTTTAGACATTGAAAACCTGCCATACGTGATTCATGCTGATATTCCAGATGAAGATGGCTATGTCCACAGATCAGGACGAACAGGCCGGGCCGGAAAAGAAGGCAACGTGCTGAGCCTTGTGACAAAATTGGAGGAATCAAAGCTGAAAAAAATGGCGAAGAAGCTTGGTGTTGAGCTGAGTGAAGCTGTGTATGCAGGCGGAAAACTGAAGACGAAATAAAAAGGAGGGCGGAAAGCCCTTTTTTTGTTGTAAAATAATAGAAAAGATTTTGCGCGGAGGTGGGAAAATGGCTTCAATAGACAGGTTTCAAGTAATGCAGGAGCCAGAGCTGAAAATACTTGAACACTGGTTTGAGAATGAGGATACCAGACGGAGAATGGATGGGATGCTGCCATTAGATGAGTGGTACGCACGAGTAAATAAAGATAAACACGATACTGTCATCATGGCGTATGATGGACAGCTGCCGGCAGGGATGGTCGTTATTGAGTTCGGAGAGGAGCGGACGTATATTGGATTGATCGTCAATCCTTTGTACCGGCTTCAAGGGTACGGAAAACGGATACTGCAAAAGCTGATGACCGAACCTGATTTTACTAGCGTGCGAGAATGGGTGGCATGCATTGAAGAAGACAATCGAATCAGTTTAGCTTGCTTTCAAGCAGCAGGATTCACTTTAGAAGACACGGAACCTGATGAAGATGGTTTTCTTACGCTGATTCTTCGCAACTGATCTCATCGAAACACAAAAGGAGGGCAAAAAGCCCTCCCGTTTTCATCTTCATTCAGCTCGGATCACTGACCTTGATCAGCTGTTTCCCTTTATTTTCTCCCTTAAATAAACCGAGAAACGCGTCAGGAATGTTTTCGAAGCCTTCTGTGATGGTTTCCTCGTAATGGAGTTTACCAGCCTTCAGCCATTCGGCCAGCTGTTTTGCTCCCTCAGAAAAACGATCGGAGTAGTCGCTTACGATAAAGCCTTGCATCAGCGACTTCGTTTTAATGAGTTTTGATTGGACACGAGGGCCCATGTCATCTGCTTCGCTTTCTGCGTTATAGGAAGAAATGGCGCCGCACACCGGAATGCGGGCAAATTCATTGAGCAGATTCATCACCGCGTCTGAAATCGGTCCGCCGACATTGTCAAAATACACATCGACACCGTCAGGACAAGCGTTTTGAAGCGCTTTTTGGATATCATCCGCTGTTTTGTAATTGATGGCTTCGTCAAACTGAAGCTCCTGTTTTAAATAGTCGATTTTTTCATCAGAGCCCGCGATGCCGACGACTCGCGCGCCTTTGATTTTGGCAATTTGCCCGACTGTTGAACCGACGGCTCCAGCAGCTCCGGAGACAACCACGGTTTCGCCTTCCTTCGGGCGTCCGATGTCCAGCAATCCGAAGTATGCTGTTAAGCCGGTCATTCCCAAAATGCCGAGATAGGCCGAAGCGGGAGCAAGGCTTGTATCAATTTTTCGCAAGGCAGACTCGCTCACAGCGGAAAATTCCTGCCAGCTGAGATTTCCGATGACGATATCGCCTTTTTTCAGATGATTCCCGTCTGACACAACTTCAGCGATAACCCCGCCAGAAAGCGCTTCATCCAAGGCGAACGGCTCAACATATGACTTCGTATCCTGCATACGGCCGCGCATATAAGGGTCAACCGATACATAAAGCGTTTTGACAAGCACTTCCCCTTGCTTGGGTTCAGGAACCGGAATGGTTTCAAAGCGAAAGTCTTCATGAACAGGAATACCTTGTGGACGTCTTGCTAATTGAATTTGCTGCTGAGATGCTGTCATTTTCATCCTCCTATCACTTGGTTGACACCACTGTAACATGGACAGGAGAGGAAATACAAAAGGTAAGCTGGCATACAAAAAAGGTTATAGATGAGCTTATGCTTTCTACAAGCTCTTTTGTTTTAAAAGTTCTCTTTAGTCATTTATCATTATTAGAAAACAGAACAGAAAAAGAGCTCCTGTACACCTAGCTAAGATTGGCTAGTGTGTATGTCGATTCTTTTTCATATTCTTGCAAGCATCTGCGAGGGGGAGCTTAGTCGTTCACATTTTGCTTTCGCATCAATCTGCAATAGCAAAGTCTATGCGATTTTTTTACATCAGCAAAGATTTGTTCAATTTTTTCCTTTTATGCCGAGTTTTTCTGAAACAGATAATTGATGGTACTCAACCATTTTCTTTTGGTCAATAAAGTAATGTTTACTTATTAATTAAACACGCGAAAAAGCAAACGAAAACGAAAACATAATTAAATTTTATATATTTATTAAAAGCTTATATGTTTATTTACCTTTTTTTTGAATTGTAATTGAGAAAATCCATATATTGCGGACACTAATAAAAGAATACCTGCTGAAACATAAACTAAACGAACTCCAAGGAAATCTGAAATAGCCCCTATAGCCAGAATTGAAAACATAAAAATGAACTGTACTAAAGAAGACCTTGCAGACATTATATTAATTCGAGTTTGCTCGGTTGTTATGTTCTGAATAAGTGTTTCTTGTGTAAGATCTCTTAATATATAAGCCGGCCCCATAAAGAGAACCAAAATTAGAGCTAAGTATGAATTACTTATAAAACCATATATTAAAGTTAAACTTCCATATGAGACAGCGCCAATTAACATAAAATTAATTAACTTATTTTGAAATCTCTCCGACAGCTTATATATTATAAATCCCCCTATCATCGAACCTAAATAATATGCTCCATTAATAAATCCCCACCATGATTCTCCTTTATGCAAGACTTCGTTAACGAAAGCTAAAGAGACAGATCCTATCCAAATCATTCCTGCCCATGACTCAATTAAATCCATAATAATAATTGTTCTAAGTTTCTTTTGGCTAAATAAATACCGCCAACCACTTACTATACTCTTATTGGGAGAATTTTTTTCACGTATGACAGAATTAGCGTGGCCATGTGGTAGACAAAATAAAAGAGAAAGAAGAGATGTAAACAACAAAAAGATAGTAAGTATAATGGTATATCCCTCACCTAAAAATGCAATTATGAGACCACCTAAAGACCAGCCTACAAATTGAAAAGTTTGGTCCACTGTAGATAATAATCCATTTGCTTTTACTCTTCTATCAGGAGAGATTATTTCCCCTATAATTGCACTTTTTAAAGGTGAGAACCATCCATTAAAAAAGGAAATACAGCTAATAATAATAAAGACTAAAATGAGAGTTTGATTAGAGTAAGTTCTTAATAAAGCATAGAACAAACATATTAATAACAGCATTTGTATCAATTGAGAAATAATTATTGTAAGAGGCAGTTTTAATCGAATTGTTATTAACGGTAATATAGCACTTCCAAAAATACGAAAAATAATACTTATTAATGTCACCATAGAGGCGATGGTTGTCGAATTGGTCATTTTAAACAAAAACGAAATCACTACCATAGTATATAGAGAAAAACCTAAATTTGTAGTGGTCTGGCTAAATAAAATAGAATAATAACCTTTACTCATATGTATCCTCCCTTGGAATAATTTTTCTCGGTAAAGAGCTTAAACATATTTAAACACCTTAAAACAACAAAAGTAAAGAAAAAATTTCCTTGTAAACTATTTACTTTTATTCTATTTATTGTTATTGTTTATTTAAGTTCTCTGACTATTCTATCAATATTCAGGGAACCACATATCTTATTAAAGGGGGGAAAACCATGAGAAAATTAAGAAAAAACTGGAGAAAATCGATTGTTAGCCCGGTTCTTTATACTAATGAAAAATGGTAAACACTTAGGGAATAGCATTTAATGCTATTCCTTATTTCAACAAACAAATCGGGAGGTTATCGTAATTTGACTCTATTAATGCAAGATCATAAATCAATTTACAATAAAGATATAGAAATATTAATTGAAGTTGAAGAACTTATTACTTCTGTTCCAGAAAATAAAAAAAATGATTTTAAGAGTTTAATCGATAATAGAATTATGACTCTACTAAATAAAATTCAACACCCTGTAGCAGCGGAAAATGTGTTTGGGATGTGTATTGCTTATCCGAATACTTACATAAGGTATAGATTAATTGATTTCGTTGAAAAATGGGTACCTTATTTCTCTGCTGTAGAAACTATAATCAATCTAACCCAGGATCCGGATGATTTAGTTTCTTTTAAAGCTATGGATGTCTGTGCAAATCATAAAATTGAAGAATCTGTAGCATATTTGTCTTCGATCATTGATGATGTCCGGGAGAGTATAAGCTACCCTAAAAAACCTGTGGGATTAGGGGCCCAAAAAGTATTAAGTACATTATTAGATATATTCGGTGTTGAAAAACATGAAGAGCTAGTAATGCTAAAAAATTATTTTGATCAAAATGGTATACTTCCTAATAACTTTGACTTTGAAGAAAAAATTCCTCAAAGTCTAATAGAGGAATTCGAAAAAACAGAAGAAGATGGGATGATTTTAATTCCGGGTGGCTTTTTTGAATTCGGTTTAAATGAAAATGAAATTCCTGACAAAACATTTAATTGGAAAGATGCTGTTCCTAGACAAAAAGTATGGTTACCTCCATTTTTTATCGATAAGTATCCTGTTACAAATAAAGATTATGATATCTTTACCGAGTTCATAGAGGAAAATGGGCATATATTCTGTCATCCTAATGAACCGCAGAATAAACAACATAGAAGAAATACATATTGGGATGATAGGTATTTAGATAATCATCCCGTTACAGGTATAGATTTTTATGATGCATTTGCTTACGCAAGATATAAGGGGAAAGAATTGCCAACCGAGTTTCAATGGGAAAAAGCTGCTCGAGGCGAAAAGGGTAATGTCTGGCCTTGGGGAGATAAATTTGATCCTGCAAAGGTTCAATATGCTGGAAGTCTTTATAATGAACCCATTACTTCTTTAAAGTCCTGGAGAGAAAATTTATTAAAAGCTCATGCTGATAAAGAATTAAATCATTTAACAAGTGATATTTTTGAGCAAAATGGTGAAAGTCCCTATGGAGTATGCGGTATGATCGGCGGAACATGGGAGTGGACTAGAAGTGAGCTTAAAACAAAGAGAGCTTTCCACCCTATTTTTGAGAATGTACCATTTAATAGTGTTAACTCATTTGCCGTTCTTAAAGGAGGATCATTCTTCTCTCATCCAGGCTTAATGTTCCCTTCTTTTAGAGCAAAAGATATTCCTTTCTGTCGACACAATGAAATGGGGATTAGATGCGTAAAGAATATTCCAGTATATAAAATTAGAGAATCAATTAATGGGCCAATTACTAATAAAGCAATTTATTAATCATTCTAGGTTAGAGACTTGATAAAAGTATACTAACATTGTGTAATAATGTTCAGCTTGTAGAAAAAACAATGTTTTTTCTACAAGATTTTATTTTAAATGCTTTTCAAAATTATCAGGGATTGAGAATCAGAAAAAGAGCCATTAAGCTCGATCTTAGCTAGGTATTACGATCTTCTGTATATTATTGTGAGAAATATAGAAGATTCAGTTAGTTAGCATTTCGATTTTAAGCTGAGCCTGCAATAGCAAAGCATCTGTTTTGATTATTCTTTTTCTGATACATAAGCTAATTTTGTCGCTTTTCTTTTTTGTCTTTTCACGCATTTCGAGGATGACTTACTATAATTCTTTCAGCTTTTCTATGTGTTAAGATTCGAATAGATGAAATAACTTTAACAAGTTGGTCAATAAGAACAGATTTAACTTTATGTTAAAAGAGTATCTCGTATAGAACATAAGAAGAATGACCAGTTTTTTAAGATTATCATCAATTATGTGAGAATAAAATATTATAAGGGAAAATGAAGGCTGTCACGTTTCTCGACAGCCCTAGGGATTTCCTCTCCTTTTCATTTCGCCCGTAATTTCGGGCACAGTCCCGTCGGCAGGCACATTGGCTTCTGGTCGATCGGGCTTCTCATGATGCAGCATTCCAAGCCGAAGACTTCACGGAAAAATGGCTGGGTGAACACATCTTCCGGTGTTCCGGCGTTGTATATTTTTCCGTCCAGCACACTGATCAGATAGTCAGCATATTGAGCGGCTTGGTTTAAATCATGGAGCACCATGACAACGGTGCGGCCATGGTCGCGGTTCAGCTTTTTCAGCAGTTCAAGCACTTCAATCTGGTGTGAGATGTCTAAATACGTGGTCGGCTCATCAAGCAAAAGCAAATCAGTGCCTTGCGCAAGTGCCATGGAAATCCAGGCTCTTTGTCTTTGGCCGCCTGAAAGGGCATCCAGCGTCCGATCCTTCAGTTCAATCATGCCCGTTGCTTCTAGCGCCCACTCTACCATGTCATGATCCTCTTGGGTATGCTTGGATAACAGCTTTTTGTGAGGATGTCTGCCAAAATAGCATAATTCCTCTACCGTCAATCCTTCAGGAGCCTGAGGAGATTGTGGAAGAATGGCCAGTTTTTTTGCGACTTCTTTTGATGGCTGGCGGTGGATGTCTTTTCCTTCTAGTAGCACTGTACCGCTTTTCGGGGCCATCAGCCTGGCGAGCGATTTGAGGATTGTTGATTTACCGCAGCCATTAGCGCCGATGAGCGCAGTGATTTTTCCTTCTTCTATCTTTAAGTCGACTCCGTCAATAATCACTGTACTGTCATATGAAAGAGTGAGCTGGTCTGCAGCCAGTTTTCCCATGGTATCCTCTCCCTACTGTTTCCTCGCTTCGAATTTCAATAAATATAAGAAATAAGGCGCGCCGATCACGGCTGTCAGTATTCCGGCAGGTATTTCAACCGGAGGCATGATGCCGCGCCCTAACGTATCTGCAATTAATAATATAATAGCACCAATCAATGCCGATGCAGGCAGTAAATATTTAGCTTTTTCTCCGGTAAGCCGTCTGGCGATATGCGGAGCAAGCAAGCCGATAAAACCGATTGAGCCGACGACGGCTACACAGCTTCCCGCCAACGCCACCGCGGTGAAAATCAGGATGAATCTCAGCCGGTTTGCGTTTTCTCCGAGACCCTGTGCAAGCTCATCCCCGAGTGACATAAGATCCAGCTTCGGTATGAGTATGCAGACGATCGGAAAAAGAATTAAAAGCCATGGCGCAAGCAGCTTGACTTCTTCCCAGTTTCTTCCCCAGAGGCTTCCTGTCAGCCAAATGAGTGCAGCATTCACGTCGCCCGGAAACTTGACCATCATATATTGCATACCGGCGTGGCAGACCGCGCCTAAAGCAATGCCTGATAAAGCCAGTGAAGAGGGCTGAATGCTCTTTTTTCGGGCTATCATTAATAATAGTACAGCAATAATGGCGGCTCCGGCAAATGCGGAGAACGGAAGCACGTATACCGGCGACTCAGGAAAGATGAGAATCACAGCCATCGCCGCAAGTCCGGAGCCTTTTGAAATGCCGACAACGTCCGGGGAAGCGAGCGGATTTCGGATCACACCCTGTAAAATTGCTCCAGCAGCGGCAAGCCCAGCACCGGCCAAAATCGCTAATATGATGCGGGGCAGACGATATTGCTGGATGATAAATTCAAAGGAATGATCCAGTCCCAGCAGATTCGTCACTACCGCATCAGGTGAAATGTATAATGCACCGATTCCAATGCTGATGACGGACAGAACGATTAAAATCACGGCCAATATGAGTATCGCCAGCAAGGGGCGTTTTTGTTTTCTGGTTGTTTTCTTCATTTCAGATGTCGCCCTTTCCTTGCCAAATATAAGAAAAACGGCGTTCCGATAATCGCGGTGACAATGCCGACCGGTGATTCATAAGGAAATGCAATCCATCTGGCCAGAACATCTGCGTACACCAGCAAAATGGCACCGAACAGTGCCGAAAACGGAAGCACGTATTGATAATGTTCTCCGATCAGCTTGCGGACAATATGCGGGACGAGCAGCCCGACAAAGCCAATCGGCCCGGCGACGGCTACGGAAGCGCCGGAAAGGATTAAAATAATCAAACTGATCAGAATCCGGATGCCGTTCATATTTTGTCCAAGCCCTTTTGCTGTTTCGTCTCCGAGACCGAGAACAGAAACAGAACCGGAAAATACGAGGGCAAGCCCGATGCCAATGACAGAAAACGGAGCGATGGTTATGACGTCCTGCCAGTTGCTGCCGTCGATTGCGCCTGTCATCCAGTACAGAACATCCTCACCTGACTCATTTAAAATAATGATGGCCTGTGTCATAGAGGAGAGGAACAAGTGCACGGCCATTCCTGACAGCGCCAGCTTGACAGGTGTCATTCCGCCGGATGAGGCAATCATATACACAATCGCGCCGCCTGCTGCCGCACCCGCAAAAGCGAATATAACAGATGAATAGGGCGATGCCGGCAGAATGACGAGAGAAGCAACGACAAAAAGCGATGCACCCGCATTCACACCGAAAATTTGGGGTGAAGCCAGAGGGTTTCTGGTCATAGCCTGCATCAGCGCCCCTGCTACAGCTAGGCTGGCGCCGACAAAAACGCCGATTAATGTGCGGGGAAGGCGAAGAGTAGAGATGATGAGCTGTTCCTTTGAACCGTCCCATACAAAAAGATATTTCAATGAATCTATGATGCCGATGTCTGAGGCTCCTACTGAAAGATTCAGCCCAAGCCCAAATATAAAAATAATCAGTGCAATGATGAACATCATCAGTCTTGATGATGAGCGCCGTTTGGCTGAATGATACAACAGTCTCACTTCCTTACTGCGTCTGGTGGCAAAAACGAAGAAGCAAGGATTCCCCTCGCTTCTCATTTGTCCTATTTATTATACACTTTTTTAAGCACATCTTTGGCGCTTGTTTCACTAGACTTGATGCCTCTGAATCTTGTCCAAGTGTCACGGTCCGCATCATAGACTTGTCCATTTTTCACCGCTTTGAGATTTTTCCAGAGCGGGTTCGTTTTCCACTCATCTACAATGGTTTTGCCTTCGTTGGCTGAGATGAACAAAATATCAGGATCGATTTTGCTCAATTGCTCAAGGCTGACCTCTTGATAGGCGTTATCTGACTTCACAGCGTGTGTAAAGCCTAGCATTTTAAAGATTTCTCCGTCATAGGATGATGATGTATGAAGCTGGAAGGAATCCGCTCTTGCAACGCCGAGAACGATGTTGCGGTTTTCATCTTTCGGAAGTTCGGCTTTTAGATCGTTGATGACTTTTTTGTGCTCGGCAAGCTTTTCTTTTCCTTCATCTTCTTTATTTAATGCTTTAGCAATGGTCGTAAAGCTGTCGATCGTTTCGTCATATGTCGCTTCACGGCTTTTTAATTCAATCGTCGGGGCGATTTTTTTCAGCTGTTTATAAATGTTTTTATGGCGCTCAGCGTCAGCGATGATTAAATCAGGCTTCAAGGAACTGATGACCTCAAGATTGGGTTCGCTGCGTGTGCCTACAGATGTGTAATCAATGGAGCTGCCGACAAGCTTTTTAATCATATCTTTTTTGTTGTCATCGGCGATGCCCACCGGCGTAATGCCGAGATTGTGAACAGCATCCAAGAATGAAAGCTCAAGTACAACCACCCGCTTAGGTGTGCCGCTTACTGTCGTTTTTCCTTCTTCGTCATGGATCACTCTGGAATCCTTAGACTTGCTTTCGCCGCTTCCGTTGTTATTCTGGCTTGATGAACAGCCGGATACAATGAGGCAGGCGAGCAATAAAACACTCATGATGGCAATCAACTTGTTAGAATAGGTGCGCATGTCATTCTTCCTTTTTTCAGATTTAGTAATGAGAATCATTATCACATGTAACACTATAATAGCATGGCTTATCATGTCAATATTTTTTTAGTAAAGAAAGATGCGTTTTTTACTGCTTTCTCATGAAAGCATCAGCAGACACAAATAAGTGGTATGAAGCGTTACCGTGTCTTCGAGACAAAAACGCATGGGCGTTGGCTTTAGAGGTTTCGAACATATCAGCAGTGACATAAGGAAGGAGAGTGCTGAGATAACCGGACAATTTCTTTTCTATTTCATCTGTTAGTGCAAATTCAATGTCGCCGATATTCATGATAATCGAGAAAACAAAGTCGATATCGATATGAAAATGTTCCTCGGCAAAAACCGCAAGCTCGTGAATTCCTGGTGAACATCCGGCACGCTTATGGAAAATCTGTTTGACTAAATCACTCACAATCCAAGCATTGTATTGCTGTTCTGGTGAAAAGTATTGCATTAGACATACCTCCTGCTCGTACGGATAAAGGCAGCGTTTCATGGTCGTGTGCTCCGTGCAGCGGCTTCTCCTTAATTTTGATTTTTCTGAAAATAGGTCCCGTTCCTATCACTTTACCATGGACGGAAAACAAATAGCTACTACCATTCCTCCTGTTTTTCTCTTTAATGTTCTGGAATCTGTTTCAGGTACAGACGATCGGGTATGAAAGAAATATAGAAAACATGAAGGAGGAATATCGACATGAAACCAGTTGTAAAAGAGTATACAAATGACGAACAGCTCATGAAGGATGTAGAGGAATTGCAGAAAATGGGTGTTGCGAAAGAGGATGTATACGTCTTAGCTCACGACGATGACAGAACGGAACGCCTGGCAGACAACACGAACGCCAACACGATCGGAGCCAAAGAAACAGGTTTCAAGCACGCGGTGGGAAATATCTTCAATAAAAAAGGAGATGAGCTCCGCAATAAAATTCACGAAATCGGTTTTTCTGAAGATGAAGCCGCTCAATTTGAAAAACGCTTAGATGAAGGAAAAGTGCTTCTCTTTGTGACAGATAACGAAAAAGTGAAAGCTTGGGCATAAAGCAAGGAAAAAACCAAAAGGCCAATGTCGGCCTTTTGGTTTTTTTGCGGTCTTTGCGGTGGGATTTTGCAGAATGCCGCAATAGGATAGCGGAACATTTTCGGTTCTGAATGTCCCTCAATTTGCTATTATATTTTTGTGATAAATTGGAATAAAATCTCACAAAATAGAAAATGGGGGTACATAGTGGATGAAAAAAGTGATGTTAGCTACGGCTTTGTTTTTAGGATTGACTCCAGCTGGCGCGAACGCAGCTGATTTAGGCCACCAGACGTTGGGATCCAATGATGGCTGGGGCGCGTACTCGACCGGCACGACAGGCGGATCAAAAGCATCCTCCTCAAATGTGTATACCGTCAGCAACAGAAACCAGCTTGTCTCGGCATTAGGGAAGGAAACGAACACAACGCCAAAAATCATTTATATCAAGGGAACGATTGACATGAACGTGGATGACAATCTGAAGCCGCTTGGCCTAAATGACTATAAAGATCCGGAGTATGATTTGGACAAATATTTGAAAGCCTATGATCCTAGCACATGGGGCAAAAAAGAGCCGTCGGGAACACAAGAAGAAGCGAGAGCACGCTCTCAGAAAAACCAAAAAGCACGGGTCATGGTGGATATCCCTGCAAACACGACGATCGTCGGTTCAGGGACTAACGCTAAAGTCGTGGGAGGAAACTTCCAAATCAAGAGTGATAACGTCATTATTCGCAACATTGAATTCCAGGATGCCTATGACTATTTTCCGCAATGGGATCCGACTGACGGAAGCTCAGGGAACTGGAACTCACAATACGACAACATCACGATAAACGGCGGCACACACATCTGGATTGATCACTGTACATTTAATGACGGTTCGCGTCCGGACAGCACATCACCGAAATATTATGGAAGAAAATATCAGCACCATGACGGCCAAACGGATGCTTCCAACGGTGCTAACTATATCACGATGTCCTACAACTATTATCACGATCATGATAAAAGCTCCATTTTCGGATCAAGTGACAGCAAAACCTCCGATGACGGCAAATTAAAAATTACGCTGCATCATAACCGCTATAAAAATATTGTCCAGCGCGCGCCGAGAGTCCGCTTCGGGCAAGTGCACGTATACAACAACTATTATGAAGGAAGCACAAGCTCTTCAAGTTATCCTTTCAGCTATGCATGGGGAATCGGAAAGTCATCTAAAATCTATGCCCAAAACAATGTCATTGACGTACCGGGACTGTCAGCTGCTAAAACGATCAGCGTATTCAGCGGGGGAACGGCTTTATATGACTCCGGCACGTTGCTGAACGGCACACAGATCAACGCATCGGCTGCAAACGGGCTGAGCTCTTCTGTCGGCTGGACGCCGTCTCTGCATGGATCGATTGATGCTTCTGCTAATGTGAAATCAAATGTTATAAATCAAGCGGGTGCGGGTAAATTAAATTAAGAAAGTGAAAAACACAAAGGGTGCTAACCTTTGTGTTTTTTAATTAATTAAAATGTTTATTAACTTAGTTAAGGAGTAGAATGGAAAAGGGGATCGGAAAACAAGTATATAGGAGGAGACCTATTTATGGCTTCAGAAAAAGACGCAGGAAAACAGTCAGCAGTAAAGCTTGTTCCATTGCTTATTACTGTCGCTGTGGGACTAATCATCTGGTTTATTCCCGCTCCGTCCGGACTTGAACCTAAAGCTTGGCATTTGTTTGCGATTTTTGTCGCAACAATTATCGGCTTTATCTCCAAGCCCTTGCCAATGGGTGCAATTGCAATTTTTGCATTGGCGGTTACTGCACTAACTGGAACACTATCAATTGAGGATACATTAAGCGGATTCGGGAATAAGACCATTTGGCTTATCGTTATCGCATTCTTTATTTCCCGGGGATTTATCAAAACCGGGCTCGGTGCGAGAATTTCGTATGTATTCGTTCAGAAATTCGGGAAAAAAACCCTTGGACTTTCTTATTCACTGCTATTCAGTGATTTAATACTTTCACCTGCTATTCCAAGTAATACGGCGCGTGCAGGAGGCATTATATTTCCTATTATCAGATCATTATCCGAAACATTCGGATCAAGCCCGGCAAATGGAACAGAGAGGAAAATCGGTGCATTCTTATTAAAAACCGGTTTTCAGGGGAATCTGATCACATCTGCTATGTTCCTGACAGCGATGGCGGCGAACCCGCTGATTGCCAAGCTGGCCCATGATGTCGCAGGGGTGGACTTAACATGGACAAGCTGGGCAATTGCCGCGATTGTGCCGGGACTTGTAAGCTTAATCATCACGCCGCTTGTGATTTACAAGCTGTATCCGCCGGAAATCAAAGAAACACCGGATGCGGCGAAAATCGCAACAGAAAAACTGAAAGAAATGGGACCGTTCAAAAAATCAGAGCTTTCCATGGTTATCGTGTTTCTTTTGGTGCTTGTGCTGTGGATTTTTGGCGGCAGCTTCAACATCGACGCAACCACAACCGCATTGATCGGTTTGGCCGTTCTCTTATTATCACAAGTTCTGACTTGGGATGATATCAAGAAAGAACAGGGCGCTTGGGATACGCTCACTTGGTTTGCGGCGCTTGTCATGCTCGCCAACTTCTTGAATGAATTAGGCATGGTGTCTTGGTTCAGTAATGCCATGAAATCATCCGTATCAGGGTTCTCTTGGATTGTGGCATTCATCATTTTAATTGTTGTGTATTATTACTCTCACTATTTCTTTGCAAGTGCGACAGCCCACATCAGTGCGATGTATTCAGCATTTTTGGCTGTCGTCGTGGCAGCGGGCGCACCGCCGCTTTTAGCAGCGCTGAGCCTCGCGTTCATCAGTAACCTGTTCGGGTCAACGACTCACTACGGTTCTGGAGCGGCTCCGGTCTTCTTCGGAGCAGGCTACATCCCGCAAGGCAAATGGTGGTCCATCGGATTTATCCTGTCGATTGTTCATATCATCGTATGGCTTGTGATCGGCGGATTATGGTGGAAAGTACTAGGAATATGGTAGAAAGAAAAAGGCAGACGCGGTCTGCCTTTTTTTTATTTTCACTCCTTCGCAAGAAAACGGATTTTGAAAAATGAGAAAATTTCCTGTGAAAAATGGTATGATCTAGGTAGAAAGGACGGCTGGTGCTGTGGTGAAAAAGCGGTTCCATTTTTCCCTGCAAACAAAAATAATGGGGCTGATTGCGGCTCTGCTGGTCTTTGTCATTGGTGTGCTGACCATTACGTTAGCCGTTCAGCATACACAGGGAGAACGGAGACAGGCAGAGCAGCTGGCGGTTCAAACGGCGAGAACCATTTCCTATATGCCGCCGGTTAAAGAGCTCATTGAGAGAAAAGACGGACATGCGGCTCAGACGCAAGAGGTCATTGAACAAATGAAAGAACAGACTGGCGCGTTTGCCATTTATGTTTTGGACGAAAAAGGAGACATTCGCAGCGCCTCTGGAAAAAGCGGATTAAAGAAACTGGAGCGCAGCAGAGAAATTTTGTTTGGCGGTTCGTATGTTTCTGAAACAAAAGCGGATGGACGAAGAGTGATCAGAGGGAGCGCGCCGATTATAAAAGAACAGAAGGGATACAGCCAAGTGATCGGCAGCGTATCTGTTGATTTTCTGCAAACGGAGACAGAGCAAAGCATCAAAAAGCATTTGAGAAATTTGAGTGTGATTGCTGTGCTTGTACTGCTGCTCGGATTTATTGGCGCCGCCGTGCTGGCGAAAAGCATCAGAAAGGATACGCTTGGGCTTGAACCGCATGAGATCGCGGCTCTATATCGTGAGAGGAACGCAATGCTTTTCGCGATTCGAGAAGGGATTATTGCCACCAATCGTGAAGGCGTCGTCACCATGATGAACGTATCGGCGGCCGAGATGCTGAAGCTGCCCGAGCCTGTGACCCATCTTCCTATAGATGACGTCATGCCGGGAGCAGGGCTGATGTCTGTGCTTGAAAAAGGAGAAATGCTGCCGAACCAGGAAGTAAGCGTCAACGATCAAGTGTTTATTATCAATACGAAAGTGATGAATCAAGGCGGGCAGGCATATGGGATTGTCGTCAGCTTCAGGGAGAAAACAGAGCTGAAGAAGCTGATCGACACATTGACAGAGGTTCGCAAATATTCAGAGGATCTCAGGGCGCAGACTCATGAATTTTCAAATAAGCTTTATGCGATTTTAGGGCTGCTTGAACTTGGGGAATATGATGAAGCCATTGATCTGATTAAAGAGGAATACGCGATACAAAATGAACAGCATGATCTTTTATTCCATAACATTCATTCGCAGCAGGTGCAGGCCATTTTGTTAGGGAAAATAAGCAAGGCATCGGAAAAGAAGGTCAAGCTGGTGATTGATGAGAACAGCTCACTCGCGCCTCTTCCTGCGCATATCGGCTTGTCCCATCTTATTACGATTATTGGCAATTTAATTGATAACGCTTTCGAAGCTGTAGCGGAGCAAAGCGTGAAGGAAGTTTTGTTTTTTATCACGGATATGGGCCATGACATTGTCATTGAAGTATCAGACACAGGGCCCGGTGTGCCGCCAGAGAAAATAGAAGCTGTGTTTGAGAGAGGCTATTCTTCAAAGGGGATGAAGAGAGGCTACGGTCTGGCCAATGTGAAAGACTCAGTGCGTGAACTGGGCGGCTGGATCGAACTGGCGAATCAAAAAACTGGCGGGGCGGTATTCACTGTGTTTATACCGAAGGAGAAACAAAGGGGGAATCCATTTGATTCACATCGCGATTGCGGAGGATGATTTTCGAGTTGCGCAAATCCATGAGAGATTGATTAAACAGCTTGATGGATTCAAGATTATCGGCAAGGCGGCTAACGCAAAAGAGACATTGGCGCTTTTGAAGGAACACAAGGCTGATTTGCTTCTGCTGGATATTTATATGCCGGACGAGCTTGGGACCGCGTTGATTCCTGATATACGAAGCCAATTTCCTGAAGTGGACATTATGATTATCACAGCGGCAACAGAAACCCGGCATTTGCAGGAAGCGCTAAGAGCAGGAATTGCCCACTATTTGATCAAACCTGTAACGGCTGACAAGTTCAGGCAGGTGCTGCTTCAGTATAAAGAAAAAAGGAAGCTGCTCATGTCTCAGCCGGAGGTCAGCCAATCCATGATCGACCATATTTTTGGGAACAGTGTGAAGACAGCTTTGCCGGCAGAGGATTTGCCGACTGGCATTAATTCGATTACACTGCGAAAAATTAAGGAAGCGCTTCAGACTGCGTCAGAAGGATTGACAGCGGAGGAACTTGGGGAAAAAATGGGGGCGTCACGAACAACTGCCCGCCGTTATGCCGAGTATCTTGTGTCAAAGGAAGAAGCAAGAGCCGAGCTTGAATACGGGATTATCGGCAGGCCGGAGAGAAAATATTATTTGGCGGCGGATTAGATATGAAAAAATCTATAATCCTATTGATTATTCTATTGATCTTTATGCAGGGTGATATCAGGCAGGCAGCTGCGCCGCGCCTGCCTGACGGGCCAATAGAAATTGTCGTCCCTGCCGAACCTTCTGGCGGCTGGGATGTCACAGCGCAGGCGATCCAATCAGTTTTGAGGCAGAAGCAGATCGTGAAGGATGATGTTCATATCGTCTATAAATCCGGCGGCGGGGGAGAGAAAGGCTGGAAATATGTCAACAAAAGCAGCAAACAAACCATCAGCATGACGTCCAGCCTAATATTGAGCAATGATCTTCTCGGGCAAAGCAAATTAAAAATGTCCGATTTTACGCCGCTCGCCATTCTCTCCAAGGAATGGCAGACGGTTGCATTGCCAAAAGGATCAGCGTTAACAAATGGCAAGGATGTGCTGAATGAGATCAACATGCATCCCGGCAAGGTGAGAATCGGCTTTGCCCCGGGGTTTGGCAATGATGATCAGCTCTCGTTCGTCAGAGCGGCAGATATGTACGGCATTGACCCGTTTGACATTCAATTCTCACAGTATGACAGCAGTGAACAGCTCATTCAGGCGCTGATCAGACATGAGATAGAAGCGGCTTCCATGACACTTTCTGAAGCGAAACCATATGAACGAAACGGCGATATCACGTTAGCCGCTGTAACGTCTGATAAAAGACTTCCCGGTTTTCCAAATGTACCGACGTGGAAGGAGCAGGGAATCCCGTTTGTTTTTTCTCATTGGAGAGGGATTTTGGGCCCGAAAAATATGTCTGAGGAAGAGATTTCTTACTGGGATCAAGCGCTAAAGAAGGTCACCTCTTCACCTGAATGGAAGCGGAAAATAAACAAACAGGACTGGGAAAGCTTTTATTTAAACAGCAGGGAAACGAAACGGTTTTTAGAAGAGCAATCTGCTTTTTATCAAAGCATCATGACAGGAAATTAAGATCCCGGCATCCCGGGATTTTTTTCATGCCGAAAATTGATCAAAAAGAACAAAACGGTTTTAAAAAATTAAAAATACAAAAAAACCAAATTATTTACTTGCGGTTGGTTTTCCCATACGATGGCAAAAAGGCAAGACAAAAAGGGGAGTAAGGGAGAAAAAAATGTAAGCGGATTCATTTAAGGGGGAATGGATGTGTTAGCAATCTTAGGCTTTCTCATGATGCTTGTGTTTATGACATTGATCATGACAAAACGGCTTTCTGTTTTAACAGCATTAGTTTTGACGCCGATTGTGTTTGCGCTTATCGCCGGATTTGGATTTACTGAAGTTGGGGACATGATGATTTCGGGGATTCAGCAAGTCGCGCCGACTGCGGTCATGATTATGTTTGCGATCTTATATTTTGGAATTATGATTGATACAGGCCTGTTTGATCCAATGGTTGGCAAAATTTTAAGCATGGTCAAAGGAGACCCTTTAAAAATTGTTGTCGGGACAGCGGTCCTTACAATGCTCGTCGCCTTGGACGGAGATGGCTCGACAACGTACATGATTACGACAAGCGCCATGCTTCCGCTCTATTTGCTGCTAGGCATCCGGCCAATTATCTTGGCAGGAATCGCGGGAGTCGGCATGGGAATCATGAACACGATTCCATGGGGAGGTGCGACGCCGAGGGCGGCGAGTGCGCTGGGGGTTGATCCAGCTGAGCTTACAGGGCCGATGATTCCTGTCATTGCAAGCGGGATGCTTTGTATGGTGGCAGTTGCGTATGTGCTTGGAAAAGCGGAACGAAAGCGCCTTGGTGTGATTGAACTGAAACAGCCAGCCAATGCCAATGAACCGGCTGCTGCGGTTGAAGATGAGTGGAAGCGGCCGAAGCTTTGGTGGTTCAATTTATTGTTAACGCTTTCTTTAATAGGATGTTTAGTATCGGGTAAAGTCAGTTTAACCGTACTGTTTGTCATTGCGTTTTGTATTGCGCTGATTGTGAATTATCCCAATCTCGAGCATCAGAGACAGCGCATCGCGGCGCATTCCAGCAACGTGCTGGCTATCGGTTCAATGATTTTTGCTGCGGGGGTGTTCACGGGGATTTTGACAGGCACGAAAATGGTTGATGAAATGGCGATCTCGCTCGTGTCCATGATACCGGAACAAATGGGCGGATTGATCCCGGCGATTGTTGCCTTAACAAGCGGCATTTTCACATTTTTGATGCCGAATGACGCGTATTTCTACGGGGTGCTGCCGATTTTATCAGAAACAGCTGTCGCATACGGTGTGGATAAAGTGGAAATTGCCAGAGCCTCTATTATCGGCCAGCCGATTCATATGCTGAGTCCGCTTGTGCCATCCACTCATTTGCTTGTCGGACTCGTCGGAGTTTCTATTGATGACCATCAAAAATTCGCATTGAAATGGGCGGTTCTCGCAGTGATCGTCATGACGGCTATCGCTCTATTGATCGGTGCGATCTCTATTTCCGTATGATAATTCAGGCGTAATGACACACACTAACGGCATATAACATTCCGGAGGTGTCATTATGAGTGATCCTTATATGCCGCTGACTTCAGTCAGAAGCGGAACGGGGTTCGAAGCGGCAAAAGGGGTGCACGGCCTGACTGTGCAAATTGCGAATGTCTATTTTATTCAGCTGCCTTCTGAACCTCACTCATTTGTTTTAATTGATGCCGGCATGCCTCAATCAGCCGGCATGATTGTCAATGAAGCCAAACAAAGATTTGGTGAAGGGTTTCAGCTGAAGGCGATTATCCTCACACACGGGCACTTTGACCATATTGGGGCAATCGAAGAGATCCTTGAGCATTGGGATGTACCTGTTTATGTCCATTCTCGGGAAATGCCCTATGTAACAGGTAAAGAGGATTATCCTCCGGCTCGTCCTGACAGCAAGAGCGGGCTGGTCGCCAAGCTGTCGCCGCTGTTTCCGCGGCATTCCATCGATATTTCCTCACATGTCCAGGCACTGCCGGAAGACGGTTCAGTTCCTTTTCTTGACGAGTGGATATGGATAGCGACACCAGGACACACGCCGGGCCATATTTCGTTATTCCGCGATGACGGACGCGTGCTTGTAGCAGGTGATGCTGTTATTACAGTGGAACAGGAGAAAATGGCTGACGTCTTGATACAAAAACAGGAGCTTCACGGTCCGCCGGCTTATTTCACGCCTGACACAGAGACGGCCGCGGAGTCCATTCTAAAGCTGGCCGGTCTTGAACCGGAAGCGTTATTGACAGGGCACGGCATACCGATGACCGGCAAAAACTTTCGAAGTGACTTAACTGAATTGGCAAGTCGATTATCGTCTATTTGACACCCGCATTACGCGGGTGTTTTTTATTGTTTTCCAGGAAGTTGCAGAAAAATCATTTGTCTTGCCGCTTAAAAACGATACAATGAAAAGCATGAAGTGATGTGAAGGGGAGAGTTTGTTGGAAGAAAAAGAAATACTCTGGAACGAAGCGAAAGCGTTTATTGCCGCATGCTATCAGGAATTAGGAAAGGAGGAGGAAGTGAAAGACCGTCTCGAGGACATTAAAAGTGAAATTGACCTGACCGGAAGCTATGTACATACGAAGGAAGAGCTGGAGCACGGAGCGAAAATGGCTTGGAGAAACAGCAACCGCTGCATCGGCAGATTGTTCTGGAATTCGCTGAATGTTATCGACAGACGAGACGTCCGGACGAAGGAGGAAGTGCGTGACGCCCTCTTTCACCATATTGAAACCGCCACCAATAACGGGAAAATCAGACCGACCATTACGATTTTCCCTCCGGAAGAGAAGGGTGAAAAGCAAGTCGAGATCTGGAATCATCAGCTGATCCGGTACGCTGGATATGAGTCAGACGGAGAAAGAATCGGCGACCCGGCTTCCTGTTCCCTGACAGCAGCCTGCGAAGAGCTCGGCTGGCGGGGAGAGCGAACGGATTTTGACCTGCTGCCGCTCATTTTTCGCATGAAAGGGGACGAACAGCCTGTCTGGTATGAGCTGCCGCGTTCACTTGTGATCGAGGTTCCAATCACACATCCCGACATCGAGGCGTTTTCTGATTTGGAGCTGAAGTGGTACGGCGTGCCTATTATTTCTGATATGAAGCTTGAGGTCGGGGGCATTCATTATAATGCCGCGCCATTTAACGGCTGGTATATGGGCACGGAGATCGGAGCGAGAAACCTCGCAGATGAAAAGCGGTACGACAAGCTGAAAAAAGTAGCGTCCGTGATCGGCATCGCCGCTGATTACAATACGGATTTATGGAAGGATCAAGCGCTAGTTGAATTGAATAAAGCAGTGCTGCACTCGTATAAAAAGCAGGGTGTCAGCATCGTTGACCATCATACAGCGGCAAGCCAGTTTAAACGGTTTGAAGAACAGGAGGAAGAAGCGGGCAGAAAGCTGACGGGGGACTGGACGTGGCTGATTCCGCCAATTTCACCCGCTGCCACTCATATCTTCCACCGATCCTATGATAACTCAATCGTTAAGCCGAATTACTTTTATCAAGATAAGCCTTATGAGTAAACAATAGAAAATCGATGATGGCCTTCAAGGCTGCGGGATTCAGTCACAGAGATGTCGGTAACCTTTGAGAAAGGGCTTCCGTTCTTTACAGCCTCAACAAACGATTGCAGGGCGTTTTCCGGACCCTCTGCCAAAATCTCGACACGCCCGTCATCACGGTTTTTGACCCAGCCGGCCAGTTTTCGCTTATCAGCTTCCATTTGAACAAAATAGCGAAAGCCCACACCTTGAACCCGGCCGTTTACAATGATTCGGTATTGAAGCATGTAAAAACCACCTTTTCTTTTTTATGATAATCAATCATTTTACAACCTGTAAAGGGGATGTGTTTGTATGAAACCAGAGCGCTATTCAGTTCTTTCTCTTAATCTGGGAAAACCGCAGACGCTTGAATATGACGGAAAGAAAATCGAAACCGGCATCATGAAGCGGCCGGCTGAATCAGCCGTCATGCTGTATCGGGAGAATTTTGAAGGAGACGGACAGGCGGACCTCGTCAACCACGGCGGACCTGATAAGGCTGTCTGTGTCTACCCGGCGGAGCATTATCCGTTTTGGGAAGAGTTCCTCTCAAGACCGCTGTCAAATGCCGCATTTGGAGAAAATCTGACGGTCGCGGGCCTGACTGAGGAGAATGTTTGCATCGGGGATGTGTTCAGGCTTGATGAAGCTGTTGTTCAGGTCAGCCAGCCGCGCCAGCCGTGTGTAAAGCTGGCGAAAAAGTTTGGTGTAAAAGAAATGGTGCTGAAGGTCCAGCAAACCGGCTATACAGGGTTCTATTTTCGCGTGCTGGAGGAGGGCAGGGTGTCTCCCGGCGCGAACCTTGAATTGCTGTCCAGAGGAGAGAAGGGCATATCCGTCCAGTTCGCCAACCGCATCAACTACCATGATGCAAAAAATCTCACCGCCATTGAACTGATTTTAAGTGAGGCTGCACTATCGGAAAGCTGGAGAGCGTCCTTTATGAAAAAAAAGGACAGGCTGCTGCCGGTTGAATAGAAAAAAGCCGCGCATATCAACGTGCGCGGCTTTGCCATATTTAAGATTGTTTTTTCTTTGATTCAAGCAGGTTGGCAAGAAAATAGGTTTTATAGCTTTGAAGCTTTCTTCCTTCATGGTGCGTGATCCCCTGCTTTTTTAGTTCTGCCACATACCAGCCTTTACTGCCGTAATGCATGTCAGAAAACTCCTTTCCCTATCTGATTTCGAAACGATTGGCATTGTAACATCTATAAAAAGATGCTGAAAAGAGATGCGGGGAAAACTGAGCCTTTCGCACTAGATGTACGAATGTTCTTCTGAATGTATATGCGGAGCAAAAGCCGAATATGATTTAATGGCCGGTTAGTTTGATCATGACAACGCCAAATGTCATAATGGCGAAAACAATGCCGATATATGTGAGCATCCCGTTTTTTTTCTTAACGCCGTAAACGGTCATAATGATGCCTTCAATGAAAAAAATGATGCCGAAAATAATAAACCACATGCAGATAAAGGCTCCTTTCACAGACATAATAGTAGTGTAGCATATCTGAAAGAGCCGGGCTGTGACAATATCAAGAAAGCCGGGCGCATATCGCCCGGCTCATGTTTTATTGTTTATCAACCAATTTGACCAGAAGCTGTGCCAAATGTTCTTTCTCATCTTCGTCCGCAACGCTCCAAAGCTCTTGCAGCAGCATTTCTTCACCGTTTTGCGGCTCTTCATGCTTTGCGAGGTAGTCTCCCAGGATCGCAGCGCTTTTCACAAGCTTGCCGTCATCCAATCCCAGCTTTTTGCCTCGGTTGACTTGTTTTTTCAGGTAGCCTTTAAATTCCTCAAAGTCTTTTAAAATGTCTTCTTTTATTGTGCCATGCATCGCGTTCATTTCGTTTTCAATTTGGATTTTTTCTTGATCTCTGTGCATTGCAAGACCTCCTCGTGCAGAATAATGATGTTTTACCTGCTATTGGAGGAGGTTAAACCTGCCGGAAGCCCGGAATGTGTTTTACAGTTTCGTCAGGATAATCGGTTCATCTTTTGTGATGACGATCGTGTGTTCAACTTGGGCAACCATGCTTTTATCCGGCGTCTTGAACGTCCAGCCGTCTCCAGCTTCAACAATCGTTTCTGCTTTCGTTGAAATAAACGGTTCAAGCGCGATGACTGTGCCATTTTTGAACAGTGCGTTATCAAACGGATCATAATAGTTCATGATGTGATTCGGCGCTTCATGCAGGCTTCGTCCGATTCCGTGGCCGGTCAGGGTTTTGATGACGGTAAAGCCTTGAGAGCGTGCTTCATGATAAACGGCTCTTCCGATCTGGTTTTGGCGCTTGCCCGCTTTTGCCTGCTGAAGCCCCTTTTGAAAAGCGTTTTCCGCGCATTGGCAAAGCTTATGAAGGCGTTCTTCTCCTTCACCGAGCACAAATGAGATGCCTGTGTCGGAATAGAACCCGCCAAATTCAGCGGAGATGTCGATGTTGACAAGATCCCCTGCTTTTAAAATTTTGGATGTGCTTGGTATGCCGTGAGCCACTTCATCATTTACGCTGATGCATGTCACACCTGGAAAATCATATTCCTTCTCAGGTGCTGAAACGGCGCCGTGCTCATCAAGCACAGCTTTTCCGATAAGGTCAAGGTCTTTTGTGCTCATGCCGGGCTCTGCCTTCCGCTTCATTTCTTCACGCGCAAGCGCGACGATTCTTCCGATTTTTTTCAGGCCTTCTAATTCTTGATCGTTTGTTACAATCATCTGTCATTCCCGCTTTCTTTTTAAATAATCTAGATTAAGCTTACCACAACTGTCTTAAAAATAGGAAACACACGGACCTGGGAAAAAAGAAATACCCCCGGGAAAATTGGTATAGATCACTAGATATCTTATATGGTATATTTGAAAAAAAAGGGTATGAGGGGGATGGGTATGCTTTCATTTTTACAAAAACTCGGGAAGTCATTTATGCTCCCGATTGCAGTTCTGCCTGCGGTTGGAATTATCCTTGCGCTTGGCAGAGAGGATGTATTTAATATCCCGTTTGTCTATCAGGCGGGGACGGCGGTTTTTGATCATCTGCCGCTTATTTTTGCGATCGGTATTGCCATCGGCATTTCAAAAGACAGCAATGGGGCCGCGGGTTTATCAGGGGCGATATCGTATCTGATGCTTGACGCGGCAACAAAGACAATTGATAAAACAAATAACATGGCGGTGTTTGGGGGAATTATTGCCGGTTTAATTGCCGGTTACACCTATAACCGCTTCAAGGATACCAAGCTGCCTGAATATCTCGGATTCTTCAGTGGCAGACGGCTTGTGCCGATTATAACAGCCATTATTACGATCATTTTAGCGGGCATATTCGGAGTCGTCTGGCCGCCGATTCAATCGTGTATCAACTCGTTTGGAGAGTGGATGCTCGGGCTCGGCGGCATCGGGGCAGGCATATTCGGCCTATTCAACAGGCTGTTAATTCCGCTTGGCCTTCACCATGTGCTGAACAATATTTTCTGGTTCCAATTCGGAGAATATAACGGAGTGACAGGGGATTTGGCGCGCTTTTTCGCGAAAGATCCGACAGCGGGCACATATATGACCGGATTCTTCCCAATCATGATGTTCGGTCTTCCGGCGGCGTGTCTGGCTATGGTTGTGACTGCGAAGCCGTCTAAACGGAAAGCGACGGCTGGGATGATGATTGGGTTTGCTTTAACGGCGTTTATCACAGGGATTACGGAGCCGATTGAGTTTGCATTTATGTTTTTATCTCCGCTTTTATACGCTGTTCACGCGGTCTTAACCGGGTTATCTTTATTTATCGTCAACTGGCTCGGCATCCGCTCAGGCTTCTCTTTTTCAGCCGGAGCTATCGATTATGTGCTCAGCTATGGAATCGCGGAAAAACCGCTGCTTCTGCTTTTGGTAGGTATATGCTATGCGGCAGTATACTTTATCGTGTTTTATGTACTGATTAAGGCTTTGAATTTAAAAACGCCTGGACGGGAAGACGATGATGTGGATGAAGTGCTGGATGAAAATACTGTTCAGGATGTAAATGAAAACATCATGCTGAAAGGGCTCGGCGGAAAAGAAAACCTTCAAACCATTGATCATTGCGCCACAAGGCTGCGACTGACTGTGAAGGATACCGCTTTGGTGGATGAAGCGCTGCTAAAGAAAGCAGGCGCAAAAGGGGTTGTCAAATCAGGGGGGCAATCGGTTCAAGTCATTATTGGCCCGAATGTGGAATTTGCGGCGGAAGAATTGAGAGCTGCTGTCAAATAAAAAAAGCGGAGAGGGCAACCTCTCCGCTTTTTCTTATTTATCTTCGTTATCCTTTGACGTTTCGGAA
Source organism: Bacillus sp. FSL M8-0071 (assembly GCF_037975455.1). Taxonomy (NCBI): domain Bacteria; kingdom Bacillati; phylum Bacillota; class Bacilli; order Caryophanales; family Bacillaceae; genus Bacillus; species Bacillus sp. FSL M8-0071. The sequence continues at coordinate 839,302 of NZ_CP150256.1, forward strand.
GAATCTTCGTCATGTTTTGTGTAATCATAATCGGAAGGATTCACCTTCTTAAAACCTTTCGGCTCGTAGAACCGCAGCAGGTCTCCGTTTATGATTTTATCGGACATTTCAAGTTCCTTCTTGACGAGCGAGTCTTCTGACTTGTCGACTTCAGATTCATCGAGTTCTTTTCCGGTTTTCGTGTCGTAATACTTACCGGATATTTTCGTGTACTTCGGTGAAATAAAGTCTCCGTTTCGGAACGGAATCACTTCACGGTGTTCTTTCGATAAAATATCAGAACCGGACATCAGATAGTCCTTCGTATCCACTCCGAGCAGATGCAGAATGGTAGGAGCCACATCAACGTCTCCGGCATATTTATGAACTTTCTCGCCCTTCACGCCGGCAGCGTGGATAAAGAGCGGCACCCGTTGAAGCTGGGCATTGTCGTAATCAGTGATTTCATCTTTGTCAAGCACTTTCGCCATCGCTTTATTGTGGTTTTCAGAGATGCCGTAGTGGTCTCCGTACATCACAATAATCGATTTATCATATAACCCGTCTTTTTTCAGATCATTGAAGAATTGTTCAATGGACTGATCAAGGTAATGGGCTGACTGGAAGTAGTTATCGACGACAGAGTCACCAAAGTCTCCAGCCGGGAAGTCTGTATCCCCCTCATCCATTCCGAATGGGAAGTGGTTAGACAGGGTAATGAACTTCGTATAGAACGGCTGCGGCAGGCTTTCCAGCAGCGGCATTGATTCTTTGAAGAACGGTTTGTCTTTCATGCCGTAGTTTTTCGTGTTTTCTTCGTTCATGTCATAGTAAGCAGAATCAAAGAATTTATCAATGCCTTCCGCCTTGTACATTTCGTTACGGTTCCAGAACGTCTGCGTGTTCCCGTGGAAAGTAGCAGATGTGTAATTCTTAGACTTCAGAATCGCCGGAACGGATTGCAGCGTGTTTTGCGCTTTGTTTACGAAAACTGAACCTTGAGCCAGCGGGTACAGAGAGTTTTCCATCATAAATTCAGCATCAGATGTTTTACCTTGTCCCGTTTGGTGGAAAAAGTTATCAAAGTAGAACGTTTCGTTATCATGTGCCAGTTTATTTAAGAACGGTGTCACTTCTTTGCCGTCAATTTTATAGTCGATGATAAATGACTGCAAAGATTCAAGTGAAACGTAAATGACGTTTTTTCCTTCCGCTTTGCCGAAATACACGTTATTCGGCACATCGTAATTGGCTTTCATGTAGTTTTCCACTTCCGTCACGTCGCTGGAATCGGCAAGCGCGCGCTGGCTGTTGGACTTGATATTCTGTACAGCGTCATAAATCGTGAAATTGTATGTTCCCAAGTATTTCACAAGATAGTTCCGGTCGAATGATCTTGTCAGCAATTCAGGACGGTCTGATTCCGCAACTGCCAGGTTGATCAAGAACACAAGAATTGAAGACGCAAAAATAATTCGGAACGATTTTTTGCTTGACGTTTCGGCAGGCTTGTTTACTTTGATCGCCAAGATGATCAGGATGATCGTATCGATAAAGTAAAAGGCGTCAGTCGGTCTCATCAGCGAAAATGCGCTGTCTCCGAGTTGGCCGCCGTTTGTTTTAGCCTGCATAATGACCGGAATTGTAATAAAATCATTGAAAAATCTGTAGTACACAATGTTGGCGTACAGTAAAAAAGACATTAAAAAATGAATCACTATAATGGCTGTCTGCTGTAATTTTTTCTTGAACAAGAGTCCAAAGCCAAGAAAGAACAAGCTTGAGCTAAGAGGATTCACAAAAAGCAATATTTTTTGTATCGTGTTGTCTATTCCTAAGTTGAAGTTCAGGACATAACCGACATACGTTTTGATCCATAACAGGACGACCGCGATTAAGAAGAAGGCCAGTCCTCTTTCTTTTATAAATGTTTTCATTGTTACACTCCTTTTTTCCGATCCAGTTCGAGCGAAACGATAGAAAAAACGAACGTATCCAATATAACACGAATCAGCAGATTAGAAAAGTGAAAATCGTATGATGGAGAAAGTGGCGAAAAACGCCGTCGAATCAACGTTTCGCTTTGATATTACCAAATGTAAAACAAGGTATCTTTCTAGAAATAAAGGAATAAAATGGTACATTGAGAATTGTATGATAAAATATAAGGTATAGATAAAAAGAGGTGAAATGATGGATTTTTCCCATATTGTGTCTGAAGATAAAATTAAGCGCGCCATCAAAGACGGGGACTTTCAAAACCTCCCGGGAATGGGGAAGCCGCTGCCGAAGGATGACGCGGCACACTTGCCGGAATCGCTGCGCATGGGCTATCGTATTTTGAAAAACGCGGGAATGGCAGAGGACGAGGGCGCGCTCAAAAAAGAGCTTATGACCATCGACCATTTAATCGAAAAGTGCTATGACGAAAAAGAACGCGAGCAATTAATCAGAAAAAAATCTGAAAAGCAATTGCTGCTTGATAAGCTTGTCGACAAAAAAGGCATGTTTTCAAAGCCAGCATCCGCTTTTTATAAGAATAAAGTATATGATCGGCTTGGACGAAACAGACCTTCTTCCAGCTGATTTGTCTTGTCTGCAGGATGGCGATTGATAAAAGCCATCCTTTTTATGTTCCAAGTTCTATGTCAAAAGGTTTATGTTTTTCCATCTATGGGAAATGATTCATAAACGAAAAAAGGGTGATGGGATGGAACGACTATTAGTATGGATAGAGCATATATCTGATTGGCTGTGGGGTCCGCCGCTAATCATCCTGCTGACGGGGACGGGCTTGTATTTCACTATTTTGCTGAAAGGTTTTCAATTTCGCTATCCTTTATACATTTTCAAACAGACAATCGGCAGTGTAGGAAAAAAGCCGAAGGGAGAGGGCACAGTCACACCGCTTCAGGCATTGACCTCAGCCCTCAGTTCAACGATCGGTGCAGCGAACATTGTCGGTGTGCCCGCCGCTATTATGTTTGGAGGACCAGGAGCGGTTTTTTGGATGTGGCTTATTGCCTTATTTGCCATGGCGATTAAGTTTTCTGAAAGTGTTCTTGCTGTTCATTACAGAGAAAAAAATGAGCAGGGTGAATACGTCGGGGGACCGATGTATTACATAACAAAAGGGCTGCGCATGAAATGGCTCGGCGTATTCTTCTCTGTTGCGCTGATTGTGGAGCTGATTCCCAGCATTATGGTTCAGGGAAATTCGGTTTCAGTCTCGCTTGCCGAGACGTTTTCTTTCAATAAAATATACGCAGGAATCGGAATTGCATTTTTGATTGGGTTAGTGGTGATAGGAGGGGTAAAGCGGATCGGAAAAGTAACAGAGTTTGTCGTGCCTCTTATGGCAGGGGCATACGCAGGTGCCGGTCTCCTGATTGTTCTCATGAATCTATCATCAGTGCCGGCGTTTTTCTCTCTCGTTTTTTCAAATGCGTTTACCTCTTCTTCAGCAGTTGGAGGGTTCGCAGGTGCTGCGTTGGCGGAAACCGTTCGCTGGGGATTTGCCCGCGGGCTGTATTCTAATGAAGCCGGAATGGGAACAGCCCCGATTGCACATGCGGCAGCAATGACTGATCATCCTGTGCGGCAAGGGTTTTGGTCTGTGATCGGCATTGTCATTGACACCTTGATCATCTGCACGACCACCGCTTTTGTCGTTCTTGCATCTGGTGTCTGGACAGGGAAGAACGCCTCAATTGACCCGGCAGCACTGACGACGGCTGCATTTCAGCATTATTTCGGTTCTGGCGGAGGGTACTTCGTTTCGGTTTCCCTAGTCTTCTTTGTCGTATCAACCATTATGGTTGTCATTTTTTACGGCGTAAAGCAAGCTGAATTTCTGTTCGGGCGGCTGGCAGGACACGTGATTAAATTCGTATATTTAGCGGCTATTATCATAGGTGCCGCAGGCGGAGCAAAAGCCATTTGGGGCTTTTTGGACTTAGCATTGGCTTTTATTCTCGTTCCAAATGTGATTGCGCTGTTGTTATTGAGCAGAAAGGTAAAAGCGCTGTACACCGAATTCTTTACATCTGAACAGTACTACCTGAAAGATATAAGAAAAACAAAACAGAATCCTGTTTATCAAACAAAAGAAGCTAAAAATTCCTAGTGCTTTGCTTTGGCGCTGAACAACGCTTTGCTTTTTATGATCAAATAAATGAGTAAAGGCAGCAAAAGAGAAATCACTACATTAATGATTGGTTTGATTCTGTTAAAGTCGATTAGCTGATTTGTATTTAAAAAGAACCAAAAGCCGCATACGACTGAGAACATGCCGGTTGGTGTATACATGGCTTTCGGGTCGATTTTTGAGTGTAAAAACGAAAGGCCGTATACCACGATATATAGGGAACCTGCTATCTTCACCATAATGACTGGAATCCAAAAAGCCGCGATGATCAGGTCTGAGCGATCCAGAAAATCCGTAATGCGGATCTGCCTGATGACCATATAAGCAGGATCAAAGAAAGTAGATGTCAGGTTGGGACCAAAGACAGAAATTGAAGAAAATAACATCACGGCCAGCAATAAAGCGCCCAGCAGTATCGCGAAAATGGTGTATTTTAGCGGGACGCTCCGGTTTGAGAAGAGAAGCGGAAGGATAATCAATTCCCCCATTGTCCCAAACGCGTAATAGCCTGATTGAAGGTATGGGATTAGACCTTCAAAAACAGGTGTCAAGTTTTGAAGCTCAATTTGTGTGGCCAGCGTAAATGGAAGGAACAAGACCAGGATGCCGAATGGAAATAGGAATATCTGCGCCATTCTGGTCAATGTTTCTTTTCCCTCTCTGGCAATACAGATCGCCACAAAGATAATAACACCGCCAAGAACAGCCATTGGTGTTCTCGGGAGAAATAAAATGTTAATCAAATTGATGAAAAAACGGATGTCATGAGCATTGATTAACAGGAAATACAAAGAAAACAGTAAAATGATAATCCGGCCTGCGATTGGTGAGGAATCGCTCAGCAGCTCATAGATATTTTTATCCTGATGCTTTTTCATCAGCCTATGCATGAGCCAGAGTGCCGGAATCACGATGACAACGCCGAGGATGTAGCTGTGCCAGGCATTTTGTTTTGCTGATTCGATCATGAGAATCGGAGCATGCTTTAATCCGACTGCTAACGTATACAGAGCTCCGAAAAATAATCCTTGGTATGCAGAGGTCTTGTCCATAAAGCACATCCTTTCTGTCATGTTCAAAACGGAATATATTTAAACAGGTGCCCCAGCCGCGGAAGCAGGGGATTCACTCTCATATAAATCCATAGAAAAGCACTTCCTGCAATCAGCAGGCTGAAGGCCCATTTTGTTAGATTGTTAGCGGAACGAAAATTCTTCCATTCATATGCGTATATGGCAATGCACACAATCAATGTCTGTACGATATAGCTGATCATGCTGACGCACCTCCATTAATGGCTGATCGTTTTGTATAGGACACCGCCCTGCTCAATCGTCACAATTGGGACGACGTGAACCTCCATATCCTTATATACCTCTTCCCATTCCTTTTTCAGCAGATTCTTCGTGGTTGCCGTGCTTCTGATGGTCCTGTCTTGAAAGCCGGCCGGGTCCGCCTTTAGCTTTTGCAAACGATGAACGGTGCTGATCACGTCCTTCTTTATGGTTCTGTTTAGTGCTTTTTGAATGATGTAATACTGGTCATTTTCTCTCGTCTCATAGGTTGATTGGTTTTCCATAATAATTCCTTTGGCTCTGATCTCGATTGTCATTGACAGCTTTCCGTTTTTTTCAGCGGCATGAAAGGATGCATTGGACTTTTGAAGCTGAATGGATGCTTGCCCCATTTGATTCGGCAGGTCTACTATGAATTCTGGCTGGCGGGCTTGATTCAGCAACATCAGGGCTGCTGTCATGTGTTCATCTTTGAAAATATCCATCAATCTGTCCTTTTTAAAGATCGCAAGCCCGTCAATTTTCAAATTAGATTTGCCTTTCCCTCCAGGTTTTGTTTTAGATGCAGAGATGACCGGTGCATACGGATCACTGCCTATTTCTACTAGATCAGACATGAATCTGCTTAAGAAAACGGGGCGGCTCGTTGCGATAATGGCCAGCTCCCGAATCATTTCCGCCGGAAACTGTTCAAGCTGAACATCGGTATTTAAAATGTCCCGCGCTTCTCCCCGGCTGACTAAAATGAGCGCCGTTAATCTGTTCTGCGGATTTCGCGTTAAAATATCAAAGACTGGGGCAACGCCGTCTCTCGCCATATCCTCTCCAATAATGACTGTACGTCTGTGGGACGTATTGATTGTCCGTGACAAGGAGGTTTGCAGCTTGTTGTTCGCTTCTCTGATCGTAGTGCCGGAAGCTGAATCAACATACCATGTTTTTGAACCGGCAGTTCCGCCGCCGCCCCCTGTTTGTCCGCCTAATTGGCCGACCAAGGGAATCTGCATGGCCACTCGATACTGATCTTTTTTCTTATCAATGGCTGAGCTGACAACAAATGCAATGTCATTGATTTCTGTCCGGTCCCAGCACCCCGTTAGAAGGATACAAATGAGAAGCGGCAAAACACACTTATATATTGTTTTCTTCATCTTTTGGGTCCTCTCTTTTCGCTCCCTTCTGTCCGTTGCCGCGCGAATACGTGCCCGGCCTTCTGGTCATCGTCCACCAAGGCGCCCTGACAAAAATATCTTTTACTTCATCTCGTTTAAACGGAGAAATCCCGGATAAATAAGGAATGCCGAAAGATTGCAGCTTGCATAAATGAAGCACTAAGATAATCGTGCCGAGCATAATGCCGAATATCCCAAAAATACTCGCCAAAAACATAAGCGGGAAACGAAGCATCCTGATGGAGATAGCTAAGTTAAACCGCGGAATTGTAAATGACGCGATCCCTGTTAACGATACGATGATCACCATGGGGGCAGACACAATTCCCGCTTCAACAGCGGCTGTCCCAATGACTAGGGCCCCGAGAATACTGACGGTCTGGCCGATGGTTTTCGGCAGGCGCACTCCCGCCTCACGGAGAGCCTCAAAAGAAATTTCCATAATCAATGCTTCTATGATGGCGGGGAAAGGAATCGGTTCACGCGCAGAGGCCACACTGAACATTAAGTTTGTCGGCATTAAGTCCTGGTGGTATGTAATAACGGCAACATAAATAGCCGGCAAATATAAAGCAACGAATAAAAACATATAGCGAAGCCAGCGGATTAAGTTAGACATCAAATAACGCTCATAGTAATCTTCACTGGCCTGCATAAGCTGCCAAAACGTAATCGGGCCTGTTAAGACAAAGGGCGTATTATCTGTGAAAATGGCAAATCGGCCTTCGAGAAGCTGGGCGGCGACGGTGTCCGGCCTTTCTGTGTATTGCAGCTGGGGGAATGGCGAGTACGTGTCGTCTTCGATAAATTCTTCAATATATCCGCTTTCTAAGACAGCATCAATCTTTATCTTTTTGATTCTTTTTTTTGCTTTGTCAATGACCTTTGGATCGGCAAGCCCGTCAATATAGGCCAAGACAACATCGGTTTTGGTTTTCGTGCCGATTTTAAACGAGATCATTTTAAGCTGAAACGTTTTGACGCGAAAGCGCACAAGAGCGGTATTGACCCTGAGGCTTTCAGTGAAGCCCTCTCTTGACCCTCTGATGGTCGATTCTGTTATCGGCTCTTCAATGCTTCTTCTTTGTCCGCCTTTTATATTTAAGATCAGGCCTTTTGAGTGCCCGTCGGCAAATAAAACCGCGTTCCCCTCAATGATGGATGCAGCCACTTTGCTCATACTCGTTTCTGTTGCAACACTTGAAATGGATAGAGTATTTTGCAGCGCCTCTTCATGTTCATCTATTTGATCCGTCAAATGCATTAAGAAAGGGCGGAGGGCGTGATCCTGAATATGTTCAGATTTTACAATTCCTTCGATATAAACAATAAATCCGCACAGCCCGTTTCCAAAGTCAAATTGTCTAAATACGATGTCTGAGCAGCCTTCTGTTAATAAGGTCAGATTATCGAGGTTTTCCTTCAAATTGGGAGAGATCGGTCTGTCCTGATTGTCTTCAAGCTCTTTGATGAGCTGAAGCGCTTTGTCGCGTTTATTCATAGAGGCTCACCCTGCTTTTTAATGTCACAATAAGTGCTTGTGACTTTTAGGGTAACCTTGTCTGTTTCATATATTCCAGACTAGGATGAAAGCGCTATAAAAAAAGTGTTGACTACCTGTATATACAGGAATACAATATGATTATAAGTTGTATATACAAGTTATAAAAACGGATACGGAGGGGTTGGCATGGGGGAACTGAACAAATCGGCACGTCAGATTGTCGAAGCAGTCGGCGGTGCTGAAAATATTGCAGCGGCAACTCATTGTGTTACACGTTTGCGTTTTGCTTTAATAGATGAAAGCAAGGTTGACCAAGAGATGCTTGATCAAATTGATGTGGTAAAGGGATCATTCTCGACAAACGGACAGTTTCAGGTCGTAATCGGCCAGGGAACTGTCAACAAAGTATATGCTGAACTGGTCAAGGAAACGGGAATTGGCGAGTCAACAAAGGATGAAGTGAAGAAGGCATCAGAAAAAAATATGAATCCTTTGCAGCGTGCTGTGAAAACGCTTGCAGATATTTTTATTCCAATATTGCCTGCGATTGTCACGGCGGGTCTTTTAATGGGGATCAATAACATTTTAACGGCGGAAGGCATTTTCTTCAGCACAAAATCGATTGTGCAGGTTTATCCGCAGTGGGCGGATCTTGCTAATATGATTAACCTGATTGCAGGCACGGCCTTTACGTTTTTGCCTGCGTTAATCGGATGGTCTGCCGTCAAGCGGTTCGGCGGCAATCCGCTTCTCGGCATTGTGCTCGGGGTTATGCTCGTGCATCCTGATTTGCTGAATGCGTGGGGATATGGCGCGGCAGAACAAAGCGGAGAGATCCCGGTATGGAATCTATTCGGCCTAGAGGTGCAGAAAGTCGGCTATCAGGGCCAGGTGCTCCCAATTTTGCTTGCTTCTTATATGCTGGCGAAGATTGAGGTATTTTTAACAAAACGCACACCTGAGGGCATACAGCTGCTCGTTGTCGCACCAATTACGCTTCTCTTAACAGGATTTGCCTCTTTTATCATTATCGGCCCGATTACATTTGCGATCGGTAATGTACTGACTTCAGGGCTGATCTCGGTGTTCGGTTCTTTTGCCGCACTGGGCGGTCTGTTATATGGCGGTTTCTACTCAGCGCTCGTGATTACCGGTATGCATCACACGTTTCTTGCAGTCGACCTGCAGCTCATCGGATCAAAGCTCGGCGGCACCTTTTTATGGCCGATGCTGGCGCTTTCTAATATCGCACAAGGTTCGGCAGCTCTGGCCATGATGTTTATCGTGAAGGATGAGAAACAAAAAGGCCTCTCCCTCACATCAGGGATTTCTGCTTATCTTGGCATTACAGAGCCTGCCATCTTTGGGGTGAATCTGCGATACAGATTCCCGTTTATCATTGCAATGGTCAGCTCTGGCCTGGCCGGAATGTATATTTCTTCTCAAGGTGTGCTGGCAAGCTCCGTCGGTGTCGGCGGCGTGCCGGGGATTTTCTCAATCATGAGTCAGTACTGGGGCGCGTTTGCAATCGGGATGGCTATTGTATTGATCGTGCCGTTTGCCGGAACATACGCGTATGCGAGATTCAAACATAAATAACAAATGGGGAGCGGGACGTGTTGAACGTTCCCTTTTCCCGTTTTCAATTTAAATATGGTGGTGGAAACAGATGAAAACAGAACAAACGCCATGGTGGAAAAAAGCTGTGGTTTATCAAATTTATCCGAAAAGCTTTAACGATACGACGGGAAACGGTGTCGGCGATTTGAACGGCATTATTGAAAAGCTGGATTACTTAAAAACACTTCAAGTGGATGTGCTATGGCTGACGCCGATTTATGATTCTCCTCAGCATGATAATGGGTACGATATTCGTGATTATTACTCGATTTATCCTGAATACGGAACGATGGAGGATTTTGAGCGGCTAGTGTCCGAAGCACATAAAAGAGACCTGAAAGTCGTCATGGATCTTGTCGTCAATCATACGTCAACAGAGCACAAATGGTTTCAAGAGGCTATTTCGTCAAAAGACAGCCCGTATCGTGATTTTTATATATGGAAAAACTCGCAGGAAAACGGTTCTCTTCCGACGAACTGGGAATCGAAATTCGGCGGCTCGGCATGGGAGCTTGACGAAGCGTCGGGCCAATACTATTTGCATCTGTTTGATGTGACGCAGGCTGATTTGAATTGGGAAAATGAAGAGGTCAGAAAGCATGTCTATGACATGATGCATTTTTGGTTTGAAAAGGGAATAGACGGCTTCAGGCTTGATGTCATCAACCTGATTTCTAAAGATCAGCGCTTTCCGGATGCGGAGGACGGCGGCGACGGCCGCTCTTTTTACACTGACGGGCCGCGGGTGCACGAATTTCTGCATGAAATGAACGAAAAGGTGTTTTCGCATTACGACAGCATGACGGTCGGTGAGATGTCTTCAACAACCGTAGACCACTGTATCCGGTATACGAATCCTGACAATAAAGAACTTGATATGACATTCAGCTTCCATCATCTCAAGGTTGACTATCCTAACGGCGAAAAATGGGCCTTGGCGCCGTTTGATTTTTTGAAGCTGAAGGAGATCCTATCCGACTGGCAAACGGGGATGCACGCAGGAGGGGGATGGAACGCTCTGTTCTGGTGCAATCATGATCAGCCGCGCATAGTATCAAGATATGGAGATGATGGCGCATATAGGGTGAAATCGGCGAAAATGCTTGCTACGGCCATTCATATGATGCAGGGCACGCCTTATATTTATCAGGGCGAGGAGCTGGGGATGACGAATCCGAAGTTTTCGGACATCAGCTCCTATCGGGATGTCGAATCGCTGAACATGTATCACGCCTTTAAGGACAAAGGAATGGCTGATCAAGAGATCACAGCCATTTTACAGGCGAAATCCCGTGACAATTCCAGAACCCCTGTTCAGTGGGATGCTACGGAGAATGGCGGTTTTACAACGGGCACCCCATGGATACCGGTCGCCGGCAATTATCGGGAAATCAATGCTGAAGCGGCGCTGAGGGATCAAAATTCGGTGTTTTACCATTATCAAAAATTGATTCAGATTCGCAAAATGTATGACATTGTGACAGAGGGAACGTATGAGATAATCGCAAAGGATGACCCGAACATTTTTGCGTATCTCAGACATGGCAGCAATGAAAAGCTGCTCGTGATCAATAATTTTTACGGGACAGAGGCGGCCTTTACACTTCCGGACTCTTTAGCGCCTGACGAATGGAAGGCAGAGGTGCTGTTGACGAACGATGAAGCAAGGGAAGGGCTTCAGAACATGACGCTTCGCCCGTATGAGTCCATTGTTTATCGTTTAACGAAACCGTGTTAAACTAAGCTGGGTGGTCCATAATGAAGGTGAATAAATTCATCACAATTTATAAAGACATCGCACAGCAAATTGAAGGCGGCCGATGGAAAGCGGAGGAGATTCTTCCGTCTGAACATGAGTTGACCGCACAGTACGGTACATCAAGAGAAACGGTCCGAAAGGCGCTTCATATGCTCGCGCAAAACGGTTATATCCAGAAAATCAGGGGAAAAGGCTCCGTCGTGCTCAATCGTGAAAAAATGCAGTTTCCCGTTTCGGGCCTTGTCAGCTTCAAGGAGCTCGCGCAAACGCTTGGCAAAGAAACGAAAACAACTGTACACAAATTCGGGCTGGAGCCTCCGTCAGAGCTGATCCAAAAACAGCTACGGGCCAATCTGGATGACGACATCTGGGAAGTCATCAGGTCTAGGAAGATTGACGGGGAACATGTGATTTTGGACAAGGATTACTTTTTCAGAAAGCATGTCCCTCACTTGACGAAAGAAATTTGTGAAAACTCCATATATGAATATATAGAAGGAGAGCTCGGTCTTTCGATCAGTTACGCCCAAAAAGAAATTGTCGCCGAGCCGTGTACCGACGAGGACAGAGAGCTGCTCGATTTACGCGGCTATGACCATATGGTCGTGGTGAGAAACTACGTCTTTTTGGAGGATACCAGTTTGTTTCAATATACGGAAAGCAGACACCGTCTCGACAAATTCCGATTTGTTGATTTTGCGCGGCGGGGGAAATGAGAGAGGCGCCTGCCTGCGGCAGCGCGCTTTTTTGTTTGGTATCAAAATTGATACTATCCAACAAAAATGTGCGTACTTTTACTTTTTATCATAATGGCTACAATAGAGATGAGAGTAACCTAAAGGAGAGGTGTTTTACATGACAGAACTAAAGAAACAAATTCTGGATGCATACAATTTCAGGCATGCGACTAAGGAATTTGACCCGAATAAAAAAGTGTCAGACAGCGATTTTGAATTTATTTTAGAAACAGGAAGACTGTCTCCGAGCTCACTCGGCCTTGAGCCTTGGAAATTTGTCGTCGTCCAAAATCCGGAATTCCGCGAGAAGCTTCGTGAATACACATGGGGCGCGCAAAAGCAGCTGCCGACCGCAAGCCATTTCGTCCTGATTCTTGCGCGTACAGCGAAGGATATCAAATATAATGCGGACTACATCAAACGTCATTTAAAAGAAGTAAAACAAATGCCTCAAGACGTGTACGAGGGCTATTTAAGCAAAACAGAAGAATTCCAGAAAAACGATTTGCATTTGCTTGAAAGTGACAGAACATTGTTTGACTGGGCATCAAAACAAACCTATATCGCGCTTGGCAACATGATGACTGCCGCTGCGCAAATCGGTGTTGATTCCTGCCCAATCGAAGGCTTCCAGTACGATCACATCCACCGTATTCTTGAAGAAGAAGGCCTTCTGGAAAACGGAAGCTTTGATATTTCTGTGATGGTGGCATTCGGCTATCGAGTGAGAGACCCTCGCCCGAAAACAAGATCTGCTGTTGAAGATGTTGTGAAGTGGGTTTAAATAAAGAAAGCTGCTCGCTAAGCGAGCAGCTCTTTTTTTATGCCTGATTCGCTCTATTCTGTTTTCTCCTCTGATGTAAGTACATTGCCGTTCCGAGTGCGCTGATCAGAAATCCGGCCAACAGGATCGAGTACATGGATGTGGCTGTGTCCGGAAGCAGGCCGCCAGCCGGACCGTCTGTTCCTGATCCGCCCGAACCGTTTCCACCAGAGCCGTTAGTCGGTTGAGTGCCGGGAGGCGTATCATTTCCTCCGTTTCCGTCAGTTGGCTGTTTTCCGCCTGGTTTGTCGGAGCCTCCGCCATGATTGCCGTCATCACCGCCTGTCGGTTGGTCGGACGGGAATGCCGGCGGTTTGTTGTTTGAACCGGAATTTAAGATCGTGTATTCGCTGAAGTGGTTTGTATATCCTGTCACCATATCATCATCGACTGATCCGTGACCTGTCTTTGTGAAAGCTTTCTTTTTTCTATCGACGTGATAAATGGCAGGGTTATGGGCTTCTTCAATATCAAACATGCGAAGCGAAAGCTGTACGGGCTCCTTGAATGATTTTATTTCTTTTCCTTTTTGCTTCACTGTAAAGTCATATACATCTGACAGTGACACATCCAATTCTCCCGTAGACTTGATTCCGATTGCAGTGTCTGCGGTTTTAAGGTTCGCCATTGGCATCTTCATGCTGTACCAGTAGTTGAACATCGTCAATGAAGGATCTGACTCTCTTTCTTTCAAAAGTTTGACCTGATCTTTTTTCACTTTAAGATTGATAGGCTTCTCTTGAGATCCTTCATGTATTCCATAATAGACAAATGGCGTGTTGGCATTTTTAGCATAAATCGCAAATTTGTCTTCATCAAGTGTCCAGCTGCCGTCCTTCTGCTTTGTCGGCAGGAATACTTCTTTGATCCGTCCTTCAACTTTAGGAGAGACCTTGTTTCCTAGTTTTTTCAGCTGTTCGGTGAAAATCTCATAATCAACGTAGCCAAGGTCTTCACCATGGGAGGCTTCTGTAAAGACAGAATATCCGTCTCCTCCGGCACCGACAAAATTATTTGTTGCCACGCGGTAGGTATCATCCGTATTTATAGCAACTTTGTCTCCGTTAGGCGATTCAATTTTCACTTCTAACACACGGTGCCCAGGTTCGTTGTTTAATGTAAAGGTATATTCGATTCCGGCCACCTGAGGGAAAGCGCCGCCGCCATTTTCCACATTGCTTAGGCCTTGTTCAAGGGCTTCTTTAATTTGTTTTCCGGTTAAATCGGCCACGTAAAGCGTATTGCCGAACGGCATCACGTTGAGCACCTCGCCGAGTGTGATATCACCTTTGTCAATGCCGGCTCTGATGCCGCCGCCATTTGTTATCGCTATTCTGGCGCCGGCTGCTTCTTTCGCTTTTGCCAGCATACCGTCCGCGATGAAGTTTCCGAGATTCGTTTCTTTCGTGCGCACATGCTCACGCTGGCCGTCAAGCGCCACATCCGTATAGCCGACTTTTTCATTTTTTACGTCTTCTAATTCACTTTTGAACTGATCAAGCTCTTGTTTTGCTTCTGCGTTTTCTTCTGTATGCTCATCAATTGGCAGCACGCTCTGATTTGATTTGTCTGTTTGCACAACGCCATTTTCATCAAACGCGACATCAACGCGCCCCAAGAATTGGCCGTATTCTTTTGCCTGTGCCACGATCGTCGGTTCTTCGTTGTTCACGACCTCCATTTTGTCTACGAGGGTGTGAGTGTGTCCGCCGATGATCAAATCAATGCCTTTTACTTTTTTGGCTAGCTCAAGATCCCGGTTATGCCCGATGTGGGTTAAAGCAATAATTTTATTTACCTGTTCTTCTTCTTGAATCGCTTTGACGGTGTTTTGTGCTGTTTCAAAGGCATCATTGAATACGATGCTTTTGCCCGGGCTTGATGTGGTGGCTGTATCTTCTGTTGTCAGGCCGAATACGGCGACTTTCTCCCCGTCAACGTCTAACAGAATGTAAGGGTGAATGCCGGCCTCTTTCTTTTCACCTGCCGTAAAGGTTTGCGGCTTTTTGACAAATGATTTCAGCTTGGGCTCATTTGACACATCTACGTTTGCACTGACAATCGGAAATTCCGGCGCTTCAAAGTGATAGCGGTTCGCCGGATCAACGGTTGCGCTGTTTCCGCTTAGAAAATCAGAAAGCACTGTCGGGCCTTTGTCAAATTCATGATTTCCGAAGGTCATGGCGTCATAGCCCATCATGTTCATCATTTTCAGATCGGCCAAACCGTTCCATTTTGTAAAATACAGATCGCCGGAAAACACATCTCCCGCATCAAGGAGAATGTTGTGATTTGTTTCGCTGCGTACTTCGTTGATTTTCGTCATTCGTCTTGCTGCATCATCGAGATGTGCGTGCGTATCATTGGTGTGCATGACGGTCAGGTCCCACAGTCCGTCTTTAGGAGGATCTGGATTTGAATCATCATCGAATTGCAGCTTATACACACCATAGCCTTCATTCGCAGACTTGCCTACATAAGCGACGTCGTCTGCTTTATCGGCAAATGGCTTGGCCAAAAGCGAGGATTCAAACGTCAGATTCGTGCCGGAAACAGGCGCGATTGACCAGTTGTTGTCTGCTTTTGGATTGACTGTTTTTTGTTCAATAATGTAATCCATCAGCACCTGCCTATTTTCAACTGCAGAGCCGTGGACAATTTTATCGCTCGTCAGATGAGGGAACCCGCCGCCTCCGGACGCACGATAGTTATTGGTGACTACGAGAAATTCCTGGCTTGGGCTGATCGGCTTGCCTTCATAGGAAAGATTGATGATACGGGATGAATCCGCATTGATCACTTTTCCGTTCTCATTGTATTTAGCCGGTTTTGTCACATCGACCTGATATGTGACACCGTCAATCACATCAAAATTATAGGAGCGGAAATTCTCATTCAGCAAGGCCTGATCGCTGCCTTTGGCTGGATCAATTTGATTGAATTGGCCTGCTGACATCTCCAGCCAGTCCTTGACCTCGCTGCCTGTCAGCTTGACGATTTGAACAGTATTATCGTAAAGATACAAGTCACCGACATTTTTAATCGCAAGATCTCCGGCTGGAATGTTTGTATAGTAATTGGCTCCGTTTCTGCCGCCTGCTTTAAACGGCGCTCCAGCGGATAAAATCGGCAGGTTCTTGTACTCGGTATCCTTCATTTCTTTTTCAGCGTACCACTTTTGCGCGTCAGTCACGATCTGAATGGAAGGATCATCTTTGACCTGTGCAAAGAAGCTGTTAATATCTGCTTCGGTTTTGCCGACTGGCTTTCGGACATACTCCAGTGTGTTTTGGTGTGTTTGCTGAATGGTGTTTGTAACGGTTTCGTTTCTTGATGTGACGTTGCCAGCAATAGATTCAATACTTCCTTTGGAATCTGCTACCTTCCATGAGCCGTCCGCCTTTTCAAGCTTGAGGTCAATCACGCCTAAATATTTGCCCCAGCTGCTTGGCATGACGACAGGAATGCCGTTAATTGTTCCCTTTTCCACATTGAACTGAGCAACACCCGCATACTCGGCGGAAGGAAAGAGTCCGTGCTGATGGCCCGAGATAATCGCGTCAATGCCTTTCGTTTTGGTGGCAAGGTCAAATACGGCGTTTTCTGCACCTGATGATTGTGACTGCTTTTCAATGCCGGTGTGGGCGAGGGCAATAATGACATCTGCGCCTTCCGCCTTCATTTTCGGGATTGTTTCATTGGCGGATTCTACGATATCCTGCACCTGAACCTGCCCCTCGAGATTCTTTTTGTCCCATGTCATGATTTGCGGCGGGACAAAGCCTATGTAACCGACTTTTACTTTCTGCTCATTACCGTTTTCATCAATGAGGGTTTTTTCATTAATCACATACGGCGTATAACGGTTTTCGCCGCTAGTTGTTTTGACGTTGGCATTTACAATCGGGAAATCGGCTCCTTTGATTGTGCCGTCGAGAAAGTCGAGCCCGTAGTTGAATTCATGATTGCCAAGCGTTCCGGCGTCGTATTTCAGCGCATTCATGACGCTGATAATCGGATGGGTTTTCGTGCCGGAGATAATGTCGTCTTTTTGATATTTCACCGCGTATTCACCCAGCGGATTCCCTTGAATCAAGTCGCCGCTATCCACAAGCAGGGTGTTAGGGTTTTGCTCGCGGTGCTTTTGGATCAATTGCGCTGTTCTCGCCAGACCGAAATCCGCCGTTTCTTTGTCACTGTAGTAATCGTAATCCATCATGTTGGCATGAATATCAGTCGTAGCCAAAATACTCAGATGCACCTGAGGAGCCGCGCTTTCTTCTGCATGAATGGGTGGTGTTGGGAGGATTAGGCTAAGTATCATAATTGGGGGCAAAAGAATACGGAGAATGTTTTCGACGTGTGTTCGTCTTTTCTGTATTCTCACCAGTTCTCCACCTTTCAACGAAATTTGTGTTACAGCTCCTATTGTAAGAATATTTTGTAACTATTTGTAGGTGTTTCTTTATGATTATTGTAAAAGGGAGAAAAATGAGTACTATGTAGCAGCTTCAAGCGACAAATACTGGGTATTTATGCTTATCGTTTGTCCATATTCGCAAAATGTTTATTTTAGTGTGGCTGGGGTAGAGTGTTTTATGTAGACATATAAAGCGGGAGGTTATGAACCATGGGGAAAAAAATTGCAGTTGTTTTGACAGATTACTTTGAGGACAGCGAGTACACTGAGCCTGCGAAAGCCTTTAAAGAAGCGGGACATGAACTGACTGTCATCGAAAATGAAAAAGGAAAAACAGTAAAAGGCAAGCAGGGAAAAGCGGAAGTGACGGTTGACGCGTCCATTGACGACGTAAACCCTTCAGACTTTGATGCGCTTTTGATTCCCGGAGGATTTTCACCAGACCAGCTTCGCGCTGACGATCGTTTCGTCCAATTTACAAAAGCGTTTATGACTGACAAAAAACCGGTATTCGCCATTTGCCACGGCCCGCAGCTTTTAATCAATGCGAAAGCGCTCGACGGCCGAAAAGCGACGGGCTATACGTCCATTCGTGTTGACATGGAAAACGCCGGTGCCGACGTTGTGGACAAGGAAGTGGTTGTTTGCCAGGATCAATTGGTCACTAGCCGCACACCGGAAGATATACCGGCATTTAACCGCGAGTCATTGGCATTGCTTGAGAAATAAGAAAAAACGGACGCTCTTGGGCGTCCGTTTTTTGTTGCTTAGGCTTGAGCACCTGTCAGTTTCTTGTACCTGTAATACAAGAAAGCAGCTGCAGCCGTTCCGATGACCGCAATGCCGAAGTCGAATATGAAAATATGAGCGATGCCCCCCGCTTTTGCGATAAGCCCTGTTGCAATCGGCAGCAGAATCGATGCAAGACTTGAAGCGGTCGCTACAATTCCGGTAACGGTTCCTTTTCGCTTCCAGAAAAGCTCTGTCATTAACGTAATGGTAATTTGAAACACACCCGCAGTTGAAAAGCCTAAGAAAAAGGCAGTGATGTCCAGCACAACTGGGATATGAACGGTCAGCATGACTGCGAGCGTACATAAAGTAATAATAGGATATAAGAGCGTTATGAAGACAGGTTTGACCCATCTATTCAGCAAAACGGCTAATAATAAAACAGATGCCAGAGATCCTATACTATAATAGCTCAGCAATTGTACAGATGCTGATTCAGCTAAACCGGCTGCCTTTTGCGCGTAGCTCGGGAGCCAGATTTGAGAAACCGTAAATAAAGCCGTGGATGTAAAACCGATGATAATCAGTGCGGTGCCTTCCTTCTGAAAAACGGGTTCAGACAAGAAAACGGGAGATTCCTGTTGGCCGCTATTAGTTGGTTTCTTATGTTTTTTAGGAAACGAAAGCGTTGATAAATAAATAATATTCAGGAGATAGACCGCTGCCGGCAGATAAAAAGCAAATCCGTAAAACATGCTGTGGTCTGATAAAAATGTGATCAAAAGCGGCAAAAGTGCGGCCCCGACAGACATAAAGGCTTTGACCAAGACATTCGCCGAACCGGAAGCAGACGGAAAGAGCTCGGTTAGGGCCGGATATGTTCCGGCATCCATCGCTGAATTTGCGACTCCGGCTAATAAGGCGAACACAAACGCCAGCTCATAGCTCGGTGATAAAGGAATACCGACTAAAAAGACGGCCATAATTCCCGCAGAAGCGACAACAAGCGGCTTTCTGCCGATTTTATCTGATAGAACGCCGGAAATGCCGTATGTCAGCAGTTTGCCAAACCCGATAGCGGCAATGACATAACTGATGCCGGTCGGATCGGTATTCCACTGTTTTGTTAATGAAGACATATTGGATGCGAGAATGATGTTGACCATCCCCAGAAAGAAGTAGTTGATATACATTCCGGATGCTGTTTTGATAGATGTCGTTTGCATGCTTGTACTCCTTCAAATCTTATTCGAACACTTTGCTGTTTTGGTTTGGGGAAATGATAAAAAAGACTCGCCGAGTTTCCGGCCAGTCTCCATTATTTACGAAGCGAGGCTAATTCTTGAGCAATCGCCTGCATTTCACTTGGGCTGAATGATTCTTTTTTCATCACCATTCTGTGAAGGTACGTGAGGTCTTCAATCTTCTCATCACTGAAATCCTCCGCTTTGATTACGCCGACGTTCAGCATGTTCAGCTTTTGGGAAATCTCTTCAATCATTTGAGTTAATGTTTCTGTATTTGGGCTGGACAAAGGGTTCCATCCTTTCTATGCGCAATATAGGTATGTTTTATTCTAACAGAATTCCATCAGAAAAAAACCCTATTCTAAAAGCAGGCTGTTCATTCCAAAAAAGTGAAGACATCAGTTGAAAAGAAAATGAACATCCTACTAAGATATTCATGAAGGTTTCTTTTTAGAGAAATAGGGGCAAAGAATAGGGAGGTTGGACAACATGATAAGCGTGTTATTCGTTTGTTTAGGAAACATTTGCCGGTCTCCGATGGCGGAAGCGATTTTTCGGGACCTTGCAGCCAAAAAAGGATTAGAGGAGAAAATCAAGGCGGACTCAGCGGGAATCGGCGGCTGGCACATCGGCAATCCGCCGCATGAGGGAACGCAGGAGATATTGCGCAGAGAAGGAATCAGCTTTGATGGCATGCTGGCGCGTCAAGTCAGCGAACAGGATCTGGCCGATTTTGATTACATCATTGCAATGGATGCAGAAAATATCGGAAGTCTCAGAAGCATGGTGGGATTTAAAAACACTTCACATATCAAAAGGCTTTTGGACTATGTTGAAGATTCAGATCTTGCCGACGTTCCCGATCCTTACTACACAGGGAATTTTGAAGAAGTCTGCCAATTAATCAAATCGGGCTGTGAGCATCTGCTTGCGTCTATTCAAAAAGAAAAACAATTGTGAGTGAAAGGAGAATTTGCATGAACAACGAACGTTTAATGCTGAAAGGGATATTTCTCGGAGCTGCGGCAGGTGCGGCGTTATCACTGCTCCATAAGCCGACAAGACAGGCGTGCGGCATGAGATGGCTGACATGCAAGCATAAACTTTCACTGTACAAAAGCAATCCGGAGCTGTTAAAAAACACTGTCATCACAAAAGTGGATGAGGCCAAAAAACTCGCCCAAACGCTTTCAAAGGAAGTCGACTTTGTGAACCAGCAGGTGAAAGAGCTGAAGAAAACAACGCCGCAAGTGATGGAACTCGTGCAAGAAACGAAAGAGCATTTTTCAAAAAAATGATCAAACATGCGAGGTGAGACGACATGAGTTTTTTGAAAGAGCTTTTCAGCAGATACACCCTTCATGAAGGACAAAGTAAATCAGCGGAGCTGGCGTATTTTTTTCTATTGTCACTGTTTCCGTTTTTGATTTTTATGCTGACGCTCACCGCGTATCTTCCGCTTTCTACCGATGATGTTTTAGGAGTCATAGAACAATATGCTCCCGCCAGTGCGATGTCACTCGTTGAATCCATTACCCATCAAACCTTAAATAATCGAAATGGCGGTTTGCTGTCATTCGGGATTATCGCCGCATTATGGTCTGCGTCTAATGGAATGAACGCGATCGTCCGGTCGCTGAACCACGCGTATGATGTGGAAGAAAACCGCTCTTTTATCATTGTTCGTCTAACCTCGATTTTTTTGACGATTGCCATGGTATTTACGATTTTAGTGGCTTTGCTTCTGCCGGTATTTGGCCGGGAGATTGGAAGGCTCGCTTCTGACTTTGTCGGCGCGTCGGATCTGTTTTTATCCGTCTGGGCCGCCATTCGCTGGGGTGTCAGCCCGCTTGTGCTTTTGATTGTTTTTTCCGCGCTGTATGTGATTGCGCCGAACAAAAAGCTGTCTCTCCGTTTTGTCATGCCGGGTGCGGTCTTTGCGACCATCGGCTGGATCATTGTCAGCACATTGTTTTCATTTTACGTCAGCACGTTTGCGAACTATAGCGCTACTTACGGGAGCATCGGGGGAATCATCGTTCTGATGATTTGGTTTTACTTGAGCGGCATTTTAATTATCCTAGGCGGAGAAATCAACGCTCTTTTACATAAACGTAAAAAGCTTCCTGATGAAAATCCCTACCATTAGCGCACCCTATAAACGAACTTCGGTTCAAAAAGAAGTCGGGGGGATATCGTGATGACCAAGCATACGAAAAAAGGCGGAAGCCATAACAAACAAAATTCGAAAAGCAAATCGAGCCATAAAACAAGCGGAAGCGCCAACGGACAAAACGGCTACCATTAGCATAAAAGCCTCCTGACATGATGTCGGGAGGCTTTTTGATTAAGAAGATGAAGAATAGGTTTCAGCCGGTGACCAGCTTTTCGGTTTGCCCAGCACAAGGGCCAGCCACACAGCGCTAAGCGTGAGAGTAATGAAGTAGAACAAGTTTGCGCTTTCAAATGTCTGCATATACCAGCCGCCGGCAACCGGGCCGAGGATGCTGCCGAGACTGAATGTAATGCCGCAAAGCAGGTTTCCCGCCGGCAGGAGGTGGGGCGGAAGAAGATCTGTCATATAGCTGATGCCAAGTGTAAAGGTTGATCCTACTGCCATTCCTGCAATAAAAAAGCAGCCGCCGATCACGTAAGGCGAAGGAAATACACCGGCGATGAAAAAGCAAAGAGCCCCAGTCAGTAAAATCACCAGCAGCACATTCCGCCTGCCGTATTTATCGCTGAGGATGCCGAGCGGAAACTGAAAAATAATGCTTCCAATCGCAAATGCGGGAAGGATGATCGCTACTGCGTCTACTGATATCCCCAAACGGAGCGCGTACACCGGAAAGCTTCCGTTCAGCGCCGTTTCCAAAAAGCCATAGCCAAATGTAGGCATAAAGGCAACCCACCCAAACAGCATGGCCTGATAAAATCGCCTGAAACTATTGTCTGATTTGGTTTCATGAGGACTGGTTTCCGGGTATGCATTTTGTAGAAAGAAAACAAAAAGCCACGCAAACAGACTGATGCAGCCGGACACGATAAAAGGAAGCGACGGACTCAGCTTGACAAGCGGCACCATGAACGGGCCTGCGGCAAAGCCAAGGCCAAAGGAAAGCCCGTAAATAGACAGGTTTCTTCCGCGATTTTGTTTTGATGACATGGAGGTCACCCACGTTTGCGTAGAAAAGTGAAGCATGTGGTCGCCGATTCCAATGAACAGGCGAAGCAGGAACCAGACCCAAACTGACTGAAGCCAAATAAATCCGAATAAGCTTAAAATGACAATGCTTCCGCCCATGACGATCAGCGGCTTGAACCCGAGCTTTCTGAGCGGCGCTTCCATAAACGGCGAAGCCAAAAGCACACCGATATACAGCCCGGTCGCGTGCAGGCCGTTGATAGCAGCGGATTCTCCATTTGTTTCAAAAATGATTGAAATGACAGGCAGCAGCATGCCTTGTGAAAACCCGGAAATGGATACGAGCAAGACAAGGATAAAGAAATGAAATCGTGACATCGTGTCAGTTCTCCTTATGTGGAATCTATGTTGATCGTACAATGTTTTCCAAAAGCAGGCAACCTGAAAAAAGCCTATATCACGCTATACATTTGCCCTCGTGTAATCATGAAGGTTTTTGTGAAGAATAAAAATAAAACAAGTCATAAAAAAGGAGCTATTTCACCATGAATCGTATCTTTTTTATTTTAGTGGCGGCCGGTGTTCCGCTTTCTGTGATTGGCAGTTTGATGCATTGGCCTTCCGCGGTTCTATTTGCCGTTTATTGCGTGACGATTATCGCGCTTGCAAGCTATATGGGGAGGGCGACAGAATCACTGTCCATCATTGCAGGACCGCGTATCGGCGGTTTGCTGAATGCCACCTTCGGGAATGCGGTGGAGCTGATTATTTCCCTTTTTGCATTAAAAGAAGGCCTGACAGGAATCGTGCTTGCCTCTTTAACCGGTTCAGTGCTGGGGAACCTGTTGCTGGTAGCGGGCCTATCGTTTTTTGTCGGCGGTTTAAAATATAAGCGGCAGGAATTTAATATCCATGATGCCCGCCATAACTCCGGGCTTCTGATTTTTGCCATCATTGTCGCCTTTGTGATTCCGGAGGTATTCTCTGTTGGTATGGGAAACGCCAGCAAGCTCAATTTAAGCATCGGCATCAGCATCATTATGATTCTGTTGTATGTGGCGGCGCTGTACTTTAAACTTGTCACGCATCGGGGCGTTTATCAGCCGAATAATGCCGCTCAGTCTGAAGAAGAGGAAGAGCCGGAATGGTCAGGGAAGGTTGCGACGATTGTCTTGTTTGCGGCAACGATTGTGGTTGCATACATATCCGAAAACCTGGTCCATACCTTTCACTCGGTTGCTGAACAGTTCGGGTGGAGCGAGCTGTTTATTGGGGTCATCATCGTGGCGATTGTAGGAAATGCGGCGGAGCACGCGTCAGCGATTATTATGGCCTTCAAAAATAAAATGGACATTGCGGTTGAAATTGCAGTCGGCTCTACGCTGCAGATCGCTATGTTTGTCGCACCGGTTCTCGTCATCTGTTCTATCTTTTTTCCGACAAGCATGCCGCTTGTATTTACATTGCCGGAGCTCGTCGCGATGGTATCAGCGGTTCTCTTGATGATCGCGATTTCGAATGACGGGGATTCCAACTGGTTTGAAGGGGCGACACTGCTTGCTGCATATGTCATTATGGCGATCGGCTTTTTCCTTCTTTAACCTGAAAAAATGATGGATAACAACAAAGCGGGATGAAAAGACTAAGGGAAAATGCCATAGAAAGAGTGATATGATGAAAAAGCTATTTCATTCCACACTTATCGTGTTGTTATTCTTTAGTTTTTTCGGCGTTCAGCCCATCCACGCGAAAAAGCAGTTTAAGGTTCCTAATTCTGTCGCAAGCATTTCAAAGGAAAACACGTATCCGAATGCTTCACAGGATCAGCCAATGCTTCAGCCGAGCAAGCTGGCAAAGGAATTGCTCGATCATTCTGAGGTGAAGATTGAAAATCCGCATCTCATCAAAATGCTGAATGAATCCAACATATCCGGCACACCGCTTGCAGTAGGGTACCGGGCGACAATATTTCTCGGGAAATGGGCGCTCGGCTATGAATCAAATGAAACAGTCGCAAACTGGGAATATAAAAAAATCAATACAAACCGTGCGGATAACCGCGGCGGGAAAGAAACGGCTGAAATGCATTATGCCCAGGAACAGCAGTACAGAGTGAAGGGCGGCCTCACAGCTAAAGTTCCAAATGCTGAAGATGTCAAAAGCATGATGATGCAAAAAGCAATGAAGAAAACGAACCTTCCGCTTGCATTTGAGACGGTCATTGGGGCTGGCACAAAACGGGATCAGATTTATAAAGTCGCTCCTAAAAAAATCGGTTATTTACATGCATATGCACCGGCTGTGAATGAAAAAGGAAAAGTGACTTACGGAGAAGTGTACTTAGTGCTGAAAGGAAATAAACGAAAACTCGTCGTGAAAAATGTCACGTCACAGGGCATCGGCGCGTGGATTCCGGTTCAAGATCATGTCACATTTGGCTTTCAGCTTTCCTCACTGCCAAGATAAATAAAAAACTGATTCCAACTCGGAATCAGTTTTTTTTTGTTTATTGGGTTCTCTCAATTCGGACCGCTTCCTCAAGCATTTGCACATTGTTTTGGTAGAGCTGGCGAACGAGAACCCGTCTTACTGCAAGGCTGGCACTGAAATAATCATCATCTTTCACCATGCCTTTAACCGTAAATTCGACGCCGCGATTGATTTTATTCAATGCGGTGATGCCGTGGATTTGAAATGGTTCTGTCGGATTGCCGAATTCATCCCGCTTCAATGAATCACGAAGCTCTTCATTCAGCATGTCACATGCCTCTTCCAACACGCTGTACACGCGGTCCGGATCTTCTTTAAAGCTGATAAGAAAGGATTCGGTAATCCGCATAAAATCAATATTATAGTTCTCTATTTGTCTGACCTCGCCGTTGCTGATGGTGAGCAGCTTCCCGCTCCATTCCCGGATTTGCAGCGAGCGGAGGCCGATTTCCTCCACTGTTCCGTTGAACAAGTTGTTGACGGTGACATAATCGCCTTTGTGCAGCTGGCGTTCATATATTAAGAACACACCAGCCAGCACATCTTTGATCAGCGATTGGGCGCCAAAACCGATCACGATACCTGCTACGCCCGCCCCGGCCAATATCTTGCCGAAATCATGCACAAATAAAGAAATAACGTAAAAGATAAAACCAATTGTCGCCGTATACTGGGTGACAGAACGGACAAGGCTTTCAATCGTTTTTTCCTTTTTTTCTTCAATAAAATCCGTCCGTTTAAAAAATAGCTGTACCAGCCGGTTGATGATAAAGACACCGATCCAAAGGATAACGGCAACGAGGAGAATATCGACGATTTTATTTTGAAAAATCTCCGTAAGTGTTTCTTTCATCCGCATCTAACTCCTGGCTTGACGTTTTGTGAAGTCTGTATCCTGATAATAACTGTTTTTGACAAGAACATTCGGTCCGAGGCACCGGACATTCGGGCAGTGGCAACTTAGTTCCTTCGCAAGCTTGGTCTCTCTCCACTTTTCATAGGCGGAAGGGAGGCTGTCCGTCTGAATGTTGCCAAGCGGCGGGGTATCACCGAAATCGGTCACGATAATGTTTCCGTCGAAAATGTTCACATTCAGGCGGGATCGGCCGTCAGGGTCATTTCGCACTGTGACGTTTTTCGCCGCGCGAAGCCGGCGAAGCAGCTTTTGGTCGTCTTCGTCCGGACTGCAGGCATAAAACGGCAGCGTTCCGAACAGCATCCACGTATTTTCATCACGAATATCCAGCAAGCGGTGAATGGCCTGTCTCATCTCTTTCAGGCTGAGGGATTCAAGAGCGCTTGCGAAATCGCTTGGATACATTGGGTGGACCTCGTGACGCTGACATTTCATATCTTCTGTGATTTGGCGGTGAATATGCTCAATATGCGGAAGAGTTCGTTTGTTCAGCATCGTTTCCGCAGATACCATTACTCCGGCATCCACGAGCGTGCGGCTGTTTTCGATCATTTTTTCAAAATAGCGCGCGCGCTGTTCGAAGGTCGGTTTTCTGTCCATCATGGCAAAGCCGATTTCAGCAAAATCTTCAACTGTACCCCAGTTATGAGAAATATGTAGCACATCGAGATACGGAATGATCCATTCGTACCGCTCGATGTCGAGGGTCAGATTTGAATTAATTTGTGTCCGCACACCCCGTTCATGGGCATATTTCAATAAAGGAACAACATATTCTTTTACTGATTTCAACGAAAGCATCGGCTCTCCGCCTGTGATGCTGATGGATCTGAGGCGCGGGATTTCCTCCAGCCGTTTTAACAGAAGATCTATTGGCAGAGCATTCGGGTCTTTAGGCTGCAATGTATAGCCTACAGCACAATGCTCGCATCTCATATTGCACAGTGTCGTCGTTGTGAATTCAACGTTTGTCAGCTGCATGTCTCCGTATTGGTCAACATCCATATAGGCTTCCCAAGGGTCAAACTCGGGCGTAATCGGACGCAGCTTCGTGTTTTGTGTCATGACTATCTAACTCCTTTATAAATGGGCATACTAACGCTGCCAACAGTTAATTTTAGACCTGATTTGCCAAGATCGCAAGTAGCGCGGCGATTGAAAAACGGCAAAAAATGAGCTACCATAATAAAAAATGAATGGAGGAACAGAATGGGGAACGCCATAAACAATAAAGATCAGCAGATTGATTATTTAAAGAACAGACTTGACATGTTTATGAACGTCATCGATTCATTAGACCCTGAAGCAACCGACGTTGAAGATATAGACAGGCTTATCAGCATGCTTGATGACCTGGAAGCCAAATACGAACGTTTTAAAAAAGATTGGGAATAAAACCGCGTGCCCGCCGCGGTTTTTTTATTGGCATAAAGCAACAGTATAAAACAAAGCCCCTATCTGTAAAATAAGAAAAAATGCAGAAGGAGCGCTGGCCATGAAGTGGATGTGTTCAATATGCTGCGCCGCCGTATTGCTTGCCGGAGGTGCAGCACAGGCGGAAGCGGTGCCGAATGAGCCGATTAATTGGGGCTTTAAACGAAGTGTCAATCATCAGCCGCCAGATGCCGGGAAGCAGCTGAACAGTTTGATTGAAAAATATGACGCGTTTTATTTAGGGAATACAAAGGAAAAAACGATTTACTTAACGTTTGATAACGGATATGAAAATGGCTATACGCCAAAAGTGCTTGATGTCTTAAAAAAACATCGCGTAACAGGAACGTTTTTTGTCACCGGGCATTTCGTAAAGGACCAGCCTCAGCTGATCAAACGAATGTCAGATGAGGGCCATATTATCGGCAACCATTCCTTTCACCATCCGGATTTAACGACAAAAACAGCTGATCAGATTCAGGATGAACTAGATTCAGTCAACGAAGAGGTTTATAAAATTACGGGAAAGCAGGACAATCTGTACTTGCGTCCGCCGCGTGGCGTGTTCAGTGAGTACGTACTGAAAGAAACGAAACGCCTCGGCTATCAAACCGTTTTCTGGTCGGTCGCTTTTGTTGATTGGAAAATCAACAACCAAAAGGGGAAGAAATATGCCTACGATCATATGATCAAGCAGGCGCACCCGGGAGCCATTTACCTGCTGCACACCGTATCAAGGGACAATGCTGAAGCACTGGATGACGCGATTACAGATCTGAAAAAACAGGGCTACACTTTTAAAAGCATTGATGATCTGATGTTTGAGAAAGAAATGAAGATGCCGTCCTTGTAATGAGAAGAGCCTCTCCTGAAATGGAGAGGCTTTTCTTTATTTTATACATTTAATCAGTGCGGCCCAGTCCAGATCTCCGAAGCCCTGTTCAATCCCGCTTTCAAAATGGCTCTTGGCCAGCTCGGCAAGAGGAAGATTTGCAGAAACCCGTTTTGCGGCGGCGAGTGCCAGGTTGGTATCCTTCAGCCCTAAAGACATTTTGAAGCCGGCCGGCTCAAATTTCTGCTCGGCCATAATGGTTCCGTAATTTTGATAGACTGGAGAACCAAAGAGCGCGCTGGCGATTTCTAAAAATTGTTTTTGTTCTAAGCCGTATTTCTCCATCATTAAAAAGGATTCAGATAACGCCTCCAGCATAGACACGAGTAAGAAATTGATGCTGATTTTCGCTGCATTTGCTATCTTGCTTTCTTCGCCGACGTCAAATACCTGCTGGCTCAGGCTGTCGAGCAGAGGCTTGGCGGTTTGCTTCGCTTCCGCCGGTCCTGCTGTTATGATGCGAAGCGCGGCTTTGGCTGCGGCATCCGGTCTGCCAAGGACGGGAGCGGCGAGAAAGGATTGTCCTTTCTCTGCATGAGCCGCTGCGAGCTTTTCTGAGAACTCAACACTGATTGTGCTCATCGAGATGTGAATGCCGTTCTCTGCTAATCCTTCAAGCAGCCCGTCTTCTCCGAATGTCACGGTGCTGACAGAATCATCATCTGCAAGCATTGTGATGACAATATCAGCGGACTTTGCCGCCAGCCGCGGCGTATCAGCTGCCTGTGCGCCTTCTGTGACAAGGTCTTCTGTCTTTTGTTTCGTCCGGTTATAGACAGTCAATTCGTAGCCTGCTTGAAGAACATTTCGGGCAATGGGCTGTCCCATATTGCCGAGTCCGATGACAGCAATTTTCAATCTGATCACTCCCTGAATATTTTTTCCATTATAAACAATATGAACAGAATATGCATAGCGATCGGCTTATAACAAAAAAGAACAGCTTCCCGCTGCCCTCATTTAAAAATATTGAACCATCCTTTATGTACAAACCAAATCAGCATCCCGATTACAAGCGCAGCCATCAGGCCAAGTACAGCAAAATATCCGTATTTCCAATGCAGCTCCGGCATGAAGTCGAAATTCATACCGTATACACCGGCAATAAAGGTGAGCGGGATGAAAATGGTCGACACTATCGTCAGTGTCATCATAATCGCATTCATCCGGTTTGAGTTTAGCGTCACGTAGCTGTCACGCAAATCGGACGTCATGTCCCGGTTGGATTCCACAATTTCAGATAACTTTAACAAATGATCGTATATGTCACTGAAGTAGGCTTTCGTTTCCCGCTGCTCTTTCACATGGTCAAGGCTTAAAATCCGATAGAGCAAATCACGCATCGGGATAATCGTCCGTCTCAAATGCAATAGGTCTGTTCTGAGATCAAACACCTCATTCATCAGCGTTCCATACGTTTTGTGGGGACGGCTTTCTTCAATTTCATTCAGCCGGTCTTCGATTTTATACACGAGAGGAAAATATTCATCAACAAGCTGATCCATGATCATATAAGAAATATGCCCGGGCCCTTTTTTCAATATGTCCGGTGAAGCATACAAACGCTCCCGGACTTTAGCGATACCGGGCGTTTCGTGTAAATGAAAGGTGACGACAAATTTTTCGCCTTGAAAGATATCGACTTCCTCCGTCTCAAGTGTTTCCTTATTCAGCGCATGAATCACGTAAAAACGATAGCCGTCATAATGGTCAAGCTTCGGCCGCTGCATATGCTGGAAGCAATCCTCAATGGCAAGCGGGTGAAAATGAAAAAAATCTCTCAATAACGCCGTTTCCGTATCCTCCGGGCCGTAAAAATCAACCCAGTACCATGCAATATCAGGCTGTTCCACTCGTTCGATCGGTATATTTTTCAGCAGCTGATGCTCTGTTGTGATTGCGGTAATGTTGATCATAAACAACCCTCCACCTGCCATTATATCATGCGGTCTTTATGAGAAAAGTATACGGTACTCTCTGCCTAATTCAAGCGGCATGTTATACTGAACAAAAACGGAAAAAGGGTGGATCTCATGTGGAAGGAAAAAGTATCTGTCACGCCTCCGTATCATTTTGACCGCGTTCTGGACAGGCTGTCTTTAGACCCCCTCAATGCTGTTGATCGAGAGGCGAGGGAAGTCCGTGTGCCAATCAGAAATCAAGCGGGGGACGTATGTATTGTAAAGGTACAGGCGTTAGGCCATGCGGGTGAGCCTGAGTTCCTCGTCAGCGGGGAAACGGATCAGGGAGAAATGATGAAGGAAATCAAGCGGATTTTTCAATGGGAACATCATTTGCAGCACGTTCTGGATCATTTTTCAAAAACGAGCCTGTCCGCCATTTTTGAAGAGCATGCCGGGACCCCGCTTGTTCTGGACTACAGCGTGTACAACTGCATGATGAAATGCATTATCCACCAGCAGCTCAATCTTTCCTTCGCTTACACGCTAACAGAACGGTTTGTTCATGCGTTTGGCGAGCAGAAGGATGGCGTGTGGTGCTACCCAAAGCCGGAAACGATTGCAGAACTCGATTATCAGGATCTGCGTGATCTGCAATTCAGCATGAGAAAAGCGGAATACACCATTGATACATCAAGGATGATCGCAGAAGGCACACTCAGCTTGTCAGAGCTGCCGCATATGGCGGATGAAGACATTATGAAGAAACTGATCAAAATCAGGGGTATCGGCCCGTGGACCGTGCAAAATATCCTCATGTTCGGACTTGGCCGTCCCAATTTATTCCCGCTTGCCGATATTGGCCTCCAGAATGCCATCAAACGCCACTTTCAGCTGGACGATAAGCCGGCAAAGGATGTCATGCTGGCGATGAGCAAGGAGTGGGAGCCTTATTTAAGCTATGCGTCTTTATATTTGTGGAGGAGTATAGAATAATTCATCTGACAATGAAGGAAATCCTGCAAACGTGTTATACTAGAAAGATGTGAAAAAACCATTTCACTTTCTGCCATCTGCAGAAAGCTTTATATAGAAACGGAGAGAACAACGTGAACCAACAAAAGAAACAGGCGCCCGTCGAACTGAAGGTCGGACAAACTTTTCCGCTGACGATTAAGCGTCTCGGCATTAACGGAGAAGGTGTCGGCTATTTTAAGAAAAAAGTCGTCTTCGTGCCCGGCGCGCTTCCTGGCGAAGAAGTTGTTGTGCAGGCCACAAAGGTCCAGCCGAAGTTTTCGGAGGGCCGCATTAAGAAAATCCGCAAGGCATCTGAGCACCGGGTGGCACCGCCTTGCCCTGTTTATGAACAATGCGGCGGCTGTCAGCTTCAGCACCTTGCATACAGCCAGCAGCTTCGGGAAAAACGTGATATCGTCATTCAGTCTCTTGAACGCCATACGAAGTTTAAAGTTGAAAACATGGAAATCAAAGAAACGATTGGCATGGACAACCCGTGGAATTACCGCAATAAAAGCCAATTCCAGATCGGGCGCTCGCAAAGCGGCAGCATCATCGCCGGCTTATACGGTCTTGATTCTCATGACATCGTTCCGATTAAAGACTGTATCGTTCAGCATCCGGCAACGAACAAAACAACAGGCATCGTCCGCCGCATTTTAGAGGACTTCAATGTGTCTGTTTATAATGAAAGAAAACGAAAAGGCGACGTTCGCACGATCGTGACGAGAGTCGGCTTTGAAACAGGCGAAGTGCAGGTCGTGCTTGTAACCGCAAAAGAAACGCTTCCGCACAAGGAAGAAATCGTCAAAGCGATTCAAAAGCGATTGCCAGAGGTCAAATCCATTATTCAGAATGTAAATGGTGCGAAAACCTCAGTGATTTTTGGTGAGAAAACAAAACCGCTCGCCGGAAAAACAGTGATTCAAGAAGTGCTCGGCGACGTATCTTTTGAATTGAGCGCCCGCGCTTTCTTCCAGCTCAATCCGGAACAGACCGTCAAGCTGTATGATGAAGTGAAAAAAGCGGCGCAGCTGACCGGAAAAGAAAAAGTCGTTGATGCGTATTGCGGCGTCGGCACTATCGGCATGTGGGTTGCGGACGGAGCAAAGGAAGTCCGCGGCATGGACGTCATCAAGGAATCAATTGACGATGCCAAGAAAAACGCCAAAAAACACGGCATGGCAAATGCCACATACGTAACAGGAACAGCCGAGCACTGGCTCCCGAAATGGACGAAAGAAGGCTTCCGCCCGGACGTCGTCATTGTAGACCCGCCAAGAACGGGCTGTGACAGCACGTTCCTGGACACGATCAAACAAGTCAAACCGAAACGCTTCGTCTACGTTTCCTGCAATCCATCCACGCTCGCGAAGGATTTGCAGACGCTGTCGAAGGACTATCGCGTGGACTATATTCAGCCTGTCGATATGTTTCCGCAGACGGCGCATGTTGAAGCAGTGGCGAGACTTGTTTTAAAATCGTCTCATTAATTCCTAATCAGATCTGGATTTCGGCAGAATGAACATTGCCGATTTCCGGGTCTTTTTCGTGCATAGCCTGTCGGGACGATCTGTTCTTGAGATCATCTTTTGGTTGGAAAACTTTATGTTTACTCACACATAGTATGTGGGTTTCAATTTTCACTTTTTGATCAGGTCATTTCTCGATTTTTCAGGAGTTTAAAACCGAAATCTGGGTCATGTACCTAACCATATGACCCAAACCGCCTTTTCTATTTTCGGTTTGCTTTTTAGGTATAAAGAGTGAAATCTTCAAAATTTACTATAGATTGATAAGAAATGCTTTCGCATGCGATAAGTGTAAAAGAAGCATGGTCAGTTTTTTAATATTGAGATACAGGTATAGCCGTATCCCCTAATGAAAGGATTTGATTTTTGTTATGACAGAAAATTTCTGGCGTGAATTGCCACGGCCATTTTTTGTACTGGCACCAATGGAAGATGTGACAGATGTTGTTTTCCGGCATGTAGTAAGTGAAGCAGGCAGACCGGATGTGTTTTTTACAGAGTTCACAAACTCAGAGAGCTATTGCCACCCGGATGGGAAGGATAGCGTGCGCGGCCGTTTGACTTTTACAGAGGATGAACAGCCAATTGTGGCCCATATATGGGGAGATAAGCCTGAAAACTTCCGTAAAATGAGTATTGGCATGGCAGAGTTAGGATTTAAAGGACTAGATATCAATATGGGCTGCCCTGTGCCTAATGTTGCGGGGAATGGAAAGGGAAGCGGCCTTATTTGCCGTCCTGCAGTTGCGGCAGAATTAATACAAGCTGCAAAAGCAGGGGGATTGCCTGTAAGCGTGAAGACAAGACTTGGATACACGGATGTGGATGAATGGCGCGAGTGGCTGACACACATTTTGAAACAGGATATTGCCAATCTTTCTATTCATCTGCGCACAAGAGCAGAAATGAGCAAAGTAGATGCGCATTGGGAACTCATCCCGGAGATTAAGAAACTTCGTGACGAGGTGGCACCAGATACATTGTTAACAATAAACGGGGATATCCCTGACCGCCAAACTGGCTTGAAACTTGCTGAACAATACGGTGTTGATGGAATTATGATTGGGCGTGGTATTTTTACAAATCCATTTGCCTTTGAAAAGGAGCCGAAAGAGCATAGCAGCAAGGAATTGCTTGATCTCTTAAGGCTGCATCTGGATCTTCATGATAAATATTCAGCATTAGAAGCCCGTCCGTACAAGCCTCTTCCTCGCTTTTTCAAAATTTATCTCCGCGGGTTCCGAGGGGCAAGTGAATTAAGAAATCAATGCATGAACACAAAGTCAACAGATGAAGTGCGTGCATTGCTCGACGACTTTGAGAGAAAGTATCTTGATGGGATAGAGTAACTGCAGTGCTTGATTCAAAAAAGGCTAACAAAATAAAGGGATTTTTACACAATTCTTGACTAAAATACCTGGATTTTCGGTAAATCCGGGTCTTTTTTGTACGCAGCTTTTACTCAGCCTGTCTTTTCTCTAATTTATTGTAAGAAAATAATGGTATATTTAGTGGAGATATCTTATAAAGGGGGAGAGGAAAATGAAACGGCTATGCATCATCCCCTGCGGCAAGAAAAAAATCTGGGATGTCCAGCCTGATGCCGGGCCGGTAAGAGCAGAGGACGCTTATCTCAGCCCGTTTCATCAGGCGTGTGAGCGGTATGCAAAAACATTTTTCGATGAGTGGGTGATTTTGTCGGCGAAGCACGGGTTCCTCCGCCCTGATGATCTCGTTTCGGGAAATTACGATGTCACTTTTGGCACCGGTCATCCGGAAATCATGACAGCGGACGAGCTGCGCCGTCAATTTCACGAAAAAGGCTTTTCTGATATCGAAGAGCTAGTCATGCTTGGCGGAAAAAAATATCGAAGCGTTCTAAACGCCGTCATCGGAGAACACCAGCATATCAGCTGGCCGCTATCATCATACAAAGGCATAGGCTATATGCTCCAAGCGTTGAACCGGGCTGTTGAAGAAAAGCATGAACTGTAGCACGTACATATGAGGAAAAGAGTGGGAACATGAAAAAACTTGTGTTTGGCTTGCTTGCCATTGCATTATTCGGATGCGGACTATATATCTATCATGTATGGTTCGGTGATCCATTTTCGAAAAATGCTGCAGAACAGAAGCTAGTCTCTTATGTGAAACAAACCTATCCTAAGAAAGAAATCAAGATCACGAATGGGGTATATAACGCTAAAACCTCTGAATATGTATTCGGAGCAACCTCCCAATCTCATCGCTACCCAATGTGTACGAAGGGATTTCTGCATCCTAAAGTAACGTGCGATGGAATTGAAGAAGCGTATACC
This sequence comes from Bacillus sp. FSL M8-0071, assembly GCF_037975455.1. Lineage (NCBI taxonomy): Bacteria > Bacillati > Bacillota > Bacilli > Caryophanales > Bacillaceae > Bacillus > Bacillus sp. FSL M8-0071. Next base: position 874,382 of record NZ_CP150256.1, read on the forward strand.
GAATCAGTAGCAAAACATGTAAATGAAGAAGCAACGAAGGCAATCGAAGCAGATCTGAAAAAAGCGGTTCCTCGACTTATAAAAGCTGATGCTGCTTTGAGTATTGAAAACGGACAGTTCACGTTAGATACAAAATGGAACAAACAGCTGGCTGAAAAAGCGCCTATGAGCATGACGATTCAGTTAGACGCCAGCGGGTTATCAAAAACAGATGCCGCAAAGATGGCGGAAACGGTCAGAAAAACGCTTAATGAAAAGGGATATACATACTCAAACGGCACGATAGACTGTATGCAGAAGGACGGGGACGGCGGTATTGGATATGTCAAATATTCAATTGATTTTCTTTCAAAAGCAGCTATTCAGTCAAACGATGCAGAGGAACTAGGAAGTTGACATCATTTCCAAGGAAATAAATACGTCGATCATTGTCAAAGACCGGGTGATGCCCGGTCTTTTTTGTATGCTGTAAAACGAGACAAATGGATCAGTTTGAGACAAAACGAGACACCCGTCTCAAACTGTCTCCAGTGTAAAAATGAAAAAGCTGATTTGACGGGCTTCAAATACTGGCACACTTCTTGCTTTTATAATTGTGAACCCTAAATAGAAGGAGGCGCACAAAATGGAATTGTTAAAACGTGAAGGCTTGTCATTAACTGAGGAAAAAGCGCTGTGGATGTACCAAAAGATGCTGGAGATCAGGGGCTTTGAAGACAAAGTGCATGACCTGTTCGCCCAGGGAGTGCTTCCCGGATTCGTTCATTTATATGCCGGTGAGGAAGCCGTGGCTGTTGGGGTGTGCGCTCATTTACATGATGGCGACAGCATTACAAGCACACACAGGGGACATGGACATTGTATCGCCAAAGGCTGTGATCTGGATGGCATGATGGCGGAAATTTTCGGGAAAGCGACCGGATTGTGCAAAGGCAAGGGCGGTTCTATGCACATTGCGGATCTCGATAAAGGCATGTTAGGGGCAAATGGAATCGTCGGAGGCGGGTTTACGCTCGCATGCGGATCAGCACTCACGGCTAAATATAAACAGACTAAAAATGTAAGCGTTTGCTTTTTTGGAGACGGGGCAAATAACCAAGGCACCTTCCACGAAGGGCTGAATCTAGCGGCTGTATGGAACCTTCCTGTCGTGTTTGTTGCTGAAAACAACGGCTATGGCGAAGCCACCCCATTTGAGTACGCATCAGCCTGTGATTCAATCGCCGATCGGGCGGCAGCTTATAACATGCCGGGGGTTACAGTTGACGGCAAAGATATTTTAGCAGTTTACCAGGCAGCCGAGGAAGCGATAGAAAGAGCAAGAAACGGCGGCGGCCCGTCTTTGATTGAATGTATGACCTACAGAAACTACGGCCATTTCGAAGGAGATGCCCAAACCTATAAAACGAAGGATGAAAGAGTTGAGCACCTTGAAGAAAAAGATGCCATTCAAGGTTTTAAAAACTACCTTTTAAAAGAAACAGATGCTAATAAGCTGTCAGACATTGAACAGCGTGTCAGCGAATCGATTGAAAAAGCCGTCTCGTTCAGCGAAGACAGCCCATATCCAAAAGATTCGGAGCTGCTGACAGATGTGTATGTGTCATATGAAAAAGGAGGAATGTAAGAGATGGCGAGAGTCATAAGCATGTCAGACGCGATCAATGAAGCAATGAAGCTTGCGATGAGAAGAGACGAAAATGTGCTTTTGATCGGTGAGGATGTCGCCGGGGGAGCGGCGGTCGATCATTTGCAGGATGATGAAGCATGGGGCGGTGTATTAGGGGTCACAAAGGGACTCGTACAGGAATTCGGGCGCACAAGAGTGCTGGACACTCCGATTTCTGAGGCGGGTTACATGGGTGCGGCTATGGCTGCGGCATCAACCGGTTTGAGACCGATTGCCGAGCTGATGTTTAACGATTTTATCGGCACGTGCTTTGATCAGGTGATCAACCAAGGGGCAAAATTCCGTTATATGTTCGGCGGAAAAGCGCAAGTGCCGATTACCGTCCGCACCACATACGGAGCAGGGTTCCGGGCCGCTGCCCAGCATTCACAATCGCTGTATGGCCTTTTCACGAGCATCCCTGGACTGAAGACAGTTGTTCCATCCAATCCGTATGATGCCAAAGGTCTTCTGCTTGCAGCAATAGAAGATAATGATCCGGTGTTCTTCTTTGAAGACAAAACGTCCTACAACATGAAGGGCGAGGTGCCGGAAGATTATTATACAATTCCCCTCGGAAAAGCGGATATCAAACGCGAAGGCAATGATGTTACGCTCTTTGCAGTCGGCAAGCAGGTCAATACTGCGCTTGAAGCGGCTGCACAGCTTTCAGAGAGGGGCATCGAAGCCGAGGTCCTTGATCCGCGCAGTCTGTCTCCTCTGGATGAGGATGCGATTTTCACATCGTTAGAAAAAACAAACCGGCTGATCATCATTGATGAAGCCAATCCGCGATGCAGCATTGCCACGGATATTGCTGCGATTGTCGCTGACAAGGGCTTTGATTTGCTTGATGCGCCGATTAAACGGATTACAGCGCCGCATACACCGGTTCCGTTTTCACCAGTGCTTGAAGATCAATATTTGCCGACACCAGATAAAATTGTCAGCGTCACGCTTGAATTGCTTGGCGAGCCGGCAATGAATTAAAGGGGGGACACAAATGGCGGTAAAAGTAGTGATGCCAAAATTGGGAATGGCCATGAAACAAGGGGAAGTATCGATATGGAATAAAAAAGTAGGCGACCCGGTTGAAAAGGGAGAAAGCATTGCCAGCATTCAATCGGAGAAAATTGAAATGGAGATCGAAGCGCCTGAAAAAGGAACGCTGATCGATATCAAAGTGAAAGAGGGAGAAGAGGTTCCGCCCGGCACAGCTATCTGCTATATCGGGGACGCCAATGAGTCGGTGCAGGAAGAGGCGAGTGCGCCTGTTGCTGAAGACAATATGCCGCAAGCCGTTCAGCCCGTCAAACAAGAAAACAAACCCGCAGCTTCCAAAAAAGATCGAATGAAAATATCTCCAGTCGCCAGAAAAATAGCAGAAAAAGCAGGATTAGACCTAAAACAACTGAAAGGAACTGGACCAGGCGGACGAATCGTGAAGGATGACGTAACAAAGGCCCTTGCTGAACAGAAAAAAGATCAGGCAAAGCCTGGTTCGGAACAGAAAGCGCAGGAAATCCCGGTGACAGGCATGAGAAAGGTCATCGCTGCCCGAATGCAGGAAAGCCTGGCAAACAGCGCGCAGCTGACGATCACGATGAAAGCTGATATCACCAAGCTTGCCACTCTTCAAAAACAGCTTTCACCAACTGCGGAAGAGAGATACGGCACAAAACTGACGATCACTCATTTTGTCTCAAGAGCCGCCGTTCTCGCTCTGCAAGCTCACCCTGTGCTGAACAGCTTTTATCAAAATGAGCGCATCATCACACATCCCCATGTGCACCTTGGTATGGCTGTAGCCTTGGAAAATGGCTTAGTGGTGCCTGTCATCCGCCATGCTGAAAAGCTATCGCTGATTGAACTGGCTCAATCCATCTCAGAAAATGCCAAAAAAGCACGCGAGGGACGTGCGGGAAGCGAAGAACTGCAAGGATCTACTTTCTCCATTACAAACCTTGGCGCGTTTGGAGTTGAGCATTTCACACCGATACTAAATCCGCCGGAAACAGGCATTCTCGGCATCGGAGCAAGCTATGACACACCGGTGTATCAAGGGGAGGAGATCGTCAGAAGCACGATCCTGCCGCTCAGCCTGACATTTGATCACAGAGCGTGTGACGGCGCCCCTGCCGCTGCATTCCTGAAGGCGATGAAAACATATTTGGAAGAACCCGCAGCATTAATTTTATAGGAAAAGCAGGTGAAAACGACATGACATTAGCCATTATCGGCGGCGGACCTGCAGGCTATGCGGCTGCGGTTTCCGCGGCACAGCAGGGCAGAAACGTGCTGCTCATTGACAAAGGCAAGCTTGGGGGGACCTGCCTGAATGAAGGCTGCATCCCGACAAAATCTTTGTTAGAAAGCGCAAACGTTCTTGATAAAATCAAGCATGCCGACAGCTTTGGGATCGAACTTCCGGCAGGTGCGATATCAGTCGATTGGAGTAAAATGCAAAGCCGAAAACAACAGGTTGTCAGTCAGCTTGTCCAAGGCGTTCAGTACCTAATGAAGAAAAATCAAATACAGGTTGTAAAGGGAACAGCCTCCTTTCTTTCTGAAAGAAAGCTCTTAATCGAAGGAGAAAACGGAAAAGAATTCAGAGAGGCGGATCAAGTATTGATTGCCTCCGGATCAGAGCCAATCGAGCTGCCTTTCGCTCCGTTTGACGGCGAATGGATCATCGACAGCAAAGACGCGCTTTCTCTTTCCGAGATTCCGTCTTCACTAGTCATTGTCGGCGGCGGTGTCATCGGGTGTGAGTATGCAGGGCTGTTCGCCAGATTGGGATCGCAGGTGACCATCATTGAAACAGCGGACCAGCTGATCCCGGCTGAAGATGAAGATATTGCCCGTCTCTTTCAGGAGAAACTTGAGGAAGATGGTGTCGAAGTGCATACCTCATCCAGATTAGAGCGGGTGGATCAAACAGCCAAAACGGCAATATGGAAAAGCGGTCAGCGAGAGTTTAAAACGAAGGCCGATTATGTGCTGGTGGCGATCGGCAGAAAACCCCGTCTTGACGGATTACAGCTGGAACAGGCCGGAGTTGATTTTTCTCCAAAGGGCATTCCGGTGAATGGGCACATGCAGACGAACGTGCCTCATATTTACGCGTGCGGAGATGCTATAGGGGGCATTCAGCTCGCGCATGCCGCTTTCCATGAGGGCATCATCGCTGCTTCTCATGCTTCCGGAAGGGATGTCAAAATCAATGAGAAACATGTGCCGCGCTGCATCTATACGTCCCCGGAAATCGCGTGTATCGGAATGACAGAACGACAGGCAAGAAGCATATACGGGGATGTGAAGATCGGCGAATTTTCATTTTCCGCAAACGGCAAGGCGCTCATTAAACAGCAAGCGGAAGGAAAGGTCAAAATCATGGCTGAACCGGAATTCGGCGAAATCGTGGGTGTCTCGATGATTGGCCCGGATGTAACCGAGCTCATCGGCCAAGCGGCAGCGATCATGAATGGTGAGATGACGGCAGATATGGCGGAGCATTTTATCGCCGCCCATCCGACTTTATCGGAAACATTGCATGAGGCGCTGTTAAGCACGATCGGCCTTGCGGTACATGCATAATAAAGGAAAAGCAGGCGCATGGATATAAGGCGCCTGCTTTTTTATTGTTGAAAGCGCTTTATTTTTCCCCTACAATAGATGAAAACGGCGTGTAAGGGAGGAGCGATCAAGGAAATGAATTCGGTCCCAAACGATTTGCAAACCTGGAAACGTTTTGTGAAAGACGGTGTGCTTGACGAAGCCCGAATAAGAAAACGGATCGCCGAGTCATGGCATCGCTGCAAAAAAGCTGAGGTCAATCCTTATTTAGAAAAAGGCCCGAGGGTTTTACAGCAAACGGAGCTGGATCAGCAGTCAAAAAAGCATTCATTCTTCCTGACGACCGCAAAGCCTTACCTCGAAAAACTGCTGCCTGCCATAAAAGAAATGGAAATGATGGCGCTGTTAATTGATTCAGATGGTGTTGTACTGGCATTGGACGGCCATCCCCGCGCGCTCTATGAAGCCAAACGCATCAATTTCGTCGAAGGGGCATGCTGGACAGAAACGGCTGTCGGAACAAATGCGATTGGCACGGCGCTCCACATCAGCGAGCCGGTTGCAATACAAGGATCAGAGCATTACTCTATCGCTTCCCATCTTTGGAACTGTTCAGCTGCTCCGATTCACCATGAGGATGGCAGCCTTGCGGGTGTAATTGACATATCATGCCCGGCGGCAGGCGCGCATCCTCATATGCTCGGTATTGCCACGGCGATTGCCTATGCCGCTGAACGGGAACTCGCAGCTAAAAGCCGTGAGAAAGAGCTGGAGCTGATCAGCCGTTTTGGGGAGAGAGCTGCATCCAGTGTGCCGATGGTGCTCTGTAATACCAAGCAGCACATCATCAGTGCGAGCATGCCGATTCGAACCTCAATGCCGGATTGGCAGGGCCGGCACCTGTACGAGTTGAAGGAACGGGGCTATTCAATCGAAAATGCTGTCACCATAGGAGATGGCGGCACTTGTTTTTATCTTTCGGAACAAAAGAAAAAGAAGGCGTTTCGATTCAATGGAGTGATCGGGCAAAGCGGCCGATCGCAAGCGATGCTGATGCACCTTGAACGAGCAGCTGCGACGGATGCAACGGTCTGTTTGTCGGGTGAAACGGGTACGGGGAAGGAGGTCGCGGCTCGCGCGCTTCATGAGAACAGTGAGAGACGGCACGGTCCGTTTGTTGCTGTCAATTGCGGAGCGATTCCGTCTGATTTGATTGAAAGCGAACTGTTCGGCTATGCAGAGGGCGCTTTTACGGGAGCGAAGCGAAATGGCTATAAAGGCGCTTTTCAAAAAGCGAATCAAGGCACCTTATTTTTAGATGAGATCGGAGAAATCTCCCACTCGATGCAGGTTGCGCTTTTGCGTGTGCTTCAGGAACGCAAGATTACGCCAATCGGCGGGGCAAAAGAAATTCCGGTTGATATCAGAGTCATTGCCGCCACACATTGTGATTTACGCGAGCTTGCCGAAAGCGGAAAAATCAGAGAGGACTTGTTTTACCGCCTTCATGTCTATCCAATTGAACTTCCTCCATTGCGCGATCGCCCCGAGGATATTCCGGACCTCTTCGAGTACTTCAAACAGAAGAATCATTGGCCAGGCGAACTTCCTTCTGATTTTTGCGAGGTGCTGAAGCATTGGAAGTGGCCGGGAAATATCCGTGAGCTATTTAATGTGTTTGAACGTCTTTCCATCAGATTTCCGGAAGGCGGGCTTGGGGATGAGCCGCTTTCCGCTTTACTGGAAGCCGCTGGACTGCCGGTCAGCACTGCAGAAAAACAGCCCGCTGCTGCCGGCGTGCTCAAACTTCGTGAGCAAATCCAAAAGGATATGATGATCAAAGCGCTTGAATCCGCAAAAGGAAACGTCTCTCAAGCCGCCAAAATCAGCGGGATCCCCCGAAGCACTTTCTACAAACGCCTGAAAAAATTCAACTTGTCCGCTGAATCATAAAGCATACTTCCTTCAGGAAATGGAAACGTTATGTATTGAAGGAGGGTGTTACGATGAATATTCAAAGGGCGAAAGAAATTGTAGAATCTCCCGACATGAAGAAAGTAACATATAACGGCGTTCCTATTTACATTCAGCACGTAAATGAAGAAACTGGAACAGCAAGAATTTATCCGCTTGACGAACCGCAAGAGGAGCATGAAGTGCAGCTGAACAGCTTAAAAGAGGATTAAACAAAAATGGCCCGCTTCATAAGCAGGCCATTTTGTTATCCGCGCGGCGCAAATAAAATAACACAGACACCGATGAGACAAATGAATGCGCCGATCCAGTCATACAGATCAGGTGTTTTCCGGTCAACAAGCCTTCCCCACAGGACCGCAAGCACGATGAATACTCCGCCATAAGCGGCGTATACACGGCCGAATGATGGGAAGGACTGAAACGTCGGAAGAATGCCGTATACAATGAGGATCAGCGCCCCGGCGATTCCATAGCCGGCTGGCTTTGCCTCTCTCAGCCATAGCCAAACCAGATATCCGCCGCCAATTTCGGCAAGCCCTGCCGCGAGAAATAAAAGAATGGTAATCAGCATCATGAGCACTCCTCAATTTGCATTTATCTTTCATTATAGAGGAGGAGAGCTTTTAAAGCTTCGGATGATTCTCAAATTCCTTCAAATACGCACTGCGTTGGATGTCTGTAAACTGTCCGATCCAATTGCTTTTCGCCTCTTCATTCAGATGTGGAAGGATATAGCGTTCAACCGCTTCGAAAAACAACGGATTCGGAATGATGTTCCAAGTGGGAATGCGAATGGTCTTCTGATCAACGGTTTGGATCAATATATCTTCTTGGAAAATTCCTTTTAGACTAAATTTATGGCGGCTCATCTCAATTTTCTTGATATCAGTAAACGTAACAGACACTTTGTCAGTGAACACTTCTCCATTTTTTCCTGTCTTGATGCGGAAAATGGTATTTCCCCGCGGGGTGAAAGCCGGAAAGAAGATGATAAATAAATATAAACAAAACAAGGTGAACAGAAAGCCAGCAGGAATGGCTAATAGGTAATATTTCGTTTGAAACGTAATACCCATATAAAAGAGCCACAAACATGCTAATCCCATACCGGCAGATCCGACAAAAGCCCATATTCTCAGGAACATTTTGCTTTTGACTTCAATGATTTCTTGGTTTTTCAATGCTTTTCTCCTTTTGTTAATTCAATTCTTATCATTGTGAAATGATTTGATTTACAACATCCTTATGAGCAGGGAGGATAGAAAATGCATTCTGGGTGATGCCTGTGACAAGCCAAGTATGGTGGGCCCCCGGCAGGACAAATGCCATGTCAGCCACTTCAGGAGTGTTATCTTTGCCATATGCCAGACGCATAAGTGTATCCATTTTCCCTTTCCGCAAAGCCAAATCATTTGTAAATCGGGTAACGTCCTCTTGGTGGTCATGTTTTTCAAGGAACTCTTTTAGATATGAAGGGTTGTCTGAAGCGCCCTCCAAGAGTTTTTCAAATTCATTTGATGTCAATGTCACAATCGATTCTCTTTTATCCTCTGTATCTATTATATGTAAAAACTCATCTGTCTTAGCAAGTAACCCTTCACTTGATTCCATTTTTGTAATGCGATGGACTTGTTCATCAAAAAGGAGTTCGTGAGAGTAGGTGCCGAATTTTGATACATGGCAGGACACATTCTGTTCGGCGCCTTGCCCGTTAAATTTAGAAAGCTTCACTGTATAGTCAGCGTCGTTTAACACATGGATAAACGGACAGTATTCGTCCTTTAGCCGATATTGATGATTCCGATATTCCGCCGCATCTTTGGCTAAGAGTGAGCGGCACGCGGCTTCAAATAAGGCGCCGAGCTGTTCATCTTCTATTTCGGGAAAATAGGCTTGTTTTAAGGCCATTCCCTGTTCGAAAAACCCTTCGCTGTAAAAGCAAAATAAGAGTTCTTCTATGCTAATTGTAAACTGCTTCATTGTTTATTCTCCTATCCAAATGAAAATTTCCCTTTAAGGAAATGGGTTGCGCCGTGTATAAGCGAATCCGCTGTTTTCTTTGCTTTTTCCATTCCTTTTTTTGCGCTGTCTATCCCTTTATGTATCGATTTATTCGCCGCATCTATGCCGTCATTCACTGATTTGACGACTTTGCCGGCTGATTCCAGCCCTTTTTTGGCTGTATCAACAACAGCATGGATCGGTTCTTTCAGCTTTAAGGCTGCTTTTTCAGCAAAACCGGCTGTATATTTGGCGATTTGTTCTCCGACGACTCCGCCAATGTATGAACCTGCTGCCCCAAGAAGGACAGTACCCACAGGTCCTGCAAAGCTTCCGATTGCACCGCCGATGACAGCACCAGCTGTCGCACCGCCGGCAACAAAAATCGTATTATTCACAGCATTCCCGACGGCCTTGGCGTTTTCACGCTTGAGAACTTCGGGTTTGTCCTGGTATTTTGCATAATTTTCAGCAATTTTCACGCCTGCTCCGAATGTTTCGGTCGCACCGGTAATCAGTGTGGCGGTAATGGCATTTCCTTTCGCGAATCTCAAGCCCGTTTTTCCCACATCCTTCAAAGTGGAGCGTACGCCGGCTTCATTAAGAAATCCTTTTGTGTAGCTTCTGACGCTGTTTGAAAAATCCACCGTGTCCTGAGGGAAGTATTTTGTAAACTTTTTATGTACCAAATCTGAAAATGGACGGTTTGTCTTTTTCAACAAATATTTAGGATTCAAAAGCACTCTTGCCGCTTTTTGATAACGTGAGCTGTCAACGGCCCTGGAAATATCCAAGAGCAGTTTTGAGTGCTGGGCTGTATGCAAGCCGCTTGGCTGTTTCACAAATTTCGTAAGCCCTAATCCGTAATATTTTCCCTGCGTCAGCATAAGAGCGGTTAAGCTTGTCATCGTACCGTATTTGTCGTAGGCATTGTAGAGCTTTCGCAAAATATCATCTTGTTCCACAAATTTATCGCCTGTTTTTCTGATGAAAATCTCATTGTCACTCAGCTTAGTGACGAGCGCCTTTCCTGAGCTCCACGCATCGCCCACTCCAGAAAAACAGCTGCTGTAGCGGGGATCGCATTGCAAAATCATCTGCCCCAGCTCCACATGCAGGTCCTTATATTTGTTTTCCATATCAGTTAATTCAGTGACTACATCATTTGCAAGCTGTTCGAGCTTATCCGGATCAACTGCAATGTTTCCTGACACACCGTTCACCTCCCGAGTTTATGTCTTTCCTCTCTTGCTTTACGCTCCAGTTCTTCCATTCTGGCAATTTCAGCTTTTCGTTCTTCTATTTTGACAGCGGCAGCCTTCAGCTCTTGGCTTGTTTCAAGCAGCTCCTGTTCGAATTGATCGTAGGCGGCTTTCGTTTCCTCGAAATCCTGGTCAAACGAATCTCTTGATTTGCCCTGCCAAGCATCTCCCAATGCAGATAACCGGGATTCAAGCAACATTTTGGAGCTTCTGACCTCTTCTGCGGCCGCACTGTACTTGTTTGCCAGCTCAATGACTTTATATGAGTCCAACTTTTGTCCCCTGCCTTTTCTAAATTCACGCACAATTGGATGTTTTATATAAATGATTATAAATAATTCGGCATGTATCCGAATCGTACAAAAGAACCTTTTCATAAGAATTGGAAGGGCGTATATTCACTTAAAATTCACAGTTGGTGAGACTTTAAGATTACAAAAAAGGTAAAAAAAACAAATCCCTCAGACATAAGCCAAATGAGAAATTTCCCGCTCTATGGGAAAAAACACTAAAATTGATCAAATGACCTAAGTGCGCCAAACGTGTTACGGGACGGGCTATCTCATGGTATAAATGGAATTGTAAACGTTATCAAGGAGGTCGTCATATGAAGAAAAAATCATTCTCAATCGTAATAGCGGGCGGAGGGAGCACTTTCACTCCAGGGATCGTACTCATGCTCTTGGACCATTTGGAGGAGTTTCCGATCAGAAAGCTGAAGCTGTATGATAATGATAAGGAGAGACAGGATCGAATTGCAGGCGCCTGTGACGTTTTTATCAGAGAAAAAGCGCCGGATATTGAATTTGCAGCGACGACTGACCCGGAAGAAGCTTTTACAGATGTCGATTTTGTTATGGCGCACATCAGAGTAGGGAAATACGCGATGCGTGCGCTTGATGAGCAAATTCCGTTAAAGTACGGAGTTGTAGGCCAGGAGACGTGCGGGCCGGGCGGGATCGCATACGGTATGCGTTCGATCGGCGGTGTGCTTGAAATATTAGATTACATGGAAAAATACTCGCCTGATGCGTGGATGCTCAATTATTCCAATCCGGCGGCAATTGTGGCTGAAGCTACGAGACGCCTTAGACCGAATTCTAAAATTCTCAATATCTGTGATATGCCGGTTGGGATCGAAGACCGGATGGCGCAAATTCTTGGCTTATCCTCAAGAAAAGAAATGAAGGTCCGCTATTACGGATTAAATCACTTCGGCTGGTGGACATCAATTCAGGATCAAGAGGGCAACGATTTAATGCCGAAGCTGAAGGAGCATGTATCTCAATACGGCTATATTCCGAAAACAGAGGCTGAAGCGGTGGAGGCGAGCTGGAATGACACATTCGCCAAAGCGCGTGACGTGCAGGCCGCAGATCCTGATACACTGCCGAATACGTATTTGCAATATTATTTGTTCCCGGATGATATGGTGAAAAAATCAAATCCGAATCATACGCGGGCAAATGAAGTGATGGAAGGGCGCGAAGCTTTTATTTTCAGCCAATGTGACATGATTACACGTGAGCAGTCCACAGAAAACAGCGAAATCAAAATCGATGACCACGCATCATATATTGTTGATCTTGCCCGGGCGATTGCCTACAACACAGGTGAAAGAATGCTGTTGATCGTTGAAAATAACGGCGCAATTGCGAACTTTGACCCGACTGCGATGGTCGAGGTGCCATGCATTGTCGGCTCAAATGGGCCTGAACCGATTACCGTCGGCACCATTCCGCAATTCCAAAAAGGGCTTATGGAGCAGCAGGTATCCGTTGAGAAGCTGACTGTTGAAGCGTGGGCGGAGAAATCGTTCCAAAAGCTGTGGCAGGCGCTAATTTTGTCAAAAACAATGCCGAACGCGCGTGTGGCAAGACTCATTCTCGAGGATTTAATGGAGGCCAACAAAGACTTCTGGCCTGAGCTTGATCAAAGCCCGACCCGTATATCATAACTGAAATTCCCCCATTTTCGAATCTGTAATTGTATATAATAGAAAGAAAATGGGGGGATCTGATATGCAGCTCGAAGAACTGATCAATCAGCACTACAGCAAATTGAATGACAACGATTTTCATATTTTAAAATATATATTGAATCATAAGCACACATGCTATCACCTTGGAATCGACGCGCTGGCCAAAGCTTGCAGTGTATCGCGTTCCTCAATTTTACGGCTTGCCCAAAAGCTCGGTTTCAGTGGCTACAGTGAATTTCGCGTCTTTTTAAAGTGGGAAGATCAGCCGGAAGAAGGCGAGAGTATGAGTTTTGAAAAGCTGCTTGATGATATTGAAGCAAATTTGAAGTTCTTACGGACAAAGGACATGACGGACATGTGCCAGCTGATTGATGAAGCGGACCGCATTTTCGTCTACGGTTCTGGAAATGCGCAAAAGATATGCGCCCGCGACCTGCAAAGAATGTTTATTCCGCGCCATCGCTATCTTATTTTAATTGAAGATACAAATGAATTTAATTTGATGCGCGATGATTTTAAAGTAAATGATCTGTTTATCATCATTTCTCTTTCCGGAGAAACACCGGAGCTGATTCCTCAGGCAAGAATGCTTTCTGCAAAGGGTATTCCCTTTATTTCCATTACGAATTTAAAAAACAATGTCCTCGCCCAGCTGACTCCGCATAATCTTTATGCGACAAGCAAACCTGTGACATTAAGCGATAAAACGGAAATTGTCGCTTTTGCACCGTTTTTTCTCGTTGGCGAAGCATTGTTCCGCGCATATGTTGATTACAAAGAGGCAGAAAAAAATGACAATGACTAGCAGGGGGTTCTGGTATGATGCAAAAAATTCAGCGCTTTGGAAGCGCGATGTTTGTGCCTGTTTTATTATTCGCGTTCGCCGGCATTATCGTCGGTATCAGCACGCTCTTTAAAAATAAAACCCTCATGGGCCCGCTCGCCGATCCCGACGGTTTTTGGTATCAGTGCTGGTATATTATTGAGCAGGGCGGCTGGACTGTTTTTAACCAAATGCCGCTCTTATTCGCCATTGGCATCCCGGTTGCTTTGGCGAAGAAAGCTCAGGCACGCGCTTGTTTGGAAGCGCTTACTGTCTACCTGACATTCAACTATTTTGTCAGCGCGATATTGACGGTATGGGGAGGAGCATTTGGCGTCGACATGAATCAAGAGGTCGGCGGAACGAGCGGGTTAACGATGATTGCGGGCATAAAAACGCTCGATACCAACATTATCGGAGCCATCTTTATTTCTTCGATTGTCGTCTTTTTGCATAATCGCTATTTTGATAAAAAACTGCCCGATTTTCTCGGCATCTTTCAAGGCTCAACATATATCGTGATGATTTCCTTCTTTATTATGATCCCAATTGCCTTGGCTGTGTCTTATATTTGGCCGATGGTTCAATCGGGAATCGGCTCGCTTCAAAGCTTCCTGGTTGCTTCTGGGGCGATGGGCGTTTGGATATACACGTTTTTGGAACGGATTTTAATTCCGACCGGCCTTCATCACTTTATTTACACGCCGTTTATTTATGGCCCGGCTGTAGCGGAAGGCGGGATCGTCACGTATTGGGCACAGCATCTTGGCGAATATTCGCAAAGCGCCAAACCGCTGAAGGAGCTCTTTCCGCAAGGCGGATTCGCGCTTCACGGCAACTCGAAAATCTTCGGTATTCCGGGTATCGCCCTGGCTTTTTATGTGACAGCCAAAAAGGAAAAGAAAAAACTCGTCGCAGGGCTGCTGATTCCTGTCACACTGACAGCGATTGTCGCCGGTATTACAGAGCCGATTGAGTTTACGTTCTTATTCATTTCACCTTTCTTATTTGCGGTTCACGCCGTGCTTGCCGCCACAATGTCGACAGTTATGTATATGGCCGGCGTCGTCGGAAATATGGGAGGCGGACTGATTGAGGCGGTAACCTTGAACTGGATTCCGCTCTTTGGCAGCCACGGTATGACATATGTGTATCAAATTTTGATCGGGCTCTCGTTTACAGCAATTTATTTTTTCGTCTTCAGATTTTTAATCCTCAAATTCAATATCGCTACACCAGGACGGGAAAAGGATGAACAGCAGGAAACAAAGCTATATTCGAAAAAGGAATACAGAGAACGAAAAAACAAGGATGAAACGGCCTCCGCTGCTGAAACGGCTGATGACACCGCTTTTCTGTATATTGAAGCGCTGGGCGGAAAAGACAACATCACTGAAGTCACAAACTGCGCCACCCGCCTCAGAGTCAGTGTCAAGGACGAAACAAAGGTTGAACCCGACAGCGTATTCCGCGCGCTTGGCGCACACGGCGTTGTCAGGAACGGGAAGGCGTTTCAGGTAATTATCGGATTAAGCGTACCGCAGATGCGGGAGCGTGTGGAAAAATTACTGAATGAATAGTCAAAATTATTTTATCTTGCGCTGTTTAAAGACAGCGCTTTTTTGTTTGTCATACGTTTGCCACTTATAAGTGCAAGGGATGTTATGTTTCTTAAAAACTGAAACCAATAGGGGGAGTAAAAATGGAAAATTATACAACGTTTTTAGGTCTTTACAAACCTGAAAGCACTGAAAGTATTGAAATTGATTCCAAGCTTGCCGAGAATTTCGAAACGATTGATAGTAAAATTGGGATTGCATTAAGTAATGGAATAACAACTTTTGAAAACTTAAATGAAAGACTCAAAATGTATGAGAACAGATTTGAGTACCTTGATGAACGAAACGTAATGGATTATGGAGCTAAAGGAGACGGGGTCACAGATGATACGCAAGCATTTCATGATGCGATGGCTGAAGGCGGTTATCTCATAAAAGTCCCTGCAGGCGTATTTAGGGTATCTGGCTTGCTCGTTCCTTCGAATACAATGCTGGTTGGAGCGGGTAAAAAAAGGACCATCATCAAGTTATTAGACGATACGCCAGTTGGTCACTCTGTACTCACCAATAGTGATCATACAAATGGTAATGAAAATATCTACATTGGACATTTGACACTGGACTGGAATAAAGATACGCGTCCTGCTGGATGGAAGATCCCTAAGGGGCCCACTTCAAGCTGCTTGCTTTTTGCAAATGTGGATTACTCTTTTGTAGAGCATGTTTTTGCAAAAAATGCCGGCCTTCACGGGTTTGATGCTACAAGCCCTAATTATAACAGACACGGAGAAAATGATGATCCTACCTTTTATCAGCCTGGTGGCTGCAACTTTGTAACCTTCTCATATTGCGAAGCAACAGGCTCTGGCGATGATAATTTCACATGTCACTTTGGAAAGCATACGACTTTCAGTCATTGTCTTTCTTACCATCCGATGGGGTTAAATGATGGGTCTTCAAATACAAACTGTTTTGAAATCGATGATGGCTCTCAGGATGTAATGGTTGATAGCTGCATCGCAATTGGAGGAGTTCGAGGATTTGAAATTAAAGCTCATGATTATGCTCCGGCTGCAAAAAGAGTTCAACTTGTGAACTGCCGTGCCTATGAAAATGCAATTAGTTTTTGCATTCGGCATATAGGACACCACACAGCAAGTGATCCTCAATCAGCATCAGCTCATGACGTTCAGCTGGCTAACTGTATCGCATATAACCCTAAGCCGAGTGATCTGTACAAAGGGGCAGGGCCGAATGCATTGCAAATTTCAGGTTACGATGGCGTCAATGTGGTTAATTTTCATGCTATATGCGATGATTCCTCCATTAACTATAAGGGAAATTCAGTCGTAAGCGTGTATTATAAAGGGCGTCTAATCAATTTAAAGAATATAACGATTCGAGGATTTAAAACTGCTGATAATGATCTTTATATTGTAGGTGGCGACAATTCTGTCGGCAAGGTAATGATTGATGGTGTGACATTGATCGATTCAGCCGAAAAGGGTGTTGTTTTTGGGAGCGGTATGTACGAATCTGTAGTTAGTAATGTATGGGGGCAAAGATCGCCTAAAAATAACAGTGGTACAGTGGGAATTTTTTCTGTTGACCCTGATCTTAATGTTTCTAATTGTGACTTTTCAGGCTACGAAACAGATTTTAAGATTGGCGGCGTTGTGACGCCGTACTTTTTGTTTAAACATAAAGGAAGCGGGATTATTGGCTCTCGTGATTCCCACGCTACTGGAAATAATAATTTTGTAGCTGGATCTGTTCGAAGCAGAGCAACTGGGGCTGCTCAATCTTCTGTGATAGCCTCATATAATACGATCAATCCGAACTCAGACTCTGTTGCTTTAGGATGGGCAAGTGGGAGCACACCATCCTCATCAAACAGAAAGATAGAATTTCATGCAAAAGATGGAACGATTAAGGCTTCAGGAAGCATAAAAAGTTCCCAAACGTTCTCGGATTACGCTGAATATTTTGAGAGCCTAAGCGGTGAAAAAATTCCGGCAGGAACCCTAGTTACTTTGGAGGGTGATAAAATTAGACCTGCAAAAAAAGGTGACTTTATGCTTGGAGTTATTTCTGAAACAGCTGGTGTGATACTTGGTGAGTCAAGCTTCCATTGGTCTGGAAGATACCTGAAGAATGATTTTGGCGGGTATATTTATGAAAAACAGAAAGATGCCAATGGCCAAATCGTCATGGCGCCTATGGAAAACCCTGATTATAAGCCAGATAAGAACTATGCCTCTAGGGAAGAGAGGGATGAATGGAATGTTGTGGGCCTTGTAGGACAGGTTTATGTAAGATGCGACAGCACAGTAGAAGCCGGAGACTTTATTCAAGCGCATAACAACGGAATTGCTACAAAAACGGTATCTCCTAAACAAAGGTGGCAGGTCATGAGAGTCATCAAAGAGTTCGACAAAAGTAAGGGATATGGAGTGGTTTTAGTTTTTATTCGGTAACATTAAAATGTACAGATTCTAAATAGAGTGCTTAACAATGCACTCTATTTAGAGTTTTAATTAGATTTTAGAAATTTTTCACCGCATTTTTATGAGATTATATTCCTCGCAAAAAGGTCTTCATTTTAAAATTTATCTTTTTCATTATTCCTACAGTTCCAGCAATCTTCCTAATTTATCTAAGTCTATCCAGCACCTCAACTTAAGTAGAGTAAAATCTTTGATATTTTTTAATGAACGCAGATCAGCAGTGAATAGCTCTCGAATAAAAGATAAAGTGATTTTGGTTATCGATAAATTCAGTGCTTTTCTATGCTTTCATAACACTTCATGACAGTAAAATTCTTTCATCAAGCCTTATAAACAATTAAAATAAAAAGTACATATTGCTAAAAGGGGTTTGGAGGCTTTTACATGCAAAAGGCTTTGTCGTTTTTAAAACCATATTCATTGCTGGCGGGAATTGCTCTGATTCTTATGCTGACGGAGCTTGCAGTTGAACTGATGCAGCCTTTATTGATTGCAAAAATCATCGACGATGGGATATTGAAGCAAGATCTGCGGCATGTATGGATATGGGGCACGGTCATGATCGGGCTGACCGTGTTATCCTTTGCGGCGGGGATGCTGAATTCCTTTTATGCCGCCCATGTCAGCCAAAGCTTTTCCTATGATACGAGAAAAGGGCTTTTTCAAAAAATCCAGTCCTTCTCCTATTCCACATTTGGACAGTTTTCGTCCTCTTCTTATATTACAAGGCTGACAAACGACGTCACACAGGTTCAAAATATGATTTTTATGAGTTTGCGGTTTATGCTGCGGGCTCCCTTAATGATTGCAGGCGGCATTGTGCTGTCGCTTGCCGTTAATGTGAAACTCGGGTTTTTTCTGCTTGTGACCATTCCGATCCTGATCTTGTTTTTGCTATGGGTATTAAGGAAAGGCGGGGCACTGTTCCGCTCAGTGCAGAAAAGGCTGGATCAAGTGAACACCATCATGCAGGAAAATTTAATTGCAATCAAGCTGATCAAAGCGCTGCTTCGCGGCAGCCACGAAGTCAAACGATTTATCAAAGCCAACACAAGGCTGATGGAAAAAACGGTTTCGGCCTTTCAGCTTGTGGAATTCACGATGCCTGTACTGATGCTTTTGATGAATCTCTGCATCCTTTTGATTTTGTGGGCGGGGTCCTACAGTATTACGAGCGGAAGCACTCAGGTTGGCGATGTTGTTGCGATAATTAACTACGCAACACGAATTACAG
This sequence comes from Bacillus sp. FSL M8-0071, assembly GCF_037975455.1. Taxonomy (NCBI): domain Bacteria; kingdom Bacillati; phylum Bacillota; class Bacilli; order Caryophanales; family Bacillaceae; genus Bacillus; species Bacillus sp. FSL M8-0071. Next base: position 892,971 of record NZ_CP150256.1, read on the forward strand.
GCGCGCTTTCGATGTTTCCGTTTTTGATTATGATTTTCACCCGGGCGAAGGCTTCAGGGGATAGAATCGGTGAGGTGCTTGAAACAGAAGGCGACGAGCGGGAGGAAGGCACCATATCTGATCGTTTGTCAGGACGGATTGAGTTTCAGCATGTATCCTTTCGCTATCCTGAAATGGACAGAGAAGCGCTCAGGAATGTCTCATTTTCCGCAAAGCCAAGAGAAACGATCGCGATTCTCGGTGCGACGGGCTCGGGCAAGTCCACGCTTTTTCAGCTCATTCCGCGGCTTTATCAGCCGGATTCAGGCCGCATTTACATAGATGAAAAGCCGGTTCAAGATATTCCGGCTGAAGGGCTGCGCAGGCAAATTGGATATGTACCGCAGGAAGTCCTCTTGTTTTCCGGCACAATCAAAGAAAACATCGCTTGGGGCAAAGAAAATGCTTCACTAGATGAAATAATGGATGCGGCCAAACATGCGCAAATTCATGAAACGATTTTGAAGCTCCCAAATGGATATGACACTGTTTTGGGGCAAAGAGGCGTCAACCTGTCCGGCGGCCAAAAGCAGCGGATTTCCATTGCGCGGGCGCTGATTCGAAAACCGGCTATCCTTCTATTAGATGACAGCACAAGCGCACTTGATCTGCAAACGGAGGCGAAGCTGCTTGAAGCAATCAGCACATACCATTGCACAACTTTGATCATTACACAAAAAATAACCACGGCGATGAAAGCTGATCAGATTTTGCTGCTAGAGGACGGCGAACTGATTGAAAAAGGCACTCACAGTGAGCTGCTTTCTGAATCTCAGTTATACAAGCGCATTTACGAGTCACAATTCGGAAGGGAGGGGAGCGAGTCATGCTAAAAGACATCCGCAAGCCTTTCCAATATCCCAAACTGCCAATTGACAAAAAAGAAGGCGCGAAAAAGCGGGCCAAAGCAAAGGATACAAAGGGCACACTGAGACGAATCTGGTCTTACTTGGCTGAAAGAAAAGGACTGCTCATACTTGTCATGCTAATGGTTGTCATCAGCGCCATATTCGGACTCCTTGGTCCCTTTGTGATCGGAAAGGCCATCGACCATTTTATCGTCGGGAAAACGGTCAGCGGCTTGATTCCTGTTTTGCTTCTTCTGCTTGCTATCTATATCATTCAGTCCCTGTCGCTTTGGTTTCAAAACTATTGGATGATTACGATCTCGCAGGGCACGGTTTTCAGAATGAGAAGCGAATTGTTCACCCATCTGCATGAGCTGCCGATTCCATTTTTTGATAAACAGCGGCACGGCGAGCTGATGAGCCGGGTGACGAATGACATCGAAAATGTCAGTTCTACCTTAAATACGTCAGTCATTCAAATTTTGTCAAGCGTGATCACCTTTGTCGGGACCATTGCAGTCATGCTGTACATGAGCCCGCTCCTTACATTGATTACGCTGACCATTATTCCGGTGATGGCAGCGAGCCTGAAATGGATCACCAACCGAACGGGAAAGCTGTTTAAAGAACAGCAGAAAAACCTTGGTGATCTGAATGGGTATATTGAGGAATCTGTTTCAGGCGCAAAGGTCATCAAAGCATATTCACGTGAGAAGCAGATTACTGCTGAATTTCTCGAAAAAAACGCTGCACTCAAGACGTCGGGCTTTTGGGCGCAGACGATTTCCGGGTTTATCCCGAAGGTCATGAACTCTTTGAATAACTTAAGCTTTACAATGATAGCGGCAATCGGCGGTTTGTTTGCGCTGAAAGGCTGGATCTCGATCGGCTCCATCGTCGTCTTTGCCGAGTATTCAAGACAATTTACACGCCCTTTAAACGATCTGGCCAACCAGTTTAATACGATGCTGTCCGCAATCGCCGGCGCTGAACGGGTGTTTGACGTGCTTGATGAAAAAGAAGAGCGCGAGGATGAAAAGAACGCCGTGCATCAGCCCATCCAAACAGGCAGCATTGAATTCCGGGATGTGTCCTTCGGTTACGATAAAGGGCAGCAGACACTGAAGCATTTACAGTTTACCGTGCCTGCCGGGCAGTCCATCGCGTTTGTCGGGCCGACGGGGGCGGGAAAGACAACCGTCACTAACCTTCTCGCCCGTTTTTACGAGCCTGACAAAGGAAAAATTTTAATCGACGGTACAGATATTAAAACCCTTACTAGAGCAAGCCTAAGAAAAAACATGGGGTTTGTTCTTCAGGATTCTTTCTTATTTCAGGGAACGATCAGAGAAAACATTCGCTATGGCAGGCTCGATGCTTCTGATCAGGAAGTCGAAGCCGCTGCAAAAACAGCGAATGCCCATAGCTTTATTGAAAGGCTGCCAAAAGGGTATGACACCGTGCTGACGCAAAACGGTTCGGGCATCAGTCAAGGACAGAAGCAGTTGATTTCTATAGCGCGGGCGGTGCTTGCTGATCCGGTTCTTCTCATTTTGGATGAAGCGACAAGCAACATTGATACCGTAACAGAAGTCAACATTCAAGAAGCGCTCGCCCGTTTAATGGAAGGAAGAACAAGTGTCATCATTGCCCACAGGCTGAACACCATTCAAAGAGCGGACCAGATTGTGGTGCTAAAAGACGGTGAAATGATTGAAAAAGGCAGCCATGACGAGCTGATTCGGCAAAAAGGATTTTACAGTGACTTATATGAAAGCCAATTTGAGAAATAGACCTTTGTCCTGCACAGAGGTCTTTTTTGTTACAGTTTTATAGTACTTTTATTTCATTTTCGTAAAATGTAACAAAATTACTTGACGTAAACAAGTTATGTATATATACTAGCTTACATTAAGTAAGTGATAACATTTATCAAGGAGGATAAAATGAATAAATCATTTGAAATTGGCACATTACTTTTAAGAGTTATTACAGGTATTATCTTTTTTGTTCACGGTTTATCAAAGTTTCAGGGAATGGAGGGCACCATCCAATTTTTCGGCAGCATAGGCCTTCCAAGCTTTATGGCGTATGTCATCGCAGCGATTGAACTCATTGGCGGAGTGCTTGTCTTCTTCGGATTGGCTACACGTATTGTCGGTGTACTGTTCGCCCTTACACTGATCGGCGCCATCATCACTGTTAAGCTGAAAGCGCCATTCATGGGCAATGCAGAATTTGATTACCTTCTGCTTTTGACATCCATTCACCTGGCGCTTACTGGAAGTCGATTCCTGGCGCTGGACCCATTTGTGTTTAAAGGAAAAAAGAACGAAAACGTTTCAGCATAAGAAAAGAGGCATGCAGCATGACCAGTATTCATGAGGATACACACATTGGCTATGCCAAACTCACAATTCGCAGTCTGGAGCGTTCGCTTCAGTTCTACTGTAACGTCATCGGTTTTCAAGTCTTAAAAAAGACGGATCGCCAAGCTGAATTAACGGCTGACGGGAAACGCGTACTGCTTATTCTTGAAGAAAATTCGAGCGCTGTCGTCTTGCCTGAACGGTCTGTGACAGGCCTTTATCACTTTGCGATTCTTCTTCCGGACAGGAAGGAACTTGGGATCGCGCTCGCCCGCTTGATTGAACACGGCATTGCTATCGGACATGGAGACCATGCTGTCAGCGAAGCGCTCTACCTGTCTGATCCTGACGGAAACGGCATTGAAATGTATGCTGACCGCCCCCGCAGCACGTGGCAGCGTGATCGGGAAGGAAACTACGTCATGACGACAACCGCTGTTGACATTGAGGGCCTTCTGGAAGAGGCAGGAGATGAGCGGAAAACATCGCTTCCGAACGATACAATCATCGGACACATTCATCTGCATGTCAGTGATTTGAAAGAAGCAAAGGCGTTTTATACAGATGTACTGGGCTTTGACATTGTCGGAAACTATGCTGGCATGTCCGCCCTCTTCGTTTCAGCCGGGGGGTACCACCATCATATCGGCTTAAACATTTGGGCGGGAAGAAATGCGCCGCCTAAACCGACAAATGCCAGCGGACTAGACTATTACACTGTTGTCCTGCCTCACCAAGAGGAGCTGGATTTAGTGGCAAACCGAGTCAAACATGCCGGGTATTCGATTGAAGAGACGGAAAACAGCTTTCGTGTGAAAGACCCTGTTTCCGGCGCCTATATTACATTTGTGATTTAACTGCAATCCCCTTGTCGAAAAAACGGCAGGGGGATTTTTTATTTTCCAGAAACTCCTGTCAAAAATGCCCTGAGGCAGGTATGATAAGAAGGGAATTGGGTATCGGGAGTGATGAGCGTGAAAGCTCTTTTTTTTACGAGAATGTTCACCTTGATGGTGAGCTGTTTAATGTATCTGTCCATTGTGAAAGAGGATAACTGGTTTGGATATGTATTTATAGCAGCAGGTGCTGCCATGTATGCAGCCAATCATGTTTTGCTGACAAAAGAGACAAATGCCATCTGGTTCTGCCTGATTGATATTGCAATCGGCTTTTCGTTCGGATTTATCTTTCCCGGCACAGGTTTGTTCATTATTATGCTTTGTCCGGTTGCGGTCGCCTTTTTTCTGCGGGGGTTTCCTAAAAGAACAGCATGGTCTGTCTTATGTCTTTCCTCTATTTTATTTTTGACCGTCCTCATCCGTACATATGCGATGTTCGGCAATGAATTTGTCATTGATCATTTGACTAGCATGACATTCGTCGTCTTCTGCGGTGTCGTGGGCAAATTAATCCGCAAGCTGTTGGATGCGCAGGATACGGCAAAACAGCAGTTTCAGGAACTGACGGAGTCCCATCTGGCGCTGTCTGCTGCACATCAGGAGCTCCATTTATATGCGAAGCAGGTTGAAGAGCTGACTGCCATTTACGAGCGGAACAGAATGGCGCGTGAAATCCATGATACAGTGGGGCATAAAATGACGGCCCTTCTCGTCCAGCTGCAGCTTTTGCGTGAATGGCAAAAAAGAGACAGCCAAAAAGCGGATGAGACAGTAGGTGTCTGTGAAACACTTGCCCGTGAAGCGCTTGATGATGTCCGCTTATCAGTACGCACTCTGCAAACTGAAAACGATCCTTCGCTAATCGAATCGCTGAAACAGCTGACAGAGGACTTTTGCAAAAATGCAGGAGTCACAACAGAATTTGCGGTCAGCGGTGATCCTGCAATCATCCCGCTGTCTCTCCATCCGACCCTGATCAGAACGGTGCAGGAAGCACTGACCAATGCCAAACGGCACGGCGGCGCCGCAGCCTGTTCGATACAGCTTGCCTGCACAACGGACAGCATCAGCCTTGTCATTAAGGATGACGGCAAAGGCAATCCTGAGGCAGCACTTGGTTTTGGTCTCTTGAATATGAAAAAGCGGGCAGCGGAGCATGGCGGAATGATCCGCTTTGAAAGCGAACGGGATCAAGGATTTACTGTAAATGCAGAATTTTCACTTGCCAATAAAAAATGGAGCTTCGGGCCCGTGCAGCAAAAGGAGAGTTTATCATGATTAAGATCATCATTACCGACGATCAGGATATCGTCAGAGAAGGGCTGGCATCCCTGCTCCAGCTCCGAGAAGAGCTCGATGTGATCGCAACGGCGCGAAACGGACAGGAAGCCTTCGAAAAGGCGAAAGAGCTGGAGCCGGATATCGTGTTAATGGACATCCGCATGCCGGTTTCCAACGGGGTGGAGGGAACAAAATTAATCACAAGCTCGCTGCCCGGCGTAAAGGTTTTGATGTTGACAACCTTTAAGGATTCAGCGCTGATTGCTGAAGCGCTTGAAGAAGGAGCAAGCGGGTATCTGCTGAAGGATATGTCTGCAGATACGATTGTAAAAGCAGTGATGACTGTTCATTCTGGCGGAATGGTGCTTCCGCCGGAATTGACTGCCCAAATGCTGAATGAATGGAAGCGTGAAAAACAGCTGAAAGGAATAAATGAGATAGAAAAACCTAACGAGCTGCTCGACCTGACCGAGCGCGAAATCGAAGTTCTGGCTGAGCTGGGATACGGGCTGAATAACAAAGAAATTGCCGAAAAGCTTTACATTACAGAAGGCACAGTCAAAAACCACGTTTCAAATATTATCAGCAAGCTGGCTGTCAGGGACAGAACCCAAGCCGCCATTTACTCGGTCAGATATGGTGTATCTGTCTTTTGACATATGACGTTTTGCATATACGCTTCTCTGAAAAGGCCTTTTACAGGCCTTTTTTTCATGCCCTATGTTCTATCTGCCGCTACATGCCGCACGCCTTTCTTTCTTCTACAATGGCAATGGATCAAAAAAAGGAGTGAAACGACTTGCTGCAAGCAGAAAACATCAAAAAGGCATACGGAAAAAAAACAATCGTGAAAGGCATTTCTTTTTCCCTCAAAAAGGGGGAGTCGTTCGGTCTGCTCGGGCCTAACGGTGCGGGGAAATCCACAACCATCTCGATGATTTCCGGCCTTGTGCCGCATGACAGCGGGAACATCACGGTGGGCGGCTATGTTATCGGAAAAGAAACGGCCAAAGCGAAACAAAAAATCGGCATTGTTCCGCAGGAAATTGCATTATATCCGACGCTGACGGCTCATGAGAATCTTATGTTTTGGGGGAAAATGTACGGACTTACGCACGGTGAGGCCAAAAAAAGAGCGGCTGAGGTCCTTGAATATGTCGGTCTGACTGAGCGGGCTAAAGATAAGATTGAAACATTTTCCGGGGGGATGAAACGAAGAATCAACATCGGTGCGGCTTTAATGCATAAGCCCGAGCTGCTGATTATGGATGAACCGACTGTCGGTATTGACCCTCAATCGAGAAATCACATTTTAGAAACGGTCAAACAGCTCAACGAAACGGGCATGACGGTGATCTATACGAGTCATTACATGGAAGAAGTTGAGTTTTTATGCGACCGGATCGGGATAATTGATCAGGGGGAAATGATTGCGATTGGCACAAAAACTGATTTGTGCAGCCGCCTTGGGGGCGATACCATCATTCAGCTCACGGTCAGCGGGATCAATGAAGCGTTTCTTGTGGCGATCCGATCTCTGGCCCATGTGAATGATGTAACAGTACATGAATTAGAGCTCAAAATTGACATTTCTGCGGCTCATCATGAGAAAGTCGTCACAAGCCTACTTGCTGAAGCCACTGCTCATCATATAAACCTGCTGTCTCTTCAGGTGCAGGAACCGAATCTGGAGCGCCTGTTTCTGAATCTGACCGGCCGCACGTTGCGGGATTGAGGAGGGACGGCAATGAAAAAAAGCATATGGATCGCATGGAAAGATGTGAAAATCAGAATCACGGACAGAAAAGGGTTTATGATGCTTATCCTAATGCCGCTCATCCTAACCTGTATTTTAGGCGCAGCGCTCGGATCAGTTGTTGACGGAGGCAGCCGGATTGATGATATCAAAGTCGGCTACATTCAATCAGACCAGTCAGATACAGCAAACATGTTTACAAAAGATGTTCTCAAAAAAATGAAGTCGATAAAGGTCACAAAAGTCGGCAGCAAAGACAAGATGAAAAAACTGATTGATGAAAAGAAAATCGATGTAGGCATCGTTATCCCGAACCATTGGGAAGCCGGCAAAACCTCAGCTGTTGTTAATGCCGCTCCTGATCAAACATTGAAAAGTTCCATCATTGAAACAGCTGCAAGCTCATTTATAGAGCAATATAAAGCGGTAAAGGAAGCCGCGTCAGGCTCAATGGACTACATCAGTAAAACGGAAGCTGTAAAGCAAGGAAAACTTGACCCTGCACAGTTTGCAGAAAAGCTGGCAAAGACGCTAGAAAAAGAAACAGGTGACAAGCTTACTATTGCGGAAAAATCTGTCGGCAGCAAAGCCGTTACCAGTTTTCAATACTATTCGGCGGCAATGCTTTGCATGTTTATGCTGTTTCATATCACAGTCGGGGCGAAATCATTTTTACAGGAAAAGGATACGGAGACGCTTGCCAGAATGCTGATGCCGCCTGCGCAAAAATCCGTCATTCTCTTCGGAAAATGGCTTGGGACGTATCTGTTTGCCATCATACAATTTTTCATATTTCTGATCGTCACAATCAACGTATTTGGTGTGGACTGGGGCGGTAATCTGCTGTTCGTGAGTGTACTCGGGCTTTCTTACGCCGCAGCTGTATCTGGTATTTCAATGCTGCTTGCGTCGTGCATCAGCGATATGAAAACTGCAGATGCGATAGGCGGCTTCGGCATTCAATTGCTTGCGGTTCTCGGCGGGTCCATGCTGCCGCTGTACCAATTTCCGGACGTCTTGCAGTCTGTATCCAAAGCGGTGCCAAATCGCTGGGCGCTTGACGGCTTTCTTTCTTTAATGGAAGGGGGAGGCTGGGCTGACCTTCAAAAGCCTGTGCTTCTTTTTGCGGCGATCGGCTTTTGTTCACTTGTAATTGGTATCAGACGGCTTCATACAAGATAAGGAGGTACAAAAGGTGAAAAAAATTCTAGCCATTTGCGGCATTGAGCTTTCTCTCATTTTTAAGAAGCCACAGAACTATTTGATCATGTTTGCTGCCCCGCTTTTGCTTACCTTTGTATTTGGGAGTATGCTCAGCGGCAATGATGATAAGGTGCGGCTTGCAATCGTTGATCAGGACGATACGATTCTCTCACAGCATTATATTCGGCAGCTGAAGGCACACGATGATATGTATGTATTCGAAAACATGTCTGAAAGCAAAGCGTCAGAAAAGCTGAAACAAAAGAAAATTGCCGGGATCATCGTCATTTCCCGCTCGTTCCAGACACAGCTGGAAAAAGGCAAACATCCTGAGCTGATTTTCCGTCACGGCCCTGAGCTGTCGGAAGCGCCGATGGTCAAACAATATGCAGAAAGCGCATTGGCAACGCTCAATATTCAGGTGACCGCGGCAAAAACGGCATCTCAGACAGCGGGAGAGAACTGGAAGGCGGCGTATAAAACGGTTTTCGCCAAAAAACATGAAGATATAGTTCCGGCTGTAACACGACAGACGCTCAGTGATAAAAAAGAGGGTGCGGAAGCAAGTGACACAGCCTCCAGAGCAGCAGGGTTTTCCATCCTGTTTGTCATGCTGACCATGATGGGAGCGGCTGGAACTATTTTAGAAGCAAGGAAAAACGGCGTATGGTCCAGATTGCTTACAGCCTCTGTCAGCCGAGCCGAAATCGGTGCTGGGTATGTGCTGTCCTTCTTTGTCATTGGCTGGATTCAATTTGGCATATTGCTTCTTTCCACCCATTGGCTGTTTGGCATCAACTGGGGGAATCCGGCTGCAGTTATTGTATTAGTGTCACTTTTTCTATTGACCGTTGTCGGCATTGGATTGATGATTGCGGCCAACGTCAGAACGCCAGAACAGCAGCTTGCGTTCGGCAACTTGTTTGTCATCGCAACATGTATGGTGAGCGGGATGTATTGGCCGATCGACATTGAACCGAAATTTATGCAATCCATCGCTGAATTTCTTCCGCAAAAGTGGGCGATGAGCGGGTTGACAGAGATTATCGCTAACGGTGCCCGCGTCACAGATATTCTCGGAATCTGCGGCATTTTGCTTGCATTTGCTGCGATCACTTTCGCAGCGGGGCTGAAAGCGCTCCGAGCCTAAAAAACATCTGCCGTTTAGGCAGATGTTTTTTTGCATGTGGGTACATTCGTATGGGTGCAGCCTGAACTGCGGTTAATCCTTATCTATCATAGCTAAAATTGATTCCAGCCAAGAAACGTAATTTTTCTCCCGCTCCAGCGCTTTCGTTAGCACAAGATAGTGGCCGAAGTCCGGTGAAGAAAATGACATCGGCTCTGCTGAAGCCATAAGCTTTTCATAGCTTCCCTGTAAGTCAGAAAGCTTGGCCTGGCGTTTTTGCAGCTGGTCTTTGAACAAATCAGAAGCCTCCTGGCGCGATAGACAAGAAATGAAATAAGCCTTCAGCATAAATTCATCCTTCACCGTCTCGGGTATCGGCTGGTGGCGGATCAGCCAGTCATGCAGCTCCTGCTTTCCGCTGTCTGTCAGGGTGTACATCTTTTTCTCCAGCTTTGTGCCCTGAATCGTTGTCCGGAACGTGATAAATCCTTCATCCGTCAGCTTTTTGAGCTCAGGGTAAATCTGGCTGTGCTTGGCGCTCCAAAACTGGCCGAGCTCCTCTTTAAAATAACTCGTAATATCGTATCCACTCAATTCGCCTTTTCGCAAAAGCCCTAATATGGCGTATTTTAATACTCTCATGCTATCCTCCGTGTCTGGCTGTTTCGCAAAACAGATGAGCCGGTGCTCAACTGTGATTCTAACTGCCTATTCCCCTTATTATAGAAAAGGGAGGAAGGGAACACAACCGGGCTCTTTGGAAATGAAGATAAAAGGTTTGTCAGAAGGTATCCGATTTATCTCCGTCAATATAAAAGAGATTTAAATTTAATTTTCAGAAAAAATAGTAACGATATTGATTTTTTATATATAATAGGAAATTGGTGGTATGAAAATTTTTTGGGGGAATAAACGTGAAAAAAGTACTTATGGCATTCATTATTTGTTTATCGCTGATTCTATCTGTTTTAGCCGCTCCGCCGTCTGGCGCAAAAGCTGAGTCAGTACATAATCCTGTCGTTCTTGTTCATGGAATAAGTGGTGCATCATACAACTTTTTCGCTATTAAAAACTACTTAATTTCTCAAGGCTGGCAAAGCAACAAACTGTACGCAATTGATTTTTATGATAAAACAGGAAACAACCTAAATAACGGCCCGCAGCTTGCTTCATATGTTGACCGTGTTTTAAAAGAGACTGGGGCAAAAAAAGTAGATATTGTGGCTCATAGTATGGGAGGCGCCAATACGCTGTACTATATTAAATATTTAGGCGGGGGCAATAAGATTCAAAATGTCGTAACGCTTGGAGGGGCTAATGGTTTAGTGTCATCAACCGCGCTGCCGGGCACAGACCCTAATCAAAAGATCCTCTATACATCTATTTACAGTCTCAATGATCAAATTGTCATCAATAGCTTGTCTCGGTTACAAGGAGCGCGAAACATCCAGCTTTATGGCATTGGTCATATTGGCTTGCTTTCTAATAGCCAAGTGAACGGCTATATCAAAGAAGGGCTGAATGGCGGAGGCCTCAATACAAATTAATATCTTCAAAAAACAACCTGCTGTCTCCGTTACAGTGGGTTTTTTCGTCTGAGAAAGCCATAGGGTCTTATGACCTTAGTCTATCATGCATACGTCAATTTATGACATCAGGCACTTTTTCAAATAGAGCGGACATGTTAAGGTACAACCATCGATTTCTATCAATTTGAAATAAAAGGAGCGCTGTTATGCAAATTAAAGAAATTTTTATGATCCGCTGCGTTTCGTGCTTAAGTGTCGTCTTGCTCCATATCATTTCAATGGTCCTGATGCTTCAGGCAGAAGCTCTTGCAGATATTTCTCACACTGTTGATTCTTTCCGCACACTCCTGATGTTCAGCACGCCCGCTTTTATTTTCATCTCTGAATTTTTACTGGCCCGTTCTTATCCTGATGGGGTGCCTGACGGTTTTTTAAAGAAGCGGGGAAAAGTGATTTTTGTTCCTTTTTTATTTATCGCGGCCATCGATGCGCTGCTGATGACAAGTGCGATGGGGGGAGAGGTAACCTTTCTCGCGTTTGTGCAAAAATATCTGGCGAACGTATTCTTAGGAAACTTTATCGGATACTTCATTCTCGTCATCTTTCAATTTTACATGCTGCATATGATGTTTCATGAGTACTTGAAAAAAGCATCGCCGAAATGGGTGCTGTCTATCTCATTTGTGGTGACAGCCGCTTATTTAGGCTATTTCTCAGCAGCCAGCCCGGCTCCTGCTTCTGAAGAGGGAGGGGCATTTCCGTTCTTCTGGGTTCCGTTCGCAGGCTGGCTTTTCTACTTTTGTCTAGCCTACTATTGCGGAAAAGAATACAAGCGTTTTTTAGCGCTGCTGAACCAATACCGCTGGGTGGTGTACGGCGCCGCAATTGCTTCTGGGGCGCTGGTTGTCACTGTTTCTTATGTGGGTGAAATCGGCATGATCAGCTCGAAGCGGCCTGATATCATGCTGTATTCAACAAGCATGATTTTCCTGTGTTTTCACTTGTTTTCCAAAATGAAGCATGTGCCGAAAATCATGATGTTTATCAGCAACTATTCCTTTTCGATTTATCTGCTTCATGCCTATTTTATGATTATAGGCTACGTGTTGCTTTTGAATATGCCCGAAATTCCTGCCGTACCGGCTGTTCTCCTGTTGTTTGCCGTGTGCACAGCCGGCCCGATTATGACCTCATGGGCGCTGAATAAGTTCAAATACGGGTATTTATTTGTGGGGAAAATTTATCAGCCAAAACAGAAGAAGGTAACAGTCGAAGTGCGTGATCACGCAGGGTGAAAAACAAGCGGCAGGAGGGCTCCTGCCGCGTTTCTTTACTTCTCATCCGCTTGCAGAACTGTTTTTAAATATAGTTTTGCAGACTCAGCAAGTCCAGATACATCAGCCTTTTCTTCATCGAAATACAGGGCGTTTTGAATGATGCCGTCATTCATATTGAGGAAAAACTTGGCGATAGTCGCAAGAGGCTGAACCGGCTGAAACTCTCCCTGATCGATCCCTTTTTGCAATAGCCTTGAAAACCTTTCCACAAAAAGATCATACCTTTTCTCCAAATACTGCCGCCGTTCTTCATTGCGCCAAGCTGTCACTAAATATTCAAATTGCACCGGCGCCAGCGTATCTGCTACATCTCGCAGGCCCTCAGTCAGTTCATCCAAATAGCTGGAAATGGAGGCCCAAACACTTTGGTGTTCAGCTGATTTATCAAGCTTTCGGAGTCCTTCATCCAGCCCTGTTTCAATAATGCGGCGAAACATCTCCTCAGTGCTTGAAAAATAAAGATAGACACCGCCCCGGCTGAAACCTGACTCTTCTACAACATCCTTCATCGTCGTTAATTCGAATCCTTTTCGTTTAAAAACCGTTTTGGCAGCCTCTAAAATCTCTGCCTGCCGTTTATCCTTGTGCTCCTTTGTTACTTTTGGTGACAAGATATCGCCTGCTTTCTGCAATTTTCTTACCTATAAGTGTAATCAACCCAATCATGATCAGCAAGCAGCCACAGACAAGAAAAGCAAGTGATACACCGATCCATTCCGCCAGCACGCCCCCGCCCGCCATGCCGAGGATAGAGGCGAGGGTTGTCGCACTCTGAATAGCGCCGAACACCCTACCGCTGTAATCGACAGGCACTGTTGTTTGCACGAGAATCTGAAATGGAATATGGACGAGGCCGAAAGCCGCCCCCATGATGAAAAAAGCAAATATAAAGAGAGTGATGCCGGCAATTCCCATACCGCTTAGGAATGGCGCACCTCCAGTTGCTAGTCCAAGAAGAAGGGTTCCAGCTGAGAAATAAAGCAAATAAGAAGTGATTCGCCGTCTGCCGGTAATGGCCGCTGTAAGGAGCATCCCGGCTCCGCTTACGGCCATGCACCAGCCTGTCAGCTCGGGCGGAGCTCCTGAAAAGGAGCGGATAAGAATAATCGCTTGGGAATCACCAATCTGCAAAACAAAGAGAACGACACAAGCTGTTAGTAAGCCTGTTAATAGAAGCGGCATCCGTTTCAAAAACTGAAGGCCTTCCTTGATAGAAGTAAGTGCTGCTGTTTTTTCTTGAGGTGTATTGGCTTTTTGTAAAAAAGCATCTCTGGGAAGGAAAAACAAAATGACAGCGGAAAGAAAGAAGGCGCCGGCGTTTATATAAAAAACAGAGTGTATCGAGAAAGCAGCGATCAGCGTGCCGCCAAGGGCAGGGCCGAAGATTTTTGAGCTGTTATCAATGATGCTGCTGACGGAAACGGCCTGCTGAATGTGTGCTTCCGGAGCCAATTCCTTAAGCTTTCCGTTTTTAGCAGGTAAAAAAAGTGAAGAAAAACAGCTCTGAACGGATAGCAATACGTAAAGCTGCCAAAGCTCACTGACATAAACGCAGCTGATAACAGTGAGGGCACGGCCGATTTCAGATAGAAACATGATCGTTTTTCTGTCAAAACGGTCGGCAAGCAGACCCGATACAGGTCCGAGTACAATGACAGGCAAAGCAAACGACATCATTAAAAGCGACATATCTAATGGAGAAGCATGAAGCTGAAAAGCGGCTAATGTTAGCACGGCCAAAATGTGAAGCCAGTCTCCAAGTGAAGAAATGGTTTGCGAGGCTAACAGTGTCATCAGTCCTTTTTGATTGCGAAACAACGGTTTTTCCATGATTCATCCTCCTGATTATTAAAATGACACTAGTGTCGTTTTTAATTGTATGGGAAAAAGACACAATATACAATCTTTTTCTTGTAAAATAAAGGAGAAGATTGAATAGAAGGGAGAACATTCATGACATCAGTCAATCTAAGCTACCCAATAGGAGAATACAAGCCGAGGGAATCCATATCGAAGGAGCAAAAAGATAAATGGATTCAAGTGCTTGAAGAAGTGCCGGCAAAATTGAAGCAAGCTGTAGAGGGCATGACGGACAGCCAGCTTGACACACCGTACCGGGACGGTGGATGGACCGTTCGGCAAGTTATTCATCATCTGGCTGACAGTCATATGAACAGCTATATTCGTTTTAAATTGAGCTTGACGGAAGAGACACCGGCTATCCGTCCGTATGATGAAAAAGCATGGTCGGAGCTAAAAGACTCGAAAACGGCAGATCCGAGCGGCTCGCTTTCGCTTTTGCAGGAGCTTCACGGAAGATGGGCGGCTCTGCTCCGCACCCTGACGGATCAGCAATTTAAGCGCGGATTTTATCACCCTGATACAAAGGAGATCATTACCCTGGAGAACGCGCTCGGCCTGTATGTCTGGCACTCACATCACCATATCGCTCATATTACGGAGCTTTCCAGACGGATGGGGTGGTCTTAACGCTTTTGCCGGCGGAAAGCCGGAATACTGATAGCAGCAATCACCAGAAGTGAGATCACAGCAGCTGCTGCATATAAATGATCATAGCCGCTGGCGACACTCGCATGAATGGCGTCGCTTATCGCGGTTTTGACTTCAGGAACGGGAATGCGTTCGATTTGTTCTTGTAAAGAAGAAACATCAGAACTGTCGCTCTCCGGAATCATCTGCATCGCCTTTTCTGAATATCCGCTGTCCGATAAGCGGCTGTTGATCTCATCACCTATTTGGTCAAACCCGGCTGTGATAAAACCTGCATAAAGAGTAGGCGCCAAGGTCAGTCCAATTTGCCTTACCAATGAAAGCGTGCCAAGAGCTGTACCCTTATTTGTTTTTGCCGCTTCTGATACAAGGACGTTCAGCGGAGCGCCTAACAGAAAGCCAAAACCGATCCCAGCTGCCACACTTGCGATCATAAACTCCCATTTTTCCGTCACCCAGAACGGAAATAAAGCAAACCCCGCACATGAGATGATTCCCGAAAGAATAACGGTTTTTACAGGACCTTTTTTGTCGGTAAGCGCTCCGCCAAGCCAAGCGCCGATTCCGGAAGCCAACGCAAGCGGTGTCATCCAATAGCCTGCTTTTGCGGCAGGGACACCCAAATACTGTTCGACATATGACGGGATAAAAATGACTGCCGCCAAGAGCCCCCCGGATAACAAACCGATGATAAGCGTGCGCTGAAACATATGGTTTCGCAGCAGAGAATACGCCAAAATGGGATCGCCTCCTCGCATTTCAACTCTCTTTTCATACGAGATAAGCGCTGCAAAACAGAGTATGCCAAAAATAATACATCCATAAACCTCCGGATTCCCCAAGCTGTGTAAGAGATTTGCCCCGTCAAGATTGGTCATGCCGTACATCACAGCTAAAATCGACAGGGACAAAAGGAAGATTCCGGCCGCATCGAGGCGCTTAGCCTCAGGTGCTTTTGTTTCCGCGATAAAACATGCGCCGAAAACAACCAATAGCACGGCAATCGGCAAATTAATCAAAAACAGCCAATGCCAAGACCCGGTCCAATCAAGCAGAAAGCTTCCGATATTTGGCCCGAGCACAGCGGCCATCCCGTTCATTGCGCCAAGCAGCCCAAGCGCCTTCCCTTGTTTTTCCTTTGGGAGGGTCGCGAGAATGTGAGAGCTGCCGATGATGAAAATCCCGCCGCCTCCAAGCGCCTGAATCAGCCGCGATATCAGAAAGAGCGGGAAGCTTTGGCTCAAAGCAACAAGCAAAGAACCAAGTCCGAACAGGCAAACCTCAATGAGAAAGAGTTTTTTTCTGCCGTAGCGGTCGGAAAGCTTTCCGACGATTGGCACACTGACGCTAAGACCGAGCGTATAAAGGGTGATGCCCCATGATCCCCAGGAAGGAGAAACGGCAAACGACTCGTTTATCGTTGTTAAAGCAGCCGAAATAATTCCGTTATCTAAAGCAGCCATAAACACGCCAATCGTAAACAGGCTGATTGCCCACTTTTGGCTTTTCTGCTCTGTTAATGCTTCAGACATTTTCGTCAACTCCTTTTAGTTCACTTGAAATATATTATTCATTTTAAATGAACTAAATGTCAAATAAAAAAAGCCTGCTCCCGCAGTTTGCGGATGACAGACTTACAGATTTATTCTTTTTTCGCATTCTCTAATGCTCTTGAAAGGATAGACAGCCCTTCGGAAACAGCCTGCTTTTCTTCAGGGGACAGCAGCTCTAATGAACGCTTCAATTTCAGGTGGCCTTTTTCATACAAACCCCGGAAAATCTTTTTCGCATTCTCTGTCAACTGAACAACTACAGAGCGGCGGTCCTCTTCAGAATGTGAGCGTTTGACAAATCCTGATTTTTCAAGCCGGTCAAGCAGCCCAGTTGTATTGGACAGGGAAGCCCCCATTTTTTCAGCAATGTCGCTCACTTTCAATGTTCCATGGTTGTTTAATAGCATCAGCACCTTCATTTGCGGCATGCTCATATCCAGTTTCATCCACTCGGACACATCACCGAGCCCGGCGGACGTTAAGACTTTCATATAGAGCACCCATATTTCCCGTTCCTCCGATGAAAGAATGTTTTCGTTTAATACTGTTGTATCGTGTAAATTATATTCCATTTCATCACTTCCTCATCATTCACTCCTCTTACCATATTACTCGATTTTCACTCCTGAAAGAAAGTGAGCAGAAACCGAATGCGGGACTTTGTCCGAAAAATAACGGTAGTGTATAATGAGTTGGAGATTATTGGGGGAGAGGATCGAACTAGAATATGATTGGAGAGACCATTGCTGATTAAAAAGAATGCTTTATCAATATTAAAAATCGTTTTTCCTATTGCTGTTTTGCTATTTGTTATTTATCAATCGAAAAAAGAACTGACAAATCTGTCATTCAAACGTACGCTCATGGTCATCAACGGACTGGAACGAACGGACTTATTCATGCTTGTGTTGATCGGCTTGCTGGCTGTTGCGGCCATGTCGCTGTATGATTACGTCCTGAAATACTCACTGCGCCTATCGATCACAAACGGAAAAGTATTCAGGGTTTCCTGGATCGCCAATTCATTTAATAATGTGTTGGGATTCGGCGGTTTAGCCGGAGTCGGGTTAAGAATGATGTTCTATAAGGAGCATACGAAAGACCATAAGGCACTCGTGAAAGGAATCGCCTGGCTCACATCATCTATGCTGCTCGGATTATCTGTTTTCAGCATTTTCGTCGCTGCGAGAGTGCTGCCAGTGGATGAAGTGATTCATGAAAAGCCTTGGCTATGGGCGGTCGTTATCGGTTTTGCGCTGATATTGCCGCTGTCTTTGGCGGTGTCCAAAATAAAAGACCGCAAAGCTGGGGACGAAGAGAATGCGGACAAAGTGAAAAATCCGATTTTCGCATATATTGGAGCTTCAGTTGTTGAATGGCTCATGGCCGGGATCGTCATCTATTTTGCTTTGTTCGCTATGGGCATTCATGCAGATATCAGGTATGTGTTCGGGGTGTTCGTCATTGCGGCGATCGGAGGAATGATCAGCCTCGTGCCGGGCGGCTTCGGCTCGTTTGACCTTTTATTTTTGCTGGGGATGGAGCAGCTTGGCTATCATCAGGAGGCCATCGTTACTTCTATTGTATTGTACAGGCTCGCCTATTCATTTATCCCATTTATCTTGGGACTGTTCTTTGCCGCAGGCGACCTGACGGAAAATACAATGAAGCGGCTCGAAACGAATCCGCGCATCGCACCGGCAATTGAGACGACAAACGTTCTGCTTGTTGTTCAGCGTGCGGTATTAGTGAGAATTTTGCAAGGCTCGCTTTCCCTTATTGTGTTCGTAGCAGGTCTGATTGTCTTGGCCTCAGTTTCCTTGCCGATTGACAGGCTGACGGTTATACCGCACATTCCGCGCCCGGCGCTTTTGCTGTTCAACGGCCTGTCCTTAAGCTCAGCGCTCATTCTGCTGATTTTGCCGATCGAGCTTTATAAACGGACAAAACGTTCCTACACGATGGCCATTACAGCGCTTGTCGGCGGCTTTGTGTTCAGCTTTTTAAAAGGGCTTAACATCAGCGCGATATTCGTACTGCCGATGATTATCGTATTGCTTGTGCTATTGAAAAAACAATTTGTCCGCGAACAGGCATCCTATACACTGGGACAATTGATATTCGCTGTGGCGCTGTTTACTGTGGCGCTCTTTAACTACAATCTGATCGCGGGCTTTATTTGGGACCGGATGAAGAAGGTGCTGCGTCACGAATATTTCGTCCACAGCACCTCGCATATTACACATGCAACCATCATGGCGATCATCATTGTGCCGCTGTTCTTCTTGATATTTACAGTGGTCTATCATAAGAGAACGAAACCGATCGGAGAGAAAGCTGACCCTGAGCGTCTTGCTGCGTTTCTCAATGAAAAAGGCGGCAACGCGCTGAGCCATCTTGGTTTTCTTGGAGATAAGCGGTTTTATTTTTCTAGCGATGGAAATGCACTGCTTCTGTTTGGGAAAATCGCCAGAAGGCTGGTCGTGCTCGGCGATCCATCTGGCCAAAGAGAATCATTCCCGCTCGTGCTGGAAGAATTTCTGAACGAAGCGCATCAGAAGGGATTCAGTGTTTTGTTCTATCAAATTGAACGAGAGGACATGGCGCTGTATCACGATTTTGGCTACAACTTCTTTAAATTGGGTGAGGAAGCATATGTAGATTTAAATACATTTACCTTGACTGGGAAGAAAAAAGCCGGCCTTCGGGCAATCAATAACCGTTTTGAGCGGGAGGAGTATACTTTCCATGTGGATCATCCTCCATTTTCTGATGCGTTTTTGGAGGAGCTGAAGCAAATCTCAGACGAATGGCTCGGCTCGAAAAAAGAGAAGGGATTCTCGCTCGGATTTTTTGATCCTTCCTATTTACAGAAAGCGCCGATCGCCTATATGAAAAATGCAGAAGGAGAGATCGTTGCATTCGCAAATGTCATGCCGATGTACCAGGAAGGAGAGATATCGGTCGATCTGATGCGCTATCGCGGCGACGCTCCAAATGGCATTATGGACGCATTGTTTATCCGTATGTTTTTATGGGCAAAGGAAGAGGGCTGCACGTCATTTAATATGGGGATGGCACCCTTGGCCAATGTCGGCACTGCCTTTACATCCTTCTGGTCCGAAAGGTTTGCCGCTGTCATTTTTAATAATGTCAGATACATGTACAGTTTCAGCGGCCTAAGAGCCTTTAAAGAAAAATATAAACCGGAGTGGCGAGGGAAATACTTAGCGTATCGGAAAAACAGATCTCTTTCTGTCACCATGTTCCTCGTTACACGTCTGATTGGCAAAAGCAAAAAAGACTCCGTCTAATAAGACGGAGTCTTTTTTTATTTCGTTTTTAAGAAGTAGGTTTCAATATCATCAAGCAGGTAGTTTGCGGCTTTAATTCCGCCTGCGGTTGTCCATACGACGTCATCGACTTCATGTGCATTACCTGACTTCACGGCCTTCAGGTTTTTCCATAGTGAACTGCTTGTCCACTGATTGGCCCATTTTTCATTTTCTTTTGCATTATCGGCTTTATAAGTGAAATAAAACAGCACATCAGCATCCATATCAGGAATAGATTCTTTACTGTCGGTTGAGAACGTAAATTGGTCCTTTTGTTTCTTAAACAGTTCCACTTGTTTTTCAGGGCGTTTGAAGCCAAGCTGGTCTAAAATAATCCCAGGAAATGAATCGGTATAATAGATTCTTGATTCACCGGATAAAAAGCGTACGACTGAAACGGTTTTGTTTGTCTGGTCGCCCAGCTTGTTTTTTAAATCAGAAACACGTTTATCAAAATCGGCAATGACTTCCTTGCCTTTGTCCGCCTTATTCACCGCGTTGGCGTATAGAGTCAGGTTATCCTTCCAGTTCCCGGCCAAAGATTCAGCAAAAACAGTCGGCGCAATCGCATTTAACTGATCATAAATTTTTTCCTGGCGCACTTTGTTTCCAATAATCAAATCAGGCTTTAATTCTGCGATGGCTTCCACATTCGGTTCCGTTTCAAGACCGACGTTTTTAACACCTTTCATGTCATCTTTCAGATAGTCATACCACGGGTCGCCCTTCCATGACTTTACGGCTCCGACCGGCTTAATGCCAAGCGCTAAGAGCGCCTCTGTTCCTTCATTAGTTAAAACAACAATCCGTTTTGGATTGGCGGGGATGTTGTCTGATGTCCCCATTGCATGTTTGACCGTTCTTGTTTTGCTGCTTGACACCTCGCTGTTGCTTGAACTTTCTGAACTATTACAGGCAGAAAGTACCATAACGGCCATTAAAAATACGAATAGCATGCTGATATGCTTTTTCATCTTTTTCCTCCCAATATTGAAATTCATTATCATTTAGATCATAATAAGCAGTGTTAAGAGTGTCAATCCCTAATTGAGGATTATTCTCAAAAACAAACATTACATAGTAAATAACTAGGAGAATTAGATCATGATCTGCAAAAAGGCATCTTCAAAATGGATTGTGTTAGTATGTCTGATTTTCATTTTACTGACGGCTGTCTGCGCAAGCGTCGTGTATGGCTATACAGGTACGTCATGGAGACAGGTCTATCAGGCGTTTACTTCCTTCAATGGAACAAATGAGCATGTCATCATCAAGGATGTCAGGCTTCCGCGCGCTTTGGTTGCGACAGTCGTCGGCGCCTCGCTTGCAGCCGCGGGCGCTCTCATGCAGGCGCTCACAAAAAATCCGCTTGCGTCACCGGGGATTTTCGGGATTAACGCCGGTGCAGGTTTTTTTATTGTTGCCGGATCGTTTTTTCTGCATATTCAGTCACCTCAGGCATTAGTATGGAGCTCGTTTCTGGGGGCAGCATTTACCGCCGCGATCGTCTATGCAGCAGGCTCGCTTGGGAGGGAAGGGCTGACGCCAATCAAACTGACGCTGGCGGGAGCTGCCATGGCAGCCATGTTTTCTTCTCTGACACAGGGCTTGCTGTCTGTCAACGAACTCGAGCTTGCCCAGGTGCTTTTTTGGCTGACTGGCTCTGTGCAGGGCCGGAGTCTGGATCTGTTGATGACGATGTTTCCATATGCAGCGGCAGCGCTGGTAATCTGCTTCTTTCTCGGCCAAAAAATTAATCTCCTCGTTATGGGAGAAGATGTGGCAAAAGGACTCGGCCAAAAAACGGGCCTGCTGAAATTTGTGATGGCGCTTTGTGTTGTCATGCTTGCAGGGTCCGCTGTCGCCATTGCCGGGCCGATTTCTTTTATCGGCATCATTATTCCGCATTTTGCCCGCTTTGTCGTTGGTAATGATTATCGCTGGGTTCTGCCATTTTCCGCTGTTTTGGGTGCCATTTTGCTTGTTTGCGCGGATATCGGTGCGCGATATATCATTATGCCTCAGGAAGTTCCTGTCGGGGTCATGACCGCCATCATCGGAATGCCTGTGTTTGTGTACATCGCAAGAAGGGGGGCGAAGCTATGAAACTTCGTTTTGGCGTTACTGCGGCTGAAAAGAAAGCATGGATCGTCTTTTTGATTTTACTGGGGTTAACAGCTGCGGTACTCATCATAAGCGCTGGTCTCGGACAAAGGTTTATTCCTCCCTGGGATGTAGCAAAAACATTCTTTGGTGCAGGTTCCAAGCTGGATGAACTGATGATCATGTCGTTCCGCATGCCAAGAATTTTGACGGCTTTATGCGCCGGTGTCTGCTTGGCAGCGGCAGGCGCGATATTGCAGGGGCTCGTCAGAAACCCTCTCGCATCGCCGGATATTATCGGAATAACAGGAGGAGCGGCGGTAGCGGTCGTGCTTTTAATGATGTTCTTCTCAGACCGCAGCAGTTCACTTACGATCAGTCTGTCATGGCTTCCAGCAGCCGCATTTATCGGCGCATCGGCTGTCGGACTCATCGTCTATTTACTGGCATACAAAAATGGCGCCTCCACATTTCGGCTGGTGCTTATCGGAATCGGATTTTCAATGTCGGCGCAGGCGATGACTACCCTGTTGATGATCAAAGGCCCGATTTACCGAGCATCACAAGCCAATGTGTATATCACTGGGTCAGTTTATGGGTCAAACTGGCAGCATGTAAAAATAGCTATTATCTTATCTGTCATTCTCTTATTCATTTGTTTTGTCGCGCTAAAAAATATGAATATACAGGTGCTGGGTGAAGATATTGCGGCGGGTGCAGGAAGCGCTGTGCAGCGAAATCGTTTTTTCTTGCTCCTTTTGAGTACGGCTCTTACTGGTTGTGCAGTTTCAGTTGCCGGCACAATCGGTTTTGTCGGGCTGATGGCGCCCCATATTGCAAGACGGCTTGTCGGCTCATCTTATGGCGCGCTGCTCCCAGCGTCGGCACTTATTGGAGCTCTGCTCGTTTTAACAGCTGATATCGTCGGCAGAACCTTATTTGCTCCGGTGGAAGTGCCGGCCGGCGTCTTTACAGCGGCTATCGGCGCACCTTATTTTATTTATTTGCTCTATAAAACAAGAAATTCTTAATCGTTACACCCATTTTCTTAAAAAAGAAAATGGGTTTTTTTGATAATGACTGAAGATTCGTAATTATTTTTGTTATACTGACAGAGACATTGATAAAGAAAGGGCGGCAGATGAATGAAAGAAGCAGAGGTATTAAAATATGAAGCATTTACAAGCAGTCCCGGCAAAGGAAACCCCGCAGGCGTCGTTTTGCAGGGAGACGATTATACGGAAGACGAGATGCAGATCATAGCTGAGCGTGCCGGGTATTCAGAAACCTCCTTTATCCGAAAAAGCGAGTCGGCCGATCTTGAACTCCGTTACTTTACACCTGGACACGAAATGAATTTGTGCGGTCATGCGACAGTTGCTTCTCTTTACGCATTATGTGAGAAAAGAATGCTGGAGAGCGGTAAAACGTACAGCATCCAAACGAAAGCGGGTATCCTGCCTGTGAAGATTTCTGAAAAAGATGGCCGCATTCATATCACGCTTGAACAGGCCTCTCCGCAATTCAAACCATTTACAGGCGATCGGAAAAAACTTGCGGACGCACTGGGTATCACCGATGAAGATTTTCATGAAGACCTTCCGATTGTGTTTGGCAGCACTGGGATATGGACAGCCATCGTTCCGCTTAAATCATTGGAGGCTTCCAAAAAAATGGTGCCAGATAACAAACAATTTCCGGAAGTGTTAGTTGATCTGCCAAAAGCTTCAGTCCATCCGTTTACCTTTGAAACCGTCCATCCCGACAGCGACCTGCACGGGCGCCACTTTTCATCCCCGTATTCGGGAACGATTGAAGACCCCGTGACCGGCACAGCATCCGGCGTGATGGGGGCTTATATGAAACATTATGGCAATGCCGAGCAGCATAAATTTATCATTGAACAAGGGCAGGAAATTGGAAAAGACGGAAAAGTGGAGATCGAAATGAACGAAGCCGGCGGCCATGTGAAAGTGAACATGACAGGAACAGCCGTTTACTCAGAAACCCGTATTCTTAAAATCTAATACGGATGATGGTTTACAAAAAGATGCACTTTCCGTTATCATTATGAAATGATAATCATTTTCAATTGCATAGGAAGGTGAGACGGTATGCCTCAAACCGAACAAATACATCAGCATTCAGTACTGCGGGACATCATACGCAGCAGAAGATCGATTCGAAAGTTTAAACAAGAGCCAGTACCTTCAGCAGTCATTCTTGACATGCTTGAAACGGCAAAATATGCGCCAAATCACAGAGTGACAGAGCCATGGAGATTTATTTACGTTTCCAGTGAGACAGGTAAAGCGAACCTCATTAATACATTTGCAGCGTTCTCTAAGAAATCCAAGCCGGATATGACAGAGGAAAAGCTTCAAAATTTCAAAAACACACTTGGGCGCGTTCCGGGATTTCTCCTCGTCGTGTTTCAGGAAGATGAAAACGAAAGAGCGCGGGACGACGATTTTGCGGCAACAAGCTCGTTGATTCAAAATCTTCAGCTTCTCGCTTGGGAAAAAGGAATCGGCATGGTTTGGAAAAGCGGAAAAATCCTTTATGACAAAGAAGTCCATCAGGCCTTTGTTTTACAGGATAATGAGCGTTTCGCCGCCATCATACAAACAGGTTATCCTGACGAGGCGCCGGAAGTGAAAAAACGCACACCGATCCGCGAACGGTTCACTGAAATGTAAAAAGCCCCTTGTCTCAAACGGAGACAAGGGGTTTTTCATTAACGAGATTTCTTTTTCGCTCTGTTGTCGGCTGCTTTCGCACGCTCTTGCGCTTCGCGGTCATCTGCATCAGCAAGCTCGGTTGAATATTCTTCGTAAACGCCGTCAGTTTCCCTTTTTAAGGCATCGGGAACTTGTGGAAGCTTTTGTTTGTTTTTATCACGGTTTTTGTGGATATGATTTCTGCCCATATCAAATTCCCCCTAAAAAGTGATATCAAACAAATATAGTATTTGGTTTTAAGGGGCTATGTATTCCTACTTCCGCTTAGCAGCTTTTTCCGCTTTTTTAAATTCGCCTGAATAAAGAACTTCCTGCATTTTTTTCAGGTTGGCGCCTTGCTGGTGCTTCTCCCTCTTTTTTTCCATAAAAAGGACCTCCTTCAACCATGTTATTCTTAAGGTTGACGCTTCCTGCTGTTTTTATACAGTCTTTCGGTCCGCTATCAGCTGTGAGAGTGCAAATTCAAGATCCGAATATGTAAAACGAAATCCAGAGGTTATCGCTTTTTTCGGAAGAGCGCGCTGTCCTTTCACAATCAAAAGACTCATTTCACCCAATGCTTTTGATAAAAAGAATTCCGGGACGGGGAGCCAGTGCGGGCGGTGCTTCACCCGTGCAATCGTTTTTCCGAATTGCTTCATGTCCACAGGATTGGGCGCGGTGACATTCATTGGGCCTGAGATGCCGGCGTTTTCCACCGCATATCGGATCATCTGGGCCGCATCCTCGACATGAATCCATGACAGCCACTGCCTTCCCGTTCCGATCGTTCCGCCGGCCAGAAACTTATAGGGGAGAATCATGAGCGGGAGAGCGCCTTTTTCTCCAAGCATCACGCCAAATCTCGCATAAACCGTCCTGATGCCCATCGCCTCAATATGCTGTCCTTCCTTTTCCCACAGGTGTGCAGTATGGCTGAGAAAATCCTCATCTGACGTTGCAGAATCCTCTGTGAAGGTTTTCTCAAGACTAGTGCCGTAAATACCCACGGCACTGGCTTGGATCAATGTGTTCGGCTTCTCCTTCTGTTTCTGAATAAGCCGCTGCACTTCACGCGTCGCATTGATACGGCTGGAGAGAATGTGCTGCTTTGTTTTATTTGTCCAGCGGCCAAAAATCGATTTTCCCGCAAGGTTTATCCAGACATCAATATGAGGAAGTTCCTGCTCCGGGGCGGCTCCTTCCGTCAGCCATTGGACATATGTCATATTTTTTTGTTCAGTTTCCCGTGCGTTTCTTGATAAAATATAAACATGGTGTCCCTGGCGGGTAAGAACGCCTGTCAGATGCTGGCCGAGAAAACCGGTTCCGCCCGTCATTGCGATATTCATGAACATCTCTCCTCATCGTTCTAATAAATATACTTTACCTCATTTTAATAAAAGAAAACGCGTTTCAGGCCTGAGAAGGGAGATTAAGATGCCGTTTATTACAAAAATATCAACGCAAAAAAAGAATACGGAACGCTTCAATATTTTTCTGGATGATAAATACGCCTTCAGCGTGGACGCGGATGTGCTCGTGAAATTTGAGCTCAAGAAGGGAAAAGAACTCGATGATCTTGACATCATTGAGATTCAATACGGCGATGAAGTGAAGAAAGGCTTCAACCGTGCGCTTGACTTTTTATCCTATCGAATGCGGTCGACGAAAGAGGTCGAGGACCACTTAAAGAAAAAAGAAACCTCGCCCCCCGTCATTGCGGAAGTCATCCATAGGCTTAACGATTACAAGTACTTAAACGACCAGGAATTTGCCGCAGCCTATGTCAGCACTCACAAAAAAACAAACGGAAAAGGCCCTGATGTTTTGTTCAGAGAGCTAAGAGCGAAGGGAATTGATGACGATACAATTAAGGAGGCGCTAAGTTCCTTTTCCTTTGAAGATCAGACAAGAGAAGCGGTCAAGCATGTTGAAAAGCTTCTCAAAAAAGATAAAAAGCTTTCGACGAAAGAACTCAAACAGCGCGCCCAGCTGCAGCTTCAGCGCAAGGGCTTCTCATTTGATGTTATCAGCGCGGCGATGGATCAGATTGAATATGAAAATGATGAAGACACAGAGAAAGAAGCGCTGCGCCTTCACGCGGAAAAAGCGTTTAGAAAATACCGCTATGACGGCTCATATGAAAGCGCCATGAAGGTCAAACAATTTTTATTCCGCAAAGGATTCTCACTCGATTTAATCGAGCAATTACTGCAGGAAGAGGAGTACTGAAATGGAGAAACGATACAGTCAAATGACACCGCATGAACTCAATACCGAAATCGCATTACTTTCTGAAAAAGCAAGAAAAGCCGAACAGCATGGAATCATAAACGAACTGGCAGTGCTCGAACGGAAAATTACGATGGCAAAAGCATATTTGCTGAACCCGGAAGATTACTCACCGGGAGAAACATATCGTGTGGAAACCACTGAGGACGAGTTTACCATCAGTTATTTAAATGGCGTTTTCGCATGGGGATACAGGACCTCTTCCCCTCAGCAAGAGGAAGCGCTGCCAATCTCAGTATTGCAAGAAAAAGAATAAAGCGTAACAGGAGGCTGATGATCAGCCTCTTTTTGTTTGCAGCACATTTACACGAATTCTTAAAGAAAAAATCATTGAATTCACTTGAAAAATCTTTTAAGATGAAACTCGTTGTTTTTTAAAATCAAAGGAGGCGATGACGTTGAGTATCAAAAACCCATCTGTAAAATTTATTATATTTGTTCTTATGATTTGTACATTTTCAATCGGCTATACAGAATACGCGGTGATGGGTATTTTGACGTCGATTGCCAATGACTTTCATATACAGGTTTCATCCGCAGGGCTTCTTGTCACGGCTTATGCGGCAAGCGTTTGTTTGACAGGGCCGCTCGTCACCATCATTTCCGTCAAGCTTCCGAGAAAGCCTGTGCTTCTTGGGCTGATGGCGATATTTATCCTTTCCAACCTGATGAGCGCACTGGCGCCGAATTTTGCGGTATTGGCCATTTCAAGAATTTTATCTGCGTCCATTCACGGCGCTTTCTTCGCGATTGCCATGGTATTCGCAAGTGAAATGGTTCCGCCGGAAAAGCGTGCTGCAGCTGCTGCTTCAATGAACGGCGGACTGACAGTGGCTCTAATGCTTGGTGTTCCATTCGGCTCTTATCTCGGAGATGTCCTGAATTGGAGAGCGGTGTTTTCCATCATTACGGCACTTGGTGTCATCGGATTTTTAGGCCTTATGGCTGCCGTGCCGAACAGAAAACCAAAAGTGATCCCAATGCTTATGAATGAGTGGGGGGTTTTTAAACACAAACAAGTGCTGTTTTCCTTCGCGATTACCATTTTAGGCTATTCCGGTGTCTTTATCGCCTACACCTTTATCGAACCCATTTTGAGGCATTCAGCCGGATTCAGCACGGTTGGCATTACAGGTGCTCTCTTTGCGTATGGATTGGGAGGCGTTGCCGGGAATTTCTTTGCTGGAAAAGTACCGCTGCCTTTGCTGACTCGGACGATGATCGGCGTAATGATCGGTTTAATCGGTGTTCTGGCTGTATTTCCTTACATCGCCATTTACCCGGCTGCAGCCATTGTGGCAACGTTCCTATTCGGGGCATGCGCATTCGGCACGCCGCCTCTTCTGCAAACAAAGGTCATTTCCTCATCTGAGGGCGGCACAACCATTGCCGCAGCTGTCAGCGTATCAGCATTTAACCTTGCCAATGCCCTTGGTGCATGGATCGGCGGAATGATTTTAAACGGAACAGGCTCTTATTCCTGGCTGTTTGCAGGAGGTGCGCTTATGACTGCATGCGGACTTGTGCTTTCTACCTTCGCACACTTATCAGAAAAGAAGAGCGTCTACGAATATCAAGTCAATAAAGGGTAAAAACAGCTGCAGTGTATGCAGCTGTTCTTCTTTACCGTTTGCCTGAGGCTCTCATTCTTTCTTGAGGATGCTGATTGATAGATCCGTCAGCACGCTTTGAAGCATAATCGTCCTTTGCTCTCGGTTCACCCTGAAATTTGTTTTCGTTTTCGTAAGGAAATCCTTTTTCTTTATTTCGGACCATGTCATATCCCCCTAGATTCGAGATCAAAAAGTTGCGTCTTTCCAGATGAAGACGTAAGGTTAGTATATGGAGAACACTACGTAATAAAGCGTTATTTTTTTCCTGAAGAAAGGAGACTGCACACATGAATATGTACATTGAGAAACTGACTAATCTGCTTCTGGAAAAGAACGAGATGATCAGCTATATACAGGCAAAAACGTGGGTGGAATTGTTATGGAGCGATTTCGAAGCAACCTATGCAAAAGCCGGACACGCCTATCAAGGTGAAAAAATGACTGAAAAAATCGTCACACAATGGATTGAAAACTATGGCGGCCAGCTCCACCTTTTTCAAAGCTCCCGTAACGACGTGAATGATTACTTAAATCAAAGCAGAGGCCTTTTGCATTAAAAACCTGCCGTTAACGACCGGCAGGTTTTTTCATTTTCTTAAAATTACCTTAACAGGAAGAAATCATAAACAAAACATGTTTCACCAGCCTGTCAATCAGGGAATACCACTTATATCTTGTCAAAATGCGAGGAGGAGCTTTATATGAAAAAGAAACAAGTAATGCTCGCTTTAACAGCTGCCGCAGGACTGGGTTTGACAGCACTTCATTCCGCTCCCGCAGCAAAAGCTGCGCCCCTTCACGACATATCTGTCAGCATGCCATCATCCGATACTTACATCATAAAAGCAGGAAAACTGAATGTCCGGACTGAGCCAAATCATGAAGGTGATATTCTCGGCACTGTATCATCAGAACAAAAGGTAAAAGTCGATAGGTTCGTAAATGCCGATTGGGCTCAAATTCATTTCAAAGGAAAGAAAGCATATATTTCAACTCACTTTTTAATGAAAACCGCAAGCCAAGCGAAAACAACGAAACAGACAGCCTTCTATACACCGACGCCCGAAAACGGAAAAGCTAAGCAGCTCTCATCTGGAACAGAGGTGACAATACTTGGGTGGGGATTCAGTGAAAACGGCGGATTTGACTTCACTTGGGCGTTCGTGGATTATGGCGGAGTTAAAGGCTATATTCACACAAAGGATTTACAAATGCGATAAAAAGGCAGGCCGAGGCTTGTCTTTTTGCCTATGCATGAAACATTTCTTCTTTCTGCACGTAACAATGAGAAAGGAGATGATGATATGACGGGTTTAGTCGGCGGAGGGCTTATGATCATTGCGGGCATACTGATCAAACTGTTTCCTCCCAAATCGATCAACAGTGTGTACGGGTACAGAACGAGACGCTCAATGTCAGATCAAAGATTATGGAATGAAGCGAACCGTTACAGTGCATCATTAATGATCCTGTCAGGCTTGGTGATTGCGGGAATGGGTTTGCTGCTGGGATCAAACTTGATTATTCTTCAGCTTATCCTGCTGATTGCCGCCTGTGTCATAACATTTATGCTAACGGAGAAAAGGCTGAAAATCATGACGCACAGTCAAGGAGGAGATAGAAGTGGACGGAGTTAAATGCCAGTTTGTTAATACGAACGGAATCACGCTCCACGTTGCAGCCGCAGGACCGGAAGACGGCCCGTTAATTGTCCTGCTCCATGGATTTCCTGAGTTTTGGTACGGCTGGAAAAATCAAATCAAACCGCTTGTTGATGCGGGTTACCGGGTCATTGCTCCTGATCAGCGGGGCTACAATCTCAGTGACAAACCGGAAGGAATTGATTCATATCGGATTGATACATTAAGAGATGATATCATCGGGCTTATTACGCAATTCACTGATGAAAAAGCAATTGTCATCGGTCATGACTGGGGAGGGGCTGTCGCATGGCATTTGGCTTCCACACGCCCGGAATATCTTGAAAAACTGATCGCGATCAATATCCCGCACCCGCACGTCATGAAAACCGTAACGCCGCTTTATCCGCCGCAATGGCTGAAAAGCTCGTATATCGCATACTTCCAGCTGCCCGATATACCGGAGGCATCACTAAGGGAAAATGATTATGAAACATTAGACAAAGCGATTGGATTATCCGACCGTCCCGCGCTTTTTACATCCGAGGATGTCAGCAGGTACAAAGAAGCGTGGAAACAGCCGGGCGCGCTGACAGCTATGCTGAACTGGTACAGAGCCCTCAGAAAAGGAAGCTTGGCAGAGAAACCCTCTTACGAAACAGTACCTTACCGAATGATCTGGGGAATGGAAGACCGCTTTTTGAGCAGAAAGCTTGCGAAAGAGACGGAAAGGCATTGCCCGAATGGACATCTCATCTTTGTTGATGAAGCTTCCCATTGGATTAACCACGAAAAGCCAGCCATCGTCAATCAGCTGATTTTGGAATATCTTAAGAACCAATAAGCTAAAATTTCTCTCCATCCGTCTGTCATAATGGCAGACTTTTTCTGTGCGTTTTTTTCATAGTCTGTTTTAAACATGACAAAATAACATTAAAAATCATGAATGTCACCATAAAATTGTAACAAAAAACAGGTTTAAACGACTTTAAAAAAAGGAATAGCCTTACTGAAGATTTGTGTAAAACTCCCCTAAGGCAATACTTAAAAAGAATAATAAAAAGAAGGTGCCTTAATGAAGCAAGGATTAATCTCGATTATTATCCCGTCTTACAATGAAGGGTATAATGTCAAACTCATTCATGAATCTTTAAAAAAGGAATTTAAAAACATTCATTATGACTATGAAATATTCTTCATAAACGACGGAAGTGTTGATGACACGCTTCAGCAGATCAAAGACTTGGCAGCGACGTGCAGCCGGGTGAAGTATATATCTTTTTCTCGAAACTTTGGAAAAGAAGCCGCGATTTTGGCGGGCTTTGAGCATGTTCAGGGCGAGGCGGTTATTGTAATGGATGCCGATCTGCAGCATCCGACATATTTGCTGAAGGAATTTATCAAAGGCTACGAAGAAGGGTATGACCAAGTCATTGCCCAAAGGAACAGAAAAGGGGACAGCTTTGTCCGCTCACTCTTATCATCTATGTACTACAAGTTCATTAATAAAGCGGTGGAAGTCGATTTGCGTGACGGTGTCGGTGACTTCAGATTGTTAAGCCGCCAAGCTGTGAATGCACTTTTGAAGCTGAGCGAAGGAAACCGCTTCTCAAAAGGCCTTTTTTGCTGGATTGGCTTTGATCAGAAAATTGTATTTTATGAAAATGTCGAACGAAAAAACGGCACCTCCAAATGGTCGTTCAGCAGTCTGTTTAATTACGGCATGGACGGCGTCGTTTCATTTAATCATAAGCCGCTGAGATTATGTTTTTATACAGGCATTTTCATCCTGCTGCTTTCCATCATTTATATCATTGCCACATTCGTTAAAATTCTGACTAACGGTATTTCTGTGCCTGGGTATTTCACCATTATCTCAGCAGTGTTATTTCTCGGCGGAGTACAGCTGTTAAGCCTTGGAATTATAGGTGAATATATCGGCCGAATCTATTATGAAACAAAAAAACGCCCGCATTATTTGATCAAAGAAGCGAATATCCCGAACAAAGACCTGCCTGAAACGAACGAATTAAAAAGCATGCGGCGTCTGACAAAAATGCACTGAAAATACCAAACGCCATTGGCAGTGCTTTTTTTGCGTGTCTATTATCTTAAAAGCAAGACTGGAGAATTTATATGAAAAGAAAACATATCATGATCTATGCGGCCAGTTTGCTGGTGTCCGTTCTGGCACACGCTTTTTTTGTGAAAGAATGGGCGGAAGGCAGGTATATGACAGGTCCGGGTGACGGGCTTGCGCAAATGATCGTATTTAAAAAATTATTATTTGACCAATATACACACGGGAATTTTTTCTACAATTATTCATTCGGACTTGGCGGCGGCACATTCAGTCAGCTCGGCTATTATTTTTCTGCGTCTTTTCTTTTTCTTGCTGTGTCCGCCGCTGTTTGGCTGCTTCAAGCCGTCCAGCTGATCGAAGAAGCGGATACGCTTTTTTGGGCTGAGTCAGCTGTTTTTATCAGTATTTTCAAATTGAGCTTGATCATCTTTACGTCCGCTTCTGTTTTTCATTATCTTCTTAAGCACAGGGCGGCATCGTTCACGGGAGCCGTGTTATACGGCGTCTCAATTATTTATTTCCGTCACGAAGCGTATTGGGAATTTTTCACCGATACAATGGTTTGGCTTCCGCTGCTTGTGCTTGGCGCAGAAAAAATTATTAGAGAGCGGCGTCCGGCGTGGTTTATCGTTGCGTGTTCGCTGACGTTAATCAACAATTTTTACTTTGCATACATAAACCTTATATTCATCGGAATCTATGTGCTGTTCAGATGGCTGATCCGTTTGGAACCACATGAAGAGAAAAGATGGATTCAAATCAGATTATTTCTCGTTTCAGGCTTCATTTCTTTTGGCATCAGTGCGGCGGCGTTTGTGCCGGTAGTATACGGTTTTTTAAACAACCTGCGCCCTCCATACAGCCAGAAAATAGAGTGGCTCAATTTCGATGATAATATCTTATTTTCGAGCCGGATCATCATTGTGCCGGCCGCTTTTCTGCTGTTTTTGTTTATTATTTCTTTTTACAAAAACCGTGTGTTTCGTCTCTTTGCCGGGTTGAGCCTGCTGTTTATTCTGTTTCATTTCAGTCCGTATGCGGCAAGCGTCTTTAACGGTTTTTCCGCCCCGCAAAACCGGTTTGAATATGTTCTGGCCTTTACCATTGCGGGAGCAGCTGCGGCTGGTTTGTCACAGCTGTCTGAATTGAAACGGAAAGAACTGCTCCCGGCCGCAGCTGTCGTCCTGCTTCTTTACTTGTATCATATTCAAAGGTATAAGCTCGATATATGGAAGCCTGCGAATGAAAGTATTCTATTGCTCTTACTCATGACAATCGCAGCCTTGTTTGCTGCAGCTTTTGCGAAAAAACGGGCAAAAATGGCTGTGTACGGTATAATCATTCTTTCTTCGCTGTTTGTCGCCAACTCCTATCAAAAATACGCGCTCTCAGAAGGCGGCGATTTGGATAGTGTGACAAAAGAATATCTTACAAGTGAGGAATACAGAGGGCGGGAATCATCTGAGCTCATCAGACGTTTACAGAAGGAAGACGATGATCCGCTCATGAGAATCGACTGGATGAACGGGGTCCGCAATAATACGCCAATCATTTACGGATTTAATGGCTTCAGCGCGTATTCCAGCATTTTAAACAAAGATCTGCTGGCCTTCTATTGGAATGATTTAAGCATCGATATGGGCAGGGAAAGCGTCAGCCGTTACGCGTCATTGGGAGACAGGGCGAATTTATACAGCCTGCTTTACGGCAAATATTATATGACCGAAAAAACAAACGAAGCCAGCGTCCCGTACGGCTTCAAAAAGCATTTAGAAACAGAGCATTATGCAGTTTATGAGAATCAGTACATGCTTCCATTCGTCAAAACAGCGGATGCCATATACAGCGAAAGTGAGCTGGACCGATTGCCCGCTCTTGCGAAAGAACAGGCGATGCTGAAAGGAATCATATTAAAAGATCCATCAGTAAAAACGGAGCAGACACCAAAACCGTCCAATTTGATCACCAAGTCGGACATCACTGCAAAACAAGCCCAGTATCAAAACGGGCTGCTAACCGTAACTGGAGAAAACGGAGGAGAGCTGATCATCACCCCGAAACAGCCGTCAGCCGCTCCGGGAGACTACTATGTCAGCTTTTATTTGAAAAGCAAAGCAAAAGACAAAGGATTTACGTTAAAGGTAAATGATTATGTCACAACAAGGAAATCGAACAAATCGATATATAAAACCGGAGTAAATAATATAACGGTAAGAGTGCCTAAATCAGGCCATATCTCAATCAATCTTCCGAAAGGAACCTATGAGCTGAGAAACATAGCGCTCTATGAAGAAAATTACCAAACGCTGAAAAACGCTGTAATGCAAAATAAAACAGAGAAAGCAGACAAACTGAATTGGAACAAAAATCGACTGACCTTTGCCTATCATCTGTCAAAAGACCAGTACATCATGCTTCCGATCCCATATGAAAAAGGCTGGGAGCTGAAGATCAACGGAAAAACACAGAAGATCGAAAAAGCGGATTATGCTTTTATAGGCTTCAAGGCGCAAAAGGGAGACAATCACATTGAGCTGACTTACTATCCGCCATACTTCAAAATATCGGCGATCATATCTCTCGTCAGTCTGCTGCTTGCTGTTTTCTATATAAGACGTAAAAAGCCCGGCTCTATATAGAGCCGAGCTTTAATTTTTTCTGAAGTTTTTCTTCGCTGAATATCCATCCCGTATAGGACGAACGAATCGTGAGATCATGGCCGATATGAACAATTGCGACAAACGGATAATGGCCTTTGCTCCGATAACGCAGGTCGATAAATCTCACCTCATAATGATCTTTAAACGTATCCACTTCCCACCGGTATACCGGAGAAAAGGACAGAAACGCCGCGATGTTATCATCCTGCTTTGCCGCATGCATTACATCGGTTTCAGGAACAGGCACCCGATTAAATGTATCCAGAATCACGACATGTCCTTCCATGCTTCTTCCTACATAGAAAGCATGTGCTGTCGTCACTGCGATTCGCCATTGCCTGAATTTCATCGTTGGAGAAATAATAATGCTTTCGATCTCATCATGAATCATCTCATGAAGCTTCCGTTTAATTCTCAGCTGCATGATCAGGCGCACCAAGTAGTAGCCTACCAATATGATATATAAGCTGAGAAACGTGATGCCGGGACTCCCGCCTGCATACCAAATCGCGATAGCTGCCAGATGGCTGATAAAAATAAACGGATCAAACGTATTAATCAGCCCGAGCGCAACCCATTTTTTCGAAAACGGACGAATGGCTTGTGTTCCATAGGCGTTGAATATATCAACAAAGACATGCAGAACGACTGCCAGCAGTGTCCACAGCCACAGGTGCAGAAAATCGGCCTGAGGATAAAATAAATACAGAATCGCCGGGATGATGACAGACCAAAACAAAACGGCGGGAATTGAATGGGTAAATCCTCTGTGATTCCTTATATAAACAGCATTGTTTTTAAGCTTTAACACAGTATCAATATCCGGAGCCTGAGAGCCCGCAAGCGTTGCGATCATAACAGCGTGAGCCATTGCCGGATCTGATCCGACAACAGGATCAAGCGTCGCAATACCGCCCAGTGCGATGCCCATAACGACATGTGTGCCCGTATCCATAGGTGACCTCCTTGCAGGGTGATCCTGCACATTCACTTTGTAAGAAATTCCCCATTTTCATATACCCAATTTTTAAACTGATTCAATCGTTCTCATATGTTTCCGCTTTTTCTTTATTACTATTTAATGTAACATATTATCGTACTGTGCCCTTAGTGTACAACAAAAAACAGTCTAAAGAAAAGCGGGGCGCGAAAGACTGGGGAGAAACACATATGAACGTACTTGAAGACAAATTAAAACAAAAAGACATACAGCAATTTCGCGATGATTTAATCTCATGGTTTGAACGAGAGCAGCGCGTTTTGCCGTGGAGAGAGGACCAAGATCCATATAAGGTGTGGGTATCTGAAGTGATGCTGCAGCAAACGAGAGTAGAGACAGTGATTCCTTACTTTCTCCGGTTTGTAGAACAATTCCCGACAGTGGAAGCGCTCGCTGATGCTGATGAAGAAAAGGTGCTGAAAGCATGGGAAGGGCTCGGCTATTATTCGCGAGTCAGAAACCTGCAAAGCGCGGTAAAAGAAGTGAAACAGGAATACGGCGGCATTGTTCCTCCAGACGAGAAAGATTTTGGCGGGTTAAAAGGCGTCGGCCCTTATACAAAGGGAGCGGTGCTCAGCATTGCCTACAATAAACCCATTCCCGCAGTTGACGGAAATGTGATGCGTGTCATGTCCAGAATTCTATCTATTTGGGATGATATTGCCAAACCAAAAACAAGAACGATCTTTGAAGACGCCATACGAGCTTTTATTTCCAAAGAAAAACCATCTGAATTTAATCAGGGCTTGATGGAGCTTGGAGCCTTGATCTGTACGCCAAAATCACCCTCATGCCTGCTTTGCCCGGTTCAGCAGCATTGCTCAGCATTTGAAGAAGGCACTGAACGGGAGCTTCCGGTAAAAAGCAAAAAGAAAAAGCCCGGGATCAAAACCATGGCCGCGATCGTACTGACTGATGAAGACGGACAAGTGTATATCCACAAACGGCCGTCTAAAGGTTTGCTCGCCAACCTGTGGGAATTCCCGAATCTTGAAACACAAAAAGGGATCAAAACTGAGCGTGAACAGCTCATTGCTTTCTTAGAAAACGAATATGGCATACAAGCTGATATCAGTGATCTGCAAGGTGTAGTCGAGCATGTTTTCACCCACCTGGTATGGAATATTTCAGTGTTTTTCGGTAAAGTAAAACAAGTGTCGGATACCAGCGAGCTGAAAAAAGTATCGAAAGAAGAGCTCGAACAATTTGCGTTCCCGGTGTCACATCAAAAAATCTGGAAGATGGCAGTAGAAGCAGCCGCCATCTCGGCTGCTCCGTAAACCATTCTTAATCGTAAGAGACGCGCGTGCCGTGGCTGTAGTCCGCTTCATTGCGCTTCATTCCGCCGCGCGCTTCAATTTCTTGCGTTAATTCCCGGTATTTTGATTGGCCTTCTTCGTTCAAATAAGGCATAATTTGCTGAAAGGCATGATGAAAATAAGCGAGTTCACTGTTCTTCCAATCTTTTTTGGAAACCATGTTCAATTCGCTCATATCACGTCCGACATACATAACAGAAGACCCCCTTTAAAGTTCTTGCCATTATTGTTTGTGGAAATAAAAGAACTATACGCTACAAGGAGATGAGGAAAAATGGAACAAAATAAATGTGCACTCGTAACAGGAAGCAGCCGCGGTGTCGGAAAAGCGGCCGCGATCAGACTTGCTGAGAACGGCTATAACATCGTCATTAACTATGCACGCAGCAAAAAAGCAGCATTAGAAACAGCGGAAGAAATCGAAAAGCTTGGCGTTAAAGTGCTTGTCGTAAAAGCAAACGTAGGACAGCCTGCAAAAATCAAAGAAATGTTTCAGCAAATTGATGAAACGTTCGGCAGACTTGATGTTTTTGTCAATAATGCCGCTTCAGGAGTACTAAGACCTGTCATGGAATTAGAAGAAACACACTGGGACTGGACGATGAACATTAATGCGAAAGCATTGCTTTTCTGCGCTCAGGAAGCTGCCAAGCTAATGGAGAAGAACGGAGGCGGGCATATTGTCAGCATCAGTTCATTAGGCTCTATCCGCTATCTTGAAAACTACACCACGGTCGGTGTATCAAAAGCAGCGTTAGAGGCTTTAACCCGTTATCTTGCCGTTGAGCTTTCACCAAAACAAATTATCGTCAATGCTGTTTCAGGCGGAGCGATCGACACAGATGCGCTGAAACACTTCCCGAATAGAGAAGATCTGCTTGAGGATGCGCGCCAAAACACGCCGGCGGGACGCATGGTCGAAATTAAAGACATGGTTGATACTGTTGAGTTTCTAGTGTCTTCCAAGGCTGACATGATCCGCGGACAGACAATTATCGTTGACGGCGGACGCTCACTGCTCGTTTAAAAATTTTTAAAAAAGAGGAATAGCTATACGATCACCTGCACATTCTAATGACCGTGGAGGTGATAACAATGGCTAACTCAAATAACTTCAGCAAAACAAACGCTCAACAAGTTAGAAAACAAAACCAACAATCAGCTGCTGGTCAAGGTCAATTTGGCACTGAATTTGCTAGCGAAACAAACGCTCAGCAAGTCAGAAAACAAAACCAGCAATCAGCTGGACAACAAGGTCAATTCGGCACTGAATTCGCTAGTGAAACTGACGCACAGCAGGTAAGACAGCAAAACCAATCTGCTGAACAAAACAAACAACAAAACAGCTAATCACTGAAACAGAAAAAAGCACTTCATCTTCGGGTGGAAGTGCTTTTTTCTGTTTGAAAAACGACAAAACTTGTGGAAGGTCTACAGAATGAGTCAAAGGGTTTGCTTTATGGAGATCGAAATGATTAAAGGAGGAAATGTTTATACTTTCATCAGGCTGAAGGAGGAACCGATGACCGAATTTGAAAAGCTGGTAAGTGAACAGATGAAAACGATGGATAAGCTTCTCGATCTCCAATCAGAGCTCGACCGCTGCAAACAAATTGAGGCGGAACTCCGGCATTTGGAAAGGGATGCAAGGCTGCGTGGGATTCAGGCTGAAATTGCGGTAAAACGGAAACACCTTGCCGATATACAGGATATGTTTCAAAAGCAGACAGAGCAGGTCATTCGTTCATATCGCAGCTCAGAAAAGCCGTCTTCCTTTGTGTAGTGCAGGAATGTGCCATTCCCCGGCCGGAATGGCTCTTTTATTTTCATTTTTCAATTTGTAACGTTATAATAGGTAAAAGACGTTGTCGGTAAGCAAATTTGGACATACTAACTGTAGGGCTTTATAGAAAGTAGGGGAGAAATATGGGCTATCCCAAGGAAGGAGAAACCATTCAAATTCACAGCTATAAGCACAACGGGCTGATTCATAGAATTTGGAATGAGACAACAATCTTAAAAAGTACAGAAATGTGTGTCATCGGAGCCAATGACCGGACGATGGTAACCGAATCAGACGGCCGGACATGGATAACCAGAGAGCCCGCAATCTGTTATTTTCACGCAAGACAATGGTTTAATGTCATCGGGATGCTGAGGGAAGACGGGGTTCATTATTATTGCAACATCAGTTCTCCGTTTGCCTATGATGGCGAAGCAATTAAATATATTGATTATGACTTAGATGTTAAGGTTTTTCCTGACATGACCTACAATATTCTCGATGAAGACGAATATGATGATCATCGGAAAGCCATGAATTATCCAAAAGAAATCGACAGTATTTTAAGAGACTACTTAAATACGCTGCTCCATTGGATTCACCAGCGTCAGGGACCGTTTGCGCCCGAGTTTGTCGATATGTGGTATGAACGGTATTTGCGCTATACAAAATAATGGTTACGTAAAAACCTGTTGCGGGGTACAACAGGTTTTTCACATGGGCTCACACACATCATGATAAAGAGAGAGGGGGAATCAACGTGGGGGTTATGAAACGCTACATGCAATTCGTCAAACCTTATAAGAAGCAAATTTTCGTTACAGTGTTAATCGGGATCGTAAAATTCTCCATTCCGCTTGCTCTCCCATTGCTTCTGAAGTACGTAGTTGACGACATTATTCAAGGAGGCGGCACGGCCAGTGACAAAACCACGTCATTGTTCACGATTATGGCGATCATGTTCGCCTTATTTTTAATTTTGCGCCCGCCTGTTGAATATTACCGGCAATATTTTGCCCAGTGGACTGCCAGCAAGGTGCTTTATGATATAAGAGCTAAGCTGTTTGACCATATACAAAAACTGAGCCTTCGTTTTTACGCGAATACAAGAACAGGGGAAGTCATTTCCCGAGTGATTAATGATGTAGAACAAACAAAGGATTTCGTCATCACAGGGCTGATGAATATATGGCTCGATATGCTGACGATTTTGATTGTAATCTCTATCATGCTCACACTGGACGTTAAATTAACGCTGATCTCTATCGTTTTATTCCCATTATACGGAATATCAGTGAAGTATTTTTACGGCCGTTTACGAAAGCTGACAAGGGAGCGCTCACAGGCTCTTGCTCAAGTGCAGGGGCATTTGCATGAACGCATTCAAGGCATGCCTGTCATCAGAAGCTTTGCGATAGAAGATCATGAACAGGCTCAATTTAATGAGAAAAACGGTCATTTCTTAGATAAAGCCATCCGCCACACGAATTGGAACGCGAAAACCTTTGCGGTCGTTAATACCATTACAGATTTGGCGCCGCTCATCGTCATAGCGTGCGCCGGGTATTTTGTCATTAATGGACCGCTGACAGTCGGAACAATGGTCGCGTTTGTCGGATATATTGACAGAATGTACAACCCTGTTAGAAGGCTGATCAATTCCTCTACAACTTTGACACAGTCAATCGCATCAATGGACAGGGTGTTTGAATTTATTGACGAGCCCTATGAACTCACTGACAAACCAAATGCGATAAAGGCCGATCAGATTCGCGGAGGAGTGGAGTTTCAAAACGTTTCGTTTCAATATGAGAAGGACAAAGAAAATATTCTTCATGATGTATCCTTAAAAGTAAATAGAGGAGAAACTGTAGCTCTCGTCGGCATGAGCGGAGGAGGAAAATCAACGCTCGTCAGCCTGATCCCAAGATTTTATGATGTAACAAGCGGCAGACTGCTGATTGATAGGACGGATATTCGCGATTATGAAGCAAGAAGCCTTCGCAACCAGGTTGGTATGGTGCTTCAAGATACCTTTTTATTTAGTGAAACGATTCGGGAAAATATCGCGATCGGCAAGCCTGATGCCACACTTGAAGAGATAATCGAAGCCGCCAAAGCTGCAAATGCCCATGAATTTATCATGAGTTTTCCAGAAGGATATGAGACCCGGGTGGGGGAACGAGGCGTTAAGCTTTCAGGCGGACAAAAGCAGCGGATCTCAATTGCGCGGGTATTCCTGAAAAATCCGCCGCTCCTCATTTTAGATGAAGCTACATCAGCTCTGGATTTGGAAAGTGAGCATTACATTCAAGAAGCGATGGACAAACTGGCGAAGGATAGAACAACTTTTGTTGTCGCCCACCGTTTATCGACAATCACCCATGCGGATAAGATTGTTGTCATGGAAAACGGGACAATCATTGAAATCGGAACCCATGATGAACTCATGGACTATGAGAGCCAATACAAGCACTTATTTACCATTCAAAATTTGAACTAAAACATCAATCTTATATCCTTTTAACGAAGGATATAAGATTTTTTTGTATATAAAAAAACCCGGCTGTTTAACCGGGTTACTCTTCTGTTTCTATTTCGCAGTCTTTCGGATGATACGTTTGAAAACTTGTGATAAGTGTTTCTAAATGTTCAAGCTGCTCGCGATATTCCACGGCGCTTGCCATAATATTGAGCATGTTGTAATCAATAAGCTCCTCATCCGTATTCTGCTGATTTTTTAAAAATGACTTTGTTAAAAGCTGCTTATACCGGATGCCTTCTTCAACCGCGTCATCATGCGGCTTGATTTTTCCGACAAACCTCATCAAAATCCGCTCGTGCCAGTAAAGCAGGTAATCAAGTTCTTCAGTCAATGTTTCCTGAAACTCTTCCGGCATATGATAGATCTCGTTTTCCAGACGATGCAGCTTCTTCAATGTATCAAGCGCCCGATTTGCAGTAATAATGGCCTGTCTGAACAGGACAAGCTTTCTTGATTTCACATAAGTCGTTTTCTTAAAGTAACTTCTTTCTTCTTTATATAGAAGATATGTCTGATCAAGCTTGATCATTTTTTCTTTCAGTTTTTCAATATCCTCTTTCAAAATCGAATGCTCTGTCGACTGCCGCATGGACAATCTGATCCACTTCATAATTTCTTCGGTGTTTTCGACGGTATTATGAATCAGCTTTGTTTCGTACTTAGGAGGCAAAAACACAAGGTTGACGATAAAGGAAGAAAGCACCCCTAAGATGACTGTGCTTGTTCTGATCAGCGCGAACATTAAAAAGTCGTCACCGGCAGATTCTAATATCGCAATGACTGTTACAAGAGCAATTGAAATTGTATGTTCAATTTTAAGTTTCAGCATGATTGTAATGACAATAACTGCTGTTAACCCGATCATAATCGGGCTGGGTCCGAAAATAAGGCCGAACACTGTGGCAATCACAGCTCCGATGATATTTGCTTGAACCTGGTCAATAATAATGAGAAAAGAGCGGTAAATCGACGGCTGGATCGCAAATATCGCTGCAATTCCAGCGAAAATCGGCGCGGGAAGCCCGATCCACGAAGCCAAATAAAGGGCAAGTGTAATCGCAATCCCGGTTTTGAAAATGCGGGCACCAAGTTTCATTGGTTTGTGCGTGCATTCCTTTCTATAGTAAATTGTGTGACATAGCAAATGGGCTAATCCTTAAAATTCCCGGTTAGTTTATTTGCTAAACAATTAAGTAATATACAGGGATCGATACAAATATTCAAGCTATTTTTCTAGAAAAAGACCAAAATCTTACACGCTGTTTGATTCCATAAAAAAAACAGGAGCTCAAAGCTCCTG
Organism: Bacillus sp. FSL M8-0071; assembly: GCF_037975455.1. Lineage (NCBI taxonomy): Bacteria > Bacillati > Bacillota > Bacilli > Caryophanales > Bacillaceae > Bacillus > Bacillus sp. FSL M8-0071. The sequence goes on from NZ_CP150256.1 coordinate 935,821, forward strand.
TTCAAGGTATTTGATTCTAGTTTTTTAGATGTTTAAATGCATCCTCGACCGCTGTAAGCGTGTCTTTAATATCCTGCTCTGTATGTGCTGTGGTAATAAACCAAGCTTCATACTTAGAAGGTGCTAAATTAATTCCGCGTTCCAGCATCAGCTTGAAAAACGTAGAGAATGTTTCTCCGTCACTCCGTTCAGCCTGCTCGTAATTTTCCACTTTCTCATCAGAGAAGTATACCGTGAGCGCACCTTTTAACCGGTTGACCGTAATGGTGATGCCGTGTGTTTCTGCGTGCTTCAAAATGCCTTCCTCAAGCATAGCGCCAAGGTGATCAAGCTTTTCATACACGCCTTTTTCTTTGAGCACTTCCAGACAAGCGATGCCTGATAGGATGGAAGCGGGGTTCCCTGCCATTGTTCCTGCCTGATAAGCAGGCCCTAGCGGAGCTACCTGCTCCATGATTTCTTGTTTGCCGCCATAGGCCCCAATCGGAAGTCCGCCGCCGATAATTTTCCCGAGTGCTGTTAAATCTGGTTTCACCTGTAAGAGATCCTGCGCGCCGCCATACATAAAGCGGAAAGCCGTAATGACTTCATCGTAAATAACGAGAGCCCCTGCATTATGTGTTAATTCATTTACTTGTTCTAAGAAGCCCTCTTTCGGCTCCACGATACCGAAGTTGCCGACAATCGGTTCAACGAGAACCGCCGCGATTTCACTGCCCCATTTTTCAAGAGCTGCTTTATAGCTATCGATATCATTAAATGGTACTGTGATCACTTCGTTTGCAATGCTTTTCGGTACACCGGCTGAGTCTGGTGTGCCGAGAGTAGACGGGCCGGAGCCTGCGGCGACAAGCACAAGGTCCGAATGCCCGTGATAGCAGCCCGCAAATTTAATGATTTTTGTCCGGCCTGTATATGCGCGAGCCACGCGGATGGTCGTCATAACGGCTTCTGTACCCGAATTGACGAATCTTACTTTGTCCATAGCGGGAATGGCTTCTTTGAGCATTTTTGCAAATGTAACCTCGTGTTTCGTTGGTGTTCCATACAATACACCGTTCTCTGCTGCTTTTTTAATCGCTTCTGTAATATGCGGATGGGCATGTCCTGTAATAATCGGACCGTACGCCGCTAAATAATCGATGTATTTGTTGCCGTCCACATCCCAAAAATAAGCGCCGCTTGCTTTCTCCATTGCAACAGGAGAACCGCCGCCGACTGCTTTATATGATCTAGACGGGCTGTTTACACCGCCGACAATGTGCTGTAATGCCTCATTGTGAAGTTCAATTGATTTTGTATGCAAGAATAAAAACCTCCTATATCTCCATGCGTCCTTTCTATTGTAGCATGCTTCCGAACAAGAACAATGGCTTCGGGCTTCAGATTCAGCTGAGATGGTTGTAATCTGGACAAGAATTGGATACGCTTAATAAAAAAACATCCGGAGGTAACGTAATGACTATAGAAATCGGACAAAAAGCGCCTGATCTTGAGTTAAAAGGTGATCATGGGGAAACAGTAAAATTATCGGATTATAAAGGAAAGTACATCGTGCTTTATTTTTATCCAAAGGACATGACACCGGGATGTACAACTGAAGCATGCGATTTTCGGGACAGTCACGAAAGCTTCGCCGAACTGGATGCCGTCATTATCGGCGTCAGCCCGGACAGCCAGGAAAAACACGGAAAATTTAAAGAGAAGCATAACCTTCCATTTCTGCTTCTTGTTGATGACGAGCATAAGCTGGCGGAAGCATTTGATGTGTGGAAGCTGAAGAAAAACTTCGGAAAAGAGTATATGGGAATCGAGCGTTCCACTTTTTTAATTGATAAAGAAGGCCGGCTCATTAAAGAATGGAGAAAAGTAAAAGTAAAGGACCATGTAGCCGAAGCGCTTCAAACCCTCAAAGATATGTCTGAAAAGTAAATCTCTATGAGCCTATGCTTACTTTTACCCTGATATCAATTGACAAATTATCGTAGAAAGAGTTACACTAATTATAAACATTACAATGTAAGAATTTTTTTTAGAAGAGAGGTGCATGACGGATGGCTGCACATGAACTAAAAGAAGCCTTAGAAACGTTGAAGGAAACCGGAGTTCGCATTACTCCTCAACGTCATGCGATTCTGGAATATCTCGTTAACTCTATGGCTCATCCAACAGCGGACGATATATATAAAGCTCTGGAAGGGAAATTTCCTAACATGAGCGTAGCGACGGTATATAACAATTTGCGTGTGTTCCGGGAATCAGGTTTGGTAAAAGAGCTCACATACGGTGATGCTTCCAGCAGATTCGATTTTGTCACATCCGATCACTATCACGCGATTTGCGAAAACTGCGGTAAAATTGTGGACTTCCACTACCCGGGCCTTGATGAAGTGGAGCAGCTCGCTGCCCACGTCACGGGCTTCAAGGTAAGCCACCACCGTTTAGAAATTTACGGCGTCTGCCAAGAGTGTTCGAAAAAAGAAAATCATTAAAAATAAGCTGACCGCACGAAACGGTCAGCTTATTTTATTTCGACATTTTCTTTTTATTATAAGACTCATCAAATTCTTTTCCTTCTAATCCCTTATCTAAAGTCAGCGGCTCTCGGCAATGCATGCACATATCGACTCTTCCTAAAACCTTTGTCTCTTTATCACAGCCTGGACAAATGACGCGAACCGCTTTAGTCGAAAGCATTCCGATCCAAAAGTAAACTACCGTGCTGAGACCGATGGATAAAAGCCCAAGTATCATAAACAAACTAGAAAGCAAAACTGACTCTTTGAAAAAGATCCCGATGTACATAATGATAAACCCAACGAAAACCAAACTTAACGCAAATGTTCTGATTTTATTAATTTTGCTGGAGTATTTCGCCATGTCCATCCCCCTCTGTTTTAACTATAGCACAAACCCGATGGGATTTTCTTCATGTTTTCGGTTGAACTGGAATTTACATATGGAGAGTTACTGTGAAATTGTTTATAATAGTTCAATGTGTTTAGAAAAAAGGAATTTCGTTTTAACCATAGAATTGAATCAAATAGAGAATAAAAAAATTTGAACAATTGCATTGGAGGAATAGTGATGGAAAATCTTCTCCGTCCAATTTACCAAGAAAGAGCAAGTCACCCCAATACATTGGCTGTCATTATGATTGAGAGAAGAAACAAAACATCTTCCTTAACAGATAACTTTGATGCAGCTTTGCTGGTGATTGTAAAGGATGCTGATGAGCCAGTTTTTATAAAGCATTATGAATTTGATCATCAAACAGCTTCTTTGCATGTGGTAACAGATTCTCAGATTCAAGAATGGATTTTGCTTGGAACAAATAGAAGAATCATAGATTGGATTGTAAATGGCAGAGTCTTGTTTGACCGTAATGAATACGTAGTTGAACTGATTGACAGGCTGAATACATTTCCGTTTGCCGAACGTAAACTGAAGATCGGACTCGAATACGGCAAATTAATCAGAAGGTATGTTGAAGGGAAAGCTTTTTTTGAAGCCAATCAATTTTTAGATGCCTACAATGCCGTTGTTCATGCGCTGCATCATTTAGCACGTATTGAAGTAATCGACAGAGGATTCCATCCCGAAACCACGGTGTGGAGCCAAGTGCGCCAGATGGAGCCCCAAGTGTACAAATTATATTCCGAGCTGATTGAAAGTCATGAGAGCCTGGAAAAAAGACTTGAATTATTATTCTTAGCAAATGATTTTCTCATCCATTCCAAAGCCGAGATCGGTTCGGCGCATCTTTTCGAAGTAATGAAAGAAAAAGACATTTGGCAATTCGGTGAGCTTCTTCAACATCATGACCTAAAGCACTTTACCCAAGATCTTGGCGTTATGCTTGATTACTTGACGGAAAAGGGACTTATCAACGTCTGCCAGATAGAAACGAAAGGACAGGCTGTCTATCACCGAGGATATTCTTTTAAAAAAGGTGTTGACTCTGATTCTTGACCGTGTTATATTATTAAACGTCGCTGATGCGCTTCTGAGAAAACAAGCTCACAGCGGCGGGAAAATAAATCAAAAAAACATTTGACAAAAGAAAGTCAAAATGTTATATTAATAAAGTCGCTTCAACAAGAAGTGAAAATGATCTTTGAAAACTAAACAAGACAAAACGTACCTGTTAATTCAGTTTTTAAAAAATCGCACAGCGATGTGCGTAGTCAGTCAAACTAGGGCCTGCACGACGCAGGTCACACAGGTGTCGCCGCAGGATGCGGTGAACTTAACCTGTGATCCATTTATCGGAGAGTTTGATCCTGGCTCAGGACGAACGCTGGCGGCGTGCCTAATACATGCAAGTCGAGCGGACAGATGGGAGCTTGCTCCCTGATGTTAGCGGCGGACGGGTGAGTAACACGTGGGTAACCTGCCTGTAAGACTGGGATAACTCCGGGAAACCGGGGCTAATACCGGATGGTTGTTTGAACCGCATGGTTCAAACATAAAAGGTGGCTTCGGCTACCACTTACAGATGGACCCGCGGCGCATTAGCTAGTTGGTGAGGTAACGGCTCACCAAGGCAACGATGCGTAGCCGACCTGAGAGGGTGATCGGCCACACTGGGACTGAGACACGGCCCAGACTCCTACGGGAGGCAGCAGTAGGGAATCTTCCGCAATGGACGAAAGTCTGACGGAGCAACGCCGCGTGAGTGATGAAGGTTTTCGGATCGTAAAGCTCTGTTGTTAGGGAAGAACAAGTACCGTTCGAATAGGGCGGTACCTTGACGGTACCTAACCAGAAAGCCACGGCTAACTACGTGCCAGCAGCCGCGGTAATACGTAGGTGGCAAGCGTTGTCCGGAATTATTGGGCGTAAAGGGCTCGCAGGCGGTTTCTTAAGTCTGATGTGAAAGCCCCCGGCTCAACCGGGGAGGGTCATTGGAAACTGGGGAACTTGAGTGCAGAAGAGGAGAGTGGAATTCCACGTGTAGCGGTGAAATGCGTAGAGATGTGGAGGAACACCAGTGGCGAAGGCGACTCTCTGGTCTGTAACTGACGCTGAGGAGCGAAAGCGTGGGGAGCGAACAGGATTAGATACCCTGGTAGTCCACGCCGTAAACGATGAGTGCTAAGTGTTAGGGGGTTTCCGCCCCTTAGTGCTGCAGCTAACGCATTAAGCACTCCGCCTGGGGAGTACGGTCGCAAGACTGAAACTCAAAGGAATTGACGGGGGCCCGCACAAGCGGTGGAGCATGTGGTTTAATTCGAAGCAACGCGAAGAACCTTACCAGGTCTTGACATCCTCTGACAATCCTAGAGATAGGACGTCCCCTTCGGGGGCAGAGTGACAGGTGGTGCATGGTTGTCGTCAGCTCGTGTCGTGAGATGTTGGGTTAAGTCCCGCAACGAGCGCAACCCTTGATCTTAGTTGCCAGCATTCAGTTGGGCACTCTAAGGTGACTGCCGGTGACAAACCGGAGGAAGGTGGGGATGACGTCAAATCATCATGCCCCTTATGACCTGGGCTACACACGTGCTACAATGGACAGAACAAAGGGCAGCGAAACCGCGAGGTTAAGCCAATCCCACAAATCTGTTCTCAGTTCGGATCGCAGTCTGCAACTCGACTGCGTGAAGCTGGAATCGCTAGTAATCGCGGATCAGCATGCCGCGGTGAATACGTTCCCGGGCCTTGTACACACCGCCCGTCACACCACGAGAGTTTGTAACACCCGAAGTCGGTGAGGTAACCTTTTAGGAGCCAGCCGCCGAAGGTGGGACAGATGATTGGGGTGAAGTCGTAACAAGGTAGCCGTATCGGAAGGTGCGGCTGGATCACCTCCTTTCTAAGGATATTATACGGAATATAAGACCTTGGGTCTTATAAACAGAACGTTCCCTGTCTTGTTTAGTTTTGAAGGATCATTCCTTCGAAACGTGTTCTTTGAAAACTAGATAACAGTAGACATCACATTCAATTAGTAATACAAGATATCACATAGTGATTCTTTTTAACGGTTAAGTTAGAAAGGGCGCACGGTGGATGCCTTGGCACTAGGAGCCGATGAAGGACGGGACGAACACCGATATGCTTCGGGGAGCTGTAAGCAAGCTTTGATCCGGAGATTTCCGAATGGGGAAACCCACCACTCGTAATGGAGTGGTATCCATATCTGAATTCATAGGATATGAGAAGGCAGACCCGGGGAACTGAAACATCTAAGTACCCGGAGGAAGAGAAAGCAAATGCGATTCCCTGAGTAGCGGCGAGCGAAACGGGATTAGCCCAAACCAAGAGGCTTGCCTCTTGGGGTTGTAGGACACTCTGTACGGAGTTACAAAAGAACGAGGTAGATGAAGAGGTCTGGAAAGGCCCGCCATAGGAGGTAACAGCCCTGTAGTCAAAACTTCGTTCTCTCCTGAGTGGATCCTGAGTACGGCGGAACACGTGAAATTCCGTCGGAATCCGGGAGGACCATCTCCCAAGGCTAAATACTCCCTAGTGACCGATAGTGAACCAGTACCGTGAGGGAAAGGTGAAAAGCACCCCGGAAGGGGAGTGAAAGAGATCCTGAAACCGTGTGCCTACAAGTAGTCAGAGCCCGTTAACGGGTGATGGCGTGCCTTTTGTAGAATGAACCGGCGAGTTACGATCCCGTGCAAGGTTAAGCAGAAGATGCGGAGCCGCAGCGAAAGCGAGTCTGAATAGGG